>JADQBA010000252.1 GCA_016903675.1 Stigonema ocellatum SAG 48.90 = DSM 106950 | reverse complement strand
CAACATCACCGCCAATGCATTTAAAGGCTCAGGTGGCAAAGTCCAAATCAACGCTACTGGTATTTATGGGTTGACAGTACTTAGCCGAGAAGACTTGGTGAGACTATTGGGAACAAGCGACTTAACTCAGGAGATGGACTTTCCAACGCGTCCAAGTAGCCTCACTGCAATTTCCCAGCCAACTCCCACTTTAAACGGTCAGGTAAATCTTACCCCACCCGACTATGACCCCAGCCGAGGATTAACACAACTCCCCACAAATCTGGTTGATGCTTCAAGTCAAATTGACACCTCCTGCAACCCAGGCAGCAAGCAAAGAGCTAGTTCATTTACCATCACCGGACGTGGCGGCTTACCCCCCAACCCCAGGACTGAACCTCTCATCAGTGACGCTGTGCAAGTAGATTGGGTGTCGCTTAAACCCAGTAGAGACAACCACAAAAGTGCAACTCTTCGCAAAAAACCCACTCCTATAAGAACACCCATCGTACAAGCTACTGGATGGACGAGAAACGCGTTGGGTGAGGTAGTCTTGACAGCAGATGCGTCCAATGTCACACCTCAAAGTCCTAGGTTGAACCCTCAATCTTGTCATGCTTCACGGAACAATTAGCTTTATTCAAGCGGTAAGGTGCTGTGTGGAACGCACATTATCTGGGTATTTTCAAAGAATTGCATAGACATGCATAGATATATCTATACAGCTACTTCCCCCACCCTGGACATTTTCATCCACCAAAATCACGAACACACGATACCACTTGGCAATGTCACGAAGAAATTAGCATGACCCAAGGGAGCGATCGCACGCACGTCTCCCAAATATTGGTCACACTTTCGTAGAGGCGAGTCTCCATAACCTACATTCCGCAGGTTGGCAGGTCGAGTAACGGTATTTTCAGATTCCTAGACACGACTCTAGGAGAATGTAAAAGTGCGAAATAATAAATTGACGATTTTTTTAAGGAGCGATCATTAAGCCGACTTCCGGCGATCAGAACTGCAAATGCCTTGGAAGCCAAGAACAAGAGAAGAAGATAGTTAATCTTCGGCGTTGCTGAATCAAGATATGAATTGTGAAAATCACGCCGATCGTAGAGACGCGATTAACCCTTGTAGAGACAAGGGTTTGGGAAAAGTACAAATCTGTAACTAAACGTAATTCATTACTAAATTCAGCAACGCCTAATTTTCGGTGCGGTTCGGGAGTAAGTGCATAAGTTGATTTCACTTACATCTACTTAAACATAAAGTACAGATTCATCTGCGTTCATCTGCGTACCCTCCGGGAAGCAGCCCTTGGGGCGTCTACATCTGCGGTTCCTTTAGTCCAAAAAAACTCACAGGATAACTATGACCAAGAACATCTACGCACTACTAGTTGGGATTGACGACTATGATCCTGCATCAACACCCAGAATCTCTTCATTAAAAGGTTGTGTTAACGATATTAAGGCAGTAGAAGCATATCTACGAGAGCGGATTGCTAAAGACAGTGAATGGAATCTCATTGAACCCACCAACCAAAAGTGGATACTTACAAATGAAGAAGCCACTCGTCAGGCAATCATCAACGGCTTTGAGCAGCATTTGTGCAATGCTAACAGTGAAGATGTGGTATTGTTCTACTATTCAGGTCATGGCGCTCAAGAGAAAGCACCACAAGAATTTTGGCGTTTAGAAGCAGATCGCTTGGATGAAACTTTGGTTTGCTACGACAGTCGTACAGTAGGTAGCCACGACTTAGCTGATAAGGAATTAGCCCATCTGCTTGAGAAGGTGGCACAAAACAACCCTCATGTTGTGCTCATTCTCGACTGCTGTCACTCTGGTTCGGGAACAAGAGATTTATCTCCAGAAATTCTGGTGCGTCGCGCATCTGTAGACTCTCGGGAACGACCTTTGAGTAGCTTTATTTTTGCTAATGATAAAACAGCATTAGATGAACTGTTGAATTCTTCTCGAAGTCTGGAAAGGAAGACCACTGGTGTTGTATTACCCAAGGGTAAGCATGTTTTGCTCTCTGCTTGTAGAGACTACGAGTTGGCGAAGGAGTACAAGGGGGAAGATGATCAATCAAGAGGCGCTTTTTCCTACTTTTTGCTGCAAACTCTACAACGCACAAGTGGCAACTTAAGTTATCGAGATTTGGCAAGAAACCTGAATGCTCTGGTAAGTGGTAAAGTCAAGGAACAGTCGCCGCAAGTTGAAGCTATTGATCCACAGGAGTTAGACAAACCTTTCTTGGGTGGTGCAATTGGTGAACGTGCTTTGTACTTCACGTTGACCAACCAACAAGATAAGAGTTGGGTTATTGATGGGGGATCTCTCTATGGTATTCCTCAATCTGGAGATACTTTATTAGCGTTGTTTCCACAGGGTAGTTCTCCACAACAGTTACGCCAATTGGACGCTGCTGTTGGCGAAGCACGAGTGACTCAAGTGCTACCACAACGTAGCAAGGTGGAAATTATCAGTGGTGGCGATCGCTTAAAAGAAAATGAAAGCTACTGGGCAGTCATCACCAGCCTACCATTGCCGACTTTGAAAATTTACATTTCTGGTGATGCTGCTGAAACGAAAGGAGTAGAACTGGCACAGCAAGCTTTACAAACAGCTGCACCGGGTAACAAACCCTCCTTGTATGTGCGTCAAGTAGACCAAGCAAAGGACGCAGATTACTACCTGAGAGTCAGTAACGGTCAGTATTGGATTACACAGCCAGAAGATAACCGTCCTTTAGTTGCCCCAATTCCGGAAAACTCACCACAGGCTGGTTTCACATCCCAAAGCGCCGAGTTAGTGATGATCCGGTTAGAACATATTGCCCGTTGGCAGAACATTTTGCGTCTTACCAGCCCTGCGACAAGTCGCATTAAACCAGATGATGTGCAAATGGAGATTACCCTCCTTTCTGGACGGCAAGAGTCATCGCCAACTGGGGATAAAGCCACAACATCATCATCCGAGATGCGGATAGAGTATATCGATGAAAATGGTGAGTGGAAACCGCCAACTATCCAAGTTAAAGTCACTAATCACAGTGATAAAACCCTCTATTATAATGTATTAGACCTCTCAGAAAGCTACGCTGTATCTGTACCCTTTTTTGCGCAGCAAAGTAGCATCCGGCTTTCGCCTAAAGGCGCAGAAGCAAGTGTAACGGTGGAGAGTTTTGAGGATCTTACCTTCATCATTCCAGACGAGTTTTTGGCACAGGGTATTACTGAGTATCAAGAAATATTCAAGCTGATTGTCAGCACTACAGATTTTGATGCAAGTGTGCTAGAACAAGATGGATTAAAACCTCCTGCACCAACTCGTTCGGTAGGAGAATACCAAGGTACTTTTAATAGTTTATTGGCGGGAGTTAAGAGTCGTGAAGCGGTGAGAGCTAAAGGCAATTACGATGATTGGATGACAAAGGAAGTCAAGATTACCATTGTACGACCACAGGATGCTAAACTGATTCAGCCTCATGGCAGTACTTCGTTACAAAATGGTCTTGTTGAAGTGCAACCCCATGAAAGTTTGCAAGCAAAACTTAATCTTACCACTGTACCGCAAGCAAGTCGAGATTTAGGAAATCTGATTGTGCCTCCGATTCTACGGCAACAACCGCGTCTCACAGAGTCCTTTCAATTTACCACCAGCCGAGGTAACGATCCGGGTTTGAGTGCTTTAGAGTTAAGTGACGTAGAAGATTACACTGTTGTCACACCAGCAGCACCTTTAAAGTTGTTCGTAGATACGGCATTAGCAGACAATGAGTATATTTTACCGTTAGCCTATGATGGTGAGTTTTTCTTACCCTTAGGACGAGGGGTGAAGACTGAGAATGGTAAGACTGAGATTACCTTAGAACGGTTACCTAGACCAACAGTTAGTAGTCGCAGTTTGCAGGGGTCAATCCGAATTTTCTTTGAAAAAGTTGTCAGCAAAAAGCTTGGAAGTTCATACGATTACCCGATTTTAGCTGTAGCAAATGTTGGTGAAAACGATCAAGTCATCTACGAAGAAAATCAGGAGAAAGTTAAAGCGCAGGTTGCACAAGCTCAACGAATTGTCCTCTACATTCATGGGATAATTGGCGATACGAAAAGTATGGTTCCAAGTGTCAGAAAAGCTAAAGTAGAGGTGGATGGGCAACAGCGTCCAATTCAAGAATTATATGATGTAGTTCTGGCATTTGACTACGAGAATATTCAGACTACCATTGAGGAGAATGCACGACTTTTAGGGCAAAGATTACAACAGGTAGGTTTAGGTCCAAACCACGGTAAAGAGTTACATATTGTCGCTCACTCTATGGGTGGTTTGATTTCTCGCTGGTTTATTGAACGAGAAGGTGGAAATCAAGTTGTGCAACACTTGGTGATGTTAGGCACACCAAATGCTGGTTCTCCTTGGTCCAGTTTACAACAGTGGGTATTGATGGCTCTTGGTATTGGGTTGAATCAACTTTCAGCTATTGTTTGGCCTACGAAAGTCGTGGCTGATTTACTGAAGGTTTTGCAAATCAACGAATACTCTCTCAAGGAAATGCAGCCAGATTCTCCTTTTTTGAGTGCGATCGCGAAAAATCCAGATCCTCATGTTCCCTATACAATTATTGCAGGTGACAGGTCACTGGTGCCAGCATCTGTTGAAATTGAGCCAAATAAGCAATCCAGTCCACTACAGCGACTGCTACAAAAGCTGTTTGGTACGGCTGTGGACGAGGTTGTAGATTTAGCCTTTTTTCAGCAACCTAACGATATTGCGGTTACTCTCGCTAGCATTGAAAGTGTCAGCGCTGAGCGATCGCCTCAGCCTGTCATCTTACTACCAAATGCAGCCTGCGACCACCTTACCTACTTCACTCATCAAGCTGGGTTAGATGCACTCTCAGCAGCACTTTCTAACAAAATCGGCGTCAGTCCCCACCAATGATTTTATCCAACTGATTTACAGTGAAGTTTTCTTCGTGTTCTTCGTGCCTTCGTGGTTTAAAAATCTTTTTGAACCGCGAAGACGCGAAGAACACGAAGGAAATCCTTGTCTTTCGACTTGCACCTTGAAAGGGCTGGTGTTAATTATAGCATTTTTGACCCTTTTTTTGGAAAAATCCAGGTCAAATAATTCGTAATTTGTAATTTGTAACTTGTAATTAATGCTATAAGCATCCAGATTAATTCTGCGACAAATAAAAAAATTGCAACATTATTGCAAGCCCTCGCAGGCGGTGCGTGGGGTAATTACAAATTAATTACAAATTATATTGACTTAGGAGAGTTCAATCTATGACTAAGATTGCACGTAGTTTTGCAATAACAATTGGAATTAACAAATACATTAATCCACTTCCGGTGCTGGAAACAGCGGTGAATGACGCTAAAGAAGTTGCCAACGTCCTGGCGAAAAAATACCAATACGAAGTTTTGTCGCTATTGGATACAGATGCAACTCAGTCTCAAATCAGTGGTTTGTTGGAAGATTTTAAACAACAACGACTAACTTTACCTAATGGCGATAAAGTTCAAATTGAACCGGAAGACCGAGTTTTGTTCTACTTTGGGGGACACGGCATAGCTGTGGATGGACTTGAGAATGCAGATGGTCCAGTTGGCTACCTTATACCCCAAGATGCGCGAGATGATAAAAGTACCTGGCTGCCTATGCAGCAACTGCATGACGCCCTACTTAAACTACCATCTCGTCATCTGTTGATTATCCTTGACTGCTGCTTTGCGGGTAGCTTCCGTTGGGCGCAATCCCACAGAGATCCAGTGCGATCGCAGAAAATGTATAAAGAACGCTATGAGCGGTTGATGTCCGGTTGTGCTCAGCAAGTGATCACCTCTGCTGCTGATGATGAGAAAGCCTTAGATTCCCCTTACGGTTTTGGATATCGCAGGGGGGAGGATGAGGGAGAGGAACACTCTCCCTTTGCCAAGCTTCTACTAGCGGGGTTAAACGGAGAAGCAGATTTGACTAAAGATGGTATCATAACAGCTCACGAACTTTATGTATATATAGAATGTGAATTAGGAAAGATAACCACCAAACAAACCCCAGGGTACTGCGAACTGAGAGGACAGGATAAGGGTGAATACGTCTTTGTGACTCGCGATTTTGCTCAAGACCCATTAGAAAAAGCACCCCAACTGAATGAAAAAACTAATCCTTACCGAGGTCTAGAATCTTTTAATGAGGAAGACAAAGAGTTTTTCTTTGGCAGACAACGAGTCATAGAGAAACTTCACGAACATTTATCTACTCGGGAAAAGCCACGACTGACTGTGGTGCAAGGAGCTTCCGGTACAGGTAAATCGAGTTTAGTCAAAGCTGGGTTACTTCCTCGTTTACGCTCCAAACAGTGGCAGATCATTGGTCCAATGCGTCCTGGCAAGTCTCCCTTTAAAGCTCTAGCCAGAGAGGTCTTGCACACTGTCAATGGAAACATCGTAGATTACCAGAACCAGATTAATGGGCTGAGTAAGGAACTACTGAAACTGACACCCTCAGCCTTCATTGAGAAGGTTAGCTCAGGAAATAACAATTCTGTGTTGGTCATTGACCAGTTTGAAGAACTAGTCACCATGTGTCACCCAGAGATGCAGAAGCAGTTCTTGAGCTGGCTTAAGAAGCTATTGGCTCATAATTCAGAACGATTACACGTTATCATTACCCTGCGCTCTGACTTTGAGCCTCAGTTTTCCAGTACTCTGTTGGAGCGAAGCCAGTGGATGAAGGCTCGGTTTGTTGTGCCACCGATGACACAAGATGAGTTGCGGGAGGTCATTGAGAAGCCAGCATCTGAGAACGTGATGTATTTCGAGCCTTCTGGATTAGTGGATGATCTCATTAATGAGGTGGTGCAGATGCCAGGAGCATTACCACTGCTGTCTTTTACCCTAAGTGAGCTTTATCTGAAGTATTTGCGGCGTCGGGATACTAAACGGGTCATGACTCAGGAGGACTACGATGATTTAGGTGGTGTTATGGGTTCACTCACCAAAAGAGCCACAGAAGAGTATGAGAATTTAGTGAAAAAAGACTCAGCCTATGAAAAAACCGTGCGTCGGGTGATGCTGCGGATGGTTTCAGTGGAGGGAGGAGAGTCAGCACGGCGAAGAGTACCCAGATCTGAACTGAAGTACTCAGACCCAGAAGAGAACAGCCGGGTGGAAAAAGTCATTCAATGCTTTTCTCAAGCCCGCTTGATTGTAGAAGGAACGAACTCTGAAGGTCAACCTTATGTAGAACCAGCCCATGATGCCTTAGTCAGGGCGTGGGATAAGCTACAAGGTTGGAAAAACCAAGAACTAGTAAAGTTACTTCTGCGAAACGAATTGACAATAGATGTAAGGAAGTGGTATGAGAATCAGAAGCAAGCTGTTGGTATTCTCTGGGATAATGACCCCCGCCTGCCACGGATAGAGCAATTCTTTAAATCTGATCCCTTTTGGTTGAATTCTATGGAGTCGGAGTTTGTTGAGCGCAGTATCCATAAGAAACACAACAACCTCCAACGGCAAATTGCAGGTGTTATTACTTTTATTCTGTTTGTAGTTGTAACAGCAGTTGTATCTTATCAAGCTGGGTTACAAGCAGCTTTGGTGAGTCATCTGGGACCTGTAGAGTTTTTGGGGTGAGACTTCTAGGGTATGGCGATCGCTTTTGGTTCCAAAGATATAGGTTTAGGACTAGCCCTTTCAAGGTGCAAGTCGTAATACTTGGATTTCCTTCTCCCAAGGGGAGACGCTGCGCGAACGTGTTCTTCGTGCCTTCGCGGTTTAAAAATCTTTTTGAACCACGAAGGCACGAAGAACACGAAGAAGAAATGTCGAAACTTGGACGTAATTTTCCCAAGACGCGCCTCTCGTTGCGGCACGAAGTGCAATTTCACGTCTCTACAAGGATTTCAA
>JADQBA010000122.1 GCA_016903675.1 Stigonema ocellatum SAG 48.90 = DSM 106950 | reverse complement strand
AGGTTTCCCGCAGTTCCTGCGACGACTAGATTCTTTTGAGTACAAGCCGGGTCGTGTCATCCTGCGTCATATTCGCAAGAATTACGCTACCGCTTACCTGCCTGGAATTGGCGAAGTGAAATTTCACAACAGCCGTGATTTGTCCCAGATCCAGGATTTAAGGACTTGCACAATCAAGCGTGAGGGTGGTAATTGGTATATCTCGATGTTAGTGGAGATTCCTGGTATAGTACCAGAATTGAATCCATTGGATTCGTGCAAATCAGTTGTTGGCATCGATGTAGGCATAACCAAGCTAGTAGCTTTATCTGATGGTAGCTTCCTTGAAAATAAACGCTTTGCAACCAATAAGAGGACAGCACGTCGATTAGCGATGCGTCAACGTGCTATTGCCCGTAAACAAAAAGGTTCCAAGAACAAGATTAGGGCTATCAAGAAATTAGCCAAACAGCAACACAAAATTGCCCAACAGAGGGATGGGCACAATTGGCAAGTCGCATCCACCATTGTCAAGACCGCTGATGCAGTGGCACGAGAAGACTTGAAAATCAAGAATATGGTCAAGCGTGCTAAGCCAAAACATGACGGCAAGGGTGGTTATAATCGCAACGGGGCAAGCCAAAAAACTGGATTGAACCGAGTTATTCAAGATGCTGGCTGGAGCGATATTTTTAACAAAGTCACTTGGCTTGCAGTCAAAGTAGGCAAGCCAGTTATGGCAGTACCTGCTAAGCACTCCTCCCAAGAATGTCCAGAATGTGGGCATGTCGATCAAAAAAATCGTGAGGGCGAAAAGTTCCTTTGTGTTAATTGTAAACACCTGGATCACGCCGACACAAAAGCTAGCAGAACACTTGCATTAAGAGCGGGATTGGTCTTCCCAAAAAATAAAAAGACCCTACCCCCGGACTGGGGGAAAGTTACGCTTGTGAAGTTATCAACGCCTGGGTGCGTTGAGTCCAAGAACCAAGCCTCTGGTGTTTCCCCGCCATGTGTGGGAAACTCCGACAGTCGGATATGTAAGAGATACGGCTAAAACTCTTACAGAATCCCCTTGCCTTTAGGCATGGGGAGTGTCAATTTGAAACAACAGCAACCGCAAGGAATAAAATCGGAGAACTTAGATGACATTAGATGAAACGCTCAAACGAAAGGTATTAAACAAGATAACTCGGCGGCTCATTCCCTTGTTATTTGTGCTCTATATCATTGCTTATTTGGATCGGGTTAATGTCGGGTTTGCCGCCTTACAAATGAATCATGATTTGGGCTTTAGTTCCACAATCTATGGTTTAGGATCGGGGATTTTTTTCCTGGGCTACTTTTTATTTGAAATTCCCAGTAACCTCATCTTAGAAAGAATTGGTGCTAGGGTTTGGATTGCCCGGATTGTCATAACTTGGGGCGTAATTGCCGCAAGTATGATGTTTGTCAAAAGCCCTTTGAGTTTTTACTTATTACGTTTTTTCTTAGGAATTGCCGAAGCTGGCTTTTTTCCTGGAATTATTCTTTACCTCACCTATTGGTTCCCAACAATTCAACGCGCTAAAACCGTAGCTTTATTTATGACAGCAACTGCTATAGCTGGGGTTGTGGGAGCGCCCCTTTCTGGTCTGCTGCTGACTCTACATGGAATTATGGGATTAGCGGGTTGGCAGTGGTTATTTCTAGTAGAGGGTTTACCCGCCATCATTATGGGTTTTGTGGTGCTGAGTTATCTATGCGAACGTCCAGAGCAAGCTGAATGGTTGGAACCAGAGGAGCGTTTCTGGCTCCTGGAGAGATTGCAGTTAGAATACGATCACAAAACTAGTCATAACAGTTACACCTTACTCCAAGCTCTTGTCAATCCTAAAGTTTGGTTACTGAGCCTGATTTATTTCACGCTAGTCATTGGTCTTTATGGTATTAGTTTCTGGCTGCCACAAATTATTAAAGGTTTTT
The DNA here is from genome assembly GCA_016903675.1 of Stigonema ocellatum SAG 48.90 = DSM 106950. Taxonomy (GTDB): domain Bacteria; phylum Cyanobacteriota; class Cyanobacteriia; order Cyanobacteriales; family Nostocaceae; genus Stigonema; species Stigonema ocellatum. The sequence continues at coordinate 25,154 of JADQBA010000122.1, read as the reverse complement.
CTGGATTAAGTGACCTGTGGGTGGGATTTCTTTCAGTTATTCCCTATCTGGTAGGTGCGATCGGAATGGTTTTTGTTGGTAGCCACTCAGACCAGACTAGAGAACGCCGCGCTCATGTGGCTATCCCAGCTTTTATTGGCGCATTTGGTCTAGTTCTGAGTGCTTACTTTCATGAGCCTGTGACTGCCCTAGCATCCCTTTCGTTGGCAGCACTGGGAATTTGGGGGGCTTTAGGGCCATTTTGGGCTTTACCCACTGCCTTTTTAAGCGGTACAGCTGCCGCTGGCTCTTTAGCATTGATTAACTCTGTGGGCAATTTGGGAGGATTTGTTGCTCCCTATGTTATCGGCTTAGTTAAAGATGCCACTAATAGTTTTACCGGAGGGCTGCTTGTCATGGCAGCAGCACTGCTAGTTGGTGGAATTCTCACTCTAGTAGTGCGTCACGACTCTTTTCTAGAGCGACTCGATACTATCTGAAGCTGATACATCTGAGGCTAGTACCGCTCTTGCGCTCGTCAAAAGTCAAAAGAATGACTCACTTGTTTTTTTTGGGACTCAATACTGCTCGCTTAAGCTCTTTTTGATCATCCTAAAAAATAGGTAGTAGGTAGCGACTATACCAGTGGACTTACATTCAAGAATTACGAAAATACTTGCTTTGCGCATTCTGTATGTGCAATAATCTCCATAGTTTTCTGGAAAAACTAAAAGCACACAGATTTACCGTATTATTTTGATAGATAGCACCAATCAATTTTTAGCTAAGTAGCACCTTCCAGAGAAATAAAATATGGCTGTCTTGAATAAATTCAGCAGATGTCAGATTTTTGCTCTATCTTTGATAGGTGTATTTTTTTTGACTGCCTGCTTTGCTGTTAAACCTGAATCTTCCATCAAAGAATCTACTAGTGGCAGTGGTGATACATTACGACTGCTTTACTGGCAGGCTCCAACTATTCTCAATCCTCATCTATCTCAAGGTCTCAAAGACCTCCATGCCAGCAGAATTACCTACGAACCACTTGCCAGTTATGATAAAAAGGGTAAATTAATTCCCTTTTTAGCAGAAGAAATCCCCTCCATAGAAAACGGTGAACTGGCTCGTGACGGCAAGTCTGTGATCTGGAAACTCAAACAGGGAGTTAAGTGGTCTGATGGACAACCTTTTACAGCAGAGGATGTGGTATTTACTTACAAATTTATCTCCAATCCATCAGTAGCTGCTACCACTACTGCTTACTATGACGCTGTAAAAAGTGTAGAAGCCGTTGACAACCACACAGTCAAAATAACTTTCAAAGATGCGAATCCTGCTTGGGGGCTACTTTTTGTTGGCCAAAATGGGTTAATCCTGCCGCATCACATCTTCCTGAAATACAATGGCTCTAACGCTAGGGAAGCGCCTGGTAACTTGCTTCCTGTTGGTACTGGTGCCTATAGGGTGGTAGAGTTTAAACCAGGTGACATTGTGATCTATGAGGCTAATCCTTTTTTTCGAGAAGCCACTCAGCCAAAGTTTAAGCGAGTGGAACTTAAGGGGGGTGGGGATGCCACTTCTGCTGCGAGAGCTGTTCTTCAGACTGGGGACGTAGACTTTGCCTGGAATCTCCAGGTGGAAGCCCCAGTTCTTAAGCAACTGGAAGCAGCAGGTAAGGGTAAGCTAGACATCGTTTTTGGAGGTTTGGCGGAGCGCATTTTTCTTAATCAGACCGATCCAAATAAGGCAACGAAGGACGGTGAACGCTCTAGTCTCCAGTTTCCCCATCCTTTCTTTAGCGATAAGAAAGTACGTCAGGCTTTTAACTATGCTATTGACCGCGATACTATTAACCAGCAGTTATATGGCTCAACAGGTCGCCCTATTTCTAATACTCTCGTAGGACCTGATATTTACAATTCGCCCAATACGACATACAAATTCGATCTTGCAAAAGCTGCTGCTTTATTAGATGAAGCTGGATGGAAAGCTAGCAATGGTAATGGTATCCGGAGTAAAAATGGTGTCGAGTTGAGTGTTGTTTTCCAAACTGGGGTTAACCCACTGCGACAAAAGACTCAAGAAATCATTAAACAAGCATTAACATCTATCGGTGTGAAGGTAGAACTCAAAACTATAGATCCAAGTATTTACTTTTCCAGCGATCCCTCTAACCCAGACACGGCTAGTCATTTCAATGCTGACGTGCAAATGTTGACTAACGGCAATGAGAACCCAGACCCCGGTGCTTATATGAAGGGGTGGACTTGTGCTGAAATTTCCCAGAAAAAAAACAATTGGTCCCGCCCTAACGGTTCTCGCTACTGTAATCCTGAATATGATAAGCTCTGGCAACAGTCTACAACAGAGTTAAATCCAGAAAAACGCCAACAGCTATTTATTCAGATGAACGACTTGCTGATTCAAGATGCGATCGTCATTCCCCTAGTTGCTAGAGCAAAAGTGAGTGGCAGCAGTAACAAGCTTGTCGGTGTAGACATAACCCCATGGGATGCTGATACTTGGAATATCAAAGATTGGCGCATAAATTACAAGTAAGTCGGAGAAATCAACAAAAGTGATTAGCAATAATATAGCGGTTCTCACTCCTCGTACATACAGAATGCCCTCAAGATAGCCCAAGAAAGGGCACCCCTCTCCCAATTTGGGAGAGGGGTTGGGGGTGAGGGCCTCTTCACCAGAGTCTACCTCCTTGTGCAGAACTTTTATTTGAGCAAAGACTGTTATAATAGCTTTGAATAAAAAATACGTTTTGCCAACCGATTAACAGTATTATGCAAAAGTTCTGGCGTAGATACCTGCCAGTCTGATTATTTGACCTCGAAGAGTCAACCCAGTTCGCGCTATGTATTTCCCTCCACAGGGAGTGGAACCCAAGAGTCACCATTGACAGTGTGCGACGCGCAAAGTATAGCCCCAGCAGACCTTGTGGCTACTGACCTAGTGTACCGCGATCGCGTCGGCGAAACCTACGGGATCACTTACAACCCGACCCATAAATGGTATTACTTTCCACAAATGCAACTCCATGAGGCGCTCCTGATTAAGTGCTTCGACTCCGCCCTTGACGGACGAGCAAGATTTGCCGCCCACACTGCGTTTGACGACCCCACAAGCCCGCCCAACGCCCCACCGCGCATCTAGCATCGAACTACGAACCCTGGTTTTCTATCCTGATTAAACCCCAATACGGTTTTTAGCAATTGCTCACGGGGACTGGCTTCCCCGTGAGGCGGGAAACATTGTAGGTAATCAGACGGACTTGATATAACACAAGAGCAAGCCACCAACCTAAAATCCTTACGCCTTAGTTCTGATGCTATCCGGTGTGATTGACGCATACTGCTGAGAAGTCAGGGTTGCTTCCCGAATATTGACTTGTTTTGGTACGATTTTTAACTGGTACAAGAGATCAGCAACCTGCTGTTGCTCCCGCAGCACTTCCTCATTAATGGGTCGCATATCGTATTTTCGCCGAGACAGAATTATTTCCATCGTTGGCACATCAACCTTTATATTCGGGGCAAGGATTTCAGCCGCTGCCCGCCTGTTTTTATTCGCCCACTCTCCAACCTGGTAGTACTCTTCCAGAATTGCTTTGACAAGAAGAGCGTTATTGCTACCAAACTCCCTGGAAGCTAAGTAGAAAGAGCCGGGTGTTTTAATTCCCTGGGCATCCCGTAGAACTCGGATCGTTCCCTCTTGTTGAAACTTGATCAGGTTAGGGTCGATAGCCACATAGGCATCAACAGTTTTGTTCAAAAACGCCGCATGTCCATCGGCAACAGTCAAATTAACAGCTTTAATATCGTCAAACTTCAGTCCAACTTCTTCCAGCGCTTTCACCAGAAAATAGGTCAAAGCGGTTCCCCTGGCATAGGCAACCTTCTTGCCCTTAAGATCCGCCACCGTTTTAATGGGAGAATCCTTGAGCACGATAATCCCATAGCTTTCCCCCGTCCCCGGCGGGATATTCACCAGGTAAACCAGATTGCTGCCAGCAGCTTGGGCAAAGATCGGTGGCGTTTCCCCGACTTGTCCCGCATCAATGCTACCCACACTTAAGGCTTCCAGAAGGGGTGGACCGGAGATAAATTTCGTCCAGGTAACACCCACTCCCAAAGGAGCTAAACGCTTTTCGATTACACCTTTGTCGTGTACCAGATCGCCAAATGTTGTGAAGCCAAGTCGAACAAGTTTAGCTTTGCTATTACTCGCAGTTGTGCTGTTGTTAGGAGTCGTACTCTTGTCTCCACTGCTGGAATTTGCCCTACAGCTTACTAATGCAGTGAAAGAGGTCAACCCATACAAGGTGTAAAGCAAATTGCGCCTGGAGATTAATGGTTTCTCAACGTAAGGTTTAATCATGGCTCTCAATCTCGTGTTGTTGATGCCGGTTGCCAAATTTTTTGCATTCCCCCGAAGGCGATCGCAGGATTCTATTTTTGGTAAGGATCGTGAACTAAATAATCCCGCAAATTGCAGGGGCGGGTTTAACCGCATAATTGCCAACAGCACAAAGCTATCGGTAAACCCGCCCCTACCCAGATGTCTGCTAAACTTAGAAAGGACGGCTGCCCCGGATGCTGATCCGCTTCAAAATCCGAGTTGCGTTGGCATTAAATTCGGGGCGATAGTGAGCCGTTGCTTGGTTATCCCAATAAAGCAGGTCGCCCTTGCCCCACTGGTGCCGATAGGCAAACCGGGGTTGCTTGATATGCTCCTGCAGCCGCGCAATTAGTTTTGCCCCTTCCACATGGTCATAATCCACAATGTCTACCTCGCTAGCGGCATTCAGGAAGAGGATTTTTTTGCCAGTATCTGGGTGAGTGCGAACCAGAGGATGGGTAGCAACTCGTTCGCCTGGTTCAGCGGAACGACCGGCAGCGTAGGCAGGCTTAGGATACTCATCCCGATACTTGCCATAGAAATTAAAGTGGCGTAGCTGCAAGCCAGCAATTTGCTGCTTGGTGGCATCATCTAGCTCTTCGTAAGCCTGAATCAAATTCACCCAGTAGGTATCGGGTCCACCATTTTCAGGCAGTTGTACTGCATAAAGCAGGGAACCACTAGATGGTAAGGGGAGCCAGTCGTGATCGATGTGGGGTAAAAGTTCCCGATAGTTAGGCAGGATATTGACCGAACTTTCTTCAGCAGCAGCATTCGCGAGAGTGAGAACAAGGGGTGGCAGGTACTCCTCCGTTTCGCCTCTGCGGACGTAGGCAGGCTGCTGGAAAATATCGCCAAAGTAACTGGCAAAGGCTAACAACTGGTCATCAGTTAATGTCTGGTTTTTGAAGATGAGGATGTGGTGATCGCGCCATGCCTGCTTCAGTTGCAGAATCACCTCTGGTTCCGCAGAATGACTGGCATCGACTCCGGTAATAACGGCTCCAAGAGCTGATCCAGTGGGTGTAATCTCAATCCGACTTGCCGTGAGTGTCATGATCATGTCTCCTTGATTTACGAACTTCTAATTTCTTAAAAGCCCACACCTACCCGAAGGTAGGTGTGTGGAGTCGTCACGCTGGGCGGCGGTTGATGCAGGCAGCCCAGCTTAGCACTTTGTAGCTTACGAAATCACTAGACATCTGGTGGAAATTAATTATGCGTTGTCTACAACCCTTGGTAGGGGCGTATTGCAATACGCCCCTACATCATTTCTGGAGATGTCTACTGGTTTTGCTTCTACACCTCAGCTTTCTGCTTGAAGACGGTTGGTAATTCTGCGTTGAACACCTCACCTTGAACCACTTCTGAACGGAAACCATCGACCCCAACTGGAACATCACCTGTGATGGTGGTGCGATAAAGGACACGCTCGACATCCAAATGATCCAAATCTTGAGGACCCAAATGCACAGTGGCGCGGTTGTCCCAGAACGCGATATCACCATTGTTCCATCGGAAACGGGTGGTGTAGGCAGGCTTGGTGATTTGGTTGAAGAACAACTCAAGCAGCAGCTTACTCTCTTGTGGTGACACGTCAACAATGTGCGAGGTGAAGCCAGGATTCACGAACAAGGCACGTTCACCAGTCTCAGGATGAACCCTTACGACTGGGTGGATTGAGACTAGTGGATTGACAGCAATGCGCTCAGCGAATTTGCTGTTGCGCTGATGCCCGCCCCCATTGAAGCGATGTTCAGCCTTCAATGTATCTGCTAGTGCTCGCAGGGGTGCTGACAGACCTTCATAAGCTGCAACGAGATTACTCCACTGGGTGTCACCACCGAAGCTGGGGACATTAACTGCACGTAAAATCGATGCTGCTGGCGGGTTGATAGCCGCCGTTACGTCTGTGTGCCAGGGACCTCCACTACGAAAACCGTACTGCTTCTCATAAAGCTTACGGTCTACGGCTTTGATCTGCGGAAATCCCGCGATTGGTTCAGGCTCTCCGAGTGGATGTGCGAAAGTCACTTCGCCGAAACGAGATGTGAACTCAACTTGTCCAGCATGATCGATGTTCTGACCACGAAAGAACACTACCTTCCACTTCAATAGCGCTTTACGAATCTCTTTGACTTGATCATCATTTAGAGGATGGGAAAGGTCTACGCCACTAATTTCAGCACCGATGAAACCAGCTACCTGTTTGACTTCGATATGCTTGTAGCCCATGTAGATTCTCCTGAATTTTGATATGTAGGGTGGTATTCACACTCATCTGTTTGCTTTGGAATTTTGCTATCAAATGCAAGCAACATTCCAAAGGAAGGGAGCATAACTGAAATCATTCTACACTAAATTGATAGATTTACAATAGTATATAGCTACTGTATACCAACTTTAATTTTTATGACTTACGCATTGACAGAAATCGTCATATCATGTTTGGTTGAATACTTATAATTAAGACTGACGCGGAGACGCGGTGACACGGGGACGCGGAGAGGTTTTTATGATAAGCAATTAACCGAACCTGATATCAGATATGGTTTAGGGGCGTATTGCAATACGCCCTTACTTTGCTTGAGTTTAGATTTCGCCATAGGATTACAAAGAATTGTTAAGTTGCACGCTTGTAGCGCAACGGCGATCGGCATTAAAAAAGCCCAACTGCGTAAAAGCAACTGGGATGAATGCAAAAGACATCTGGTGAAATAGAATGTAGAACGCCACGCGTTAGGCACTCGTGTAAAATCTAATTTTCCTACTGTTTCTGGTGCTAAAGCTGAATCAAACAAACGATTAATTTGACGTTCTATCGGAATTACCAGCAGAGTACTGCGCCTATAACGAAGTTTAGGCTTAGGTGAATGCTGGGTTAAAAGCGAAACGCGCGAGTCAACTTTTTTCTGCACAGCAGAAACAGTTGAAAGGGCAGTTAAGCTTTTAACAATTATATATTGAGACTAGGATAATGGTGTTTCTTGATGTTCAATGTAACGCTTAATTATTTCTAAATTTGCTCCTCCTGTTGAAGAAACGATCGGAGCCAATTTTCCAAAACACATCTTCATAATAAAAACGATTAACGTGGTCAGTAAATTCTTTCCGAATTAACCCTTGAAGATACTGTTTTTAAATTATTAGCGAAAGTACTGATACAGACTTTAGGATTAATGTCAACTAACATATGAACATGATCCGTTTCTCCATTAAATTCTTGCAAACTGCATTCCCACTTTTCACAAGTCGCTGCAAATATTTCTCGTAGTCGATTAAGCATTTCAACGGTAATGACCTTACGCCGATATTTCGTGACTAGGACTAAATGTAATAGACAGTTGATAAACTGTTCCACCGCTTAACTTTTTCATTGACAACGCTAAGTGAGTACGTTATGATGGTAACATATTTTGCCCCAAGGTCGAAAGGGTAAGGATAGCAAGCCATGCAAACTACTTTTAGGTTTAAGCTACATCCCAATCAAACAGTATTTAAGCAAATGATTGACTGGCAAAGTAAAATTAGCTACGTTAAAAACAGAATGATTGGAGATAGAGAATTTACTTATCATCGTCATTTTGTGATGGGTGATTACTGCGCTTTACACAATAAACAAACTTATACGGTGTCTGCATTGCGTTCTGACCTTACCTTAAAAGCAAATCACCCAGATATATTCGAGAGTTTTGAAGCACTTAGCTCTGGCTTGTTCTGTTCAGTTAATCGCAGTGTATCTTTGGGTGATCCTTGGAAGACTGGAGATGAGAAACGAGCTAGACCACGCAAGCCAAAAGTTGGAAAAGAACCCAAAAAACCTTCTGTTAAGCGCTCCAATTACGAAGTTCAAGCATCTTATTTACCAAAACTTAAACAAGAAAAACCAGAGTTAGCAATAGTTAATGCTTTTGTCCTGCAAAAAGCAGTTAATAATGTTGATGAAGCTTTTCAAAAATTTTTTCGCGTGTTGGGGGGATATCCTAATTACACTCGTCCTCACGATCAAGGATTTGAATTTGACCCTAAAGCAGTTAAGTTAGATTTGAAAGCCTACAAGATATATTTATCTGGGCTAGGCTGGGTTAGGTTTTATAATTCACGTCAATGGTGGGATGGCATCGAAATTGGAAAAACAACGATAACTAAAGAAGCCGACGGTTTTTACGTTTCAATTCTAATTAAAGATGATTCAATTCCTGATGTACCAATAATTAGTAACAACCAGATTGAGACTGTTATTGGTGGTGACATGGGCATTAAAAAATTACTTAGTACTTCGGGAAAGATACAGTACCTGAATCCACAATTCAAAAAAGTAGAAAGCCGTAAACTTAAAATTAGGCAACGCAGAGCCTCGAAGAAAAGGAAAGGCTCTAAAAATAGGAAGAAAGCTAACATTAAAGTTGCCAAAATTCATCAAAAAATTGCCAGAAAGCGTAACGATTACCAGAACAAAGTAGCAAAAACTTTTGTCAGTCAAGCTGACATGAATGTAGTGGAAGACTTAAATATTTCTGGGATGAAAAAGCGTTGCCGACCAAAAGTTGACGAAAACGGGAAATACATAAAAAATGGACAAACTGCAAAGTCAGCTTTAAACGAGGCAATTTCTGATGCAGCCTGGTATCAGTTGCGAACTAAAATAGCGGAACAATCCAGGAAACAAGGCAAGAAGCATGTAGTTGTTTTGCCACATCATACTTCTCAGGAATGCCCAGAATGTCATCACATTAGTGCGGATAACCGTGACAAAGAAAAATTTGTCTGCTCAGAGTGCGGACATTTTAATGACGCGGATAATAACGCCGGAGTGAATATAGGAAACAAAGGAATTGAGCAGGAGATGCTTAATTTGGATCGAGTACGGTTGGTCAGACCGGAATTTACGCCCCAAATACGTTTACGGAGAAATCACTTGCATGGACAGGTGAGCCGGGGAACCAGCGAATATAAGGTTGACAAGAAAGAAAACTGGATGCTTGCGGAGTGATCCAATAGACTCTAAGACCAAGCTACGCTATGGTCTTAGTAGTTCAAAGTATTGAATTCTTGCCTTATGCCCTCTACCTTTCTTCCGTGAAAGTGAATTGATTGCTGCTTGCCAGTACTGGTCATTATACACTGAGCTACCAGCCTTTGCCAGTTCAATGCTATCCACAGGATTATTGAAGCCACCAAATTCCTGACGTAGATTAATAGTATTAATTAGACCTTGCTCGTCTATTTGTGCATTCAGAATTTCTCCACTTTTGTGGGAAAGATCTGCATCTAACTCAGTAGCAGCGACATTTGATGTCACACCCAAATCAGCCGCAATATCAGCAATGACTACTGCACGGTTTGCTGGATTAGCCACAAACTGACCAGCTTTGATATAAGCACGTAAAAAGGCAATAATTGTATCAGGGGAGGTAACCGCATAATCAGTTGTAGTAGCAAGTACACGGGCCTGATAAGGCGCAACATAATCTGAAAATCTCGCCAGCACACTAATGGATGCCTGAGAAGCACTTATGACAGTATATGGGTAAGTCAGCAGAGTGCCATAGACTGGATCGCCAGTAGGTGTCTGCCCAGCAGCGAGATACTGATAACGCAGAGGAGTTCCACCAATTACTTGCAGTGAGTAATCACCTTTCTCTAGAAACAGCCCATTATCTGCCAAAATTTTACGTAAGGCAAAAACATACCCAGAGTCCGGCGCATCTACAGCAATAGGCTTGCCCCGCAAGTCAGCAATACTATTAATTCCAAGGGATGTGTTGACGGCGAGAACGATATCTGGACCTGTATCGCTTCCTGCCACTATCTCAACTGGTAGTTTGGAGTTGACGATGCGGTTAACTACGTTGTCTGCTGCGGTTAAAATCAACTGGTACTTGCCAGCAAATAGGTCATTGAACTGGGAAACTGAACTGGTCACTTGGTTGTAACAGACATTAAGCCCTTCTTGTGCAAAGAAGCCTTCGCGAAGAGCTACAGTTGTCACCACGGGCTTGTCAAATGCGCCTAATTGTATACCATTACATGTCGGTGATACAGACTGTGCAGATACAGACCCACTTAGACCTCTTAAGGCAAGCAAAACAAGAGTTACTACACCAATCCTGAAGAAAGAACTGACTGAAGAACGTAGGCTCAAAAGCATAGATGTTCTCGTAAGCTATAGGCTTGTCCCTAATAATGATAACTCTGAAGAAACACGGGGAGTGGGGAGTGGGGAGTGGGGAGTGGGGGAAGAGGGGAGAATGGTGGTGTTTCTGTAATGAGTAACGGGTGGCGATGTCTGACGACAAGCCGCTAAGAGCGTCTACGCCGCCGGTGGGGTGCTCTGAAGAAACACAGCAATAAACTAGGAAAATATGAAACTAAACCCGCTGAACCGAGTTTTAAAAGCGTTGCCGCATGTACAGGTTCTGGCAGAAAAAATGAGGGTTTGTCTAGAGAGGATTGGTAGCAGCAGAACTTGGTTAAGACAACCTCGGGTCTAAAGCATCTCTGAGACCATCACCTATATAGTTAATACTAAGCACCGTGAGAAATATCGCGGTGCCTGGAAAAAGAACCATATGAGGAGCAAATTCCAAAAAATTCTGCCCATCATAAAGCATTCGCCCCCAAGTTGGTATATCTGGTGGAAATCCAAGACCAAAAAAACTGAGGGTAGATTCGGTGATAATTGCATTACCAACTGACAGCGTAGCAGCAACTAATACGGGACTAATGACATTGGGCAGAATGTGAATCCAAATTAGGCGTTGGGGACTTGCACCAAGCGCCCGCGCTGCTGTGACAAATTCCATTTCGCGTACTATCAAAAAACCAGATCGGACTAATCTAGCCACGTTCATCCAGTTCAGTCCACCAATGATGAGGACTATCAATAGAAATATACCTAGTTCTTGACCAACGATCGCTTTCATGGCATCACGAAATAAAAATATGACTAGTAGCAACAATGGCAGTCGCGGTAAAGCAAGGCATAAGTCGGTCAAGCGCATCAAAATCATGTCCAGCCAGCCACCATAAAAGCCGGAAATTGCGCCAATGAATGTGCCCAGCAAGATAGCAACGGACATGGAAAAAATTCCCACTGCGATCGATATCCTTCCCCCGTACAACAATCGCGCTAATATATCCTGACCCAGGTCATTTGTACCAAACGGATGTTCCCAATTAGGAGGATGGGAGGATTGACCAAAGTCAATTTTGTTGATGGGAGTAGAATATATGAATGGACCAATCAGGACGCTCAAGACTATTATGAGTAGGACTACAGTACCGAACAGTGCCTGACGGTTGCGACAAAACTTGTACCACGCTTCTTGTCCTAGTGTTCCTTGCCCAGGAGCAATAGACTCTACTGTCGGAGAAACTGAAATTTTCGGTTCTTCTGGAGTTTGATCTCGCTCTCGCTTGAACATACAATATCCGTATTTACACTAATTTATGTATTTGACTCGAGGATCTAATAAAGCATAGAGAACATCTGCAACCAGATTAAAAACAACAATCAAAATTGCATAGATAAAAGTAATCGACATGACCACTGGTGTATCATTCCGATTGATAGATTCAATCAATAAAGCACCAATACCAGGAACACGAAAAACTTGTTCAGTGACCAAAGCCCCTGTGAAAATATTCGGGATCTCTAACGCCATAAGTGTAACCACGGGAATTAATGCATTCCGTAATACGTGACGATAGATGACGACAAACGCAGGCAATCCTTTAGCATAAGCAGTACGTACATAGTCTTGATGGAGTTTTTCCAAGACTTCTGAACGTACAAAGCGCATTAATAGTGCCGTCTGCAAAAGTGTCAGCACACAGATGGGCATGATCGACTGTTTAATTTGCGCCATCAAACTTTGCCAATCAGTAACTTGCAAAGTGCTGTTATAGATAAAAGGTAGCCATTTTAACTGGACACTGAAGATAATAATAAATAACAAGCCAGTAAAAAATGTAGGTAAAGAAAATCCGACAAACACTACGGTTGTAACTATTGTGTCAACAATTGAGTTACGTTTGATAGCAGAAATCACACCCATTGGAACAGCCAGCAGTGTAGCAAGAACGTAGGCAGAACCAACGATCCATAATGTTGTTGGTAGACGTTGGATAATCAACCCGAGAACCGGACTACGGCTGGTAAAGGAGTAACCCATGTCTCCCCTAACAAAAGACGTCAACCACTTAATGTAGCGAATATGTATTGGTTGATCCAACCCGAAGGACTTTCTGATATTCTCTCGAACTTCTGCTGTAATCGAGGGGTTGAGCGCAAACTCACCCATTGGATCCCCTGGTGCCAATGCTAGGATTGTGAACACAACGATGCTGATGGCAATAAGTGTGGGAATAAATGTCAGTAGCCGATGGATGAAGTATTTAATCATATTACCGCAATTTGTTTTCTACATCTGGGGGGATCGTAAAGAGCAGCGTCACAAATGCCTGGATAGTAAATACTCTCAGATATATATACGCTCAGGCTAAAGATGCGCTCTAAAAAACTTAATTAATAAATTGTATCCAGGACTACTTGCATTGTAAATTTATCTTGTATTAAAATCCAGTAAACTTATCAATTTAGCGTAGATATAATCATCTTTAACTATAATCATGCAAAATCGTCGATGGAATATTTGGAAATCTTTGCTGCAACCCTGGCAACAGTCTTCAACTCGCGCCTGCACCTTGCTGGTTGTGTTACCCGCTTATGCAGGGATTTCTTTACAAAACCAACCGACTGACACAAAATCTCAGGTTATCAGTCAGCAACCTAAAACGGTGGAAGTAACTCTAGTTTCCTACGCTGTCACGAAGGAGGCATATTCAAAAATAATTCCCCTATTTACACAAAAGTGGAAGAAAGAACACAACCAAGATGTCAATTTTCAACAGAGTTATGGAGGTTCTGGTACCCAAGCACGGGCAGTGATTGATGGCTTGGAGGCAGACTTGGTGACGCTGGCCCTAGGATTGGATGTGGATAAAATCCAAAAGGCTGGACTGATCAACCCAGGCTGGGAAAAAAAAGCCCCTAACAATGCGATCGTCACTCGTTCAGCTGTAGTGCTGGTGACTCGTCCTGGTAATCCTAAAAAAATTCGCGACTGGGCTGACTTGAGCCAACCAGGAGTCAGCATTATAACTGCCAATCCCAAGACTTCTGGCGGTGCGCGTTGGAACTTCCTGGCATTGTGGGGTTCAGTGGTAAAAACAGGGGGAGATGAAGCAAAAGCCCGCGACTTTGTGACGAAAGTTTACAAAAATGTCGCCGTGCTGCCTAAGGATGCGCGGGAATCTAGTGATACTTTCTATAAGCGAAATCAGGGAGACGTATTGTTGAACTATGAGAATGAGGAGATTCTAGCTAAGTTAAAAGGGGAATCCAACTTACCCTCGGTGCTTCCGCAAGTCAATATTTCTATCGATAACCCGGTTGCTGTCGTAGACAAGGTGGTGGACAAGCGTGGAACTCGGGAAGTTGCAGAAGCTTTCGTCAAGTTTCTCTTTACACCAGAAGCGCAACGAGAGTTTGCCAAGGTAGGGTTTCGCCCTGTCAACTCTACTGTCGGTCAAGAAACACAAAAGCAGTTCCCGAAGATTAGCAACTTCTACACAGTTAAAGACTTAGGCGGCTGGGATGCAGTTCAGAAAAAGTTCTTTGACGATGGAACTATTTTTGACCAAATACAGGGCAGTAGATGATAAAAATTGCACTGACAAGAGTGTGAGCTTCGTGCTAGAGTAGACTCAAACAGGTGAATTATTTTCCCACCCTACCCCCAGACTGGGGGAAAGTTACGCCACGTTCGTTATCAATCCCAAGTGGGTTGAGTCCAGGAACCACGCCTACGGTGTTTCCCCGCCAATGTGTGGGTTTCTCCGACAGTCGGATATGTAGGAGATACGGCCCAAACTCTTACAGAATCCCCTTGCCTTTAGGCATGGGGAGTGTCAAACATCCATAATCAGCAAGCATACCGTCTTGAAATTCAAGACGGTATTTTTGCCGTTGCTGAATCAGGGTATGAATTTACCTCACGCAAAGTCAAGGCAGGCAGAGCGCCGGCCTCCGGCGATCTGAACTGCCGCGCAAAGGCGCAAAGAGAAAGAGTTTTAAAATACCCCATTTTTTCATTTCATACTTCAATTCAGCAACGCCGTATTTTTCATATGCCCTGTTGGTAAAACAAAATCTTGACTTTCGAAAAATATTTAGATAATCTAATTATTAGAAAATCTTTTCTTAGTTCGTAGTAGCGCTACCCTTGCGGGAAGCCGCGCAGCGTCTACAGCGCGGGTTAAACCGGGATTTAACCGGCGCTGAAGCGCTACTACAAACCCATTAAAGTTCGGCACAGATTGTAGAAGTTTAACTCTACTTTAAATATGTCTTTGGACAAGCGGAATTCTACTCTCAACAGTGCTAAGGTTGTACAGCACGATCCCTTTGCAGCCTTAAGGTTTCGAGATTATCGACTATTTACGATTGGGCGTGTTCTCCTGTTCACAGGCACGCAAATGCAGACTGTAGCAATTGGTTGGGAACTTTATGATCGTACTGGTTCCGCTCTAGTCTTGGGTGGCGTGGGTTTGGCACAAGTCTTGCCAATGATTGCTCTGACGTTGATTGCGGGACACGTAGCGGATCGTAACGATCGCAAGCGCACCATGCTACTCTCGGTCATGCTGCTAGCCCTTTGCTCCCTGACTTTAGCTGTGCTGTCTTTTAGTCGAGGTGCAGTCGTTCTATTTTATACTTGTTTAGTATTAATAGGTGTGGCTAGGGCGTTCCTAAAGCCTGCTAGCGATGCTTTTATGTGGCAATTGATACCAGTTAGTTTGTTTACAAATGCTGCCACTTGGAATAGTAGTAGCTTTCAGCTAGCGTCAGTCATTGGTCCTGCCTTGGGAGGTTTAGCGATCGCTGCTTTTGGAGGTGCCACGGGGGTATACTTACTAGCAGCAATGATAGCAATGTTGTGTTTACTTTTAACAGTAGCGATAAAAGAGCAAAAGACAACCCTTTCAAAAGAACCAATATCACTCAAAGCATTATCGGCTGGCGCTCAGTTTGTCTGGCAGAATCAGCTAATCTTAGCAGCAATCACCTTGGATTTGTTTGCTGTATTACTAGGGGGATCGGTTGCTTTACTACCAATATTTGCCAAGGATATTTTGCACGTTGGTCCAGTAGAGTTAGGGTATTTACGAGCAGCCCCCTCTATTGGCGCACTCATCATGGCGGTCATATTAGCCCATCTGCCACCATTACGTCAAGCTGGATCAGCCCTACTTTGGTCTGTCGTAGGTTTTGGTATTGTCACCATTGTTTTTGGGCTATCTCATTGGTTTTGGCTGTCACTACTCATGCTGGCGCTGAGTGGCGCACTAGATAGTATTAGCGTTATTATTCGCCATACCCTAGTTCAGATCCGGACACCTGACGACTTACGCGGTCGAGTCGCTGCCATCAATAGTATCTTTATCAGTGCCTCTAACGAATTAGGAGGCTTTGAATCAGGATTGACTGCTGCTTTGTTTGGTCCGGTAATTTCTGTAGTTGGCGGTGGAATTGGCACAATTGTTGTGGTTGTTGTGGTAGCTGCAATCTGGCCCAAAATGCGCAAGCTAGGAGCTTTACACGAGTCACTATAAAATAACTCAGCGTCTTGGTAGAATATACGGTAAACTTGTTCATTTACAGTCGATTCTATATTAGTGGAGGAATAAAAGTGACTCTGGCAGGAAAGCAAAAAATTTCACATAAGGCAAACCAGTTCACAGAGTCAGTCATTAGAGAAATGACTAGAGTCGCATTACAATATGGTGCTGTGAATCTGGCTCAGGGATTTCCTGATTTTCCTTGTCCGCCAGAGTTAAAACGGGCAGCTTGTCAGGCAATAGAGGAAGACATTAATCAGTACGCTATTACCTGGGGGGATAAAGCTTTTCGTCACGCCATTGCCGAAAAAGTCCGTTGGTATCTGAGTTTGGATGTTGATCCTGAACGACAAATTACCGTTACTTGTGGTTCCACAGAAGCAATGGCTGCTGTCATGCTGGCAACTCTGAATCCGGGTGATGAAGTGATAGTGTTTGAGCCATATTACGAAAACTATGGTCCAGATGCCATTTTAGCCAGTGCAACTCCTCGTTATGTGTCGCTGCATCCACCTGAGTGGACTTTTGATGAAGCAGAACTGCGCAACTGCTTTAATGAACGCACGAAAGCCATTATCATCAACACGCCTCATAACCCCACAGGGAAAGTCTTTACTCGTGAAGAACTAACTTTCATTGCTGAACTTTGTCAGAAGTGGGATGTGTTGGTATTTACAGATGAAATCTACGAACACATTCTCTATGACGAAATGCAGCATATTGCAATGGCAACTCTACCAGGGATGTCTGAACGAACTATTACTATTAATGGTCTTTCCAAAACTTATAGTGTAACTGGTTGGCGAGTCGGCTATATTCTGTCAAATCCAGAATTAACAGGAGCAATTCGCAAGGTTCATGATTTTCTCACCGTTGGCGCACCAGCACCGTTGCAAAGGGCTGGAGTGGCGGCGATGCAACTTCCGGTGAGTTACTATGAAGAACTGGCAACGCTTTATCAACAAAAGCGAGACGATATTCTGCAAATTTTAGATGCGGTTGAAATTCCCTACTTTGTTCCTAAGGGAGCTTACTACGTGTTTGCTGATATCTCGCAGTTTGGTTACAAAAATGATGTGGAATTCACTGAATATTTAATTAAAGAAATTGGTGTTGCAGTGGTTCCCGGTTCCAGCTTTTTCTCGCAATCAGAAGCAGGTAAAAAATTTATCAGATTCTGTTTTAGTAAGAAACCAGAAACTTTGGCAAAGGCAGGAGAGCGGTTGTTGAAATTACAATCCAGATATAGCAATCCTAAATGATTCGTGAACGCAGAGAAACCGGGTTTCGTAGGGGCGTATTGCAATACGCCCCTACTGCTAAACCGGGTTTGGTAGGGGCGTATTGCAATACGCCCCTTCAGGTGTTCGGATCTCAAATAGGATTGCTATAGACCACATCCGCCTGGGACTTGAAGTCCCAGGCTCATAGCATAAGTCCTCTAAAAGAGGACTAAATTTGTTGCCAAACAGTGTTAATTTTGTTGATTTATATTTGTTAAGACCAGCCCTTTCAAGGTGGGATTGTGAAAATTTTGCAGAACTTATATTTCCGAAAAGACTGTTATGATAAATATTGAAGTAAAATACGGTAAATACATCAATAAATAGATATATGAATAATTCTAGCGTAGATACCTGCCAGTATGCAACTCCATGAGGCGCTCCCGATTTAAGTGCTTCGACTCCGCCCTTGACGGACGAGCAAGGTTTGCTGCCCACACTGCGTTTAACGACCCGACAAGCCCGCCTGATTGACCCCGACTAAGGCAGAGCTAGCTGGTGAACCCGAAGGGGTATACGAATTAGGAATTACTTGGTTATGCTCCTTCCTTTTCGTTCTAGAAATTTTCGCTTGTACTACATAGGTCAGGCAATTTCTCTGATTGGCACTTCGATGACTCAGGTAGCTACTAGCTGGCTAGTGTATCACCTGACCAATTCCGCGTGGATGCTGGGTTTAGTGGGGTTTGCCAGTCTAATTCCCAGTTTAGTATTGATTCCGGTGGGTGCAATCTTCGCTGATTGTTGGAACCGTCGCCGCGTCCTACTCTTTAGTCAGATTATGGGGATGCTTCAGTCTTTAGCTCTGACATGGCTAGCTCTGAGCGGTATTATTAGTATCTGGCAAATTATGCTTCTTTCTTTGTTCCAAGGAATAATCAACGCCTTCGAGATACCGACAAGACAGGCATTTTTACCAGAAACGGTGGAAAAGAAAAGTCTCGGCAATGCGCTTGCTTTGTATTCTTCTCTTGTCAGCGTTTCTGTTATGCTTGGACCTGCGGTTGCAGGCGTGTTGATTGCGGTGGTTGGATCAGGCATTTGTTTTCTGCTCGATAGTATCAGTTACTTTACGGTAATTGCTGCCCTCCTAGCGATGCAGCTAGAACCTAAACAAGCCATTGTCTCTAGGGCTAAACCTTTGGAACAATTGAAAGCCAGCTTTATTTACGCTTTCGGATTTTTACCCATACGATCTGTCTTGGTCGGATCGGCTTTAGTCTGCTGGGTATGGGGATTTTATTTAGCATTAGGACCTATTTTTGCTAAGCAAGTTCTCCATGGCGGACCCAACACATTCGGCTTCCTGATGACAGCTTCAGGTTTGGGGACGTTGGCTGGCGGTATTTACTTGAGCCGACGCAACAGTGTTTTGGGGTTGGAAAGAGTTCTGGCATTTGGGACAGCCCTCATGGGTGTCAGCCTGATGGTCTTTACACTGTCTCACTTGTTATGGCTTTCGCTCCTCTCGCTGGTGGTAGCTGGTTTCGGCTTTATTATGCAGATCATTTCTGGTCGCACAGTGGTGCAGTTGTTGGTGAGCGATGAGAATCGTGGGCAGATTACAAGTCTTTATGTCATGACCTCTACAGGTGCAGTACCCATAGGTAACTTGTTTGCTGGCGCACTGGCAAGCAACATTGGTGCTGTGAATACTGTTATCTTTGGTGCAAGCATATGCATTGTTGGTTCGATCCTCTTTACGCAGCAGTTCTCTGCCTTCGATGACCTAGTTCGTTTGAATCTGGAGGCACGGAAAAGGTAAAAAATGACTTATTCAGGCGATGACTACGAAGATTATAATAATGACGGAGAATGGTGAATGGTGACATGGATGTAATTCCTAATCCCTAGTCACCAGTCCCTAATCCCCTTTTACATCCTGCTTATTTAACAATGTTATGCCAAATAACTGGTCACAAGAAAGCTATATCAAAGCCTACAGATTTGCAGCACATGCACACCTCGGACAAAAAGTACCAGGTACAGAAATACCTTACATAATGCATTTAAGTTTTGTCAGCATGGAGGTAATTGCTGCCTTAAATTTAGAACAAGAACATGACGGAGAATTAGCGGTTCAATGTGCAATTTTGCATGACACAATTGAAGATACAAAAGTAACTTTTGAGCAAGTAAAAGATGAATTTGGCGATAGAATTGCCAATGGTATACTTGCATTAACTAAAGATGAAAAGTTAGCAAAGCCGCTGCAAATCCCCGATAGTTTGAGAAGAATAAAAGAACAAGTCCAAGAAATATGGATGGTGAAATTGGCAGATAGAATTAGCAATCTACAACCACCACCACATGACTGGACTCAAGAGAAAATTTCTCGATATCGAGAAGAATCTATTGAAATTTACGAGGATTTGAAAGATGCAAGTCCATTTCTAGCTTCACGCTTGGAAAGTAAGATTGAAAATTATAAAAATTTTTGCGTTGCTGATTGACCCTCACCCTAACCCTCTCCCAATCGGGAGAGGGAACAGAATTTAGCTCCCTTCTCCCTCTTTGGGAGAAGGGTTGGGGATGAGGGCACACCAAAATCATTTCGCCATGAACTTGTGGAATTCCATACTTAGATAAAATTATTTACACATCCGATTCCTTGAACGATGAGGTTTTTCAAGGGTTTCAGATCAACTTACACTCATTCCACCCACTTTGTAATGACAGACCTACGATTAAACTCATAAGAATTTACTTGTTAGCTAGTTTATTTTAGTTGAGGTAAGCACTGGGGAAGGGGAAGCAAGAGAAGAAGAATCTCCCTCTATTTCTTGCTTCCCTGTACTAAAGGAAGGGATAAATCATACCACAATACGGTTTAGTTAACAGTGCTCGGCCAGAATTTTAGACCGTGTAGAGACGCGATGAATCGCGTCTCTACTAAATCGTATTTGGTTATACCATTTCACGTTAATGGCGATACAAATATGTATTTGTATCAAAGTTTTTGTGAAACGGTATTTATTAGGTCTTTAGCGACCAACACTCACGAGATATTCCTCTGCTTCTTTCTCAATGGCCGTACCCTTGAAGAAGTTACGATTGAGGCTGGTGTATAATTCCAACGGATGAATCGACAAGAAGTCGCGCAAGTCAGCTTCTGTGATGATTTCCCGTTCAGCCAAGGAGTAAGCATTGGCGGTGACGGTGGTGATATCAGGTACATCCCAGTGACCAGAATCAGAACCCAAGAAGGCTTTAACGCAATCACCAAAGGGGAGGGCTGCACGGTTAAAGGCGTGAGCGACACGAGTATCATCTGATTCTGTGCCAAAGTAGAAATGATTCAGGAAGCGATCGCGCACATCTTCTGGCTTCTCAATTCCTGCATCAGCAAATTCATCTAAGCTACCAGGGTCAAGAGGAGCAAAATGTTTGCTGTGGAATCCTAGACCATCACCCAGTTGATCCAAACGACCATGCACCAGTTCCCCACCATAACGGATGTAAAGTTCCTTGAGTGCTTCCTGATCCACAATGGCAGGATTGTTATGGGTTAACAAATGTTCTTTATTGCGCGTTTCCCAGTGCCAAATGATATCTGCATACAAGCTAGCACCCCAAGCCGAACCACCTTCCATAAAAGCAAACTTTAAGGTGGGGAAGCGACGAGTCACGCCACCAAAGAACAGAGATTTGCACAGTGCTTCCGCAGCAAAGGCAAAGTGGTTAATGTGGTTGTACTGAGCGTTGGTGACAGAGCGTTGAGTTGTCCAACCTTGACTAGAAGCATGGGTCGTGGGTACAACTTTGAGTTCTACACACTTCGCCCAAAATGGGTCATAATCATATTCGCTATCTATGCCAAAGTTATCAATCCAAACCACCTCATTTGCAACTTCCTTGCCATACTTCTCAAAAGCAGGAATGGGACGGCGGACGTAACCAGGGATTTGAATTGCTTTGAGTCCCAGCACCTTTACCGCATATTCCAACTCTTCTATCGCCTCAGAGGGAGTGTGCATAGGAATTGCAGCAATTGGGGTGAGGCGGTCAGCATAGGGGCGGAAAATATCAGCATGGTAGTTATTCACTGCTCGACATACAGCCCGTCGCATTTCTTCATTACCGATATTCGGAGCCATAGTTGCCAAGTTGGGGTACACGACGGCAAAGTCTGTACCTGCTTGTTGCAAGCGCTCATGCAGCAACTTCGGCAAGCTAATGGTAGCCAAATTTAAGGTATCTTTAGTCGGACGACCCCACCAGTTAGGACGGTTGGTGCGATAAGAGAAACGTTCTTCCCAAGTTTGCTTGTACCACTTAAAGCGAGAAGCCCCTGGTAAATGTTCTTTGAAGCGTTCGACAATTGCGCTTCCAGCAACTTGCTCTAAATAATCCAAGACTGCTGGTTCAAATTCCTGGGTATGAACATCGGTATCAATAATCGCATAACCCAACTCTTCGCGAATTTGAGCAGACTTAGTTTTTTGGGTTGGACGGTCTAAAGCTATCGTCATGATGCATTCTCCTGAGTTGCAATATATTTGTGATTGGTGATTGGGGAAGAGGTGATTAGGAATTACATTAGACATCTCGAACAATTAATTATGCGTTCGCTGAAATCCGCTTTTGGGGCGCAAGGCATTGCGCCCCTACGTCATTTCTGGAGATGTCTATTACATCCATGTCACCACTCCCCATTCCCCACTCCCCATTCCCCATTCGCCAGATATTCCGAAGCTGCTTTCTCAACAGATGTACCCTTGAAGAAGTCACGATTGAGACTGGTGTACAACTCTAACGGATGGATAGACAGGAAGTATCGCAGGTCTTCTTCACTGAGAATACCGCGTTCTACAAATGAGTAAGAATTCGTGGCAACGGCAGTAATATCAGGTACATCCCAATGACCAGAATCAGAACCCAAGAAAGCTTTCACTCTGTCACCATAGGGATTGGCTTTGCGATTAAATGCATGGGATACACGGGTATCATCTGATTCTGTGCCGAAGTAAAAATGATTCAAGAAGCGTTCCCGAACATCTTCTGGAGTCTTAACTCCAGCTAGGGCAAATTCATCCTGCTCACCTGGGTCGAGGGGAGATAATAAGTTAGCATGAAAGCCAAGACCACTACCTAGTTGATCTAAGCGACCATGTACTAGCTCGCCACCGTAGCGAACATAATACTCTAAGAGTTCTTCACGATTAATTTTGGCGGGATCGTTATTTTCCAATAAGTGGTCTTTGTTGCGGGTTTCCCAGTGCCAAATTAAATCAGCGTATAAGCTAGTACCCCAAGCTGAACCACCTTCTAAGAAGGCAAACTTCAAGGTGGGGAAACGGTAGGTGACACCACCAAGGAACAGGGATTTGCACAGTGCTTCTGCCGCAGCAGCAAAATGACCAATATGGTTGTATTGGTAGTTAGAAATGGAGCGGCGATTTATCCAACCCATACCTCCGGAATGGGTAGTGGGTACAACTTTGAGTTCTACGCACTTCGCCCAGAATGGGTCATAGTCATATTTGCTATCTAAGCCAAAGGTATCAATCCAGATGGCTTCATTTGCTACTTCCTCACCATACTTCTCAAAGGCAGGAATTGGACGGCGAATATGACCTGGAATTTGAATTGCTTTTAATCCCAGAACTTTCACCGCATATTCCAACTCTTCAATCGCCTCTTCTGGTGTATGCATGGGGATGGTGGCGATTGGCGTTAAGCGGTCAGCATAGGGGCGGAAAATATCAGCGTGGTAAGTGTTAGCCGCACGACATACTGCCCGTCGCATTTCTTCATGACCGATATGCGGACCCATAGTTGCCAGGTTGGGGTACACGACAGCAAAGTCTGTGCCTGCTTCCTGCAAGCGCTCATGTAGCAACTTGGGTAAGCTAATGGTGGCTAGGTTTAAGGCACTGTCGGTAGGACGAGTCCAGAAGGGAGGACGTGTGGTGCGGTAAGCCCGACGTTCTTCCCAAGTTTGCTTGAACCACTTAGATCGCGACGCACCTGGTAAGTGTTCTTGGAAACGTTCGGCGATCGCACTACCAGCAACTTGCTCTAAATAATCCAAGAATGCTGGCGGAAATTCCTGGGTATGGACATCGGTGTCAATGATGGGATACCCAAGTTGTTCCCGAATTTCTGCTGAACGCGTTTTCTTCTTGGGAAGCTCAAGTGCAATAGTCATGGTAATGACTCCATTGTGAATAAGTAATTGGACAAAATTATTCCCACTCCCCACTCCCGCACGAAGCACTTTGCTAAGTAGCAGGTGAATTTATGTTCCTGAAGCTACGAAAGTAATACGCAGACATCTCATGTTTGGCAGCAGGCGATCGCCCCTTAAGACAGCCCACATCTTCCCGATAGCTACCCAGTACCTCTTAGTTATCTCTATCAGTCATGCCAATAACAACGCAGATATGACTTTCGCAAGTCATATTTGCACGACCGTACCATTTCAGGCTTTTGGTACAAGTCCCTCATCCAATTTTGGATGACCCTGGGAGGGTCTGGATGCTGTGTTTGTGTTGTAATCGCAACCGAATTGGCTTCAATAATACTGCTTATCGACCAATTTATCGTTAATTTATTTGTTAGTAGTATTGCATGTCCCTTGGGAAAATTTCAAGTCCTTCGTAAAAAAAATATACGTTTATCTAAATTTCTGATTTACTAATTGTTAGATAAACTAATTATACCAAAGTACAGAGGCAGCCGCCAGATTGGTGACCTTTTGGGTGCTGCGAACCACTGCCATCAGTTGAAACCATTTAGCAAGAGCGGTTATTTGCAGCCTTGTACGGTGCTTCTTCATGGGCTTTCGTCTTGATGCGACATGTCTAGGACTTATGCACGCTGACGTAACACACAATAGACATAGTGGTGAAAATTAATTATGCGTTCCCTGAAATCCGCTTTTGGGGCGCAAGGCCACGACTATGTCTAATTGGTTCTTGCTGTTAATGCTTAAGTCCTATAGGAATCATATTTGATTTTTGAAATATACGTAGGGTGGGCACTGCCCACCACATCCGGGTTAAGGTGGGCAGTGCCCACCCTACGCTACTTAAAATTTTTCATGAATGATTTAGGATTCCTATAGCACTGATTCGGGATGGTTGACCCATAGCTTGATTCTCAAGAAAGTCTATGATAATATGGTAACCATAAAATACTTAATACCGATTGATTTATAGTATTTTGTGCTATTGGTCACATAAGACACCATGTGTTGAGTAAAAGCACATAAAAAACATGAAAGTTTAGGGAATTGGTAGTGTATTATGGTAGCAGTATCTAGAAAACGCCACTCTAGCCACTTAAGAGCGTATTTAGTGGCAGGATTGTTAGCTCTATCCACGACTTTAGTCGGTTGTCAGACAGCAAATACATCAGAGATAACCCTCCCCAAAGGCATCAAGACAAAGGTTTTACGGATGGGCTATCAGTCATCCGGAGATGTACTCAGGGCGAGAAAAGTTTTAGAGAAACGCTCTTATTCCGCTGGGTATTAGTGTAGAGTGGTCGAAATTTACCGCAGGTCCGCAACTTCTAGAAGCTATGAATGTGGGAAGTTTGGATGTGGGTGCTGTTGGTGAAACTCCGCCCATCTTTGCTCAAGCAACTGGTATTCCTTTTGTTTTTATTGCTAGCACTAAACCAGGTACTGGTGAGGGGACTGCGATTGTGGTGCCTAAAGACTCTCCCATCAAGACAGTAGCTGATCTCAAGGGTAAGTCTGTCGCTTTTCAAAGAGCTACCGCTAGCCAATACTTTGTTGTCAAGGCTTTGCAGGAGGCTGGACTCAAGCTGAGTGATGTCAAATACCTT
>JADQBA010000359.1 GCA_016903675.1 Stigonema ocellatum SAG 48.90 = DSM 106950 | reverse complement strand
GTGTAGAATGAAATAGCCCTGGCCCCAATACCATTCGGTTAAGCCAAAAACTTGGCGTTGCTGAATTAACATATGAAATTCCAAAACGACACTTCCTTAACTCTTCTTCTTTGCTTCTTTGCGCCTTTGCGCCTTTGCGTGAGGTAAATTGGCGACTGGCGTTTGAGGTACTCAACCCAACCTTTTTCGCAGCGCTAACTGAACCGTATTGGGCTTAAGCAAAATGATGGTTAGGGGATCAAAAAATCTAAATGTTTACCTTCTTGGGCACGCAACTCTGCGACAGTCCCTTGCATGAGAAGCTTACCCTGATCTAGTAGTACAATCCAATCAGCACGCTGGATAACTCTAGGACGGTGGCTAATCAGAATGGTAGTTTTACCTTTTCTGTAAGACAAGAGCTGACTTAGGACTTCTGTTTCGCTGACTGGGTCGAGTCCGGCTGTTGATTCATCTAAAATCAATACTGGTGGGTTATTGACAATTGACCTTGCTATAGCTATTCGTTGTCGTTGTCCACCAGAAATATTCGCCCCAAATTCTCCTAAAACGGTTTGATATTTATCGGGTAGTTTACTAATAAACTCGTCAGCGTTGGCAATTTGGCAAGCAGTCACAATTTGCTCAAAACTAGCGTAAGGAGAACCTAAGTGAAAGTTGTCCATAATTGAGCGACTCCACAAGTGAGCTTCTTGAGGAACGAGGACAACTTGTTGTCGCAGACAATCAAGGGATATATCTTGTGAATTATAAATCCCAAAGCGAACATTACCCGACTTAGGCGAATATAACGCGGCAATCATTTTAGCTAGAGTGCTTTTACCACAGCCAGATTTACCAATTATGGCAATCACCTTACCACCAGGAATGGTGAGGGAAAAATTTTCAAGTAAGTCAACTCTACCCGCGTGGTGAAAATTGAGGTTAGTGCAAACTATATCAGCATTATCAGGAATTTGAACAAAGGGTTTTTTAGTATCGCCTTGATTTTCAGGGGTAGAGTCGATCACTTCGGTGAGGCGCTGACCAGCAGTTTTGGCACGAGTAAACTCGTCCACGAATGCGATCGCTGTACTGATAAATCCCAGAAAATTACCAGTCAGATTGGTAAATGCCAACAGTTGACCGATGCTGAGTTCCTTATTAATAACCAAGATACTGCCTAACCCAAGCAAAGCAACGTTGCCAATTCTAGAAACTAATCCAGAGAATATGTTGTTAATAATTCCAATCTGAATGGTGCGGTATGTGAAATTTGCCAAGCGACCAAATCTACTCTGGAATTCTTCCCAAAACTGAGGGGCAGCAGTAGTGGTTTTGAGTGTGAGCGCTCCTTTAAAGGTTTCAACTAAAAGACCTTGGTTTTCTGCTTCTAAGACAAATAAACTTCGGACTTTTTGTTGCAGTGTAGGCAGAAAAACCACCGTAGATAGGCTCATTATACCAGCAATGATCACAGATACGATAGTCAGTTTCCAGCTATAGAACAGCATGAAACCCAAGGAAACTATGGCAATAAAAAATTGGCTTGGCAAATTGATGACTGCTTGGGTGACTAACTGATTAATCTGTTGAATATCTTGCAGTCTGCTGACAATCTCCCCACTGCGGCGGGATTCATAGTAAGTCAGAGGTAAACGCAGAATCTGCCGCCCAAAATCCAGAACTAGCCCTAACTCAAGCCGTTGTGCAAAATGGGCAATGAGGTTATATTGAACCAGTTGCAGACTACTCGACACAATGGTGAGTACTACAATGCCGATGACTACAGCGCCCAAAAGTTTGAGATCACCTCGAACCAATACATCATCTGTTAGCAGTTGGATCAGGACAGGAGAAGTTAATGAAAGCAGACCAACAACTACGGCGCAAAGAAAAGCCTCTAAGAATATAGATTGATAAGGTAATACACGTCGCAGAAATCGCCCAAACCCACTAATCTTATCATCGCTTTGAGCATAAAAGCGAACCGCATCAGGCTCTACTAACAGGATCACCCAATCTGACCAACCTTCCATCAACTCCTTTTTGGAGAGATAACGGATATTGACGGCGGGGTCAGCGACTACATATTTCCTGCCTTTCTTGCCATACAAAACAACCCAGTGGTGACCTTTCCAGTGAATGATCGCAGGTAGTGGGGCTTCATGCATCTTGTCTAAGATTGCACTTGATGCTTTGACTGATCGTGCATTGAACCCAAGTGCCTCAGCCCCCCGTCGCATTCCCAACAATGTTGTTCCTAGTTGCCCTGTACCTACCGCTTCACGGACATGGTTGAGTGTAAAATTTCGTCGATAATATTTTGCAATGGAGGCAAGACAAGCTGCTCCACAGTCTTCTTCACTATGCTGTAAAACAGACTGGTATTTCATG
>JADQBA010000283.1 GCA_016903675.1 Stigonema ocellatum SAG 48.90 = DSM 106950 | reverse complement strand
TGCACCCATAGTCCCGTCGGTGCACAAGCTCTTGGAACTGAGCTACACTGGGGAGAAAAACGTAACTCCATGCCGTTGTGAGCATGGAAGAATGAAAGGCAGTGCGTAAGCTTCGCGCTGCTGCTGGCTGTTCGCAGCTTTCACAGAACCCAAGCCTGATTGCCTGTGGTTGCGGCTGTGGCGCACCCCCTGAAAGGTTACTCTGCAAGCGGCCTCCGAACCTCGATGTTGATGCAAATAGCTATTCTGCTTGGCAGACACTAGGACAATTCATATGCCCCAATATCAGCGCTACCTAAAGCAGCACGACGAGGCAGACCACGCTGGTCGGTGGTGGGGTCGGTATCTAGTATAGTTGGGTCGGCTGCACCAATTGCTGGACTGTCGGGGAGGAGTGCAATGGTTTGGGTGGGGCCACCATTGGAGTTCAAAGTATCTAGGCGAGGGTCAATGGGGTTATCGCTTGTACCCACTATATCTCCTGTGGCATCGAATCCAGTACTGCCTGTGCTGTCACCAATCAGGTTGTAGCCAAAGCTAGTGAAAGTGCCAGACACATCGGGGTTGACACCATTCTTAGTGTTGAGGTTAGAGGCGATAATTGTGTTGCGCACGTTGAGTGTGCCTGGAGTCTG
This sequence comes from Stigonema ocellatum SAG 48.90 = DSM 106950, assembly GCA_016903675.1. Taxonomy (GTDB): domain Bacteria; phylum Cyanobacteriota; class Cyanobacteriia; order Cyanobacteriales; family Nostocaceae; genus Stigonema; species Stigonema ocellatum. The sequence continues at coordinate 5,448 of JADQBA010000283.1, read as the reverse complement.
AGAAGAAGAAGCAGTCCCATTGAACAAGCCTCCACCATTGGCTGCTTGATTTTGGGTCACGGTACTAAACACCAACGTCAAGGTAGCACTGCTACCGTTATAGATGCCGCCGCCAGCAAGTGAGGTGTTACCGCTGATAGTGCTGTTATTCACGGAAACTGTACCAGTACCGTTATACATGCCGTTATAGATGCCGCCACCCAAACCAAAATCTGTGTTGTTACCGCTGATAGTGCTGTTATTCACGGAAACTTTACCAGCACTGTTATAGATGCCGCCACCACCACCAACAGATACTAAGGTGTTACCGCTGATATTGCTGTTATTCACGGAAACTGTACCCGTAAAGTTATAGATGCCGCCACCAAAACGTGAGGTGTTACCGCTGATGGTGCTGTTGCTCAACGTCAGGTTTCCGTCGTTAGAGATGCCTCCACCGTAGCCGGACGAGAAATTGCTGTCGCTCAGTGCAGAGTTATTACGAACAATGCTGTTGTCTAGGGTAAGGATACCGGAGTTCAAAATTCCACCACCATTGCCTCCTGTTACCTTACCATCAGCAACAATCAATCCGTCAAGGCTTACTGTTGCCGGGGTGCCAATCCCAAACACCCGTGAAGCATTGTTACCACTCACCGTCACCAAGTCCCCACCCGTGAGTGTATCTCTTGGAGCAACGATATCCACGTCATGAGTGATGTCCAGTTCTCCCAAGTTCAGGGTAATGGTTTGTGCAGTGGAAAATAATGATCGCTCAAACACAATCAAATCTTCCCCAGAATCAGCGTTTGCCTTGTTGATAGCATCCCTTAAAGTGGTTACGCTTGGCCTTGAGTTTACAGTATCATCAATACTGTTCACCACAATTATGCCTGTGGGGTGTACTTGTAAGGTTCCAGTACCGAGTAAATCTTGCACATTATCCGCGAATACAGCAGCAGTAGATAGTGGAGCGTTTGTAGAGCCTGGGATTGACAAGTCCATAAGATTTATTTATTCCATTTTTCTTTCATAGTCTAGGGTAGGGGCGTATTGCAAGTAGCCCCTACTGTTTTGGCTTGGTTATAAGAATGTTAATGTTGGGTTAATATATGCTCTTCAACGGTGATTGTGCGTCAGGGTTTCTGTTTATTAATTTGGTATTTCCTAACAAAAACGAAAGACTGATTTCCTAATAGAAATACGCCAAACGTGAGTGCTTTGACACTTTGTGGCTTGTCGTTAGAGATCGCGCTTTGGACACTGCACGCGATCGCACTCTTGGATACTGTAGTCTGAGCAGCATTAGCGACCGGAGAGGAATATCCCAGAGAGCGATCGCGAACTGTAAAGCAGCAGCCAAATAAATTGCAGTTTTATATAAGTATACACCATAGACCCCACCCCCCCGGTGGGGTTTAATATTTTTTAGGTGTTTGCGGAAAAGTGCATTATTATCACAAACTCACTGACTATACTTTTATGTCTAATCTAAAACCTACAGAATCTTCAGAAATACCCGTACTAACCGCCTCATTCAATGCGCCTCATTTTTCAACTTGTAGCCCACTCCAACGAGCGGGTGGGATGAACCGCCGCCCGCCAACTTGGGCATGAAAGTATCCCGTAATCAAGAAGAGTAGGCGATCGCACACCCTTAATTTTTCCCCCAAAGCTGGGAAAACTAAGTGCATGAGCAGTAACGCACTCTTGGATACTGTAGTCCGTGCAGCAGCGTTTGGGATGGGGTTTTATGAAGAGCGATGCCCCAAAGGGGCTTGCCCGTTCGGGCTCGCACTATTGGGGATTGTAGTCGGAGCAGCAGCGTTTGGGATAGGGTATTAATGAGTGCGATCGCATTATTGGGTACTGTAGTCCTCCCAGCAGCGTTTGGGATAGGGTGTTTATGAGGAGCGATCAGGGTATGAGTATCATCAGAACAGAAAACCGGGTTAAGCATTATTACATGAATTGTCGTTATACCGATAATATTGCCGCGACTGGAACCATTATGTTGCCGCAACTGAGGCTGTAATGCTCATTTTTTCGTGAGGAGATCGCATCTTTTTTTGAAGACTTGGAACCATAAAATTGCCGAAAACCAAAAATGGAACTAAAAGCTTGCCAAAAAAATGAAGTCTTAAGATTTCATTTTTAGGTTGCCGCGTAAAGTTATTAAACAGGTCTGCCATGCGGATTTCAGTTTTTTCAGGATAATAGATTCTTAATTTTTCAAGGGGGGGTAGGTTCTTAATTCATTCGTCCCTAAATGTAGAGTCTACAAGGCTTAGAGAAATTGGAAGTATAATGCTGCCGAAAAAATTGGAAGTATAAGCCTGCCAAACGGCAATCCGCATGGGTATACCGACACTCTAAATGTAACGAAATGTTTCGCCAGCAGCATCCAATGCTACTCGCACCCAATACAATACCATTTTGGGGCGTTGGGCGAAAATAGCCATGTTATTTAGTGTTGAAGCATAGTCCAATCACCAGAAGGAACAAAGCTTGCCCAATAATAAGGATGCTGATAATTATGGTTGGAAAGTAACTCAAGTTGTGCAGAACGCAACGCCTCGTGTCTGCCCTTCCCATCTTTCAAACCTTGGTAATATTTTACCATGAGTTCCTTAGTGCCAAGATCATCCACTTTCCACAAACTCAAAACTTGACTTTGGGAACCAGCAATGACCAAAGCACGACGTAATCCATAGACCCCATCCCCTACCTTCACATCCCCCAAACCTGTTTCACAAGCAGATAGCACCCCTAACTGAGTTCCGTATAAATCCAGGGAAGCGACTTGTAGTGCTGTGAGTATACCGTCATTCTCACCTGATGCTGCTTGGTTATGCTTGTTAGCACCAGCTAATGCTATCCCTGAACGCAACAAGGGGTTTTCTAAATTCAAGACCAATGGCTGGTTCCCGATTTCATCTGTGACTAATTTAACTTCCTTATCTGGAAGAAAGAAACCGTGGGTAGCTTAATGTTGGATACTGGGAGCATGAAGTTGCTTGATAGCAGCCTGAGTTGCATCTTGAGCCAACAAGAGTTTAGTTTCAGGAAAGATGGCTTTGATTGTTGTTGCTTCTTCGAGGGTGTTTCTAAGTGCTGGAAACTGAATATTCGCCAAATCAATTGAACGTCGGTCATCAGAACCACGTGTATCATTTGATTTAGGCTTTGCGGCTACTGGGTCGTGTTGTTCATCATAATCAATATTTGCAAAAACAACTGGTGCAGAACGACTATGAGGGTTTTCCTCAAACCCCAACAAATCCCGTCCAGTAGTAAGATAGGAGAAAGCATAACGCTGAATCAGGTATTTTCCAAGATCATCAACGAGTGCTTCAAAAGGAATCCGGGTTAATTGTCCATCTGGTGAGAGCAGTAAATGACGTGCATCACCCAACAATGGACGTATCGGTGCCATGACGAGTTTATCTACAGTGCGGGCTAGTTGTTGAATTGATTGTTGTTGTTTAGCACCATCAGTCGGGATAACATTGATGGCTGTGCGGTTCCCTGATTTTGTAGCCAATCCAGTTTGCATGGAAGCAATAGACTTGTCAATGGTTGCAGCATCACCCAAGTCTACCCACTTTGGCTCACCAATGGATCGCAGTACAGCAGCAGCATAATGTGGTTTGCCCTTAGATTGGTTTAGTTTAGCTTTGGGATTATACGGCTCATACTGTACAATTTCTACTAATGCAGCATCAATGGGTATTTTAGCTTGAATAGCTTCTAACTCCACAGGCTGTGTCGCATTGCGGAAGAGGGCACTTTGAGTACTTATAGTCTCTTCTAAGCCTTCCTTTTTATCTTGCAGTTGCTGGAACTGAGCTTGATACTGGCTAGCGCTTTGTTTTCCCTGTCCCTTGTATACTAGTTGTGATAGCTGCTGTTGAACGTTCTGCCACTGGTCAAATAATTTTTGTGTTTCTGGCTGAGTAGCTAATTGAGAACGTAGTGTTTGGATACTACCTGCAACGGCATCTAACACCAATCCCTTACGGCGTAGCTGTGTCGTCAGTGCGTGGCGTGCTATAAGTGGGTTGAAGACACCTTTTTGGAGGGACAGAGTAATGATACGGTTTGTTGTTGTTGTAAATGTTCTGGCATAGTCTTGTTTTCTTTGCTCTGAACCTACAGCAAAAATGAGTCCTAGATTATGGTCTTGAATTGCTAGTCCACGACGATAGAAATCAGTAGCATGGGTGATGTCGCCCTTTGCCCAGTATAGAGCAGACAAATTATTGAGGCTAGTTGCAACGTCTGGATGTTCTTTACCCAGTACTTTCTCATAGATTGAGAGTGAGCGCTGTAACAATGGCTCCGCTTTTTGATAATTTCCCTGTTCTTTGTACAACGCTGCCAAATTGTTGAGGCTATTTGCAACCAATGGATGTTCTTTACCCAGTGCTTTCTCGTTGATAACGAGTGAGCGCTGTAACAAAGGCTCTGCTTTTTGATAATTTCCCTGTGCATAGTACAATCCTGCCAAATTGTTGAGGCTTAGTGCAACGTCTGGATGTTCTTTACCCAGTACTTTCTCACGGATAGCCAGTGAGCGCTGATACAATGGCTCTGCTTTTTGATAATTTCCCTGTGTATCGTACAATGCTGCCAAATTGTTGAGGCTAGTGGCAACGGCTGGATGTTCTTTACCCAGTACTTTCTCACGGATAGCGAGTGAGCGCTGATACAATAGCTCCGCTAAGTGATAATTTCCCTGTGCATAGTACAACGCTGCCAAATTGTTGAGGCTAGTGGCAACGTATGGATGTTCTTTACCCAGTACTTTCTCACGGATAGCGAGTGAGCGCTGATACAATGGCTCTGCTTTTTGATAATTTCCCTGTTCTTTGTACAACAGAGCCAAATTGTTGAGGCTAGTGGCAACGGCTGGATGTTCTTTACCCAGTACTTTCTCACGGATAGCGAGTGAGCGCTGATACAATGGCTCTGCTTTTTGATAATTTCCCTGTTCTTTGTACAACAGAGCCAAATTGTTGAGGCTAGTGGCAACGTCAGGATGTTCTTTACCCAGTACTTTCTCACGGATAGCGAGTGAGCGCTGATACAATGGCTCTGCTTTTTGATAATTTCCCTGTGTATCGTACAACAGAGCCAAATTGTTGAGGCTAGTGGCAACGGCTGGATGTTCTTTACCCAGTACTTTCTCACGGATAGCGAGTGAGCGCTGATACAATGGCTCTGCTAAGTGATAATTTCCCTGTGCATGGTACAACCCCGCCAAATTGTTGAGGCTAGTTCCAACGTCAGGATGTTCTTTACCCAGTACTCTCTCACGGATAGCGTGTGAGCGCTGTAACACTGGCTCGGCTAAGTGATAATTTCCCTGTGCATGGTACAACCCTGCCAAATTGTTGAGGCTAGTTGCAACGTCAGGATGTTCTTTACCCAGTACTTTCTCACGGATAGCGAGTGAGCGCTGTAACA
>JADQBA010000262.1 GCA_016903675.1 Stigonema ocellatum SAG 48.90 = DSM 106950 | reverse complement strand
CAGAATCGGATAAAGATTGGTGTATACATACACTATTTTTAGCCAATTTATTAACAGGAACTATCTCAAAACCTTATTTTTGTGTTGAAACTGGAGTGTACAATTCAGTCGCGATCGCTTGATTGAAACCCAGTCACAGAGAGGTATTGGCGTTTTTCGGAGATGTCTAATGGAACGTGCATTCGTTGTTATTAAGGGCAATCTCAAGATTCAGAACACGCCCAGTCACGCGATCGCCTTCGTTGATCAAGTCAGTACTATGAAGAAAGGTGGATTCATGAAGCGAGCAAACAAAGCGCGCAGATACTGGGAGATTGTTCTATGACAGGGACGAATGATGACAAACAATTGTCAAGAATAGTTTTAAAAGGTTTCAAATCTATTGCTAGCTGTGACCTTCAACTTTCCAGACTAAATGTTTTGATTGGAGCTAACGGGGCAGGAAAATCCAATTTTATCGGCTTCTTCCGGATGGTTCAGCAATTACTAGAGCAGAACCTACAAGTTTATGTTAGCCGTCAAGGCGGTCCTGATGCAATACTTTATTTTGGGCGAAAAACAACGGAACAGTTAGAGTTTCAATTATATTTCGGCAATAATGGCTATCTTGCCACACTAGAACCAACTCAGGACAATCGCCTGATGTTCACTAGGGAGTCCTTCTGGTGGAACATGAGTGGTGAGCATGAAATGGGTAGGGGGCATTTTGAGACGCTAGCTTTAAGTGGAACTGGCACACAAATAGATAGGTACGTCATACCCACTATTCAGCAGTGGCGAGTTTATCATTTTCATGACACTAGCGACAGCGCTTATGTAAAACAGCCGCATGGGATAAATGACAACGCATACCTGCGACCTGACGCACGAAATCTGGCAGCTTTTCTTTATTTATTACGTGATACCTATCCATTATCCTATACGAAGATTGTCAAAACCATTCGGCTGGTTGCCCCTTTCTTTGGGGACTTTCATCTGCGTCCCTCCCCACAGAACAAAGAGGTGATCGAGTTGGAATGGTTCGAGCGGGGGCTGGATGTTCCTTTCAAAGCGCATCTACTTTCAGATGGCACACTGCGTTTCATATGTCTGACCACGGTTTTCCTACAGCCTGAAGATCTACAGCCTGAAACAATTTTAGTTGATGAGCCAGAACTGGGACTCCATCCTTATGCAATCACTATCTTGGCATCATTAGTACGTACTGCCAAAAAACAAGTGATTGTTTCAACTCAGTCAATAGAACTGCTTAACGAATTTGAGCCAAATGACGTGATTGTTGTAGACCGCGAGCAGGGAAAATCATCACTTCGCAGGCTAGATAAGCATGACTTGGAGGTGTGGCTACAAGATTATAGTTTGGGTGAACTGTGGAAGAAGAACGTCTTAGGCGGGAGACCCTCAAGATGATCCGGGTTCATATTTTCGTTGAAGGACAAACAGAAGAAACATTCGTTAGAGAACTGCTCTACGAGCATTTTCTGGCGAAAAATATTTACCTTAACCCTATCCTAGTGAAAACCAGTTCAACGAGTAAAGGTGGTGTGGTCAGCTACGCAAAAATTAAGCCGCAGATAAATCGCAAGTGTCTTGAAGATGAATCAGCATTTGTCACCACAATGTTTGATTTGTATGGCTTGCCCAATGATTTTCCAGGAAGCAGTTCCCTGCCAAAAACTAGTAATCCGTTTCAGAAGGCTGCATATCTTGAACAGAACATGGGCAAGGATATTGGACACGAGAATTTTATCCCGAATTTGCTAGTTCACGAGTTTGAAGGACTTTTATATAGTAATCCACAGGCTTTTTCTGCGTGGTTTGGTAAAAGTGTAGTCAGTATTTTGCAAGCGGATCGCAATGCTTTTCCTTCACCTGAGCATATTAACGACAATCCGCTCACCGCACCATCCAAACGAATTCGCAATTGTTGTGATGGATATGACAAACCACTGCATGGTTCCCTGGTAGCTATAGATATTGGGCTGGATTCAATACGTCAGCAATGTCAGCATTTTAACCAATGGCTACTGAGTATTGAGAATCTAAATAACCCATGATCAGGGCGAATAAATTCCCAAATAGGGAGAAGGGGTTAGGGGATGAGGGTAAAGAAAAGATTTAATATTCAAATGTTTTGGTCGAATTCGTTATTTGATTGAATTGGGTCGGAAATTAAAAGACATTTTACGAGTAAAGCGATATCAAGTTGCGGTAAAATTCTACTTGAAGTTATTTCTTCGTATCCATGTTCAACCTAATCAACAATTATCCTTTGCCTCGCATGGGAACGAGAGACAGCTTGGGTGTGATCTCTCATTAATTCGCCAACAACATCATTTATTTATAGGGTTCTCCATCTACCACCTACCTTCCTACCTCCTACCTTCATATTATCAATGGCAATTTTTCATACAGAGGAATATTATGATTCCATTTACCACTTCACCTGAACAAAAAATTAGAGTATATAAAATAGCTACAAGAATGGCTGATGCAGGATTATCAGTAGCATTTATCAATGATGCTGTAGAAATGGCTGAAGAATATGAAGGTTTACATGATCTTATGGTTTTTTGGGATGAAGAAACAAGGGCGGATAAAATTTTTGAAGAAGCGGAAAATATAAATACAATAATTTCTGAAATGGAGTAACGATGATAGACCTAAGAAACAGAGCTAATTTCTCTCTGCGCCTTTGCGACTTTGCGTGAGGCAAATTCATACCGTGATTCAGCAACGCCAAATAAAATTGCCCATCTTCTTCAAAGTGGGCAAAAAGTTCGGGAATCTGATTGTTCTGCTTGCCAAGCCGATACACAGTTTGTGCTTCCCTTGAATTGAAGTTCTTACTCGCCGCTCACACGCACCACGATTTTGCCGAGATAATGCTGTTCCATCGCTTCCTGCGCTTGCGCGGATTCTTCGAGCGGAAATGTCTGTGCGATGTGAACTTGAAACTCACCCATACCGATCAATCGGTTGAGTCGATCAAGCAACATCGGGTCAGAGAAGCCATTTGCCTTCTTGAGTTCCACACCGTCGGGCGCGATGGGTTCGGGCATCACACCGTTCGGAAAGGCGATAATCCCGCCCTGACGCACTAAACTCAGCGTCGATTGAACGCTGTCGCCGCCCACCAGTACCATTGCAGTATTGAAGCCATCCGGGGCAAAGGATCGGGCGCGTTGGGCTATGTTGTCGCTGCGTCCGTCCACTGCTTCATCAGCACCTAATTGCCTCGCCAACTCCACGCCATCAGCACCAGATGCGATCGCGAAAACACGTGCGCCCATGCGCTTCGCCGACAGCAACGATGGTGCCCGCACATTCGCCGCCTAGCACACGCGGGAAGTGGACTTCGTTATAAATCAGCGTGCCTTCGCGCTCCATCGCGTCCCAGATGCCAACTCCGGCAATCTCAACGCGAATTAAAACTTCGCCCGCGTCTTGCGCAGGCAAGGGTAAGGTGTGCAAAGTTAGCTTGTCCGAGCCGCCGAACTCGTCCACAGCCATTGCTTTCATCTGTTGGGGAGTGCTTTGCATGAGTCGTTCTCCTGCGATTGTTTTAGCTAATTTGTTCTAACCTGTGACATTTGAACTCGGATTTACCGAGAGCGATGCTCGATCATGAGTTGCTGTGTGAAGCAATCCGCAATCTTTATTAAAGAGACTGTATTTGCCTGTCGAATACATCTATCGATCTGTCTATCCTCACTGATCAGCGTTTGCAGCGATCGCGTCTAGATCTTTGACGGCTTGGGGCGGGAGTCGCAGATCTGCGGCTTTGAGGTTCTCGCGCAGATGCTCCACCGAGGACGTTCCCGGAATCAGCAAAATATTAGGAGAGCGTTGCAGCAACCAAGCAAGCGCCACCTGCATCGGGGTGGCATTCAGCGCCGTTGCGGTAGATTCAAGAGCAGATGATTGCAGCGGCGTGAACCCACCCAGCGGGAAGAACGGCACATAGGCGATTTTTTGCTGTGCGAGTTGGTCGATAAAGGCATCATCGTCGCGGTGCGCTATGTTGTACATATTCTGCACACAGACAATTTCGGTGATAGTTTGTGCTTCCGCTAACTGCGTGGGAGTAACGTTACTGATTCCGAGGTGGCGGATTAGCCCCTGTTCTTTCAGTTCAGATAGGGTTGTCAACGGCTCCGCTAGAGACCCCTCCTTTGGTTTGTTAACGTCGCCCATCAAGCGGAGATTGACAACATCGATCGCATCGACTCCCAGGTTTCGCAAGTTGTCGTGAACTGCGTCGATGAGTTCCTGTCGCGACATCGCACAAACCCATGATCCATCATCGGGACGGCGGGCACCGACCTTAGTTACGATGACGAGATCCTCTGGATAAGGATGCAGGGCTTGTCGAATAATCTGATTGGTGATGTGCGGACCATAGAAGTCGCTGGTGTCGATGTGATTGATGCCGAGTGAAACAGCTTCGCGCAGAACGGCAATGGCAGCATCCCGATCACGCGGCGGACCAAAGACCCCTTTACCCGCAAGCTGCATCGCACCATAGCCCATGCGATTCAAAGTCATTGAAGTGTTTGGAAGTGTGAAAGTACCGCCAAGGTTTATTTGCTGCATCATGGTTTTGTTGCTCCTAGATGTTTATGGGTTTCTTAAGATATGGCGATCACAATATGCCAATTCTGATTAGATTCTGCAATAGCTGCGGCACAGTGATACCCTAAACCATTGCTTGCGCCTGTAATAATGACTGATTTATTGGGTTTTGTGGAGACTGGCATCGTTTTCACCTACTGTATTGAGTGCTATGCTTAGGTTAAACGTTGGAGTATACTCCAATGTCAAGCACTCATTTAAACCCTAGATTTTTATGCTGATTAGCGAACTTTCACAAAAAGCAGGAGTCTCTAAAGATACGATTCGCTTTTACGAAAAGGCTGGACTTTTGAACGCAAACTGCAAGCGTGGTGACAATAATTACAGGCACTATGACGATGACGTTATAGATCGTTTAGCATTTATTCGACAAGGAAAAGCGCTTGGATTTACTTTGAACGAGATTAAGCAAGTGATTGATGAGTGGGATACGCTTTCATCTCAAGACAAAGTGCAAAGGACTCAACACAAGATTGAGGAAATTGACCAGAAGATTAGGCAGTTACAAGAGTTCAGACACCATCTTGTTGACAAGTTAAAACGGCTGGAGACTCTGGGCTAACAAATCTACTACAAAAGCTAATAACTCTGCTAAACAAAATATAGAATTTCGCGTTAGGATTATCATAAGGGAAAAAAGTTTTGTTTTTATGAGTAAGAGGACTGAACTACAAGGAAGCAATTACAGCCCTGCCGGAAGAGCTAGTTGACCAAGCGCTGACTTATGTGCAGATGTTGCAAAATCCAATTCAGATTACACCGGGAGTTTGTGGCGGGCAGGCACGGATTCGGAATACGCGGATTCCAATACATACAAAGTTTCAAAATGAAAAGTTTTGGAGTAAAGCAACTTTTGGAAGCTCCATTATAAAAGATGGATATAAAATGAAGTGGCACAATATTGGGGAGGGAAAAGTACAATTGAGACTTTGTGTAGCAGTCTTATCAGATTTTTTCTTATGCAGGGCATACGTAAAGAGTAATGAGAACGTAGATCAGCGAGAGATGGCGAAACTAAAAATTCAAATTCGTGATAATCAAATCACGAAAAACATTACCTTTCGTTACAGCGATATCACCGTTTCACCCGTTTGGTTCCCTGGATGACGAGAGCGAAGATGCAGGGTGATTTCTGTATCAAGACGTATTTAGGTTGATGCACAATTGTTAAGAGCGATCGCCATCTGGATGACCAGCACCTGACGGGGTACAGTGCTTTGCACTCCGGTTAGTTTAGGGATGCCTTTATATTTTGAGATTTTTGAGGCAGCAAAGGAACTGTAGTGCGATCGCCATGGTTTTCAGTTACAATCTTGATAAACGCGCTCCAAAATAGGACAGCCATTCCCCCCCTTGAGCTAATATAGTATGTCAAATTTACTTGAAAGAATCACGGTCAATCCTAAGCAATGTGGTGGTCGTCCTTGTATTCGTGGTATGAGAATTCGAGTGTCAGATGTGCTGGATTTATTTGCAGCTGGGCTAAGTGCCGAACAAATCTTGGAAGAAATGCCCGATATTGAGGCAGATGATCTTAAGGCAGCACTTTAGGTTGCTGCTCGTAAACTGGATCATCCAGTTCTGGTTGCATGACGATCTGGGTTGATGCACAATTGTCTGGTGCGATCGCCATCTGGATTACTAGCACATTTGGGGTGACAGCATTAGCTTTGCACTTTGGTTGGTTTGAGGGATGTCTTCATAACATGTCTGATTGAACACTTATAAAAATGCACGTAGTTGCGCTTTAGCGCTCACGACTGTCTGGAGCGCTAAAGCGCAACTACAAACCTATTTTTTATTTGTAAATAACTAAGCGGACATAGTATTAATTACGAATTACGAATTACGAATTAGTCATTATTTACTCCACTACTTTTTCTGACACACCTTAAGTCTTTCCCGTGCTTCGGGATGGGTAACAAAGTAATCTTTCAGCCAGTCGCAACCCCGCGTTAACAGTTCATCTAATCCTCCAACATGCCACACCCGTGCGGTTTTGTCCAATGATGCGGTGACGATGCGCTGTCCGTCCGGGCTAAAACTGGCACTGATGACAGTATCCTGATGCCCCGTGAGGACGGCGATTTGCTTGCCGGATAAATCCCACACCCGTGCGGTTTTGTCATCGGATGCGGTGACGATGCGCTGTCCGTCCGGGCTAAAACTGGCACTGATGACACGATCCTGATGCCCGGTGAGGACGGCGATTTGCTTGCCGGATAAATCCCACACCCGTGCGGTTTTGTCCTCTGATGCGGTGACGATGCGCTGTCCGTCCGGGCTAAAACTGGCACTGTAGAAAGGACTCTGATGCCCGGTGAGGACGGCGATTTGCTTGCCGGATAAATCCCACACCCGTGCGGTTTTGTCACCTGATACGGTGACGATGCGCTGTCCGTCCGGGCTAAAACTGGCACTTTTGACAACATCCTGATGCCCGGTGAGGACGGCGATTTGCTTGCCGGATAAATCCCACACCCGTGCGGTTTTGTCCGGTGATGCGGTGACGATGCGCTGTCCGTCCGGGCTAAAACTGGCACTGTAGAAAGGACTCTGATGCCCGGTGAGGACGGCGATTTGCTTGCCGGATAAATCCCACACCCGTGCGGTTTTGTCATCGGATGCGGTGACGATGCGCTGTCCGTCCGGGCTAAAACTGGCACTGTAGAGAAAACTCTGATGCCCGGTGAGGACGGCGATTTGCTTGCCGGATAAATCCCACACCCGTGCGGTTTTGTCCTCTGATGCGGTGACGATGCGCTGTCCGTCCGGGCTAAAACTGGCACTGTAGAAAGGACTCTGATGCCCGGTGAGGA
>JADQBA010000078.1 GCA_016903675.1 Stigonema ocellatum SAG 48.90 = DSM 106950 | reverse complement strand
GCACCTGACTCCATCGCCTACCCTGTGCATTCGGTATAATTTCCTGATAACTATTGCCTACCAATTCAAAACCCATAAATTCCCAATTTAGGGGCGAAAACCAAAAATACTCTGGGGTATGAAATCGATTTTGATAGAGTTGTTTCTTCAAATTCCGGTCAACATCAGCCGTAGTCTCAGAAAGCAATTCAATAATCAAGTCTGGATAACGACCATCTTCCTCCCACACTACCCAAGAATTACGGGGTCGTTTTTCGGTGTTCTTCACCAAGAAAAAGTCTGGTCCTCTAAAATCTCGATTTCGCAATTGCTGGCGGCTAAAATAAATCGTCAGAGTTGCACCAATAAAGAAATCATTTTGTTCGCGCCATAGCCACTCCAAACAAGTGACTAGCAGCAGAAGCTGCATATAATGCAACGAACTTTCCATTTCAGGCTCATCACTTAACAACTGAGTTGCATCGGGCATTTGTTGTTCTAGCTGTTGCGCTGTTACAAACATCTGCATATACCTAATTGCTTGTTGATTTAATTTTCCAGCCCACAACTTAGCCTGTCCAGATCGACTTAAAGAATCGTCAAGTAAGTATCAGTTGCTTCATCAGGTAACACTTTTAATGTTTGATTGCGTAAATCCGGCTCCAAACCTAACGCCTCTAAAGGAATCACACCCAATAATGCTTCAGTTCCTCCTGGTAGTTCCAAACACTCAAAAGTTCCCTCCCGTCCACATAAGATAATGGTGGCGTCGCGAAAAATTCTTGCTCGACCAATTCCCATCGCTGTAGCGACATTTACCTCTTTTAATATTCTTAACCCCAATTTAGCAATGACTTCTGGTGGTAAACAGAGGGTTGTTGCGCCTGTATCCACCAAAACATTCTCTAACGTTATAGACCGTACTTGCTCAGGAGGAATAATGCCATTCTCGGTCAGAATTTGGTCAGCCCGATTGATAACCGTTAATTTTGTGAAAACCTTGCCCATTTCACCCGTTGTAGTTTTGTACTGCATCGTCGCCTCATCATAATATTCAAGTGTCGCAATCATATAATTATACGTTCGTTGCAATCCGCTTTTGGGGCGCAAGACCTTGCGCCCCTACATCATGTCTGGCGATGTCTATTGGTCATTTGCTATTCTCCCCCCACTCCCCACTCCCCACTCCCCACTCCCCTCTCCCCTCTCCCCCTCTTGTCCCCCATTCGGCTAAACTGAGTCTTGGTTTATCGCTTTGTTAGTTGGCATGGAAATCGGACAAAAAGTTAAAGTTTATCGTTTGCGCGATCGCGTGTCTCCTCCTGTAGCCAAAAAGCTAGGACAAGTCGGCATCATCCAAGGCTACAAGATGACCGATGGGAGTGGCGTTGGCATAGTGGTTAAGTTTGAAGATGATTTTACCACTTGGTTTTTTGAGGATGAACTAAAACTAATACAGTAGGGAGAAGTCACCACCAGCAAAAACCGCAGTTCATAACTGCGGAAGAAGCCACCATCACAAGGTGAGTGCTAAGTTGGAGTTGAAAAAATAGGCGAGAAAAATAGGAATCAATTAATGTCCCTCATATTGACATTTTTGGGCAAGGGCGGTAGTGATCGTACAAAAATTGCGATCGCCGCCGCTAAACTACTAGCAAGTCAAGGAAAGCGCGTACTCCTAGCAGGACTTGCAGAACCAGCATTGCCAATCCTCCTAGGCATCCCTCCTGTAGGTCCTGACCCCCGAGAAATCGGTGCCAATTTGCACCTCGTGCAGTTCCATGCCTCTGTACTACTAGAACGCAGTTGGGAGGAAATTAAAAAACTCGAGGAGCAATACCTCCGCACCCCTTTCCTGAAAGAAGTTTATGGTCAAGAACTAGCAGTCTTGCCAGGGATGGATAGCGCCCTTGCCCTGAACGCCATCCGCGAGTACGATAGCAGCGGCAAATACGACGCAATTGTCTACGATGGTGCAGGCGACTCCACCACCATACGTATGTTCGGAATCCCCGAATCCCTCAGTTGGTATGTACGGCGATTTCAGAAATTATTTGTCAACTCTGACCTAGGAAAGACAATTTCCGAATCCCCCCTCATTCAACCCCTGATTAGCAGCTTTTTCAACATCAATTGGACCACTGATAGCTTCACCCAACCTACCAACCAAGTCAATAATATACTGGATAAAGGGAAAGCAGCTCTTGCCGATCCAAAGCACCTTGCTGCCTTCTTAGTCACCACCAATGACCCCATAGAAGTTGCTACTGCCCGTTATGTTTGGGGTAGCGCTCAACAAATTGGTCTAACAGTTGGTGGCGTTATCCTTATTTCTCCTGACACAACTGTCACCCTGTCAGAAGAATTTACTCCCCTACCAGTGAGTGTTGTTCCCCATACAAGTGTAGGAGACTGGCAACCACTAATAGACGCTCTACCCAACTTCGTAGAACAAGCAGTACAGGCTCCCAAGCCCATAGAAATCCATATCCAAAATCGTCAAGTACACCTATTCTTGCCTGGATTTGACAAAAAACAGGTCAAGCTTACCCAATACGGACCAGAAGTCACTATAGAAGCCGGAGATCAGCGACGCAATATCATCCTACCTCCTGCCTTGAGTGGTAAAACAGTCACTGGAGCGAAGTTTCAGAATAATTATTTGATAATCTCGTTTTGAGGAAGTTAGGACAAACCCCATAACCCTCGTCTTACAACTCCTAACTCCTAACTCCTAACTAAAACTATGTCTGATTCAACTCCCATGACCCCAAATCCCAATACACCTCCAGCACAAGACTCACTAGTACCAGGAGAGGAAGTTATAGCTGCTGCTAATCGTAGCGCTAAAACCAGGCAACTACTAGGCATGAAAGGTGCAGCACCAGGGGAAACCTCAATGTGGAAAATCCGCCTGCAACTGATGAAGCCCATTACCTGGATTCCCCTCATTTGGGGTGTCGTTTGCGGCGCTGCTTCTTCTGGTGAGTATACTTGGACACTGGAAAATGTCTTGAAGGCAGCGACGTGTATGTTGCTAGCTGGACCATTGATGGCAGGTTACACCCAAACCCTAAATGAATACTACGATCGCGATATAGATGCCATCAACGAACCTTATCGCCCAATCCCCTCCGGCGCAATTCCCTTACCCCAGGTCATTACACAAATTCTGGTTTTGCTAATCAGTGGCATTACCGTAGCATTTGTTCTAGATGTTTGGGCAGGTCATAACTTCCCCTCCATCACCGTACTCGCCCTGCTGGGTTCCTTCGTGGCATACATCTACTCTGCCCCACCCCTCAAGCTCAAGAAAAACGGTTGGTTAAGCGGCTATGCGTTGGGTGCTAGCTACATCGCCTTACCTTGGTGTACAGGTCATGCTTTATTTGGTGATCTCAATTGGAAAATTGTGGTGATCACCGTAGTTTATAGCTTAGCTGGTTTGGGCATCGCCATCGTCAATGACTTCAAAAGTGTAGAAGGCGATCGCCAATTCGGATTAAAATCACTACCCGTCATGTTTGGCGTTACCACTGCCGCATGGATTTGCGTGGTAATGATTGATGTATTTCAAGCAGCGATCGCAGCCTATCTCATCAGTATTCACGAAAACCTCTATGCTGCAATCCTCCTCCTACTCATCATTCCACAAATCACCTTCCAAGACATGTATTTCCTGCGTGACCCCCTTAACAATGATGTCAAATACCAAGCAAGTGCTCAACCATTCCTAGTACTGGGAATGCTTGTTGCCGGTTTAGCAATTGGTCATGCTGGAATTTAACGAGGAATTATGAATTATGAATTATGAATTATGAATTATGAATTAATTTCTAATTCTAATTCTAATTCTAATTCTAATTCCCCCCCCTCCCCCCCTCCTCCCCTCCCCCCCTCCTCACTTTTCTTAGGGCTTGCCATGTTGCAATTACTGTATTACTTAGTTCATACAATCCAACCTCTTATAGTGCCTATTTGCTTTTTCTCTGCTTGGGGATTAATTATTCTAGTCGCTTGGGTTTTGTGGGGGGCGGCGAGAGACAGTGTTTCCATAGCAAAACAAATGCATCAAATTCCCTGTGCGAACTGCCAATTTTTTACCGACGATTACCGTCTCAAATGCACTGTCCATCCCTACATTGCGAATACAGAAGAAGCTATAAATTGTACAGATTATCAACCAAAAACCAATCAGATGCTTTATTAGTTAGGAGTTAGGAGTTAGGAGGCGCGGAGTTAGTGGGGCGTTGCTGAATCACGCGGATGAACGTCATCTGTAGAGACGCGATTAATCGCGTCTCTACACAAATTGTGGTTGTACAAAAAACCAATTTCATATCCAAATTCAGCAACGCTGTTAGTGGGATTATCAACTATCAACTATCAACTAACATCCACTAACACTTTTAAAACACCTTTAGTCTGAGCACGTTCAAAAGCAGCTAGCCCTTGTGTCAGGGGGTAATGAGCATGAATGAGGGGCTTGACATCCACTCGTTCTTGTGCTAAGAGTTCGAGTGCTGCTGGAAAAGGACCACAACGGGAGCCAATGAGAGTAATTTCGTCCACTACTAAAGAGGAAGCATCTAAGCTCAGCTTACCAGCATAAGTACTTTTGAGTACCAGGGTTCCCCGTGGGCGCAAAGCACGTTGGGCGATGGCAAATCCTTCAGCATTACCAGTACACTCTACTGAAATATCAAAAGCTTTGTCTACAACTGCGTCCGCTAGACCGACTTTGATACCTCGCGCCTCTAGGTTAGTGAGTTTGTCCCGATGACGCCCCACCACTAATAGGTCACAGCCAGTTAAAGCTAATGTCTGTGCTACTAATTGTCCTAGCTTACCATCTCCAACAACTAACACTTGGTTAAGCGAACCCAACGCTACCTGCTGTTGAATTTCCAAGGCTGCTGCCAAAGGTTCAGTAAATGTTGCTACTTCTGTGGGAACATTATCAGGGACGGGATGCAGGTTCTCATTCGGCAAACAGAGATAATCGGCAAAGGCACCATTGCGGTTGACAATGCCAAGGACAGTACGGTTCTCGCAGTGAGTCGGTTGTCCGCTGCGACAGAACCGACAATGTCCGCAAGCAGCATTAATTTCTCCGACGACACGCAGGTTAACTAGGTGTTCTGGTCCTTGTTCAACGACGCCGACAAATTCGTGTCCTAAAATGCCAGTATAGGGATAATAGCCTCTCTTGAGTTCCAGGTCAGTGTTACATATACCAGCGCACAAGACGCGCACTAAGGCTTCTCCAGGTGGTGGTTCAGGAATGGGAATGTCGGTACGTAATTGCAATTGGTTATTTTCGAGCCAAAGTCCTTTCATTGCCAAAAGCTAACCTACAGGGCAGTATACTGCAAACGGCTAAAAACTCTATCTATAGGAACCCCTCTCCAAACCTCTCCCCGCGAGATCGGGGAGAGGCTTAAGAATTTAGTTTTCCGCTACTAAAAAGTCAATTTCCTAGCCGTTTTGAGTATAATACCAATTCTTTTTGGACTTCACCATGAAACACGCCATTAAAACCCAGCGTTACCATATCTCCCTCACCCAAGTATTTGCCCTATGGCTGGGAATCTTTTTACTTTGCACCTCATCAAGTTACGCCCAACAAGTAGAAAGTTCCTGTCCTCAGAAATTCGTAGCCAGTAAGTGCTCTAAAAGCTTATCGCAGATGATGCCAAAACTGGCAAAAGCAAATGTGGTGTATCTGGGAGAAACTCACGATAGTCCTGAAGACCACCAAAATCAGCTAAAAATCATTCAGGCACTCTATCAAACCCACCCTAAAATTGCCATTGCAATGGAAATGTTTCAGCGTCCCTATCAAGACGTTGTCAATCAATATCTTGCAGGAAAACTAACTGAACAAGAACTTTTAGAGAAAAGCGAGTACAAAAAACGCTGGGGTTTTCCTTGGGAAAATTACGCCCCCATCCTTCGGTTTGCCAAAGACAAAAAACTGCCCGTCTTAGCCTTAAACACACCCTCGGAAATCACCCGTAAAGTTGCTCGTCAAGGGTTAGAAAGTCTCACACCATCTGAAAAGCAATTTATTCCTCCCTTATCGGAAATTCGCACTGATAATAAAGAGTATCGTCAACAGATGCTAACAATTTTTCAACAGCATCGAGCTGTCAGTCATAGTAACAGTGCTGATTTTGAGCGCTTCTTCTTAGCGCAAGTGCTATGGGATGAAACAATGGCAGAGGGTATTGCCAACTTTGTGAAAGCGCATCCAGATGATCAAGTGGTAGTGTTAGCAGGACTTGGACATATCATTCACGGCTATGGTATTCCCAGTCGTGTCGCCCGTCGCTTAAAGGGTAAGTTAATTCAACACTCAGTAATGAATTATGAATTATGAATTAGCCTCACGCAAAGACGCAAAGGCGCAAAAGATCGTTGTTTAATCATGTCAAAAATGTCAATTCATACGACCATTCAGCAACGCCCATATTTATCTGCGTTCATCTGCGTTCATCTGCGGTTTTGAATTCTTAATTTTCCCAAACCCTTGTCTTGATTCAGCAAAGCCTAAATTTTTAATCCTTCGATGAATGGGGCAAACACTGGAATCAATTCTGGGCGGCTGAGAACTAAACTAGGGAAAGAGCGATCGCGATAATCTTCCCCAGGTAACAGAGGAAAAGGGTCTGACTTGAGCGATCGCCAGATGCCGCCAGCTGCTTGAACAATAACCCAAGCTGCTGCCAAATCCCAAACTTTAGGTGTAGCTTCAACAGAACCTAGAACTGCCCCAGAAGCAACCGTAAGGAAATTGTAGCTAGCAACACCAAGCATTCGATACTTGCAGGGAAAGCCTTTTTGGATAATTGAGGTGCTGCGGGAACAGAGATTGAAGAAGTGATTATTACTGGGTGCATCTTGACTCGTGTGGATGGGGTGGTGATTGCGAAAAGCCCCAGATGGTCCTCCTAACCCAGATGAACCTTCCCAAAAACCGTGAAAAGCTTCATTCAGTGGCGGGACATAGACGTAACCAAAAACGGGAGTCCCTTGGTAAAGTAAACCTAGAGAAATCGACCAGATAGGAATGCCACGGGTAAAATTGGTTGTGCCGTCCAAAGGGTCGATGACCCAGCACCATTCTGTACCTGGAAAAACTTGATCGCTTTCCTCACTCAGAATGCCATAACCAGCGAAAGTAGATGCGATCGCATCCCGAATCTCCTGATCCGCCCATTGATCTGATTGTGTCACCAAACTACCGTCAGCTTTTTGCAAAGCCTGCACCTGCCCAAAATCTTGCATCAACTGCTTGCCCACTCGGAGGGTAGTGGTTTGGCAAAATTCAAGAATCGTTGTCCAAAATTCAATCATTTTATTAGTAGCTAATGGCTAATGGCGCAATTAGCAATTAGCAGTTAGCACCATTGGTATCAACTATTATCCATCAAGTTCGCTTTCTAAAACAGAGGCGATCGCTTTCTTGGCATTTGTCTGAAATTCTCTCACGTTCACTCGGTTCAGGAACCAAATTGCCAGCAGCATCCCTACCGCTTCTAGGGCAAAAACCAATCCATAGGCTAGCACCAAGTTAGGCAGCAGATTGCGACCCAAATCCAATAAGGCACCACCAGCGACCACCGCCAGTCCCCTTGCCATAGCTTGTGCTAGTCCCCAAGCACCAATAAATGTGCCTGCGGCTTCAGCTGCTGTCAGGTCTAGCATCAAGCTGACTGCGGCAGTCGTTACCACACCACTTGCCAAACCAAACAACACTAAAACTAGCTTTAGGAAGGCTGGATTCCCAGAAAATCCGGATATCCCAAGTAATACTGCACACATTGCTACTAAAAAACAGCCAAGACGTGCAGTGCTTCGCTTACCCAAACGCGGCACAATGAGAAAGCCAGTTATGCCGTAAGCAATCAGTATACCTGTGCCATAAAAAACATTCAGCTTAGTACTCTCTGCTAGCGGCATCCGAAAAACCTGACCTGCATAGGGTTCCAGCACTGGATCTTGCATAAACAGACTCAGTGTAAGTACCACTAAAAAAGTGAAAAACAAACCTGTTTGAGGACTCGCTGTTAATATTTGCCAAGCCTTGCCTAGGGTAATACTGTCTTCCCGGTTGACGAGTGTGGAACGGGTGGAATATTGGGAATACTTTTTCTCCACACCAAAAGTTGCTATAATAGACAACCCCAATACAATTGCAGGAACCACGGTAAACAGCTTATTCACCGACGCCTGTAAAGTCCCTATCCCTGCTTCGGGGGTTAATTGCTTGAGCAGACTCGAACTGATAATTGCTCCGGCAATAATCCCTACCATAAGCATTGACCAGACAACACCAACAACTTTAGATCGGTTGTCCTCTTGCGAGATATCCACCAACAATGCAGCAAAAGCCGTACCGCTAGCACAAATTCCCAGACCATATATAGCAAAAACTAAAGCGAGGAGCATAGTCCAGCCGATTATTGGGGTTGTCCAAGTCCAAAGGCCGGCACTACTAACCACAGTGTTCAGTTGCCACATCACTTGCACGGCTAAAAAGGAGGCTACAGTAAATATTGCTCCTCCCACCCAAACATAAACCGTGCGGTGGTAGCCCCACATTGGCTTAGCATCTGACATCTGACCAAACCAAACGCGGGAAGGAGAAACAAATAAAGGTATTGCTAAAACCACCGACACCAGCGTTGCTGGAATGGCTATTTCCTGAATCATGACTCTGTTAAGCACCCCGAGAGTCAAGATAGACATCATACTTAGCCCCATCTGGAATAAACCCAGCCGAAACATGGTCAGCAGGTTAACCTTTGGCAAAGCCAGGGAATTTCCCTGAGAATCAAATAAATCACCGCTTGCCATAGCTACTTTCTTACAAAGAATATAAAGTTTGGTTTTTATCTTTTCTCCGACAAGCCCAATCCCTCTTAGGGAAGGGTTATTGCCCAAGATAAACCCTCTGTTACCAATTCTAGGTGACGATTTATTTACCCACAGATAGGCTAATCGTCATTTCACGTTGAAATCAACCCAGTAGCACTATACTACAATTAATCATCTTTATGGACTGTACTGCAATGAGTATCACTGTTGAGTTGCTTTCAGTTTTAAGAACATTACCTCGTGCCCAGAAACTTCGCCTTGTGCAGTTTTTAGTGTCGGAACTGGCTACTGAAGAAGGGGTAACACCTCTGGAAGAAGGAACAACCTATCAGGTTTGGTCGCCCTATGATTCTCATGAGGCTGCCCATAAATTGGAACAATTGCTAATGGAACATCAAAAGACGAAAAATGCTTGATGCCCAACGATTCCCATTTGTTGAGCGGTATGACCAGTTTGGAATTCCAGATGCTGCCCCCCTGTTACCGCTGACTCTAACAATGAGGGAAAATTCTTTACAGGCAATGGGGTTGCTGGATACAGGGGCAAGTATCAACGTGTTGCCTTATTTAATGGGTATGCAACTAGGAGCAGTTTGGGAGCAACAGACAGTTTCGCTACAGTTAGCAGGTAATCTAGCAGCTATTGAAGCACGTGGGTTAATTCTAGATGCAACGGTGGCGCAATTTCCAACAGTTGACTTGGCGTTCGCTTGGGTAAAGACAGATAATGTTCCAATGCTTTTGGGGCAAATGAACTTCTTTCGGGAATTTGACGTTTGTTTTTATCGTTCTTCTTTGGCGTTTGAAGTACGACCAACAATTAAAAATTTAGGGTTTTGACGCCCTGGCGTACGGGATCAAACTAAAATGATTCATCCCAAACGGCTGAAAGACATTGGTTGGCGATTGCGATCGCTAATTAAAAGTTGAAGTTATGACAAACTTTGTGTACCTGGACCTTTTTTGCAGTACATTAAAAAGTGAATAAACCGCAGATGAACGCAGATAAACGCAGATGAATTTGTACTTGATTCGGATGAAAAGCGCTATATTCATCGCCACTCACCTTGCAAGGTGAATGCAGCCCAATAGTATGGGTTGTTCAAGTCCGGGTTTTGCCACAGTTTGAGTTGTGCAGCACGCAGAGCAGTTGTAGATGATTTATGAAGCTGTAACATTTGTTTGTAAAACTCCTGCATCAATTCTGCTGTTGCCTTCGCGCTCTTCGTGTCTTCGTGGTTCAAAAATATTTTTTAACCGCGTCCCTTGCGCGTCTCCCCGAGTGAGTAGAACACGAAGGTAAAATGTCAAAAATTGAGCATAATTTTCTTGGTTTTTTACCCACCTCGAAAGGGCTAGATGAGTAGGACTTAGGCATTGACAAGATGGACAAAAAGTGCATTGAGAGCAAAGAAAAAATAATAGGCGATCGCTCATTACTACTGGTCGAACTTTGATAGGTTTGTAGTAGCGCTTCAGCGCCGGTTAAATCGCAGTTAAGCCGGCGAAGACAGCGCTACTACGAACTAGGTTCTCTAGACTATGAAGTTAAACTAAAGATATAAAGAAGTGTAAAGAATTAATTTTTGTAACCGTGGAAACAATCAGATTAGGGCAAAATGGTCCAGTTGTTACACCCCTTTGCATTGGTACTTGGGCTTGGGGTGATAAATTCTTTTGGAGTTATGGCAATGAGTACGGTCCAGAGGAGTTGGAAGCAGCCTTTACCGCCGCACTAGACGCTGGTATTAACTTCTTTGATACCGCTGAAATTTACGGATTCGGACTTTCAGAAAAATTTTTGGGGCAATTCATGCAAAAGACAGATAAACAGGTGCAGATTGCTACCAAATATGGTCCAGCACCCTGGCGATTTACAGGTCAATCTGTCGCCGATGCCTTAACAGATAGCCTTAAACGCCTACAAGTAGACCGAGTCGCCCTCTACCAAGTGCATTGGCCCTTCGCTTTCTTGATGAGTCAAAAAACCCTCATGAACGCCCTTGCAGACGAGGTGCAGCGAGGTAGAATTGAGACGGTAGGTGTCAGTAATTACTCGGCAGAGCAAATGCGGGAAGCACACGAGATATTGGCTGCCCGTGGCGTGCCTCTGGCTGTGAACCAAGTACGTTACTCTTTGCTAACTCGCCAAATTGAAAGCAACGGTATTTTCCACACTGCTCGGGAATTGGGTGTGACAATTTTAGCATATAGTCCTTTGGCTCAGGGGCTACTCACAGGCAAGTACACTGTTCTAGGCGGGGAAACCCCTAATGGTGCGAGAAGGCTAGACCCGCGATTTAGTAAAGAAGGCTTGCAAAAAATTGAACCAGTGATTTCTTTGCTACGCCAGTTGGGAGAAAAGCGCGATCGCACTCCAGCCCAAGTCTCCCTCAACTGGTTAATCGCACAAGGTAACGTAATCCCAATACCAGGGGCGAAAACGGCACAGCAAGCACAGCAGAATGCTGGTGCTTTAGGCTGGAGATTGAGCGATGATGAAGTTGCTCAGCTTGAGGAAGTTAGCCGTCCTTGGATGAAGTAAATTTATTGTGAAGGTGGATGCCAATCCTGAGCAATCCATAAGGTTCGCGCTTCCACTACATACTCATTATTTAATCAGAGTCATAACTACCTTGATACGTCGTAAATATTTTGTAACCAGGCAACACTAGACCTATTCCTATAGAACTGTGAATCATGCCTGGATATTTAAAAGGGTTATCGTCGGGTATTTCACCCCCAATTTTCACCGTTACGACTAGATGCCGTAAAGTATGGACACCAAAAATAGAATCCTGGTATTAATAAATCCATACTGTAAGCAATAGCACGAAGTTTTTCTTGTTGATTAGTTAACGTTTGTTGAGTTTTCATAGGTTTGCAAAAAAACGGCGATTTAACCGGCGCTAAAGCGCTACTACGAACCTAGCGCGTGCTTAAAGTGAGAAGAAAAGTTGATGGGTGGCACACCGACAATGAGGGCAGAAGCCTCTCTGACATGGATTTCCACATCCCTTGGCTGTTGGGTAAAGAAGTCTGCTTCTTTGACGTGGCGCTGGGTGAGAAAGTGAATGACTTGGTTTGATGACCCGCGCCTGCCTTGATTATCATTGAGTTGTGCAACATACAACCCGTCAATGAGAACGTCAATCTGGTTAAGGACTTGAGATATTGCTGGTTCAGACTTTGCCTGAAGTTGCTCATACGTAAAGCCAGAATAACAAATAATTGAGAGGTCACGCTGCTGTCTTAGGTAACTAAACAATTCACTTAAGGCAGCAGCTTGAAGCATTGGCTCTCCACCAGAGACTGTGATCCCATCTATTCCTGGCTGGGATATAATGTAATTGGCTAATGGCAGCGGCTCTACTAACGTTGCTTGAGTTTGAGGAATCCAAGTAGGGGAGACACAACCAGGGCAGTTAAAGCAACAGCCTTGAACCCAAACGACGAAGCGTTGACCAGGACCGAGAGTATGAGTGGATGGACAGATTTCTGCTAGATTTAACAAAGTCATAATAATTCGTAATTCGTAATTATGCCTCGTATAAATGCGGGGGCTATAAAAAATGATCCTATGTGTTTTTTGTCTTGCAAAACTAAAGTTAGGGGCTTGAAACCTTAATGAATTATAGCGCTTTTCAATTGAGTGCCATACATCAAAGATTTAGGGAACCGCAGATGTACGCAGATGTACGCAGATAAATCTGTACCGTTACTGGATGAAAACAGCTATAATTACGAATTACGAATTACGATTTACTAATTATTCAGTCATTGGTTGGTTAATAACTTTTTTTGTATGTATAACTACATTAGATAGGTTGGAAAATTCGGAGCAAATAATACCAATGTTGCTGAAAAGTTATCTGTATTCACAGAAATTGTTTTATGACTTACAGTAATATTAATCATGGTGTATTGAGGCTAGTAGTTGCTGGAGAAGTTCAACGTGAAACCAGCTTTCCCCTTCCCACGGATGTGGAGGTGTTGCTAGGGCGTGACCCCAGTTGTGATGTCCCGTTGGATGCATATACCAGTGTTTCTCGTCGTCATGCAGAAATTCGTCCCCTGAATCGTTATGGGGGAGAATGGGTGATCTATGATTTGAATAGCTCCAATGGAACTTATATTAATGGAAAACGGTTACAGGGAGGACAGGTGTTGCGAGTGGGCGATCGCATCTCCCTAACTGAAGATGGTCCCGAATTCCTCTTTGAGTACCAACAGCTTACCCCTCCAATCCCTGCAACTGAGAACCAATCTCAGCCAGTACTCACGCGCCACACAATTAAAGAGTCTACCTATTGCTTAGAACTATTCCCCACACGGCTGGATATTGAAAGAAAGGTTTTTGGCGTCGGGGAGATAATAATAAGTTGCATTTCGATTGCCCTTTCTGGGTTTTTCATCGTTGCATGGATTGGCAGTTTTTTATCTCCCGGTTACAGCAACATTATAATTGTTTTAATTTTGTTGTTTTTTACCTTACTTACCTGTTTTACTTATTCCCAGGAAGTTCGCTACAGCTTTGATTTAGAAACAGATAACTTGGTCATCACTTCTCAGACCTTTGTCGAGAAATTACTCAATCGCTCTCGATGCGAATATTATCCTCTGAAAGAATTTACCGCCGTGCGACTAGACAAGTCTAGATACGAAGGGGATGAGGGAACAAAATATGACGAATATAGTATTTACCTGGAACGGGAGACGGGAAAAGCACTTAAACTAGCAATAAAATGGCGTAACAACATAGAAAAAGCTAAAGAAATGGTCAATGTGATTGAACAGTATCTTCAGTAGTCTGAATATCTGCCATAACAAAAGTTACCATTGCAACTCCTGACAAGTTATCACGCACGATGCGGCTTTTCTGACGCTTGACCATTTTTTCGTAAAAGTTGCGTACATCGCGACCATTACCGAAGTTTGTACCCCTTTGCGCATAAGCTTGCTGAAATATTTCTAGAACCCGTTGTGAAACATTGTTGGGACAACGACGGTTATCTTTTTGACACATCTTGAGGAAAATCTCGTGCATTTCCTCCCCTGTGTAGTCGGGGAAGTTAATTGTGTAGGTGATACGGGAAGTGATACCAGAGTTAGCATCCATAAACTCTGCCATTTCTCGTGAGTAACCAGCCAGAATCACCACTAGGCGATCGCGCTGATTCTCCATCATGGGTACCAAGGTATCAATAGCTTCCCGACCAAAATCATTTTCAGAACTACCACGGGAGAGGGCGTAAGCTTCATCGATAAATAGCACTCCATCCAATGCTGATTCAATAACCTTGGCGGTTTTCTCCGCTGTTTGTCCCACGTATCCCGCAACCAAATCACGGCGATTGGTTTCCACAAAATGACCCTTCTGCAACACCCCCAATGCCTTAAAAATACGTCCCATGAGCCTTGCGACAGTGGTTTTCCCCGTCCCTGGATTCCCTGTAAACAGCATATGTCCAAAACCCGGTTCAGCATTAACGCTAAGCCCTGCTGTTTGCAACCGCTGATTGGCGATTTGCGTATCAACAATTTCCTTTACCGTTGACTTGACTGCTTGCAAGCCAATCAGACTGTCTAATTCTTGCAGTAATTGGTTGAGCGTTTCTGTATTTTTACGTTCCTGCTGCGTAAATTCTCGGTATCTTTGGGGAATATCTGCTTCCTGAAACGGTTCATGGAGGCGGTCAAGATTTTTCTCTACAACACGACTAGCACGTAAATCATCCATCTCTTGGAAGATATTTTCTACCAATCCTGCATTACCAAAGTTTTTGTCCCGGCTTTCATACAGGCGGGTCAATAAATTTTTCATCCCCTCAGCTAAATCTGGCGAGAGGGAAGACTGCACTCGCAGCACACATCGTTGGAAAATTGCTAGTAACTCTTGAGGGGTATAGTCCTCAAAAATGACTTCTGTGGTAAAGCGACGCTGCAAACCAGGGTTGGATTGCAGGAAATTATCCATATTTACCGGGTAACCAGCTACAATAACAGCAAGGCGATGGCGTTCGTCTTCCATTCGCTTGAGAAGAGTGTCTATCGCCTCTTGTCCGAAATCGTTTTGTCCGCCTTGACTGAGGGTGTAGGCTTCATCGATAAACAGCACCCCATCTAAGGCACTCTCTACGAGTTCGTTGGTACGGATTGCCGTTTGTCCCACGTAGCCTGCAACCAAATCTCTTCCCCCTAATTCTACCACATGACCACGTTCTAGGAGTCCTAAATCTCTGTATATTTCTCCTACTAGACGAGCAACAGTGGTTTTTCCTGTACCAGGATTGCCTTTGAAAACCATGTGAAGGCGGATTGGTTCGAGGGTTTGTCCGTTAGTAATACGTTCTCGCAGAACTTCTAGGGAGCGCATTCGCCTCCGGATGGTATTTTTTACGCCAGCTAAACCAATCATCTGTTCTAGGCGTTCTAATGCAGGTTGTTCGCTCACAGTTCCAGAAAGCCAGTGGTGTTGTCGCGCTGCTTTGAGAGAAATTTCTCCTGACTCTACAAAGCGATCGTACCAGTAGTCAAGGGGGCGATTTTCTGCTGCTAACCACACTGCTAGTTTGTCACTCGTACTCCAGTCCACTGAGGAGCGATGTTTGATGCGAAAATACTCCTTTAGATAGATGATTTCTGTTTTGTGAGGTGTATTGAGGTGGACAAGGTTGAACACTTGAGCGCCTGCGGCATTGCGATTCACCACCAAATTTGCTAAAAATGTGAAGCCAATGCGAGAGCAAAACTGCTCTAGTTGGCTGCGGTCTTCGTGGTGAAATACCAGCACGCATAAGTTACGATTAGTAGGTAATAGCCGTGACCATTCCACAAGCCGTCCGAATAACTCCCGGCGGTTGTCGAATTCTCCTAAATCTTCCGCCTGGGAAAAAATGACTGCGGATTTTTGAGTTGTGTCTTGCATGACATTCTCAAAAATCGAGAGGATTTGTACGTCTTGCAACCGTCCTGTGGTTGGAGAATTGGTGGTTGTAGAGGGCTGGGAATTCAGCAGGCGACGACGCGATCCCAAAGGACCAGGGGTAAGTTTGAGAGTGGAATTGTTATTTGGTTGGGAAGATTTGAGGCGGGTGCGATCGCAAGATTGCTCGTCGAGAAAGTACAACTTTTTCACACCAGAATACAACAAAATCCGCTCGTAGCCTTGCTGTTTCAGGTAGCAATGCAGGATTTGTTCGATATCGCACAACAGCAAGTCGGATGTGCAGAAGGTATCGCTGGTATTTGCACCGTAGAAGACCACAAAGCGATCGCCTGCTTGGAGATTTAACGTGGATGTGACTCTTTTGACTGTCATAGCCGCTCTTTATCACTCTGGTTAGAGTATAATAACCAACCAATAAAAACTACGCAGCATATCTAATAATTTCAACCTCTGCCCCATTATTAACAGCAACTTCTGCCCTTTCTAGCACTTGTTCAGTAATTGAATCACTTAAATAATATTCCCCACAGTTATCACAAACTTCTGCAGGAACTTTTTTAATGACAATAATACATTCGTCTCTTTCTAAAGTCACAGTAACTAAACCGGATTTAGTTTCTCCATGCTTGCAAATTACACATTTCATAATCTGTGTCTCCTAGTTCTAAAATCATCTGACCAAATATTTAGTTCAGGAATATAAGCTGTCACCACATAACCTGTATCTGTAGATTCATCGTAGGAACATACAACATGAATTGGTTTACCTTCTACAAAATCAAATATTAGATAACTGGGAAAGGGTGTATCATCAGGATTTTCTTCTATCACTTCGCCATAAAAGATTACAGATTCTACTTCCTTTTTGCGTATTCGACGATAAAACATCTGTTGGATAGCATGACGAGAAAAAACTAGATTTTGACAATACATGAAGATTTCTTTTTATCTCCAACTCCAACTATAGGAATCATATTTGATTTTTGAAATATACGTAGGGTGGGCACTGCCCACCACATCCGGGTTATGGTGGGCAGTGCCCACCCTACACTACTTAAAATTTTTCATGAATGATTTAGGATTCCTATATAGCAATCCTATTTGAGATCTGAACAGAGGGGACAAGGAGGACTTGGGAGAGGTGTTTATAAATCATTTAGGATTGCTATAGAGTGATTAAAGAGGGTTAGAAAACAAAAGTTTTTTTCGCATTGTCTAGCAAATGCTGCTCGTGAATCCTACCGAGTTCCTGGTCTAAATCTTGTAATTGCTTCCGGATATCACTTACCAATGTATCCACTCGCGTACCTCCGTGGATTTGTTGGGATAGTGTCTCATTCGCTTGCAAGTGTTTTTCTAACTGGTCTAAAAACTCCCTGACTTTGTGCATCTGTTGCTGAAATTGCTCAAGTGACTGTCGCTGACTTTCTAAATCTTCCTTGACACTAGATAAAGTCAATAGTAAGCTTGACTCTGGTTGAGGTTGCTGTTGAAGGGTTTGCAGCCGGGTAATTTCTCCTTGGAGGCTGGCTTGCAGACGCTGGATTTCTCCTAGACGCGCAATTATTTCCTGCTGGCGTTGGGCAAAATAGGCGGGAGGAAATTGGGCATTGATGCCACTGAGGATTGTTTCTAACTCAGTAGGCGCAATATTAGCTTGTTCTTGCTGTACAGATGCTGATGATACCACTTGAGCGACTGGCGGAGCAACGGTTGGGTTTTGCAGTTGAAATTTCAGCACTGGTCCCCCCTTTGCCAGTTGTACTTCCATACCATCGGTGAGAGCAATTTGTTGCACACGGTTCCCATTCAGAAAAGTTCCGTTGCTTCCGTGACTAGTTAGTTCCCACTGGTCAGGTTGAATTTGGCGCAGTTCTAAGTGGTGGAGTCGTGAAACTAGGTCTGCGTCTAAAACCACGTGGTTCTCGGGGGAACGACCTACCCAAATCGGTGACTCGTTATGAAAGTGCCACTGTTGCAGAGGTTTTTGTTGCTTCCCGTCAATTAGAGTGATAATTAGCATTTTTGAGAATTCAAGATTCTACTGTCTAGAAGTGCCTTGGCGACGTTGTTTGACTTGCTCCAGATTGTGATATTCTGGTCTTGGTTGGTGATTGCATTGCATTTCACCAATGCCTTGAATACCAGCAGTTTCAAGTACGTCAAAAACTGCCTTGGCATTTTGTTGAGCAGCAGTTTGATCTATGAGAGATTCGCTAAAGGCGTTAATGGAGATGGAATTGGTGCCGAACTCTTTTTCGGGGTTAATGACCGTCACGACTTCATCACCAGCAAGGTTTTTTACCTTGACGACATAAGCCTGTCGTTGGTCTTCTCCTTCGTACACTGCGTCTTCGGAATTCACCAGAGTGTAGCCCAAGTTAGAGAGGGCTGCTACTACTGTATCGGCAATTTCAGCCCGCATCTGAGAACTCAACATATTCAGCCGTGCCTGTTCGACTATTTCGGTTAACTGTGGTTGTAAAGCAGCAATTTGTTGTATAATGTGTTGCACTTGCTCTTTGGTGAGGGTGTCTCTTTTGGCTACTAGTTGAGACTCTAGTTGTTGCAACTGTTGCTCGTATTGGCTTAATTTACCATGGCTCCAGTAGTTGACATCTAGGTCAAATAGTTCTGTTACCGTTGAATCGCCAATTTCGACTTGACATTTGTGATGGGCTGTGGTTTGTGCGATCGCTCCGCGTAGTTCTTCCAGTGCAGCGTTGTAAATTATGAGAGACTCTTGCTCTTTTTGTTCTAGTTCTAAGCGCAGATCAGACAGGGAGAGGTAGGTCTGTTGGGCGTTGGCGATCGCTGCTTCAAAAACTCCTACCTGAATATTTGCGCGAATGAACTCAATTTGACGATCTAAAGCCGCAATACGACCTGGTGCAAACCGCAGATGCTGGTAGTTTTGATTTATGTCTAACCAAATTGTCTGAACATCCGCGAGCAAATCCTCAGCTAGTTTTTGGTGTTGCTGTTTTTGTTCGTTGATGAGTTGAAGCTGCTGTTGTCTTTCGTGACGCTCCTGTGTGACAATCTGGTTAAACTGCTGAGCCTGGGCTTGTAGGATGCGGTTGTATTCCTCTCGTGCCAATTCTGTATTTTTCTGATGCTGCGATCGCAACTCAGCAAAGCCGTTATTTGTGTTACCTTTGGGAAGGTTTTGCTGTTGCTGTTGACGAGATTCTACCTGGTTGAGGGCAGTTTGCAGTTGCAGTTGTACCTGTTGCAGACGCGCTGTATTATTTTTTTCTACGTTCGCCAGACTGCTCTTAAATTGGGTTGTTTGCTGTTCCCGGCGTTGGGTACGCTGTGC
This sequence comes from Stigonema ocellatum SAG 48.90 = DSM 106950, assembly GCA_016903675.1. Classification (GTDB taxonomy): domain Bacteria; phylum Cyanobacteriota; class Cyanobacteriia; order Cyanobacteriales; family Nostocaceae; genus Stigonema; species Stigonema ocellatum. The sequence goes on along the minus strand of JADQBA010000078.1, from coordinate 23,386 downwards.
TAGTACTCCTAACTGCTGCTGAAACTCTTGCTTTGCCTTTTTTTGCGCCGCCTCGATTTGCTTGTGTACATCGGGGTTATTTGCACAAACACGACTTTTGCGATTCTGTAACTGTCGCAGTTCTACCTCTTCAACTTTGACTAACTTAATTGTTTCACCACTCATAGGACAAAATTTAAAATTTACAATTTAAGTAATGTCAGATGCAACTTCGTACGGGATATGGTTGCTTTATTTTCCAGCCCAGTGTACTAGTGGTCTGGCAACCCATGCTGGGTGTAGATCGAGGCGGTGATGATTTTTTCGTAGTGAGGACTTTAGTCCTCGTATTTTTGAGGACTAAAGTCCTCACTACAAACCAAGCAAAGTTGAGTTGAAAGACTACTGACCGTTTTCGACATGTTAGATATTTTTTTTACTCCGCCCATACATAGATTTTACTTCTTTTTTTTGACTACACAAGATCGATGCCGATTTTCGGAAAACAACGATTTTTATCCAACTATGCCTAGACCCTTTAAATTTCTCGACTTTCAACATGGTGCTGGACAGGTCATTACAGGCGATATGCCAGATGAACAAGATGACCGAGTACTTGAACAACTCGACTCATCAGAACTAATAGCTGTTAATACCCTCGGATAATTTGCGAAACATCCGCGTGTTAGTGCTTTACGCCGCTTTATCGAACAGACACTTTCTCTACGAGACATAGGATTGCACTCTTTGTCTCGTAGAGAAAGTGTCTTGTCCGTCAGCCCCAAGGGTTTAAGACCCCAATAACTACTGCGTTGCTCTTAATCTTCGTGTTCTTCGTGCCTTCTCCCAAGGGGAGACGCTACGCGAACGCGGTTTAAAAAGATTATTGAACCACGTTCGCCGTTAGGCGTGCCGAAGGCAAGACGCGAAGTACACGAAGAAGAACACGAACTCTACAACATTCATTTCACCCACAGACAATTTCTCTAATTACCTTCAAGAAAGTCCGCAAAATTGGTGACGACTCATCTTGTCGCCATACTGCTGCCAAATCAACCTGCGACATGGGTGTCTTGAGTGCGGTGTAGAGAACCCCTGTTCTGTGAATGTTGCGGATCGAAGCAGGTGCTAAGGAAACCCCCATACCAGCGGAGACAAGACCGAGAATGGTTTGCTTTTGACTTGCCTTTTGAATAACCTTGGGGCTGAAGCCAGCTTGTTGGAACAAACTGATACATTGATCGTAGTAGCCTGGTTCTAAGTGACGGGATACTAAAATAAACGACTCGTTGGCTAGGGCAGACAACGCTAACTCTGGCTGAGTCGCAAGATAATGGGTTTCTGGCAATATCACCACGAATGGTTCTTGTAGAATCAGTTCGAGAGCTAGGGTAGCATCAGGCACGGGCGGAATCATTAGACCTAAATGGATTTGGTGATCCTGTAAAGCCTGTACTTGAGCACTGGTTGTCATTTCCTCTAACTCTAGCTCTACTTGGGGAAAGCGCTCTCGAAATATCCTGAGAACTTTCGGCAGAATACTGTAAGTGGCGAAACCAGAAAATCCCACTTTGAGTCTTCCGCTTTCTCCCTTCGCAACAAGTCTTGCTACCTCTACTGCGTGATCTGCTTTTTGCAGGATCTGACGCACCTCTCCCAAAAATGCTTTTCCTGGTTCCGTCAGTTGAACTCGACGTTTGGTTCGATGGAACAAGAGTACACCCAATTCCTCTTCTAGCTGGCGGATCTGTTGACTGAGAGGTTGCTGGGTCATGTGCAATCGTTCGGCAGCTCGACCAAAGTGCAGTTCCTCTGCGACGGCGACAAAGTAGCGTAGATGCCTCAGTTCCATTTGAACTTTTTGAGTGTTAATTGCTAATAAAAAATGTGTTGGACAGTTTGATTAGTTAACTCCTATGGTAAGAGCTAACAGCTAAAGATGTTTTCATTTCATGAGAGCATCGGTGGCGACCATTGCAACCCGTCATGAATAAAAGAAATATTTTCCTCTCTCCCCCACTCCCCCTGGACTACTTCCCACTCCCCATCTTTCATGAGAGATTACGATTCCTTCTTAGGTTTGTAGTTGCGCTTCAGCGCATAAAATCGCGTTGTTTTATGCGCTGAAGCGCAACTACGAACTAAGAAACTATGCGGTCAATTAGAGCGATCGCACTTCTATCTGAAGATTAAAGTTTTTTACAACTGCCAAAAAAAAAGACATTATGAGTTTGAATTTTAGCAGCGATTCTTTTGAGAAAGAGAAAATTTTTCTCGCAGGAACGGAAGAATATTTTGTCCGAGGAGGACGTCATCTTTTCCCACTTCTGCCTCAGGCTTTTGAAGGGATTCAGCAAATTGGTGTGATAGGTTGGTCGTCCCAAGGACCTGCTCAAGCACAGAATTTTAGAGATTCTCTGACAGGAACTGATATTAGGGTCAAGGTTGGTCTGAGGGAAAATTCAGCTTCTATCACGTTGGCCCAAAAAGCTGGTTTTACGAGAACTGATGGAACGTTAGGGGAGATGTATGAAGTCATTGGTGAATCAGATTTGACAATTCTTCTGATTTCTGATGCTGCACAGGCTGAAAATTATCGTCAGATTTTTGATACTATTCGCCCAGGGGCTACACTCGGATTGTCTCATGGATTTTTGTTGGGACACCTGAAAAATATTGGCGAGTCTTTTCCTGAGAATATTAATGTTATTGCTGTGTGTCCTAAGGGCATGGGACTTTCTGTTAGGCGACTTTATGAGCAAGGCAAAGAAATTAATGGTGCTGGCATTAATTCCAGCTTTGCTATTTATCAGGATGTCACTGGGAAAGCAACAGATTATGCACTAGGATGGGCAGTTTCTCTTGGTTCGCCGGCTATATTTCAAACTACGCTTGAGTCAGAGTACAAGTCTGACATCTTTGGGGAAAGAGGAATTCTGCTGGGTGCGGTTTACGGTCTTGTTGAAAGTCTTTACCGCTGGTTTCTTTGCCAAGGATACTCAACAGAAGCAGCTTTTATTAATTCAGTGGAATCTATCACAGGTCCTATGACTAGGATGATTTCTCAGAAAGGAATTTTAGCGGTCTATGAATCCCTAAATGAGGCAGATAAAGAAACTTTCAAGCAAGCTTATTGTGCTGCTTATCATCCCATGAGTGAAATTTTGATGGAGATTTATGATGAGGTTGCCTCTGGAAACGAAATCCGTAGCGTTATTGAGGCAAACAATCGGCATAAACGTTTCCCTATGGGAAAAATTGATAACACACAAATGTGGCGGATTGGCATTGATGTACGTGCCAAGAGGCAACCCGATGAAATCCCCGTCCATCCGGTTACTGCTGGGATTTATATTGCTACGATGATGGCTCAAGTGGATTTACTGAAAGAAAAAGGACATCCCTACTCTGAAATTGCCAACGAGTCCATTATTGAAAGCGTAGATTCTCTGAATCCCTACATGCACTACAAAGGCGTGGCTTTTATGGTGGATAATTGCTCTACCACAGCGCGGCTTGGTGCTAGAAAATGGGCATCACGATTCGACTATATTCTCTGTCAGCAAGCTTTTACTGCACTAGATGATAATATACAGGGGGATGAGAAACTATTTGAGAATTTTTTGACAAATAGTATTCACCAGGTTTTGTCAGTTTGCGCCCAGTTGCGACCATCGGTTGATATTTCAGTTTGTAGTAGCGCTTGAGCGCAAGAAATCGCCGGCGCTAAAGCGCTACTACAAACCCTTTAAGGCAAACCCAGAAGCGGAACGGTAACTATTGGAACGGTTTGGCGGTTTCTTAAGCTCCCAGATACTGGGTTTCTTTTACCATTCTACCTTGACTGAATAATTAGTAAAAACAGAATCACAACTAATCAGGACAGCATTTTCTATATTAGTTTGAGCAATCAGTAAACGGTCAAAAGGATCTTTATGATAGATGGGCAAACCATCTAAAGCTAAAATATGAACACTACTAATTGGCAATATTTCGAGATAATTTTTTTCTTGAATAGCAATAATTTCTTTTAAAGTTTTATTTAATGTTAGTTTACCTAACTGGTGTTTGATTTGGATTTCCCAGAGACTAACAACACTCAATAACCTAATATTACCCTTATCTGTTAACAACTCTAATGCTCGTTCTGAAAGTTTTGATGGCTCGCTATCCCACCAAATAAACGTATGTGTATCTAACAGTAACTTCATGGATTTTGCAACCAAAACTCATCTGATAAAGGTTGATCAAAATCATGACTCATTACCATTGCACCTAAATTTAATCCGGGTTGAGGTGTTTTTTCTGATTCAAAAATAGTTTTATCAATAGAATTAAGTAGAGTCAATCTAGCAAGAGGAGTATTACCATTAGTAATGACTATTTCTTTGTCATCTTGAATCAAAGAGAGTAATTCACTAACACTGATTTGTAATTGTTTAATATCAAGCGTTTTGGTTGACATAGCTATTGATTTAAACATTTTAGCTATTATTATAGCCTAATTTTCTAAAATATCATAGTCTGAATTGTCTTTTTTAGACTTTCATTGTAGCATTCTATTTCTTTGAGAAATTGGTCGGGAGCAACTATTTGTGTTCCTTTATAATGCTTTAAAGGCTGTAAGTCATGTTTATCCAAAGTAATTAAGTAATCCGCTTTTGCTTCAAAAGCAGCAGCTAGTAGTATGTTATCTTTTGGGTCTATATCATCTAAATAATTGGTACTGTAATCTCCTGGAATTTTGAGCAAGCTATGTTTTATACCTTTCAGGAAGTTTACTACTTCATCCTTTAATATTCCACGTCGGCTAGATACTTCAATAAGCTCTGCTATAATTTGAGGGCTTAAAATTGTTATAAAATAGCCCTCGCGTAAATTATTGATAACTCTGGCGGGGGCACTTGTCTTACTTCTGCTTCCAAATGCTGCAATGTAAACGGATGTGTCTATCACAGCTTTGATTTTCTCGGTCATTATTAGGCTATCTAAGAATGAATTCTTATTGCTTAGATATAAGTCCCCGTGCCCTCTTTAGCTTCTTCTGTGAAGAAATGTTAGTTTAGTTTAGATTGAAAACAAAATTTCTTTTGCTTCTCTAAGCTTGTCTTCTCCTAAAGTCTGAGAGCGCATTTCTCTTACCTCTAAAGCTATATTTACGAATTCTATCGTATCTTTCAACACATCCCCAAAGTGTTGTAAGGATTTTTTAAAATTTATTAATTCTTTTTCTAGATTTAAATCTCCTTGCATTCGTTTATTTCGTATTTCAGAGCTTCTAGAGAGTAGTTCTTCTAAGTCTTTAACTGTTTCGTCTATCTTGCACGAAGCTTTCTTTAAATTTTCTAGTTTTTCAGGCTCAGCGTATTTGCTCCAATTATTTTCAAGTCTGTCTGCAAGGTCTTTGAATGTTTCACTAATTTCTAGTACAATCTCTCCAAGATAAACTTGTGGTTTGTTGTTTTTCCAAACTTTTATGAAGAACTCCTGACTAAGCTCTGGCTCTAGTTTTTCGGGTAATTTCTCAAAAACTAACTGAGAAACTTCGCCTTCTAGTGTAAGCATCTGAATGGACTACCTTTGGTTTGACCAGAAAAATTTAAAATCATTATTTTTTTATTGCTCTCATATTGTAGCAAGAAGCCACAGCCGCTTGTAGGGGTTTGTAAAGTCTAAAAAACCCTCACATAGATTTGATATTACTCTTCATCTAATAATATCGAGGCAGAGCCTCGCGACCTGCATTCCCAGCCAGAGGCTGGGAACGAGGTATTAGAAGTGAAAGGTTAAGAGTTATGAATTAAAAATTTTCTTCAACTCCTAACTCCTAACTCCTAACTCCTAACCTAACTCCTAACTCCTAATTCGATTCCCTAGCTGTACCGGAACCTAACTTTTTGGTAGGGGATACAGAAGGAGAAGGTTCACGACGACCAGTGCGCAGTTTGGGTTTGGCAGAGCCGTTTCTTTCTCCTTCGTTGTTGCTGGCGTCAGATTTTGACCAGTTGGAGCGATTTCGCTCACCAGAAAACTCGCGACGGTTCCCCCCCCGCAGTTTCGGCTTAGGACTTGGGCCTTGGAGGTCCTCTTCGGTAAGACCGGTGTCTGATTGTAACCAGTCAGGACGGGTTTGATCGTAAGCAATTTGCAATGCAGCAGCGGCGATCGCTTGGGCATCGTATTTTTCAGTCAACTCACTGACTATGGGCAAAAACGAGGCTAGACGTTCGCCTGCCAAAGCTTCCCGCACTTCAGCTTGCAATTTTTCTAACTGCCGCGCCTCAATTTGTGCCCGTGTGGGAATGGTCAGCACTTGCCAGGTTTGACGTATATGACGCTCAAATAGTTGTTGCTTACGTCGCTCAAATGGCTGTACTAAAGAAATAGCAGTGCCTTCTTTACCAGCTCTCCCAGTCCGACCAATACGGTGGACGTAGGTTTCCACACTATCAGGTAAGTCGAAGTTAATTACGTGAGACAACTGATCCACATCTAAACCCCGCGCCGCAATATCAGTGGCTACCACCCAACGCACTTGACGATTGCGGAACCGATTCAATAACCGCTCACGTGCTTGTTGGGACAAGTCACCGTGATATTCATCCACACTATGACCTGCTGATTGCAGCTGATTGGTGAGTTCCGCCGCAGTACGTCTAGTGCGGACAAAGATTAAAGCCGATTCTGGGTCTTCCATTTCCAGGATAGGCTGTAAAGCTTTGGCTTTTGTCAAGTGGCGCGGTACGAGGTAAGCTACTTGATTGATTTTAGTAGGAGCAGCTTTTGGTTGCTCCACAGTGACTGTAACTGGCGAATGGAGGAACTTCGCTACCAACTTTTGGATTGATGGTGGCATTGTCGCCGAGAATAAAGCAGTCTGACGGTCTTCTGGTGCTTGGGAGAGTATTTTGATGACATCATCGATAAAGCCCATGCTCAACATTTCATCAGCTTCATCCAACACCAACCACTTCACCCGATCCAGCTTCAAACAGCCCCGATCCAACAAATCTATTACCCGTCCTGGTGTACCCACTACCATGTGAACACCGCGTTTGAGTTGTAAAATTTGACGGTCTATTGATTGACCGCCGTAGATTGCCAACACCCTCAATCCTTGATCCCCAATAAAGTCGGCGATCGCATCATGGACTTGGATTGCTAATTCGCGAGTCGGCGTTAATATCAGGGCTTGCACCGACTTTTGATTCAGATCCACTCGCTCTAAAATCGGTAGAGAAAATGCCGCTGTTTTGCCTGTTCCGGTTTGTGACTGACCCACCATATCACGACCCGCTAGCAGTTGCGGAATCGCTTGTTCTTGAATGTTCGTTGGTGCGGTAAAGCCTATTTGTTCTAATTGCTGAACGCGCTCTTGTGAAATTCCTAGTTCTTGAAACGTAAGATTCATCAATTCTCCTAATGTTTTACTTTTATTTTTCTAGAATTGTTGATTGTTGGTTGTTGGTTGGTGTTTGGTGTTGGGTGTTTGGTGTTGGGTGTTTGGTGTTTGGTGTTTGTTTTACCAAACAACCATCAACCACCAACCATCAACCATCAACCATCAACCATCAACCATCAACCATCAACTAACACTTGACCATAGAGATCGTAGACGTTAGCCTTTTGGATCGTTACTGGTACGATAGTTCCTAACGTTGCTTGACCATGAACAAATATCTGACCATCCACTTCTGGGGCAAATCTAGCAGAACGACCGATTAAATCTCCTGAAAGGGGATTTTCTTGTTCAATGAGGACGTCAACCACTTTGCCGACTTCCTGTTGATTTTTCTTTAAAGAGATTGGCTGTTGGAGTTCCATTAATGCGTCCCGCCGCTCATCCATCACGAATTGTGGTAATTGATGTGGTAGGTTGTACGCGGGCGTTCCTTCCTCCGGCGAAAAGGTGAAAACACCAACATGGTCAAATTCATGGTGCTGGACAAACTGCAACAGATTCTCAAAATGCTCCTCATCCTCGCCTGGGAAGCCGACAATAAAGGTTGTCCGGAGTACTGCTTCTGGTAGTGCTTCCTTAATGCGTTCAATAATCGCATCGTTCACCCGTCCTTGCCAAGGACGGTTCATGGCACGGAGAATTGCTGGATGGGAATGTTGCAACGGCAAATCCAGGTAAGGTAAGACGTTAGGTGTTTCTTGAATTGCCGCTATCACGTCTGGGGTCAGTCCCGTGGGATAAGCGTAGTGCATCCGAATCCACGGCATATCTACTTTCCCCAAAGCACGGAGCAATTCCGCTAACTGCGGCTTGCCGTAAATATCTATACCGTAATTTGTGGTGATTTGGGAAATAAGAATGATTTCCTGTACCCCTTGGCTGGCTAACTGCTCAGCTTCAGCGACAATTGATTCTATAGTACGCGATCGCTGGTTCCCTCGCAGGTAGGGAATGATACAAAATGCACAACGATAGTCGCATCCTTCGGCTACCCGCAGGTAAGCTACTCCCTCAGTTGTGGTGCGGTAGCGCGGTGTGGTTTCATCGGCAATATAGGTTGGTTGTGCACTGACCTGATTGACACGTTCTCCTTGTTCTACTCGCTGAATGACATCAACAATTTTGTGATAGTCGCCTGTGCCGACTATCGCTGCTGCTTCTGGCAACTCCTCGAACAACTGTTCTTGGAAGTGCTGCGCCAAACAGCCTGTGATGACAATTTTTTTATTTGCCTCTGCCAGCTCTACTAAAGTTCTAACAGATTCTTCCCGTGCTGCTTCGATAAAACTACAGGTATTGACAATAACATAATCTGCTAATTCTTCATTAGTATCTACGCCGTAGCCTGCCTCTACCAGCAGACCTAGCATATGTTCTGTATCAATTCGATTTTTCTCGCAGCCTAGGTGAGAAATTGCAATTATTGGCTTATCACCCATATTATGAAAAATCTTCAGGTTTTTCCTCGTTATTAATTATAGTTAAGTGGTTACTTCTGGCTCTTAATAATTCGTGGAGAGGTTGACCTCCTCACCAAATGTTTTCCCTCATCCGCACCCCATAGGAGTCATGACCACCATTGATATAGAGATCATGCTATGATATTTTTATTAATCTTTTTTCCAGGGGAGATTTAACTAGTCTTTGGGTAAATTTGACACTAGTAATCTTTTTTTCACAATTGCCTGTTGGTATTTTACATTACCGCAGCCTTTGCTTTGTTAATTTACCCATGGGGAAGCAGCCCTCAGTATGACACTGGAAAAGACGGTCTCCGTGATCACCAGCTTTCTATGGCGTGTTGTGAGAAGTCGCTACCCTCAGGGAAATATCGCGCGACTGTGCTGCGTGTGCAGTAATGCTACCCTTGTGTTCAGGCAAAGCCTGGAACTATCAAAGTAGTAAACCTACTTTCAAAGGAAGCTGCCTCGCGTATGATTGAGTCACAAACTCCTCTTGTTGCCAGGTTCCATCTTAACATATCTTATAGAAGGTTTGACGCCAGTTTACTCCATCAGGAGCAGAACACAGCAAATCCAGTGCTAACAGAAAAGAAATTTGACTAGTTTGTTGTTAGTTGTTAGTTGTTTGTGGTTTGTTGGAACAAACAGCCACCAACAAGCAACAACTAGCAAGCCAAGCGGTTTAACGACGTGGACTTATATCAGCTATTTAAAACCCGAACTCCGATTATTGGTGTAGTTCACCTACTCCCACTACCTACCTCACCTCGTTGGGGAGGTAGCCTCAAAGCGGTGATTGACCGTGCTGAACAAGAAGCAACAGCACTCTCCAGTGGAGGGGTTGACGGCATAATTGTAGAAAATTTTTTTGACGCGCCGTTTACCAAAAACCAGGTAGATCCAGCGGTTGTCAGTGCTATGACTGTGGTCGTGCAACGGATACAAAATTTGGTGCCCCTACCTGTTGGCATAAATGTATTGCGGAACGATGCAAAAAGTGCTATGGCGATCGCCACCTGCGTCAAGGCGCAATTCATCCGTGTCAACGTGCTGACGGGCGTTATGGCAACCGACCAAGGATTAATTGAGGGAGAAGCCCATCACCTACTACGCTATCGGCGGGAATTAGGCAGCGATGTCAAAATCCTCGCCGATGTCTTGGTGAAGCACGCCCATCCCTTAGGTTCGGTTAATCTTACCACTGCTGTGCAAGACACAATTGAGCGCGGTTTGGCAGACGCGGTGATTTTATCTGGCTGGGCTACTGGTAACCCTCCTAACCTAGAAGATTTGGAACTGGCATCCTCGGTTGCCAATGATACTCCAGTGTTCATCGGTAGTGGAGCCAGCGCGGAAAATATCGCTACCCTGATGCAAGCAGTGGATGGTGTCATTGTTTCCAGTTCTCTGAAACGCCATGGTAACCGCTCTCAACCAATTGACCCAATTCGAGTCAGTCAATTTGTGGAAGCCGCACGCCAAAGTTGGAACTCACAAGATGAAAAAAAATCAATTACCTCAGTCAAGTTACATTCTTAATTAGGTTAGTAGTTAGTAGTTGGTAGTTGGTAGTTGTTTGTTGTTTGGAAGCACAAATAACCAACCCACAACTAACCACTAACAACTAACCACTAACAACTAACACTCATCAATTTATGATTCGCCGCCGTTCTACTCCTTGGATTCATAAATGGTCGCGTCCCCTGATTGCCGCGATCGCAGGTTGTGGTGCATTGACAACGGCTTATCTCACCATAGAGAAGTTAACAGGAAGCAGTGTGGCTTGTATAGCCAAGGCTGCTGGTGAGGCAAGTTCGGGCTGTAATGATGTTCTTTCCAGCCCTTGGGCAACGGTTTTTGGTCAGCCATTAGCCTTGTTCGGGTTCTTAGCATACACCAGTATGTTGATATTTGCTTTAGCTCCCTTAGCAGTTAAACCAGACGAAAATAAAGATAGGCGCAAAAACCTGGAAAACTTCACATGGCTGCTGCTGCTAGCTGGTGGAGTTGCTATGTCAGTTTTCAGCGGCTACTTAATGTATCTGCTAGTATTTCAAATCAAAGCAGTATGTCCCTACTGTATTGGGTCAGCTATATTTTCTTTGAGCCTTTTAGTACTCACCATCCTTGGTCACACTTGGGAGGATCTTGGGCAAATTTTCTTTACCGCCATTGTCGTCGGTATGGTTACCCTCATTGGCGCTTTAGGCGTCTATGCCAATGTCAACAAATCAATTGCTGACACTGGCAATTCCGCACCACCAGTCAGCCCAAAACCAATAGGACAACCCAAACCAGGGGTAGGTTGGCAAATCCGCACCACCTCTGGTCAAGCAGAAATTGAACTGGCGCGTTATTTAACCAAAATCGGTACTAAAGAATATATTGCTTGGTGGTGTCCCCATTGCCACGAACAAAAAGAACTTTTTGGCAAAGAGGCGTATTCAGAAATCAAACACATTGATTGCGATCCCCAAGGCACAGACAACCCCCGTCCAGACTTGTGCCAAGCCGCTGGCATTCAAGGCTATCCTACCTGGGAAATTAACGGCAAACTCTATCCCAACGTACAACCACTAGAGAAACTCGCTCTCATTTCCGGCTACAAAGGTGCCCGCAACTTTAAGAATTTTCCTGACGCTTTTAATAAGTAGGGAGTGGGGAGTAGGGAGTAGGGAGTGGGGAGTAGGGAGTAGGGAGTTAATTCCCCATTCCCCATTCCCCATTCCCCATTCCCCATTCCCCATTCCCCATTCCCCATTCCCCATTCCCCATTCCCCATTCCCCATTCCCCATTCCCTAATTCTCTAAAACAGGAGATTTCCACCAGTTGTGTTTTTGTACAAGTGTGTGGACTTGCCAATTGGGGTCTGGTTGGGGATAATCTAGACGGTAATGTCCGCCTCGACTTTCGGTTCTAAAAGCAGCACTTTTAAGAATTAAATAAGCAATATCTAGTAAATTGCGGGTTTCTGCCCACAACCGCAGATGAAGTTCAACATTGGGAACATCGAAACTAGCAACTTCTGTTGGACCCAGAGATAGCAGGAATTGACTCACTGGCATTGCTGCAAAATCTTTTTGCCAAGATTCAAGAGTGGCGATCGCCTGATCCATCTCACACTGCACCCGACAGATACCAGCACTTTCCCACACTAGACGTGGTATCTTCTGCCGTAGTACTTCTAATTGTGCTTGCTGAGTGTTCCACTCATCTAACTTGAGGCACTTCAGGGAGTGTTGCCTTGGTACACCATGTAGAGACGCGAAATTTGAGCCAATGGGTTGGTCAGGCGGTGCAGTAGGAGGAGAGAAGTTGCCAGGAGGGTTTCCTCCTTCGCAAACTTTGGGGTTTCCCGACAGAGGCGACTGCTGAAAGGGTTCCCTGACTTGAAGCAACTGGCGTCGAGACGCGAAATTTCGCGTTTCTAAATTAGCCATTTGTGCACCAAATACAACACATTCCAGCAGGGAATTACTTGCAAGGCGATTTGCCCCATGCACCCCGGTACTAGCGGCTTCTCCCACAGCGTACAAACCAGGAATATTGGTGCGATTCATCAGATCCGTGAGAATACCACCCATCCAGTAATGGGCGGCTGGGGCTACGGGAATTGGCTCGGAAAATACATCAATACCCCAGCGATGACAGACTTTAATAATATTGGGAAAGCGGTGGCGAATCTTTTGCTCCCCCATGGGACGCATATCCAACCACACATGGGCAGTGGTGAGGTCAACTGAAGTCCGTTGCAAGTGACTGAAAATTGCACGACTGACCACATCTCTGGGCGCGAGTTCACCAGCAGGGTGGTAATCAAAGGCAAAACGCCGCCCTTCGCTATCGATGAGGTGTGCCCCCTCGCCGCGTACAGCTTCACTGATGAGAAAACGGTCGGCATGGGGTTTAGTGAGGGCAGTGGGGTGAAATTGCATAAACTCTAAATCCCGCAGAATTGCCCCTGCACGCCATGCGATCGCTACCCCATCGCCCGTACTAACAGCAGGGTTAGTGGTTTGGGCAAACACCTGACCACCTCCACCAGTTGCCAGAACCACAGCACCAGCTGTTACCCATGTAACTTGACCTTGATAAAACATGCTAATGCCCTGACAAACCCCTGTTTCGGGTTCTAGCCACAGACTCAATGCCAAGGCTTGTTGAATGACTTGAATGTTTTGGCGTCGCAGTACCTGGGCAGTCAGGGTGGTGATCACTTCTCTGCCTGTGGTGTCAGCGGCGTGGAGGACGCGGTTACGAGAATGGGCTGCTTCCAAGGTTAAAGCCAACTCGCTTCCCTGACGGTCAAAGGCAACTCCCAAGTTTACTAAGGATTGAATGCAGTGAGGGGCTTGTCCTCCGAGGAATTCAACGGCAGGGCGATCGCACAAACCAGCACCTGCCTGCATTGTGTCTTCAATATGCAATCGCGGGGAATCTTCTGGGGCGATGGCAGCGGCAATACCACCTTGCGCCCATTCACTGGCAGACAAACAAACAGTTTCCTTCGTGATTAAACCAACTTGCAACTCTGTCGAGAGACACAGCGCCGTATATAGTCCAGCCGCACCAGCGCCGACTACTAAAACATCAAAATTGTTCTGAATATTGATTTGAGACAAGGCAATATGGGGGAGTGGGGATAGCGTGGGGTTTTAACCCTAGGAGGGAGTGGGGCACAAGTCAATTAAAAAATAAAAATTAATTTTTCTTAATTTTACATTTTTAATTTTCCATTCTATGCTCTCTCCCCCCACTTCTTCATCTCCCCCTAGTTCTTCTATCTATAGATACCGTTATTAAAGCGATCATCTCCCTCGTTAAAGGTAGGTTCTAACTCTGTTACGGTGAAGTGAGGTAGGTTGCTTTCCAGGATTTGTTTTTGATGTTCGCTCAACCCTTCAAGATTCAACACATCCTCTACCTTCTTGTAAGGAGCATGAGAGATGATTTTCTTAGCCAGGGTGGGATATAACCCCGCATACTTTTGAAAAGCACGCACGTTGGTGTTATTCAAATCAATTTTTTTCCCAAATTCCGTTGCTAGCTTATCATCTGCCCGGTTCCGCAGAATTTGAGTCTCCTCAACTGCCAGAAGTGGAACTGATTGAAAAGTAACATCGGTAAAATTAGCAGCTTGAGCTATCGGAGGTGTTGCCAACCATCCCAAGCATCCCAGCAACAAACTAAACACTGTTAATAAACGTACCAATTGTTTCACGATTTTTCTACCTCTTTCCATCAAAATGAAATAAAAGCTGGAAGGTAAGAGCATTCAGTGGTCAGCGGTCAATCATCCATAGTCTTGGATGTTGACCATTGACTAGAAGCCGATAACTTAATCAACACACAGCACTTATCAGAAACTAATATACAGCTTATTAATATCCACAATACTTGCCGCTACCTGGCTATACTGTACTTTTGCCAAAAATTATTCAAAACGGTCTGGGGCATGGGGAATTCCCCAATTTTAACTCACGCCAAAACCGCAGCTAGTAGAAATAGGCTATCTACAAAAATTGTACTTAACACCGCTCCACTAAAAGCATACCAGTGGTGTTGTTTTTGACGTAAAGGGAAAATCCCCACTGTCAACAGCACTATAGCAAGAATTAGCGCCCAGCCTTGTCCCCAAGGCGTTTGTACTTGTGCTACAGCACTTTGTAAAATTGGCGACACATTGACTGTTTCTACCCGCATAACTTGCCGCCAATAAGGCATCAAGTCTACTAAATAGAAATATACATCGGTCATTACTGTACCTAGTAAAGAACCCAAATAAAACCAGCTACCCACTTTGCCCCAATTCCGACTTAGACACCACAAAGCAAATGGCAAACCTATTGCCTCTACTGGCAAGTGCCATAACGGTTCCCAACGCAGCCAACTCCAGTAAATTCCTCCAGCCAGCCAACTCCAGCTAAACCCTAAGAGTAAATCTCCCCAAAGATAGGTTCTAGGACTTGCCATTAATCGGAAACTCAACCACACCCATGCTGCTGTCAGGGCTAAACTTAGCCAGGGGAGCGATCGCACTAGTGGCGCTTCTACAAACACTGGCACAGTTACCATAAATACGGCAACTGCAAATACTAGCCACCCTTCTCCCACAGAGGGATAGATTTTTTTCTGTATAAATGGATACTTATTTACAGGAGCATAGGGGGAGAGTGGGGGAAACAAAAGTTCCGCTCCTTGTCCCTGCGTCTTTATCTCAGTGTCTAAAATTTTTGGTAACTCAGTATGAATCGATGTAGTAGGGGGAGAGTGGGAGGGCACTGTTTTATTAACCAAAGGTTTTAATATTTGTTACTTAACTTTACCTTATTTAAGATATCACAATATAAATCCCCCCTAAGGGCATTTTTAGTTGACTTCAATTTTGGGGTTGCCCAATCCCCAATCCCCATTCCCCAATCCCCAATCCCCAATCCCCAATCCCCATTCCCCATTCCCCATTCCCCATTCCCCATTCCCCATTCCCCATTCCCCAGTCCCCATTCCCCATTCCCCATTCCCCAGTCCCCATTCCCCATTCCCCATTCCCCATTCCCCATTCCCCAATCCCCATTCCCCATTCCCCATTCCCCATTCCCCATTCCCCATTCCCCAATCCCCATTCCCCAATCCCCAGTCCCCATTCCCCATTCCCCATTCCCCATTCCCCATTCCCCATTCCCCATTCCCCATTCCCCAGACCAACTACCAACTACCAATGATTACCATTCATCCTGCCCGAATAACTAAAGTATTACCTGATTCCATCGCAGCAGAAATTGGATTTGAACCGGGAGATGCAATCATTAGCATCAACGGCACAAGTCCCCGCGATTTAATTGATTATCGGTATTTATGTGCTGATGAGGTGCTAGAATTAGAGGTTTTAGACGCTGCTGGTAAAACCCATTGCATTGAAATCGAAAAAGACTACGACGAAGATTTGGGGTTAGAATTTGAAACCGCACTGTTTGATGGGTTAATTCAGTGTAATAACCGCTGCCCCTTTTGCTTTATTGACCAACAACCACCAGGCAAGCGCTCAAGCTTATACTTGAAAGACGACGATTATCGATTGAGCTTTTTGTATGGCTCTTACCTGACTTTAACGAATTTGCCACAACGGGAATGGCAGCGGATTGAACAAATGCGGCTGTCTCCGTTGTATGTTTCTGTCCATGCTACGGAACCCGAAGTAAGAATTAAACTGCTGAAAAATCCACGTGCTGGACAAATCATAGAGCAAATCAAATGGTTTCAAGAAAAGCGCCTGCAAATTCACGCACAGGTAGTGGTGTGTCCTGGTATCAATGATGGTATACACTTAGAACAAACCTTGCGAGATTTAGCGTCTTTTCACGTAGGTGAAGTGCCTGCTGTGGCTTCTGTGGCAGTAGTTCCAGTAGGTTTGACGCGGTTTCGTCCAGAAAAAGACGAACTCGAACCTGTAACACGCGAAAAAGCTATGGAAGTGATTTCCCAAGTGCGATCGCTCTCTAAGCAATTTCAGCAACAGTTAGGTTCTACTTTTGCTTGGTTAGCTGATGAGTGGTTTTTGATTGCAGGAGAGGAATTACCGTGTGAATCTGAATATGAAGACTATCCCCAAATTGACAACGGTGTTGGTTCTATTCGTTTGTTTCTCAAGGAATTTGCAGCCACAGCCAAAAGTTTGCTACCGCCAAAAGTTATGAGGCGAAAATTGACCTGGGTTGTTGGCAACGCAGTGGAACAAGCATTTCAACCTATCCTCAATCGCTTGAACTCTGTTGAGGGTTTAGAGGTCAATATGCGTGCTTTAAACAGTGATTACTGGGGACAAAGTATTACTGTTACAGGCTTGCTAACTGGTCATGATTTGCTTTTAAAATTACAGGGGCAAGATTTGGGAGATGGAATTTTGCTGCCAAAAGTTATGCTGAAACATGGCGAATTGATATTTTTAGATGATATAAGTGTGGATGAAGTTGCTTGTAAACTACATACAAAAATATTCCCAATAGCAGGGGTTGAAGAATTAATCAAGACCTGTATCGAACCATTTGGTTAAGAGGATGTTTTCTAAGTCCAAGCGTGATGTATCAAATACTTTTAGATCCACCATTATCCCCCTTAAAAAGGGGGACTTTGATTCCAGTTCCCCCCTTTTTAAGGGGGGTTAGTTCCGATCAATAAGTGCTTCGATACCGCCAACAACTTTTCAAACAACCTCTAAGTCATTTATTTATCCTTTTAATGGCTAATATAGCCATCCTATAGGACCAGCCCTTTCAAGGTGCAAGTCGAAAGACTTGGTTCTTCTACTCACTCGGGGAGACGCTGCGCGAACGTGTTCTTTGCGTCTTCGTGGTATGAAAAATCTTTTTGAACCACGAAGACGCGAAGAACACGAAGGTCAAATGTCGAAAATTGGACGTGATTTTCCAAATTTTTTACACAGCAGGAAAGGGCTAGTCTTAGCCTAAATGAATTACAAATACCTCCCCCTTGTCCCCCAAGTCCTCCTTGTCCCCCAAGTCCGGATCTTAAACAGGATTTCTATACCAATGAACAATGACTAAAATCAAAAAAACGAGATTATTTATTCTGAAGGTTCCATTTTTATTTTTTTATTTGTTTCACAATTTGCCAGCAACGGGAACTACTTCTGAACCTGTATTAAGCGTAGTCCAGAGCCAAGAAAATGTGAATCAATGGATGGGGATAACAAATCGCTTGCAGGCGACTGGGGTGAAGTATTGTGTGATTCCTCTAGCTAGTGTGAATAATGCGGCAGATTGGGGCAATCGTGGAGTGTTGTTTTTACCAAATGTGGAGACATTAACGCCAGGACAAGCGATCGCCCTAGAAGAATGGATAAGCAAGGGTGGGCAGTTGATTGTCAGCGGTCCTGTGGGGACTCTCTCAACGCCAGGAGTGCGCCAGTTGTTGCGAACACTTCTAGGAGGTTATTGGGGATTCAGTCTCAATGATGCGCAAAAGCTGCAACCCTTACCAGCCAAAATGCAGGAATGGGCAAGCCAAAACGGACTCTCTGGCCAAGTGCACGGTGGCGTTGTGATTACCGATAATTTAACCTCTCAAGCTGCTGCGGTTTGGGATTCCAAAGATAATCCTGCCGCAGTAGTGGCAACTGAACGTTCTACCTTTTTCGGATGGCGATGGGGAGTAGATGCAGCTTCTCCACCAGAGTTAGATACAGCCTGGTTAAAAGCTGCCCTCAACCGTCATATGAAAACGTTATCGGCAAATAAAGTAGATGGAGGTTCTCAAAACTGTTCTACGTCAGTAGTTTCTAAATCTCGGAGTGCAGTTAGAGTCATTTCCTCCCCACCCTCCCCAGCTAAAACCATCACCGCTGTTGCTCCCCAACCCAGACCAATTAAGAGCATTACACCCGAACAACGGTTAGACGAGGAGATCAACCAACTCGAACAAGCGGTGGGGCTGGATGTCCCACAGAACTCCCTTTCCCCGATTAACCCCAGCGAAGCGATCGCCCTTCAGCAAGAGCTAGAAAATCTTATTGGTAGAGTTGAGAGTGCCAATATAGCCGCATCCATATACGACGGTAATGAACAGTATGCAAAAGTAAAACAGGTGCAATCTGCCTCCACAAGACCAGCAGCGCCAGTCCTCGGCACAGCGGAAATTATAGCACAGGCTCGGGAAGTAGTCAAGAACTTGCCTCAGTGGATTGCCCAAAAAAATTATGCTCAGGCTCGTCAGCAGTGGCTGATGGCAAAGGCAAACTTGTGGAACCAATTTCCCCTTTCAAGGAAATTGGCTCAACCAGAAATCCGCGCAATGTGGCTTGACCGAGGAACGATTGTCCGTGCTAGGAGCGAGCAAGGACTAGCGAAGATTTTTGATCGTCTGGTGCTTGCAGGGATTAACACTGTCTTTTTTGAAACTGTTAACGCCAGCTATACTATTTATCCAAGCAAAATCGCGCCGCAGCAAAACCCATTAATTCAGGGGTGGGACCCCCTGGCATCAGCAGTCAAGTTAGCTCATGAGCGTGGTATGGAATTACATGCTTGGGTTTGGACTTTTGCCGCTGGGAATCAACGTCACAATGAACTCCTCCACGTTAACCCCAATTACCCAGGACCAGTGCTTGCGGCTTATCCTGATTGGGCAGGTTATGATAACCGTGGTCAAATAATTCCAGTTCGTCAACAAAAGCCTTTCTTCGACCCAGCCAATCTTCAAGTGCGGCAGTACTTGCTCAACTTGTACGAAGAAATTGTCACTCGCTATAAGGTTGATGGTCTACAACTAGACTACATTCGCTATCCTTTCCAAGACCCCAACCAAGGACAAACTTACGGATATGGCAAAGCGGCTAGAGCACAATTTCAGCAACTAACTGGCGTAGATCCAATAAATATTTCTCCAAGCAATCAGGATCTGTGGCAAAAGTGGACAGACTTTCGCACCCAGCAAATCGATAGCTTTGTTGCCCAAGTTTCAAGACAATTGCGACAAAAGCGACCTAATCTGATTTTGTCGGTTGCCGTTTTTCCCCTTCCCGAACAAGAACGCATTCAGAAAATCCAGCAACACTGGGAAATTTGGGCACAGCGTGGTGATGTGGATTTAATTGTTCCCATGAATTATGCCCAGGATACCTTGAGCTTTGAGCGACTAGGAAAATCCTGGATTGCTTCCAAACAATTAGGTTCCAGCTTACTAGTGCCAGGAATTCGCCTGCTTTCTTTACCAATAGTTGGAGCATTTGATCAAATCCAACTGACAAGAGACTTCCCAGTTAGTGGTTATGCTCTGTTTGCTGCTGAAAATTTCAGTAACGACCTATATAAAGTTTTTCATAGTACTCAAGGCAACATCCAAAATATACTAAAAGAACCCATTCCTCACCGCCAACCTTTTCAAACTGCTGCTACTCGTTACTCTGCCTTGCAGCAGGAATGGAAGTTGGTGTTGCAAAATAACCAGATGCGAGTACCTGCTACGACTCTTTTAGATTTAAACGCCCAAGCAGAAGTTTTGCAAAGCGCTTTGGATCAGCTTGCAGCCAAGCCAAGTGCCAGCAAGTGGATAGTCGCAAAAGCCTCACTGACTCGCTTCCAGTCTCAATTTAGGATATGGATGCGCCCACAAGCTCTGTTAAATCCATATCAAGTCAAAGTCTGGGAGAATCGCCTTGCTACTATTGAAAGGCTTTTAAACTACGGTGAACGCGTGCATCATTAGTGGGGAGTGGGGAGTGGGGAGTGGGGGAGTGGGGGTGTGGGGGTGTGGGGGGAAAATGTAAGGAACACCCTTGTGTTTCAGGAGCAGACCACCCGCTATGAATGAAAAAAACACTGTCTTTTCGCCTACACCCCTACACCCTCACACCCCTACACCCTCACTCCCCCACTCCCCACTCCCCACTCCCCCACTCCCCTACACCCTTGTGTTTCTTACACTCTACCAATGGTTAGTGGTAAGTTGTTTATACAACCAAAAATAAAAAATAACAAATTAAAAATGACTAAAATTTTATTAATTGAAGATGAAGAATCAGTACGAGAGAATCTTTTAGATCTGCTGGAAGCAGAGGGTTTTAATACTATAGCTGCTGCCGATGGCAAAATAGGTTTAGAATTAGCATTTTCCGAAGTGCCAGACTTAATTTTGTGCGACTTGATGCTACCAGAAATTGATGGTTATGGGGTGCTAACAGCACTGCGTGAAGAACCTTCCACAGCAGCAATTCCATTTATTTTTCTGACTGCTAGAACTACGAGGGCTGACTTTCGTCAAGGCATGAACCTGGGTGCTGATGATTATCTTACAAAGCCATTTACTCGTGCAGAATTATTAAATGCGATCGCCAGCCGCTTATCAAAGCAAGCAACTTTGACAAAGCATTTAGCTAGCAATTATCCAAGCAATCAATTCGGCTCAGAAATGCAGGTGATAGAAATTTGTTTACGCCGTACTTTAGAACGAAGAGAGTTTCAACAATTTCAGGTTTACTATCAACCCCAAATCGATATAACTTCTGGTAAAATCATCGCTGCTGAAAGTTTGGTACGTTGGCAAAGTCCTGAACTGGGAATGGTTTCTCCCGCAGAATTGATTCCTTTAGCAGAGTCCACGGGTTTAATTGTCCCTATTGGTGAATGGATATTACAAAGTGTCTGCAAACAAACTAAAATTTGGCACAATGAAGGCTTTTCTAGGTTGCGTGTAGCTGTAAATTTGTCAGTACGTCAATTGACTCAACCAGATTTTTGTCAAAAAATAGTTGAATTTTTAATAGGGAATAATTTGTCACCGTCTTCCCTAGAATTAGAACTTACTGAAAGCATGATCATGAAAGATGTGAACAGCGCGATCGCAACAATGACTGAATTACAATCTATAGGTGTCAAAATTGCCATTGACGATTTTGGTACTGGATATACTTCTTTAATTTATTTAAAAAAATTACCGATTAATATCTTGAAAATTGACCGTTACTTTATACACAATGTTGCCAATGACCCGCAAAAAGCAGCCATTACAATGGCGTTGATTCAAATGGCCCACAATCTCAATCTCAAGGTAGTAGCTGAAGGTGTAGAGACAGAAGCAGAATTGTCTTTTTTACGCCAACACAACTGTGATGCAATGCAAGGTTTTCTTTTCAGCCGTCCGTTACCAACAGCAGAGTTTGAGAAGTTGTTATTTGCTGACAACGGCTTGATGGGATGAAAGCCCACTTATCTAAATATAGCCTTCCATTTAAGATCCGGACAGGGGGGACAGGGGGGACAAGGGGGACAAGGGGGAGGAGTTTGTAACTCGTGCACGGATTGCTATAAGTAGATCGGCATAGAAAAACCAAACTATATGAATGCAAGTAAGGGCTCGTAGTTGCGCTTCAGCGCTCATATATAGGGCGCTGAAGCGCAACTACAAACCTTTTATTATTCACGCCGAACTACTTAGTTCGGAGATTTGATAAGTTAGTAGATAGGGCTAGAGCTTACCACTGGAACTGAAGATTTCAAAGTACTTATCTTATTATATAGGAAGCCGGTTTGATTTTTGAAAAAATTCCGCACACTTAAAGCTTAAGTGTAGGGTGGGCAATGCCCACCAAACCCCGGATATGGTGGGCAGTGCCCACCCTACGTGTATTTCAAAAATCTACGGAGGAATCCTATATGTTATTCAATATGTCTAAAATTTTAGTAATTGAAGATGATACCAGTATACGGCAAAACCTTTTGGAATTGCTAGAATTGGAGGATTTCAAAGTAATTGCGGCAGAAAATGGTCGTATTGGTGTACTGTTAGCCCAGGAAGAAATTCCCGATTTAATTATTTGCGACGTGACGATGCCAGAGTTAGATGGTTATAGTGTTCTGAAGATATTACGTCAAGAATTGACAACAGCAACTATTCCCTTCATTTTCCTCACTGGTAAATCTGATAAAACTCACTTTCGTCAAGGGATGGAATTAGGCGCAGACGATTACCTGGCAAAGCCTTTTACACGCTCAGAATTATTGACAGCTATTACCGCCAGATTAGAAAAAAAAGTTGTCATTGCTCAGAAGTACCAAAAAAAGCTAGATGAATTGCGTAATAGCATCACTCACTCACTTCCTCATGAAATGCGGACGCCTCTAAATGGTATTTTGGGTTTTTCAGAACTTTTGATCAAAGATGTCCATATCCTCTCCTCACATGAAATCTCTGAGATGGCAGAAGGCATTCATAAGTCGGCTGAACGTTTATTAAGGTTGATTCAAAACTTTTTACTCTATGCAGAAATTGAAATTATAGCAACTGAACAAGAGCGAATCAACGCATTGCAAAGCCATCAAACAGCGTTTCCTACAATAGCGTTGATAAACTTCATTAATGAAAAAGCCAAAAAAGCAGGAAGGGCAGCAGATTTAGAACTCAATCTACAGACTCGTTGTCATCCACAAATTTCTGAAACAAGACTTTATAAAATTATTGAAGAATTAATTGATAATGCCTTGAAATTTTCCTCATCAGGAACAATTATTCAGGTTAACAGTACATTTATTAACAATAAATTAACCATATCTTTTATCGACCACGGGCGAGGTATGACCGCAGGTCAGATTGCCGAATTGGGAGCTTATCAGCAATTTGAGCGTAAACTCTATGAACAACAAGGTTCAGGTTTAGGGTTGATCATCGCCAAACGTTTGACTGAATTACACGGTGGTGAACTCCAAATCCACAGCAAGCCAGAAGAAAGAACACTTGTACAAGTTTCGCTTCCGTGCAGGAGTGGGGAGTAGGGAGTGGGGAGTGGGGAGTGGGGGAACTCGGGGCCCCCTTTGGGGATTAGGGGGCAGAGGGGGAATGGGGGTGTTTGTTTCATTCATAACGGGTGGTGCGCCGCCGGTGGGGTGATCCTAAGAAACACAGGGGTGTAGGGGTTGCAGGTTTCGGGTGTCGGTACCAAGGTCAGTTGACGTGGGATTGAAACTTTGACGC
>JADQBA010000125.1 GCA_016903675.1 Stigonema ocellatum SAG 48.90 = DSM 106950 | reverse complement strand
GGATGGATCAATCAATAATTGAACATACCAAATACCCAAGTCATTCCAAAATGATTTTGCTTTACCTTGCTTTACCCAACGCCTAGCACGGGATGCTGTTGTTGGCATTAGTGGCTCACCTGATGGAGAGATAACAGGAACACGAGCGTTTTCTTTCTTCATTGGTATAACCCTTGAAAGATAAAGTTTACGGCGTTATCGCCTGTCACTTGCCTCATTCAGTAATGCGTGTCTTGGCTTTACCCAACCTCCAGAAACCCCAGGAGCTACAGAGAGTCGAGCGAGTGAAGTACCCGACTGTGATCTACACTACTGAACTTGGAACTTGGTATTAACGAATCGCAATTCTCCCAAGTGAGGTATTGAACAGATTCCTCCTAGAGGTTTGTTCTCTAGAATCCGTGTCCATATCCCCTAGGGGATTGGTCACGGTAGTTCAAGATTAATCCTTCAGATGATCGGCCACGGTGGTCACTTCAAACCAGTAATCTACGAGGGTTTGTATATCCCTTTTCAGTTGAGCAAAATTGATGGGCTTGACGATGTAGCTGTTAGCTCCATATTGGTAGCAGTTTTCGATATCTTTGGGGTTGTTGGAAGTAGTAAACACCACCACAGGAATGGTTTTTAGATTATCATCTTGTTTTATCCGGCGCAACACCTCCCTGCCATCTGTTCCAGGCAGATTCAGGTCAAGGACAATTAAGCGGGGACGGGGGGCACTTTCGCGATCGCTATAGCTGCCTGTCCGGTAAAGAAACGCCAATGCTTGCTCTCCATTCACACAGCGCACGATCTGAATCTTAATGGGCGATCGCTCCAAAAACCGTTGTATTGCCTCAAAGTCTTCGTTGCTGTCTTCCACAATTAACATCGGTGGCATTTGCAAAGAGTAAACTGAACTGGGAGTCATGCAGTTGCCTCCCCCCACAGGGTGAAGTAAAATGTGCTGCCTTCAGTAGGGGTGGATTCCACCCAAATTCTACCCCCGTGCCGTTCGGCAATTTTGCGGGCAATGGTTAACCCTGCCCCCGTCCCGCCGCCAAACTCATCCCGTCCATGCAAGCGGCGGAATATCTGAAAAATTCTTTCGAGATACTCCTGTGCGATGCCAATGCCATTATCACGAACGTAGAAGGTAGGGGGGTGAAGATAGAAATTTTTTCCATTCCCTGCTACAAAACCAATTTCGACCCACTTGTGTGCTTTATCGTTGTACTTAATGGCGTTGCTAATCAGGTTGCTAAAGAGTTCATTCACCTGGGCGCGATCGCATTGAACCATGGGAAGCGGTTGAGGAATGCGAAACTCGACTTCGCTGTGCGGTCGGGCAATGGTCAATGTCATGATTACCTGCTGTACTAACTCGTCCAGATTCACTGGTTGCCGCATAAGTTCGGCACGTCCCAACCGAGAGAAATGGAGGAGTGAATTTATCAGGTCTTCCATTCGCTGCGTCAGCCGCACCAGGGTTTGGAGTTTCCCAATCCCATCCTCATTCAGCACCTCTCCATAGTCCTCCATTAGGAAGTTAGCATAGTTGTGGATGCCCCGCAGCGGTTCTTTCAGGTCATGGGAGGCAACGTAGGCGAAGGAATCGAGTTCTTCGTTACTCCGTTGTAATTCAAAATTCATTGATGCCAGTTTGTCTGCCTGTCGCAACACAACGCCCACAATCAGGCTGCGCAGTTCAGCAACCGCTTGAATTTCGCAGGGTTTCCAGGGCAAAGCACTCCCTTGCACCGTTTCTTGCCATAATTCAAAGGATTTGCGAGGAGACATTCGCAAACTGCCATCTGAGAATACTTCCACAGGTTTGTTGGGGTTCCCGCCCCAATTCACGGTTTGAAGCACCTCTGGACGAAACCAGAGAATGTAATTGTGATGAACTCTTGAAATTTCCAGGGCTAACACCCCACTGGCGATCGCCTTAAATGATTCTCCGGCAGGGTAATGTTTAGAGAGCGATCGCGTTTCAAACAAGCCTTGTTCTAGGTGAGGTTTTACCCAATGTAATAAGGCATGAACCTCTTCCTCCGATGGCGTTTCACCCACTAGAATACACTGGTCGCCACTGCAAATTACGGCACCCGTGGCATTCACGAGATTGAGTAATTGAGATTTCAGTTGCACCATGCCAGAGAGCAAATTCTCAGCCTGAGACAATGCTTCGACAAATTGTGTTTGGAGTAACTGCAATTGCATTTTGTACTCACTGTCTTCACTGGCTTCTTTATTCACCAGTTCCACAGACATCACCTGTCCAATAAATTCGCAAATGGTGCGGATGTTGTAAGGAACATATTTGGGCGACGAATGATGACAGGCAATCAATCCCCAAAGCTTTTGATCGTGTATCAGGGAAATAGACATAGACGCGACCACGCCCATATTTTTTAAGTACTCCAGATGTATCGGAGAAACACTCCGCAACACCGATTGACTTAGATCGAGGGGTTGATTCGTCAAGGGATTGTTCTCTGGAATTAAGGGGACAGGCTGGTAGTTAGCATCTGGAATCAGCCGCAGCCAGTTGAGGGTGTATAGCTGTCG
This sequence comes from Stigonema ocellatum SAG 48.90 = DSM 106950, assembly GCA_016903675.1. GTDB lineage: Bacteria > Cyanobacteriota > Cyanobacteriia > Cyanobacteriales > Nostocaceae > Stigonema > Stigonema ocellatum. The sequence goes on along the minus strand of JADQBA010000125.1, from coordinate 23,798 downwards.
GGCTTGCTTAGGAATATCAGAGGGTGGATAGTGTAAATCCAGATAAGGCGTTTCCTGATTGGTGTCTTCAGCAATGACGCTACCTGCCCCCTCCTGATCAAATCGATAGACCATGACGCGATCAAAGCCAGTGATTCGCCGGACTTCTTTGACCACAATCTGGCACATTTCCAGCAGGGTGGGTGCTTTCTGAATGCGAGTGATGGTTCCTCTGACCTGTTGATAGAAGTCAAAAAAGCCAGTTTTGCCCTTGGTTTTTTTCTGCTCCAATTCTATAATAATGACGGGAGGCATACGATGCACAATGCCATCAAAATACATTGATTTATTCAGACGCTTGATGGACAGGTTGAGGGGATTGATGCTTTCAAAATCCTCTGCCAGACATTGTTGAATGAGATTAATCTCCTTGGCATCCAGTAAGTCTGACAGCGGCTTCCCCAGCAATTCCTCAGGTTGACGACCAACAAGCTGGGTGTTGCTGCTCACCTGAACGATTTCCAGGGTAGGATCTTGCAAAACTAGTAAAACCCCGTGAGGCTTGATCAGACCGGGAATGTCGATTGGTTCGCGATCGCAGTTTGTCAAATCAATCGTCTCATCACTCATTCTCAGTTTCTCAAACTCCCCATAAAGCCTCATGTTCCGTGCAGAAAGTTACCTTAATGAATTGATCGCCCACTTGCAAATTCCCACGCAGCAGCCCAGTAACGAGGCAGTGCAAGGTTTTTCTTTAAAAAAGCTTACTATTTACATAATAGTCAATTTGTACCATGACTAACTCCTAACAACTTTAAAGAGTTCACTAAGTTGAGAAACTATTCTCATGTACCAGAAGATTGGTTTGTTGCGGATTAATATGGACTATAGCCCTATTTCAGGAGTTTTGGGAATGACCGTAGCAACAGACCCAGTGAAGTTGATGAAGCAAGAAGTTGGTAAAGCCGCCGCTGCCCAGGTAAAATCTGGTTCCATTGTTGGGTTGGGTACAGGATCAACCACAGCATATGCAATTGAGTATTTAGGCTTACGCCTGAAGTCCGGCGACCTCAAAGATATTCAAGGCGTACCCACCTCCTTTCAAGCAGAAGTGCTAGCAAAGCAGTACGGCATTCCTCTCACGACCCTAGACGCTATTGACCACATCGATATTGCCATTGATGGTGCTGACGAAGTTGATCCCCACAAGAATTTGATTAAAGGCGGTGGTGCTGCCCATACCCGTGAAAAAGTGGTAGATTACTTGGCAGACCGGTTCATCGTGGTGGTAGATAGTGGTAAATTAGTTGATAGATTGGGTGCTGTTTTTCCCGTGCCCGTGGAAGTGATACCCATGGCACTCACCCCGGTCATGCAGGCACTTAAAAAACTCGGCGGCAAACCAGACCTCCGGATGGGCGTTAAAAAAGCGGGTCCAGTCATTACCGACCAAGGTAACATGGTCATTGACGTAAAATTTGATACTATAGATGACCCAGCGGCCCTAGAAAAAATATTAAATAACATTCCTGGTGTTCTAGAAAATGGTATATTCGTCAATTGTGCAGATTTAGTTTTAATTGGCGAAGTCAAAGACGGTCAACCAGTAGTACGAGAAATGTAGAGGGTTGGTGGTTGATTGTTGATGGTTGATTGTTGATTGTTGATGGTTGTTGGTTGATTGTTGTTGGTTGATTGTTGTTGGTTGTTCCACTAACACCTAACAACAAACAACAAACAACAAACACCTAACAACAAACACCTAACACCTAACACCTAACAACAAACACCTAACAACAAACAACGTTTCTAATGAGTTAATCTTGTTTATAGGTATTATTTTTAAGTTTTATTAACCAAATTTTCTCTAGTGTGGCAATTTGTCGCCGGAGAACAGCAGCACGGTATTTTTTATAAGTAATAACTCCTAGCAAGAGCACGATGGGAAAGGAGAGGATAGAAAAGCCTATAAGAGTGGAGGTGTCAGTGTCGGCATGACTGTTAGAGTTGACATGGGCGGAGTTATTAGCTGGCTGATTGCTGAAGTAGTATTGCATGTGTGTCTCCATCAATTTTGTAGTTCCACTAAATAGACTTCATGGGGAACGTTTTATTTTACGGACGATACAGCATGTTTTCCGGGTTTATCCTCAGCAAAACTTGCAAAATCAAAGAACTTTTGTTACTGGTTGTTGGTTGCTTGTTGTTTGGTAAGACAACCAACAACTAATAAACACAACTAGCTATAGCAATCCTATTTGAGATCCGAACACCTCAAGTAGCCCCTACGAAACCGGGTTTCTCTGTGTTCACGAATCCTCCACGGATTGCTATATAAATTACCTGGGACGGCCCAGAGTAGTAATATACAGGACAGCTTCATCAGCAGGAATACCAAGAACTTCATTCACTTGGTCATCAAAGAAGCCACCAATACCGCTGACACCCAAATTGAGGCGAATTGCTGCTAAATTGAGCTTTTGCCCCAAATGACCTGCATCCATGTGCAGGTAACGGTAAACGCGATCGCCGTACTGGGCTACAGCTGATTTTAAATCGGCTGTATGGAACAGCACCGCAGCGGCATCCCGCCCTAAATCCTGACCCAAGCAAAGAAAATGCAACTCTCGTCGAAAGTTTTTAAAACGAACTTGTCGCAATTCTTGGGCTTTGGGTGCGTAATAGTAACACCCAGCCTCAAGACCTTTCACACCGGAAACAGCAATAAAAGTTTGTATTAAATTCAGATCAAAGTAATCGGCTGAATTATCTAAACTTTGGTCGATGTAATTTTGGGGTTGATAGCTGAAATCGAGTAAGGCTTTGAGTTCATCTAAGCTTAAATCTTCACCACTGTAAGCACGTGTAGAACGTCGCTTAAGCATGGTATCTTTTAGCCCTTCCAGCTTTTCTCCCCAGTCAATGGGTGTGGTAGCGGTGGAAATTTTTTCACAGAAAGGAAAGTTATATTTATCTTCCAAAGATTTTTCTTGTGTCACCTCCGGCAAATTGAGTTTGCCAGTTGTGCCAAGTTTGATCCCGGTGCACTGATGGAAATATAACAGCAGTTCGCCATCAGGAACGTAAGGATAATTAGTTTCTGTGGCGGAGGGTAAAGTCGTTCGCCCCGATGACAAGTTTTGTTTGATATCAAGCAAATCTGCTAGGGGAAGGACTGCTACTGCGCCTTCTTGCTGTGGATCAATATACAGCAATTCGTTTACGACCTCGTCTACAAAACCGCCGATGAGGTGTGGACGATAGTCAGTAATAGCGGCAGCTAACTCCACATTGCCCAACAGGTGTCCCGTATCCAGAAAAATTCGTCGGTAAGCCCGGTCTTCATAGCGCCATGCGGAACGATAGAAAACCGCAGTGATGATTAAAGCCAGCTGGGTACTCTCGAAAGTGGGATGCCAAAAGCAAGCATCTTGCAGCTTCTGCCAAACATCACTTTCCCAATAATGCATTAGGGAATGAGTCTGACACTGGTAGTTATATAATCCTGGTGGCAACAAGGGTGTGCCACGGGAAACTACGTAAATCTCAGCAGGATACAAGCCACCTGCACTAGGTGCAGATCTTAAAGACACTCCACTTCCAAGAGAAGGCATTTTCGCTGTCAGCCCATAGCTATAAAGTAGCAGCCGCGACAGCCGCTGCCACCATTTAGTATCTGGGTCAGAGGGATTTACCTCTGGTTTATCTTGGAGATAGGATTTGAGGTCAAAAGAAGAGCCAATTTTGTACTCTTTGAACGGCACAGGTTGCTTAGACCAGTCTAACCCCTGACTTCTGGAGGCGAGTGTCTGGGGGTCGTACTTAGTGCGATCGTGGTAGTGCTGAGCAATGGATTGGCGTAATTCTGGCATAGGAGTTTCAATATGCTTCTGCTACCTATCTTGGCATTCCTCTGCCTCATGATTTCGTTTTACAGCCGTTTTCATCTTGATATACCACAATCGGTGGTCGGGGTGCAAGCAGAATGGGTCCTACAATGTGGTCTATTTACCTTAAAATTCCATTATATAGCACAAACACTAGTAATTTGTCAAGCTGGTTTTGAGGGTTTGTAGTAAGCACTTTAGTGCGAGCGAAAATAAGGACTAAGCTACATCTTTAATCCAGTTAATTCCCTCTCCACACCATTGAACCAATAGCCAGCGATTAGAATCCTTATCTAGTGCTGGCAAAAGACGGAAATTGAAAACTTCTTGTCACACGGACACCCCGTACTGATAAACGTTGGCTTGTTCTAATTCCTTGAACTGTTCCCAAGAGCGATCGCTCTTTGCATTTAGCACTACATTGTAGACTCAAAGAAATACATTGCCGTTGGGAATGCGATCGCTTGCGTCTACAGGCTATATCGCAATACGATTCAGAATCGTGAGAATCGTAGGTTGGGTCTCACTGTGTGAAACCCAACAAACTGCGAAAAGTGTTGGGTTTCGTTCCTCAACACATTTGACTTGTTACCTTCACTTTTGACGAACCCGAAGGGGCTGACCTTCTCCCAAGGGGAGACGCTGCGCGAACGTGCCTTCTCCCAAGGGGAGACGCTACGCGAACGCGGTTTAAAAATATTGTTGAACCACGAAGACGCGAAGAACACGAAGAAAATCCTTGTCTTTCGACTTGCATCTTCGAGTGGAAGGGCTGGTGGGCAGTGCCCACCCTACGAAATGATAAGCTTTTTGGGTTTTTATTTTCGCAACAAGGTGATGGTGCAAGATATGATATTACCGACCTTCATGACTGATGGCAAAAAGCAACTACGACAGCACGGTGGAAATAAAGCTACCATTCCAAATCAGCGAAAAGCTTATGCTGTATTCATTTTGACTTTTGAATGCGTGACTTTTGACGAACGCCTTGCGGTACTACCCTCTTGATAGATGAATTCTGCAAAGTCCTAACCCCAGCTTATAAATAATAACAGTAGAAACAAAAGCCAAAAACATGGAAACAAAACAGCTAGGGAAAACGGGTGTCTATGTGAGTGCCATCGGATTGGGGGGTATGCCCATGTCGTTGCGCGATCGCCCGCCAGAATCACAGTCCATCAGCGTCATCCATCGCGCTTTAGATCTGGGAGTCACATTCATTGACACCGCTGACTCTTACTGCAAAGATGAATCAGACAAACACCACAACGAGCAACTGATTCACAAAGCTTTGCAAAGTTACAAAGGCGATGCGAGTCATGTTATTGTAGCAACCAAGGGCGGTTTGATGCGTCCCAATGGTAACTGGACACGCAACGGCGACCCCAAGCATTTACGCGAAACTATCCGTACCAGCTTTGAGGCTTTGGGTGGTAACAAACCAATTGATGTTTGGCAATACCACGCCCCCGACACAAATTACACCATTGAGGAATCTCTCGCACCAGCTAAAGAAGCAGTGGATGCGGGTCTGATTCGGTTCGTAGGCGTTTCTAACTTCTCCGTTGCACAAATCAAGCAAGCGCGGGATGTGGTTGATATTGTCTCGGTGCAAAATCAGTACAATCCCTGGAATCGACAGCCAGAAGCTGATGGCGTGCTGGAGTATTGTGAAAATGAGGGTCTGACGTTTCTGCCTTGGAGTCCCTTCGGTGGTGGTAGTCGCCATACAGGCTTGGAAGATTTTCAGGTAATTGCCCAGTTAGCTAAAGAAAAAGGCGTATCAGTATACTGTATTGTGCTGGCGTGGTTGCGTTCCAAATCACCCTGTGTCTTGCCCATTCCTGGTGCTACCAAGACCAACAGTATTGAAGACTCAGTAAGTGCTGTTGATGTGATATTATCTGATGACGAAGTGCAAAGAATTGATCGGGAAACGTAAATTGGCGTTGCTGATTTAAAGTATGACAGGACTACGCAAAGGCGCAAAGGCGCAAAGAATCGTTGTTTAGTCATCTCGAAGAATGTAAATTCATAATCTGATTCAGCAACGCCAAAAGCCCCTAGGACTGTGGTCTATTTTTTGTGAATCAGCCTGAGAATTGCGCTCTTCTTTGCGCCTTTGCGCCTTTGCGTGAGACAAAAAAACGTGGTTCATTTACCCGAAAATAGCTGTAATGGTTTGATATTGGTATTTTTAACCGCCATATAATAAAATTGACTCAAATTGAGTAAAACAGCTATGTTACCTTTTAAAACAGCGAGAGGCAACGTTTATTTCAGTGAATATTCTCGCAAAATTTTACAGCATCCGATATTGAAAGATTGGGGTTGGGTAATTTCTTTTTTAAGCATTAGTGCATTTTTCGGCTGGTTGATAAAAGTAACGTCTGCTTCTGTACCCTTAGTAATTTATTTGGCTGTCTTTCCTTTAGCTTTTATTATTCCTAGTATCTACAAAAAAACTTGGATGTGGGTACTTACTTTGGTTATTTCATATTCTATTTTAGCTTTTAATATATGTCTTTTACCTTTACCTGAAGTTTCACCTATCACGATAATTTTGGGATGCATAAATATTTTATTTTTTGCTTTTTTATTGATTTATGTAGCAAACACAGCGGGAATTGTAGTTCCGGCTTTAATAGTAATTTTGATAATCTTGGGGTGGATGATAATTGGTTGGGAACCGATTATCCATCTAGTTTTGTATTGCAATTTAATAATGAGTCTCAACAAAGCCGGGAGAAGCCTAAGGAAGTATTTAGATAGTTTCAATGCTGCTATGTTAGTTATGACTGGAGCCGCAGCCTTTGCATTGGCGCTGGGATGGATGCTGGGTGGCTTATACTGGTGAGGGTCAAAATAATTCGTAATTCGTAATTATTCGGTCAAGTTTTACGGTATAATTATAAACTTGCTATAAATCAGGAAGCTTGCTGACAGGAGATGTGCCAATGGCTCGGATGTACTACGATGAAGATGCCAATTTAGACCTTTTGGCGAGAAAAACCGTTGCCATCATCGGCTACGGTTCTCAAGGTCACGCCCACGCCCTTAATCTTAAAGATAGTGGCATGAATGTCATTGTCGGGCTATATCCAGGCAGTAAATCAGTGGCAAAAGCGGAAGCTGCTGGGTTAAGTGTAAAGAATGTAGCAGATGCTGCCAAAGCCGCTGACTTACTGATGATTTTGTTGCCAGATGAGGTGCAAAAAACGGTTTACAAACACGAGATTGAACCCAATCTCGAAGAAGGGAATGTGTTAGCTTTTGCTCACGGCTTCAATATCCACTTTGGTCAAGTGGTACCACCTGCTCACGTAGATGTAGTCATGGTAGCACCGAAAGGTCCCGGACATTTAGTACGGCGAACCTACGAACAAGGGCAAGGAGTCCCTTGTCTGTTTGCGGTGTATCAAGATGCAAGTGGTCAGGCACGCGATCGCGCCATGGCATATGCTAAAGGTATCGGTGGTACCCGCGCTGGTATTCTTGAAACCACTTTTCGTGAAGAAACAGAAACTGATTTATTTGGCGAACAAACAGTACTGTGTGGTGGTTTAAGTGCCTTAATCAAAGCAGGATTTGAAACTTTGGTAGAAGCTGGTTATCAACCGGAATTAGCTTATTTTGAATGTCTGCATGAAGTCAAATTAATTGTTGACTTAATTGTGGAAGGTGGTTTAGCCAAAATGCGTGATAGTATTTCTAATACTGCTGAATATGGCGACTTTACCCGTGGACCTCGCATTGTCAATGACCAAACTAAAGCAGAAATGCGTAAAATTCTCCAAGAAATTCAGTCGGGTCAATTTGCACGGGAATTCGTTTTAGAAAACCAAGCAGGTAAACCCGGATTTACTGCCATGCGTCGTCAAGAAGCCGAACACCCCATCGAGGAAGTTGGCAAAGATTTACGCGCTATGTTCAGTTGGATGAAGAAAGACTAAACCGCAAGGTTTGTAGTTGCGCTACCCTTGCGGGAAGCCGAATTCGGCGTCTACAGCGCATAAGATCACGAGGTTTGTAGTTGCGCTTCAGCGCATAAGATCGCGGCTTTTATGCGCTGTAGACGCGAACACGAGTGCGTCTAGGGAGGAGAAGCGGCTTCCCACACCCGAAGATTACCGTTACTGAGCTTTCATTCAGGTAATGAGCTTGCCACATCCATCCTCCGCTTGTTCGTCTAGAACCAGCAAATTTTTCGAGATGTTCTACTGAAAAGTTATAAGTTTAGAACGACCACCTGGAGAATCCTCAAAGATTGCTCCGCCTCTTTTCAGGTAAAGCTTTATATCCTCAGCAAGGTCTACATTCTCTTCAAACTTAGCCTGATTGACCTTAACGTTACTCAGGTTAGTACCGCTCATCTTAACACCGATTAAGTAAGCATTACTCAAATCAGCACCACTTAAATTTGCACTGCTTAGGTCGGTGTTTTCCATCAAGGCATTACTGAGATCAGCACCACTCAGATCAGCACCACTCAAGTTAGCATCGCTCAGATCAGTAGCACTCAGATTAGCACCTACAGATTTCAGGTTAACAATTTCCCACACCAGACGCCATTTATCATCAAATTCTGTTCGGTTGTTAATTATTGCACCCCTCAAATTAGCAGCGCTCAAATCCGCAGCACTCAGGTTAGCATCGTCAAGGTTAGCAGCGCTCAAATCCGCAGCACTCAGGTCGGCAGCACTTAGGCTAGCACGGCTTAGGCTAGCACGACTTAGGTTTGCATAGCTTAGATCAGCATTGTCTAGGTTCGCAAAGTTCAGGTTGACAAATACTAAATCAGCACCACTCAAGTCAGCACTGCTCAGGTTCGCACCTCTTAGGCGGGCTGCGTTGAGTTTGGTAAATGTGAGGTCTGCACCACTTAGGTCTGCATAGCTCAAGTCGGCATAGCTCAAGTCGGCATAACTCAGGTTAGCACCGTTGAGGTTAGCACCGTTGAGGTTAGAATCTCTCAAGTCGGCATAGCTCAGGTTAGCACCGTTGAGGTTAGTATTACTTAAGTTGGCACTACTCAGATTAGCCTTGGTCAGGTTGCCAGCACTCAGATCAGTATTGTTCAGGTTGAAACCGCTCAGGTTTGCTCTTGAGAAATCTTTAGATGGTATTTTGAGATAGTCATCTGGTAAAGGCAGCCAATCTATATCAATTTTGTCGCCAGCAATAGATTGAGCTACATCAGAATTAATTTTAAAAAAAGTCTTAACCTCAAAGACAAATCCATCCTCTGCTCTCAAAAACGCATTTTGTAGATCAATCCTACCAAATCGAATTTCCTCAAATCTTTGTTGTGATATTAGAACGTAAAGCCATAAATCAAAATCAACTTCCTCGTCTACCCATAGAGCCAAGTATATATTTCCTAGTGAATTTCGACACGAAAAAAGTCGTGGTCCGTTGTAGTAGCTGTATATCTCGATAGGATCTAAATCCCCTAACTCAGTATTCTGCGGTAAAAAGCTCATGTCTCTATACCAGATTCTATGGGAAGGTTAATAACTTTAAATGCTAACCAAGGTGTAGCATCACTTGAAACCCAAAAAGTGTGATGAGATGGCGAATCTAATGACGGAGTCGGTTTTATAACACCCAAGTTAGAGGTTAATGTACCCACTGCTGGTTTCATTTTTCGGAATCCGCGATGCCTTGAACGAGTACTTAACAATTCAGATATTTCTGTATAAACAGATAGACCACATGCGTTACACTCACGCTCATTTGGCTCAAATGGTGGCTTGTCTGGATTTTTTTCACGTTTTGATTGAAAATCCTCTGGTTTAGGAGTATTGTCATTGATAAGCATATATACATTCCCATCTGCTTCTTTTGCATCTTCGGGTGGACAGTTAGGCGGTAGGTGATTACGAAATTTCATTTTTGGATGGAAGAGAATTAAATACAGGTGTTCAGTTGGTGTATCTCCAAAAGCAATGGTTTTCAGTTTCTTCGCATCAACTATCGTCATTTGCCACCACGACTATGGGCAACTTTGCACTCCTAGTGCAGCTTCACTATTGCGACAGACCAACAAGCAGAAAACCTATCCCAACATATAATAATTTTTATAAAGCTTATCTAGTATATAGCAATCCGTGTAGAAATTACAAACACCTCTCCCTTGTCCCCCTTGTCCCCCTTGTCCCCCTTGTCCCCCTTGTCCCGCTCTTAAATGGAAGGCTATATCTATAATTATATAGCAGAACCTATAGACGCCCAAGGGAGGGCTTGCTATAGGGTAAGGTGGAAGTTCCCTCGGGTATCGTCAGGCTTAAAGGGAGAGTGTCATCGCAGGACGATGCCCAATCCAAGGTCTAGCGGCTTCCAGTTGTGCTGCTAGTCTGATGAGGGTGGCTTCAGCAGCAGGTCTTCCTACCAACTGTACGCTTATGGGTAAACCTAGGGAGTCAAAACCTACGGGGAGTGCGATCGCTGGTTGTCCAGTAGCATTAGCAGGGGGACAAGGCGCAACCCAATGAATAATCTTTTGGAATGTTTCTTCAGGGCTTAAGTGTGCCCATTCTCCAACGCGGATAGGTGAATGCAGATAAACTGGTAATACCAACACATCCACTGTATCAAGAAACGCGACAATTTGTCGTGATACCATCTGCAATTGGTAGACTGCCTTGAGATAGTCACCTGCTGAACCTGTTCGTGCCAATAGCCACTGGTTCATTGGCTGCAACGCTTCGGCAGGAATTCCAGATGTAGCTACGCTAGTTTGCCAAACAAATTGAAACGGTTCCACTAACCCACTGAAGTCTGGACATTTTTCTTCAATTGTGTGACCGAGTTCTTGTAATAACTGAACTGTTTGCAAGACGCCTTGTTCGCAGTTGGCGTCAGCTTTCCCCATGGGAGGGATACTAGTAGAGTAGGCAATTCGTAAATTACCAGGTTTTTGTTGAGTGGTCGCCAGGAATGATGGTTCTGGATCGGGTAACCAGTAGGGATCGCCTGTCACATAGCCAGACATCACATCTAAAAGGGCGGCTGCATCGGCGACGGTGCGCCCAAGGGGGCCGTTAATCCCCAAACCACTCAGGCGATCGCCTACTGGTGCATGGGTCACCCGTCCTCGGGATGGCTTGATTCCCACCAAACCACAACAAGCAGCCGGTCCGCGCACTGAACCACCACCATCGGAACCTTGGGAGATGGCGCACAATCCTGCTGCTAACGCCGCTGCTGCGCCACCACTCGAACCACCTGGTGTGTATTCCAAATTCCAGGGATTTCTGGCTGGGGGTAATCCCGTAGGTTCTGTGTAAGGAAAAGAACCAATTTCTGAAGTTGCTGTTTTGCCCAGCAGCACAAACCCAGCTTGCTTAATCCGCGAAACTACCCCATCGTCATACTCAGGGATATTGTTTAGCAATGCTGGGTTACCGTAGGTACAGGTAACACCCGCTACAGGGTTAAGGTCTTTAATAGAAATTGATACCCCAAAAAATGGTGGTAGTTCTGATGCTGTTGAGAGCATTTCTGTTTTGGCTTTGGCATCTGCGATCGCTTGCTCTGCCGTCACCGTAAAATAACTTCCTAATTGAGGATTCAAGCGTTGAATGCGTTGTAAATATATTTCCACCAACTCCAACGGCGAAACCTCCTTACGACGGATTAACTGCGCTTGTTCTAATGCCGTCGTAAATGCTAGATCAATTTCATTCATGCACTAATGAGTGGGTAATTTTGTCTATTCTTACCATCTTTTAGAGAATTTTTCACCTACTCCTGTCTCGCCCAAAGAATATCTATATTAACGAACCCTTTAAGCACCAGTATCAAAAACCTGTTGAGCAGTTAAGGTAAGCTGTGGGAACGTGGGAGATAGGATACGGTCATCACCTCGAAACTTCTTGACCCGATACTCACCTTCATCTAAAGAACAAACCAAGATCGTAGGTTGCCTTGGATTGCCGATAAACTCCCTACCGCCTAAAGCCGCATAATCTACAATCCAGTATTCTGAGATTCCCATTTCTTCATAGTCAGCATATTTTTTGTGATAATCGTCACGCCAGTTAGTACTAACTACTTCAATGACTAAAGATATTGATGAAGCTTGAGTGATGATTGATTCATTTTCCCATACAGGTTCATTTACAAGATTGTCAGTGTTTAATATCAGCACATCTGGAGAGTATCCAGATTCATGTAGAGATGGTTTGACTATTACAGTTTTAGGGATAAAATAAGGTTGGTTTAATCGGTCAAACTCTACAGTCAGTTTTCTTGCTAAAAAACCAACAACTTTTTCATGTCCTCCTTTTGGCAAAGGCATTTCAACGATTACTCCATCGTGCAGTTCATAACGACGTTCCGAATTTTCAGGATACCAAGCAATGAATTCTTCAAAGGTTACCCGTTTGGTTTTAGGTAAGGCTTGAGTCATAGTTCTGCTCCTATTGAAATAAAAATATAAGCAGTCTTCATATCATATCCTGCAAATTAGTTATAATTCCAGCATCTCGTGTGCAAAACTCCAAAAACCCTTCTCCTGTGTACTTCTGCACCCCTCCTTCCTTAAAGAGCCAGTGTCTCCAACAGATAAGCAATACCAAGTCCACTCGCTTGAATTCCTTGGTATTTGAATTCAGAAAAATTAACTGTGTCTTCAAGCTTTGGATCTGAAATATCTGCCAAAAATGGAGCTTTAGTTATCAAAGTGATGAAGAAACGTCGTGCTTCTCGATCCACCTCGTTATCGTTGCGCCAACGAGCTAGTAGATAATGTCCAGCTTGGAACTACGGTTTCCAATTTGTCTTGACCGTAAATTTACGGTCAAGACTAGCGTCCGCTTCTGCTTGACCAAGAACGGGGTGTGGGGTATGGGGTGTGGGGTTTCGGGTTCGATAAAACAACCACACCCCAAATGGGTACAAGCCTCCACTTTCCTATGAGGTTCCCTACACCCTACCCCCTACCCCCTACACCCTTTTCATCTATGATGTTTTCACTGGTGCTACCCCTGCTATATCCAAAATTGGCGCAATCAAATCTTCACGTTTCACCGCCATCATGTGGACACCCTGACACAATTGCCGTGCTATTTGCACTTGTTCAGCAGCAATTTTCATTCCTTCTTCAAGGGGGTCTTTTGCTTGTGCCAATCTATCAATAATGTGTTCAGGAATATTTACACCAGGGACGAATCGATTGATAAAGTGGGCATTTTTAGCTGATTTTAACAGAAAAATTCCTGCTAAAATTGGCTTGTTACAACCTACGGCGATTTTGTCCATAAACTTTTCTAGCTGCTCAAAATCCGTAATCAACTGACTCTGGAAAAATTGCGCTCCTGCTTGTAACTTGCGCTCAAATCGGCTTTGTAAACCAGACCAACTGGAACATTGTGGGTCGATCGCTGCACCAGGAAATAAGTCCAGCGCCCCATCAGTGAGAGTTTGCTCGTTGGAATCAACTCCGCAATTCAGTTTATAAATCAGTTGCAGGAGGCGCACTGCTTCTAAGTCAAACACGCTTTTCGCTTCGGGGTGATCTCCTGCTTTTACCGGATCCCCTGTTAAAGCTAAGATGTTGCGGATGCCCAAAGCATGAGCGCCCATCAAGTCAGCTTGCAAACCAATGCGGTTGCGATCGCGACACGTCAGCTGACAAATCGGCTCTATCCCATTTTGTAATAAAATTGTCGATGCCACTACCGAACACATCCGCAACACTGCGCGACTACCATCGGTTATGTTAACTGCGTGGACGCGCCCTTTGAGGGTCTGCGCCATTTTGATCATGTGTGCTGGATCTCCTCCTTTAGGAGGGGTAACCTCGGCTGTTATTAAAAACTCACCTGCTTGTGCTGATATCCGGAAGGAGGTTAAAGGGGTTAAGTTATGGGTATGTGGCATAAAATTTTGGGTTCTGAACTTTGGAGGATTTTGAACCGCAGATGCACGCAGATAAACGCGGATAATTATCTGCGTTCATCTGCGTTCATCTGCGGTTGCAATTTTTGATTTATAGACATCTCCAAAAATTGCTACAGTGGTATGGAGTAGCCCATAGCTATTTTGGCTTGTGTGAGAGTATTGTTTGCGATCGCCTCTGCAAAGTGTTTTCCATCCCGCAGTACAGACTCCAGATAACCTTTGTCGTCCATAACTGTTTGATATTTTTCTTGGATAGGTTTAAGAGCATTAATCATGGTTTCTGTCAATAATGATTTAAATGGTCCCCATCCCATATCTTGACACTCAACTGCTACCTCTTCTTTCGTCTTCCCAGAAAGCAGCATATACAAAGTTAACAAATTGTTACATTCGGGACGCGCTGGGTCGTCAAATGTCAAACCCCGAATGGGATCAGTTTTGCAGCGCTTAATTTTGTATACAATCTGGTCGGGAGGATCGAGTAAATTGATCCGACTCAACTCAGATGGATCGGACTTCGACATTTTCCGTGTACCATCTGTCAAACTCATCACCCTAGCTCCTTCCTTACGGATTAAAGGTTCTGGTAACTTCAGCACTGGCTGATCCGGCTTGGCAAATAGATGATTAAACCTGTTGACAATATCCCGCGTCAGTTCCAGATGTTGCTTTTGGTCTTCACCTACTGGCACTTTATCAGCTTGGTACAGCAAAATATCAGATGCCATCAGCACTGGGTAGTCCAACAAGCCGACACTAACGTTTTCTCCTTGCTTAACAGCTTTTTCCTTATACTGAATCATGTCTTGCAGCCAGTTGAGGGGTGTGATGCAGTTGAGCAACCAGGTTAATTCACTATGGGCGGAAACGTGAGATTGCACAAAGATATGAGAGTAGTTTAAATCAATGCCACAGGCAAGATAAAGAGCTGCTATGATGTATGTATCATCCGCCAACGTGGCTGGATTATGGGGCATGGTTATGGCGTGTAAATCTACTACACAAAAGAAATTTTCGTACTGACTTTGGATCTCTACCCAGTTGCGAATTGCCCCCAAGTAGTTGCCCAAATGCAGATTTCCCGTTGGTTGAACTCCAGAAAGAACTCGTTGCCTACCCATAAGAATTGAATTTATTTTCTAAAATAAGCGTAATAGCAAGTTACAGTCACAAAACTTATCTAATTTTGGCATTTTCTGACGCGCATCGGTGAAGTCGTTGGTGATTGAAGGTATGAAAATATGGGGTGTAGGGGTGTAGGGGTGTAGGGGTGTAGGGGTGTAGGGGGAAAAGACAGTGTTTTTTTCATTTATAGCGGGTGGTGCGCCGCCTATGGGGTGCTCTGAAGGAACACGGGAGTGGGGAGTAGGGAGTGGGGAGTGGGGGGAAGAGGGGGAGTGGTGGTGTTTCTTCTATTCAGATTTTTCATTGCCAATGTATATTTTATTTACAAAAATTGACAAAAATTAAGCTCTTGACAGATAAAGTAGCAGTAACCTGGAAATTAGTACATTACGGAATGCTAAAGGATTTCTGCGAGCCTTGATTCCCTGGCGTTGCTTATTGACGGTATGAAAATATTGGGTGTGAGGATGTAAAGGAAATTTTATTTTAAATAAAACCTCTAAACCCCTACAAAGAACAATTTATCCTCAAAGAAAGCAACCCCCAAGATTTAATTAAAAACCTAAAACAAAGGTAAGACAATGAAGGCACTTTTACTTTACCCCCTTTTTCCCAAAACTTTTTGGTCTTACGACAAATTCATGAAAATAGCTGGGCTAAAGGCATCTATTCCACCACTAGGTATTATTACTGTTGCCGCTTTGCTACCAGCAAACTGGGAAATTCGGTTTTATGACCGTAATGTTAAGCAAGAAACGGATGCTGATTGGGAGTGGTGCGATATTGTCATTCTCTCTGCCATGCTTGCACAAAAGGAAGACTTTCTCGCCCAAATTCAAAAAGCAGTGCAGTTAGGGAAAAAAGTTGCAGTAGGTGGTCCTTATCCGACCTCAATACCAGAAGCTGCCCTCAATGCTGGAGCTCATTACCTAATTTTAGATGAAGGAGAGATCACAGTCCCGCAATTTCTGGAGGCGATCGCACAGGATCAACCGCAAGGAATCTTTCGCGCCGCCTCCAAGCCAGACGTGAGTCAAAGTCCCATACCTCGTTTCGATCTCCTCAAGCGGGATGATTATTTAATGATGGCGATCCAGTTTTCTCGCGGTTGTCCCTTCGAGTGCGAATTCTGTGATATTATTAATCTTTACGGTCGCAAACCGCGTACCAAAGAGCCGAATCAGACACTAGCAGAACTCCAAACCCTCTATGACTTAGGCTGGCGTGGGTCTGTGTTCATAGTGGATGATAACTTCATTGGTAATAAGCGTAATGTGAAACGGCTGTTAGAAGAATTAATTCCATGGATGAAGGAACGTCATTATCCTTTCACCTTCATTACCGAAGCTTCCATCAATCTGGCAGAAGATACCGAGTTATTAGAACTGATGGTTAAAGCTGGGTTTTATGCAGTTTTTCTGGGAATTGAAACTCCCGATCAAGACAGTCTACAAATAACACGCAAGTTTCAGAATACTCGCAACCCCCTCATCGAAGCCTGTCGTACCATTAACCAAATTGGGTTACTCATTTACGCAGGATTTATTATTGGCTTTGATGGGGAACGGATAGATGCAGGCGATCGCATTCAAGCTTTTGTAGAAGAAACAAGTATTCCCCAACCCATGCTTGGTGTACTTCAAGCCCTTCCCAACACAGCCCTTTGGCAACGTCTCACACAAGAAAAGCGATTATTAGAAGGCTTCGGCGGTCTTGAGGTTGGAGATCAGAATTCTTTGATGAATTTCGTTCCCACCCGTCCCATAGCTGAAATCGCTAAGGAGTATTTAGAGGCAATTTGGAGGATGTATGAACCCAAAAGCTATCTCCGACGTTGTTTTCAACAATGCCTCAACATCACACCTAATCCTGTGCTACAACAGACTATGTATTTCCCTCCTGGTAAAGGACTGCGACTCCTCGCCCAGTTACTCTGGTGTCAAGGCTGGCAACGACGGGAAACTCGGGTTCAGTTTTGGCAACAGCTTTGGGTTATCTTACGCACCAAGCCTCAATTCCTTAACATGTATTTAGGTTTATGTGCTGCTGGCGAGCATTTTTGGGAATACCGTGTTTTAGCCAGAGAACGCATTACTCAGCAGTTAGGGTTCGATCCGCTTACTATGCCTACCCCCATTGAACGACCATTAAGCATGGCGCAGAAATAAATGGGCATGGGGCATGGGCAGTGTCAGTGCGAAACTGGTAATATTTGGGTAGCGAATGTAACAGATAAGTTATCTGTGGGATTCATAGATGAATTATTTGTTACATCCGTGTTCTTATAGGTTAGGTGCAGCCAGTTTTTGCGTTGAAAAAGTGATATGGAAGCGGCAAACGGGTAATGGGAGAGGAGGGGAACCAGCATAAGGGACGAAAGCCGGGAATTTGGTACTCAATAACTCGTACAATGAAAGTTTCTTTTTTGCACTTTCTCGCACCGTTCCAATTTTACTCTCCAAAGTAACTAGGAGAAATCTGGAAAAAAGCAGCCAAGGCTTTGATTTGATTGTCAGTAAGTTGACGTTTGCCATTGAGGATATCTAATACAGTAGACTCGCTTTCACAGATGTCAACTAAATCTTTAGGTTGAAGATGAGATTCCTCTAACAACGCTTTCAGGAGTTCAGCACCTTTAAGAGTAGGCATTGGCTCATATTTTTCTTCATAATCATAGACGAGAGTCCCCAGCACCTTCAGATAGTCTTTATCATCTTGTGTAATATTTCCTTTATCTAATATATAATTAATCCGATTCTGGGTAGCGATTAACTCAGCCTCATTAGTAATTGGACGCGGAGGAAATATATTAATTAGCTCCATATAGTAGCTACTAGGATTTTTTAAACCAATCGTCATTTTTCCAGTTCTCCTTATCATATTCGGCATGAGTAAGTACAGCGCGAACAAATACTATTTGGTACTCGTAATCTATATATGTGATAAGCCGATAATTATTGCCACTAATATTAAAAACAGTGAAATTACCCACTAGGTCTGCTGAGGGAAATACTTCGCGTAATTTGTTAAAGCTTTGAAAAGCAGAATCAGATATGCGCTGATACCATAATAACAATCCAGATTGAGCATTGGAGCGTTTTTCCCAAAATTCCCTCAGAGTCCTTTTGCTAATAACACGCATTAGATTATTTGGGAGATTGTTGCTAGGGGGTGAGTTGCAGAGGAAAGCATACAAATAACTGAACTATTATACTGCAAATAAGTCTTCAAGCGGAAACGATATATAAAGTTGACAACCATGAAATTTATCGGAATTGACTTAGGCTGGAAATCACAGCCAAGTGGACTATGCTGCTTAGAATGGGCAGATCAACAACTGCAACTACTTGACCTAGACCGCAAAGAAGAGATTGCAGATATCCTCACTTGGGTCGAAAAGAGCATACAACCAAACGAACCCGCCATTATTGCCGTAGACGCACCCACCCTCATCCCCAACGCCACCGGGAGTCGTTTACCCGACAAACTCACCCACAAACACTTTGGTAAATATCACGCTGGATGCTACCCAGCCAATCTCAACCTACCGTTCGCCGAACGAACCGTCAACTTTGGCTTATCACTCGAATCTCGTGGTTTCACCCACGCACCAACCATTGAACCACAAAAACCCGGCAGATATCAAATAGAAGTCTTTCCCCATCCTGCTATAGTTCATCTATTCAACCTACAACGCATCCTCAAATATAAAAAAGGACGCCTCCACGATCGCCGATTAGAACTTCTCAAACTCTACAATTACATTACCCATATCCTACCCACCCTAGAACCCTCTTGGCGACCTTGTCACCTTGGCGGTTCGTTTCCCTCCGAAATGAGCACCACAGGTGCAGCCCTCAAAGCAACCGAAGACAAACTAGATAGCCTCATCTGCGCTTACGTAGCTGCACACTGGTGGTATTGGGGTGAACAACGCAACATTGTACTAGGCGATCGCACCACCGGTTACATTGTCACCCCTGCGAGAGTGGGGAATGGGGAATGGGGAGTGGGGAATGGGGAATGGGGAGTGGGGAATGGGGAGTGGGGAATGGGGAGTGGGGAATGGGGAGTGGGGAATGGGGAGTGGGGAATGGGGAGTGGGGAATGGGGAGTGGGGAATGGGGAGTGGGGAATGGGGAGTGGGGAGTTATGAGTTAATTCATAATTCATAATTCCTGACTCCTCACTTCTAGTGGTCTGGCAAGTCAACTTTGCAGGGTTGGACAGATTTTTAGAGTCCTCAAAATCTTTCCCCACTCCCTACTCCCCATTCCCTACTCCCTGCCTTCACCTGTCAAAGTTCGGTTGCCAGAGTACTAGTTACTGTGCCCAAACAATGCACCTTGGTTCATAGGGACTGGAGAGGTATTTGTTTTTTGGCAACACTCGTAAAGACAAGCCTTGCAAACCGGAGGTGTTGTATACGATCGCAGCCGTGTAAATACTCAACCCTTGTGGATCCTCTCCTTGGTAGTTCATCACCACCGACACACCGTTGACGATATCACCATTAGCATCAATTGCACCTTGGTATAACTCCACTTGCACATCGTTGTTTGTCAGAGTTGCCAAGTCAACATTGGCTGTGACACTAATGGTTTGGTTGACTTCAATATCTGCTTGTGAGGAGACATCGATATCTTTAATTTTGATATTGTACCAGTGACTGGTGAGATTTTCTTTCCAATCAGCTAATTCTTTAGCCGGGGCGTAGTTATTGTTCGTGAGGGTGTGGAAGCGATCGCTTGCGGGGAAATAAGCCCGCTGTGCATATTCTCGCACCATCCGTGCTGTATTAAAGAACGGACAATTCAACCGAATTGCATTCTTCATTTTAGCAATCCAGCGCCTCGGTAAACTATCAACATCCCGGTCATAAAACAGAGGTACGACTTCCTTTTCTAGCAAATCGTACAGGGCGTTGGCTTCAATCTCATCCTGGTAACTGGGATCATCATACATCTCCCCGTGACCGATTGCCCAGCCTGTGCGGACATAATCAGCTTCATCCCACCAGCCATCTAGTACACTGAGATTTGGCAATCCATTCATTGCTGCCTTCATCCCACTGGTACCAGAAGCTTCCCGTGGACGACGCGGTGTGTTTAACCAGATATCGCAACCCGCCACCATCAACCGGGCTATGTGAATGTCGTAGTTAGGAACAAAGACTACCTGCTTTTCCCAACCTTGTTCGCGGATAAAGTGGTTAATATCGCGGATGAGTTCCTTACCTGGAATATCCTTAGGGTGTGCCTTACCTGCGATCACGAATTGCACCTTGCGGTGTTTGTTGGCGAACAAAATGTGCTTTATCCGCTCTAAATCGCGCATCCATAATGTAGCACGTTTGTATGTTGCAAAGCGACGAGCAAAGCCAATGGTTAAAGCGTAGGGATCGAGGACTTCTTGCGCTTGGGTAATTTCAGAGGCAGAAGCGCCGCGATCGCGCAAATGCTTCACTAGACGCTCCCGTACATACAATATCATGTCCAAGCGACAACGTTCGTGATTGCGCCACAACTCCTCATCGGGGATAGCGTCCATCCGTTCCCACACTTGGTTATCGCTGGGTACTGAGGACCAGTTTGGACCTAGGTAGCGATCGTACAATTCCTGAGTTGATTTGGCAACACAACTACGGGCATGAACGCCGTTGGTAATTGCCGCAATTGGCACTTCCTGTACTGGGATATTCTCCCACAACCCGCGAAACATCTGCCGCGACACGACACCATGCAGCTGTGCCACACCGTTAGAAAATGTCGCCATCTTCAACGCCAGCACTGCCATACTAAAAGGCGCAGATAAATCACCAGTGTTCTCACGTCCCAAGGCTAAAAATTCGTCTTTGCTCAAGCCAAAGACATCTGCATAGTATCCTAGGTAGTGTACAACTTTGTCAGGAGAGAACAAGTCAATTCCCGCAGGCACTGGCGTGTGGGTGGTGAATATATTAGAGGAAGCTACGACTTGTTTGGCTTGGATATAACTCAGCCCCTCTTCCTGAATCAGTATCCGAATCCTCTCTAGGGCGGAAAAAGCTGCATGACCTTCATTCATATGGTAGGCAGTCACTTTATATCCTAGCGCTTTCAGCATGCGCACACCACCAATACCCAGCATAATTTCTTGGTGGATACGCATATCGATGTCCCCACCGTACAGCTGGTCTGTGATATCCTGGTCGTAAGGGTCGTTGGGTTCAATGTTGGTATCCAGCATATACAGCGGCACCGTTCCCACCTGTACCCGCCAAACTCTGGCGTATACGGTGCGTCCTGGATAGTCTACCCCAATTCGCAGTTCTGAACCATCAGAATTGCGCTCCAAGTGCAACGGCATATTGTAAAAGTCGTTGATTGGGTAGCGTTCCTGCTGCCAGCCATCAGCATTTAGATACTGGGCAAAATAGCCTTGCTGGTACAGTAAGCCCACACCGACAAGGGGTAGACCCAAGTCGCTGGCAGATTTGAGGTGATCGCCTGCAAGAACACCCAAACCTCCTGAATATACAGGCAAACAATCCACTAGCCCAAACTCAGCAGAAAAATAGGCGTAACACTCTTGTCGTTTGTCATCAGACAAATGACTAGTTCGCTGTTTGAGATACCAAGTGTGTTCTTGCAAATAGTCTTCTAACTGACGGGCAGATCGATCCATTTGCGCTAGGAAGCCTTCATCTTCCACAACTTCCGTCAACCGTGATTGGCTGATGGTACCAAGCATCAAAACTGGGTTGTGACGACTAGATTCCCACAGATCAGGGTCTAAGCGGCGAAATAAGTCTTTGGTTTCAACATTCCAATCCCAGTGTAAGTTGTAGGCAAGCTTCCTGAGCGGTTCAAGGCGCGTTGGTAGCGAAGGAGAGACATTGAATGTGCGAATCGGTTGCATAGGAGGATAGCAAAAATCCTGGTTTAGCTATGGTTATTGTTCACTGTATTTAGCCAATGTTGCCAATTCTTTATACTGTGTTTGTAAATTCTCCATGATTTTGTAAATTTTTAATGACAATTGTCGTATTCGTGGCTATATATGATATATGTGGATATAAATGCTTTTCGGGGCGTTGCTGAATCACGGTATGAATTTGCCTCACGCAAAGTCGCAAAGGCGCAAAGAGAAAGAGTTTTAAAATTACCCATTTTTTCATTTTATACTTCAATTCAGCAACGCCCTTTTCGGCTTAAATATCGATAGATGGCTTGGGTAATACCCACACTACTATACTACAAGTCGGCATTTCTCACAAGTTTTGCGATCCTGCTGAAGGCGGCGTTTGGTCATCGCCTATCTTGTAATCTTTACCCAGAGTATATTTCGAGCCTTTTGGTGGGTAATAATTTTGGCGCAGTGGGAAACGCATAAATCTAGGTTTTATAAGGCTTTGAGAGATGTGGTGAGAAATCCGGGTTAATTCCTTAGCCTCGCCATTGTATAAGCATCGATATAAGCACCATCACGGAAAGCATACTTTTGCATAGTTCCTTCAATCACAAAGCCGTACTTCTCATACAAATGAACAGCACTCTGATTATCGGTGTAAACTGTCAATTCAAGACGTTTCAGGTTCAACCAGTTAAAAACCAGATCGATTACCGCTTGCATCAGTTGAGAGCCAATCCCTTGATTGTGATAATCATCATGCACAAATATTCCTAACGAACCCACATGAGATCTACGCCCCTGAAATGCGTGTAAACTAATCATCCCGATCACTTTTTGAGGGGCATTAAGCACTGCTACTATACGATGCAGCCCTGGTGGGGGATTTTCTAATTTCCGCTTAATTTCGTCACGGGATTGGTAGGGCATTTGCATGGTTCCCCAGCGACAAATTGGCGCATTAAATAGAGCCGCTACATCTTCCCAATCTGCCATTTCAAAAGCACGAATTGTCACTTCAGCCATCGTAGTCAAGAAAATAAGGCTTTTAATAAGAGTGCAGATGGTCAGCTTATTTCCATTTAGGGCATGGCTCTTGCAGTGTCACAAAGTGAAACATGGCTTACCTCTCACTCCTGTTAGACAGATTTATTGTAACCGTTCACGGGGGGGTAGAACATTTACCTAACTGCCGACAGGCGTTGCATATGTGAAGATTTTTGTCAATGCGTAAGTCCTATGACCAGCCCTTTCAAGGTGCAAGTCGTAAGACTTGGATTTCCTTCGTGTTCTTCGTGCCTTCGTGGTTCAAAAAGATTTTTAAACCGCGAAGACACGAAGAACACGAAGATCAAATGTTGAAAATCGGGCATAATTTTCCAGATTTTTGGTTCACCTTGAAAGGGCTGGTCCTATGACGGACGGAACAATAGCCAACTGCAAGCCACCTTGAAAGTCAGTATCATTAATGCTTTCCCCCTGGCTAATTGAACCATTTATTGAACATGATGAGCTTGATTTTCTATTCCCAGAGATTACCCGGATTCACAACCATGATTTAGTGTTATTGAATTCGTGGCACAACCATATGTCTTGGATACAATCTCTTCCCTTATCGGATTTAAAACTTTTAAGTTGTTCTGACTTCAAAAATTCAGAAATTACTGTTAGTTCAGAGCTTAATCAAACCACACCCGCTTTTCCAGTACCATCTGAACAATTAATATATGAAGAGTTAGCAGAAAAGTCTCATTTCTACTCTCTGCGTGACCAGTTATTATTTATGTTCGAGCCTAAGCTACGTCGAGAGTATGAATTTTATATTAGTCAACAAGCTAAAATTTATGGTTATAGAACATTAGTCACTTCTAATTTACAACAAGCATCTGACTTAACTGTTGCTAATCTTTATTCTTACTTCAATATCCGAAATAAATCAGAAGATGTAGCAGAAGAAGTTACATTCAATTGAAAGTTTTCATGCGGTAGGGGCTACTTGCAATACGCCCT
>JADQBA010000116.1 GCA_016903675.1 Stigonema ocellatum SAG 48.90 = DSM 106950 | reverse complement strand
GCCCCCCGGGCCCCCCGCCGCCGCGCCCCCCCCCCCCCCCGCCCCCCCGCCCCCCCGCCCCCCCGCCCCCCGGCCCCCCCCCCCCCCCACGCCCCACTCCCGTGTTTCCTAATAGGAACTCTTTTTTGAGTTAATCAGATTTGAAGCAACGCCAGTGGTACCTAAAGCCATAGACATGAAATCTTTTTGTGAGCTTGCTTCTGGACACTCATCACAAGGACGCCTTTGTATGTAACTGCCATCAGGCTGTAATTCCCAAGTTTGGCGGTTATCTGCCAGCATAATTCCCAAGATTTCTTGCAAATCCTTGGCAATCTCTGAGTCTTGGACGGGGGTAATGACTTCCACCCGGCGATCCAAGTTACGGGGCATCCAATCAGCACTGCCAATATAGATTTCCTCTTGGCCGTTGTTATGGAAGTAAAAAATGCGGGAGTGTTCTAAAAAGCGACCGACAATACTGATGACGCGAATATTTTCACTAATTTCTTTTAGTCCAGGGCGCAGACAGCAAACGCCTCGCACGATTAAGTCAATTTGCACTCCGGCGCGGGAAGCTTCGTATAAAAGGGCGATAATTTGCGGATCTACCAGGGAATTCATTTTGGCCACAATGCGCCCGTTCATTCCATTTTGAACGTGTTCGATTTCACGACGAATGAAGGCATCAAAGCGATCGCGCATATTCACCGGCGCAACCAACAGTTGCCGATAAGACTTTTGCCTAGAGTATCCCGTCAAGAAATTGAATACATCTGTCACATCAGCCCCTAAATCTTCGCGACAACTGAACAATCCCAAGTCTGTATAAATTCGTGCCGTTTTCTGGTTGTAGTTACCAGTACCAATATGCACGTAGCGACGGATACAGTCTTGTTCGCGCCGCACCACCATAATAATTTTGCAATGGGTTTTCAGACCCACCAGACCGTAGACAACATGAACTCCAAAACTTTCCAGACGCCTTGCCCAGTAGATATTATTCTCTTCATCAAACCGCGCCTTGAGTTCCACCAGTACAGAGACTTGTTTACCATTTCTGGCAGCGGCAATTAAAGCATTAACGATTGGTGAGTCCCCAGAAGTCCGGTAAAGGCTCATTTTGATTGCCAGCACATCTCCGTCATGGGCGGCATGGTTAATAAAGCGCACCACTGATGCCGAAAAGGATTCATAGGGATGGTGTACTAGCAAATCCCGTTCCTGAATGACGTCAAAAAAGTCTTTTCCTTCCTTTATATGCCGCCGCACATTTGGGTTTAAACTTGGTTCTCTAATCCTCAGCAGGCGGGGAGGAACTACTGATTGCCTTGGTGGGTCCTTCAGTTCAGGCAGTGGCAATGCCATAAAGGACATCAAATCCCGCAATCCTAAAATACCATCTACTTCATAAACATCACTTTCTGCTAATTCCAAATCTTGCATCAGTCTGCTTCGTACTGCTTCAGGCGTTTGTGCCTGAATTTCTAGTCGTACTGGATCACCACCAACGCGCCGCTTTTGCAGTTCTTCCTCGATGGCCAACAGCAGGTCATCAGCCTCATCTTCTTCTAGTTCCAAATCGGCGTCGCGGGTAATGCGGAAGGGATGGTATTCCTGAATATTCATTCCTGGAAATAAGCACTCCAAGTTGTGCCCGATCGCCTGTTCCAAGGGTATACCAGTCCAGTGAGCAGGTTGTCCGTTGTGGTAGACTCCTAACTCTGAGGGTAAAGGCAAAAATCGCGGCAAAACGTTGGGTACTTTAACTCTAGCAAACAACTCTTCTTCAGTTTCTGGGTTTTTTACCACAACTGCTAGATTCAGGCTGAGGTTAGAAATGTAGGGAAAGGGATGGCTTGGGTCAACAGCTAGGGGTGTCAGAACCGGAAAGATTTGCTCATTGAAGTATTTATCAAGATATTTCTGCTGTTTTTCTGTCAAGTCTATGTAATTTAGTATGTATATGCCGTGATTTGTCAGTAGAGGCCGTAGCACTTGCTCAAACTGTTGGCTTTGTTTAGCTACCTGGGGACGCAGGGTCAAGCTAATTTCCTCTAGCTGTCGTTGTGGCGTGCGACCATCAAAAGTTAACTGGCTGACTTTCGCTTCTACCTGTTGCTTTAATGCCGCAACACGCACCATAAAGAACTCATCCAGGTTAGAATTAAAGATTGCCAAAAATTTGAGGCGTTCTAGAAGGGGAGTTCGTGGATCGCAAGCTTCATGCAAAACTTTGCTATTAAACTCCAACCAGCTTAACTCTCGGTTGAGATAGTATTGCGGGTCGTTAAGATTTATTTGATGAGCGGTCTTCTTAGATTTTGACATAATCTCCAACACACAGGCAGATGCAGCCCTACTCTACATAGTAAATGAAATCATACGCTCAGCTTCTATCTGAGGGCAATACTTGGGTGTGGGGGTGTGGGGGTGTGGGGGTGTGGGGGTGTAGGGGTGTAGGGGGAATGCAACCGCACTGTAAACGCAAAGCAACTTCCCCCAAGGGTAGCGCTATTACGAACTAAGTACAAGATTTCACAAATTCGTGACCATCGGGAAAATAAACTCTATCGTTCGTAGTTGCGCTTCAGCGCCCTTAGCAACTACGAACCAAAACGCCACGAATTTATCAAACGCTGTACTCAGAAATTCCCCCTCAAAATTTATAAATTAAAAATATAGCAATCCTAAATCATTCGTGAACGTGGAGAAACCCGGTTTCTTAAAGAAACCGGGTTTCTGACCCTTGGAATTTTCACAACTCAAATAGGATTGCTATATGCCAATACGCTTGGTGTTAGCGCCAAAAACCCAAGTTCAGCGTAGGTTGGGTTGAGGAACGAAACCCAACATTTTCGCGTTTTGTTGGGTAACGCATTGCCTCAACCCAACAAAACATTCTCCTTAACTGAACCGTATTGTGCTATATGCGGGTTAATTACTACAACTTGGTATTGGAGTTCCACCATTCTGTTCTTTAGAAAGCACTCCAGCCTTTGTAAAAGTAATCACCTGAGTATTATCGGATTCCAGATTAATTTGAACGATGACATTATAAGCTGATTCGCTCAATTTACCTACCTCATACTGACCGCAATTATCAGATATATTTTTTGCTATTTCACCTGGTTTTGTCGGTGTTTTAATAGTAACCACTGTTGGTAATTCACCATAATTTAATAATTCATAAATTCTAATCTTATAACTAGTATTTGGTTGTAAACCTGTAACGTAAAATGAGCCAGTGCCATCAGTAGAAGTTACATGAGCTTTAGGAGTAGTACCCTGTGAAAGTAATAAGGGGTGATTTGGACTAATAGTTCCTTGACTTTGAAAAGGGAGATTCTTTTGCTTCCAACTAGATTCAGATTGAGCAAGAGCTACAACAGGAAAAAGTGCGATCAATAGAGTCAGCAAAGGACTTACAAATTTCATAATATCACTTGTAATTTTTGCAACGTTAATTTTAACAATCTTATCACTTACTCATTGACGAACGAAAGCTTGGTTTGTAGTAGCGCTTCAGCGCCGGTTTAACCGCGATTTAACCGACGCTGAAGCGCTACTACGAACTAAAAAATTGCCCGTCAAAGTTCCCTTGAAAGCCTACTAGTACTCTGGCAACCGAACGAAAACTTGGTTCGTAGTAGTCCTGAGTCCTCAAAAATACGAGGACTAAAGTCCTTTGAAAGATAGTGGAGTTGTTGGGAGTAATTTGACTTGGGAATGTGATAGTCCCAGAAACCTGCTCTAAGCCACTGCTTGAATTAGCATAAGATAAAGTGCGATTGAGTCTTTGATTTATTTCTCTTTTTTGAACATATGTGGGTTGCATACTTAAGGGAGAAGATTGTTCTCTATTCTTAAATTTTTGCCGAGCTTCTTTCAAATTTTGGTCAATATTATTAAGGTTAATGGCTTCAAAAATTTCACCTATTATCATTCCCAAACTGGCATTTGCTGTCTGTTGATAATCAATGCTTCCCTTATCAAAATTGGCTGTTATAGACAATCCTGGATTAGAAAAAATGTTGGAATAAGTAGCTTTAGGCGCGACCTTGTCATACTGAATTAAGCTCCGATTGTGAGGATAATTAACATAAAATCGATTCCAAATAGAAGTATTCTGACTTTCAGAAGTAGTTTGAAATACCTGATTTTTCCCAAGAGATACCCAAAGTAAAGAATTCAGATAATGTAAGTCTCTTTCCGCTTGAGTCAGATAAGGATTAACTGCTATATTCAACAAATCGGTATTATCGAATTTGCTAAGCTGAGCAATCTTAATACCTGGTAAAGAAGAGATAGGAGCAGTAAAATTAAAACCTTTACCAGTCAAAATATCTCCCCAGAAAATCCCAGATGCTTCTAGCACATTATTGGGAATGATTTCTCCTTTTGCAAGTCTGACATTTCCACCATCTAGTAAAGGTTTCAGATTCGTTGTGGGAAAACCTTGGAGAATCTGAGGAGCATTGATAGAATCTAAAGATTGAAATAAAGCTTGACCACCATCAGAACTAGAAGTTGAGCCGCTACCAAGAGCCGGTGTAGGATTTTTTAGAACTGTGACATTAGGATCTTCCAGATTAATCCCACTATTAATGACAACTTTACCAGCTGGTATACCTTCAGGATTAATTAGTTGTCCTGCTATTGAGGTGACAGACAAATTACTAGTGTCCACTTTTCCAGCTAAATCCCTAAAATCCACAGGTATAGCAGTGATAGATTGCAATCCCCAAAATGATTGCTTTGATGTCAGGTTTCCTATGATATTTGTCTCAGTTTCTTTTCCTTGATAAACCATACCTGTTTGTGTCCCCTGAGTCTCAATCACTATTCTATCGTCATCGAGAACCCAGTAAAACTGGCGAGATTTAGGAAAATTGCCATAGTTAAATTTGAAAAAAGTTTGATTACCTTGAGAATCTCTGACATGTACATCTGTATCTATATAATTTTCGTCTTTATATGGCTGAAATAATACAGGAGAAAAGCCAAAGTTATCTGTTGGGCTGACAACAAAAGGATATTTAATAGCACTCAGTGTTAGATTATAAAGAATTGTGTTTTGTAGCTTTTTATATGGTTCTTTTTTGGATTGACGTAGTTTTTGTATTAGTGTTTCTTGAATTAATGTATGTGGTTGTTGGGTTGGTGGCTTTTTTGGTTGTTCATTCGACGTTGAGGGTTTACTGATATTCGGTTTAGATATACCCTCCTCTTGTTCAGGTGGTTCAGGAGGTTTTACTTTATAATTTTCAATGGGAATAACATCAGCCACTAGATGTGACGACGGTTTCTTTTTTGCTAAGCTAGTTTTTGTACATTTTAAACTCTGTTTACGAAATGCTTCCATTTTAGAGTTGTTTATTTCATACCATTCTTCGTTCACACTCTTAGAAAATTTTTGCAAAGCTTGATTAGCAGTTAAAGCCTTGGCTACGCTCAAAGAAGTGCTATTTTGACGGTCTAATACTAAGGCGATCGCAGGTGCTTCGGCAAGTTTTACTTTGAGCAGAATAATTGGTGAACAGAAAAATAATAGAAAGGTTTCTATATAATTCTTATATTTCATCATAAAATTAATGCGATTTCTGTAAACAAAAGCATTTCTTGATCATCGACAATAAATATTTTGGCAAGTTTATTTTACGTAAATAGAACAATATAAATGACTCTGACTTAAGCCCAGCACTAAACTACGTTAAAGAAAGCAGCACAAAAAAAGACTCTTTCTGGCAGGGATTTACCCGCAATTCTTAAAGAGTCTATTGCAGCTACAACTGAACATTTTGGAGATTTTAATTTCGCAACAAGGCCATAGTGCAAGATCTGAGTATATTAACTTCTGTTAAGTAGCTCCAATCCTACTAACCCTTCGGGAAACCCCAACACCACACTCACAACTGTAGGGGCGCAAGGCATTGCTCCCCTACCCCTAACAGCCCTAACAAATTTATTCACGCCAACTTACATTGAAAAGAGTTCCTACGGTTAATGTGTGATGCACTTTCAAACAAATATTGGTCTATTTACTGCACCAGAGTCTACTGTCTTTAACAAATACGCTACCTCAGTAAAATTACTGTAATCAAAAAAAGAGAAATATTTATTACCGTAAAAATACGCAATAAAAAGATGTTTCAAGCTACTCGTCGCCGTCTTGCCCTTTGGTACACTGCTGTGACAGCCGTGCTACTACTGCTGTTTGCTAGTGGTGTTTATTTATACGTTCGGAGTACTTTAATTGAGCGAATTGACGATACCTTAAATCATGTGGTGGAAGTGGTAGAGCGATCGCTCGTCATAGAATCAGCTAACTCCGACCTAGCTAAATTCCGTATTAATGTAGAAGCCAGTTTCCGTGACAATACTGACACCGTAGAAGATGACCACATCGACCTAGAGTGGTTTAGTCCCACCGGAGAATTACTGTGGTCAACTTTATCACAACCCCTCAATATTCCAATACACCCCAACCGCATGGGGGAGACAGTCAAGGTTGTGAGGGAAGAAAACAGACCAGGGGGCACAAAGCAATTTATCTCCTCTGCCTCAAAAAACTCCCCACTCCTGTTACGACAAGTGACACAAAGGGTACAAATGGGTCGGCAGGTACTGGGATATTTGCGTGTTAGTCATCCTTGGTTTGAAGTGACAACACCGAGTCGCCAGTTGATGTTTGATTTAGCGCTGGGTACTGGGTTAATGGTACTTTCTGTTGCTGCAAGCGGTTGGTTTCTTTCAGGTAAAGCAATGGAACCAGTGTATCAGTCCTATCAACGTCTCAAACAGTTTACTGCTGATGCTTCTCATGAACTGAGAAGTCCCATTACCTTGATTCAAACTAATGTGCAGGTTGCCCTTGCTGACTTGGAGTGCACAGAGGCAGAACATACGACTCACTTACACTATCGGCAACAATTAAAGGTGGTGGAACGCCTCACCCAGCGTCTTGGGAAGTTAGTCAATGATCTACTGTTTTTGGCACGGCAAGATAGTGGTCTTACCAAAGATAGCTTTTCCCCTTGTCCTGTTGACGCCTTACTCATGGAAGTGGTGGAAGAACAGCAACTGTTAGCAGCAGAAAAGGATATTACCCTTTCTCTGGACTTGATTGATCCTCCTACTTCGGAAAGTTCCCTGGAATTACTTGATACTTGGTTCACGTTGGTTGGTAACTGGGATCAACTGGTGCGGCTGTTTACAAATTTAATTGGCAACGCCTTACAGTACACCCCAAAAGGAGGAAAAGTAAATGTGGAATTGGCACGCATCGAGGCAATCAATCGCGTTTCTGGATTGCGTTACAGTACTGCCCAATTGCAAATTAACGTGCGTGATACTGGAATTGGAATTCCAGCAGAAGCAATACCCCGCTTGTTTGACCGCTTTTATCGGGTAGATCCGGCGCGTACCCATACAGTCGCAAACACGGCAACACAAAGTGCTACTGGTTCAGGGTTGGGTCTAGCGATCGCCCAAGCTATTGTCGAAAACCACCAAGGTCAAATTCAAATTGAAAGCACACAAGGCGTGAGTACCACTGTTACTGTCATTTTACCAATCACTCTTGAGTCTTAATTCACTACTCAACAATTGTTTCCTGTGGCAGATGTAAATGTGCGATTATTCCTATTAAAATATATTGCAATATTGAAGAATTTTTCCATGAATTATATCATGTCCGTATGAACAGTTACGATATCTAACCCTCACCCCTGTCCCCTCTCCCAAGCGCGTGTGTGAGGGGTGCCCGGAGGGCGGGGTGAGGGCTTATATAATAAGTCATTAACCGAACATGATATTAAGCTGTAGAAGTTTGATATGACTACTGCTGAAAGTTCTTTTGGCAGTTGTATAGACTGCTAAGTTACTGATGCAGGAGAAATTCTTCCAATAAAACGCCTTTATAAAAACCATGTGTGGAGGGTTAAATGCCGATTCCCATAAGAAAAGACGTAGTCTACACTGTACTCAAAAAAATTGCCGAAACTGGGCAGGGATTGCACACAGTTGATTTCTCAAAAACTCACGTAGCCGGTCAAGAACTAACGGAAGCCGAACTACTGGGTCATTTAGATTACCTGAATCAAAATCAGTATATCAATGCTGAGTTTACAAACAATGGTAAACCTGGTCAGGTATCCTTGACGGATATAGGGCGTCAAACGTTGCACAAGTTTGAAACAAATCCTCCGAAATCTTCAGAGTCAGGATCATCAGCAGCGATCGCCACAAAAGACTTGCCCTTTTTGGAAAAGGTATTAGTCAACGGTGGTTTAGGTGATATCTTTGACGCCAGAGACATCACCGAAGTCGTATTCCGGGTGATGCGCGATTTGATGACTACGGAAGCTGCTGACCGAGTTGAGTCGGAACTGCACAAAGAGGCATTACCTACAGAAGATAAAGCGCTGCAAATGGAAATTGCAGATTTATGGCACGATACAAATCCCATTGTAGGATTCCTCAGTCGGGTTCGTCCACCTTGGCAAGGTCCTGGCATTTTTAAGATTGATTCTGAACGCTTTTTATTCCGGGTGGCGAATGAAGGTGGATTGCAGCCAAATGTACACCGTGAACAGGTGGTGAAGGCTGTTTTCTCTGCGACAAAAGATGAATTATCGCCAGAAAGAATTCAGGAAATTGCTAGCTGGTTGCCCGATCAAGTTCGCCACCTTTGGGAGGAAGCATAAGAGAGGAAATTATGAATTATGAATTATGAATTATGAAAGATATAATTCATAATTCATAATTTATAATTTTTAAATATTTTTCATGCTATGGGAATCCTAAATCATTTGTGAAAAATCTTCAGTAGGGT
Organism: Stigonema ocellatum SAG 48.90 = DSM 106950; assembly: GCA_016903675.1. Classification (GTDB taxonomy): domain Bacteria; phylum Cyanobacteriota; class Cyanobacteriia; order Cyanobacteriales; family Nostocaceae; genus Stigonema; species Stigonema ocellatum. The sequence goes on along the minus strand of JADQBA010000116.1, from coordinate 19,871 downwards.
GGGCACTGCCCACCATGTCTGGGTTTTGGTGGGCAGTGCCCACCCTACTGTATATGTTGCTCTGTTTTAGTTTTGGTGGGCAGTGCCCACCCTACTGTATCTGCCCGTTCGTCGTTAGACGTGGTGTCAGCCAAGGTAGTTTCTTAAATACGTATTCTTTAGGCGCGACCGCAGTCCTTCATAATTCATAATTCATAATTCATTACTGCTTTCGATAGAGCTTTTCTGGAAAAAACTGGAAAACAATTGTAGATAAGTGGGAGGGCGCAAATCAAGCTAATTATGTAAATAAATGTTAAGTTTCTTCAAACCTACTAACAACTGTACGGGCGCAAGGCATTGCACCCCTACTCAGCCTTAACAAAAAGCTGTGTTTATTCACCCCGACTTACTTATATTAAACAAGAGGCAAAAAAGATGAAGATAAACTCTCAAAAGTTCCTAAAGTCTGCTGAGTTACTGGGAGTTATTTGCGGAGGATTACTGACAGCAATTCCTCTAGCAGCAGTAGCACAACAACAGCCGCAGCCACAGCCTAACGCTAAAACTAACCCCTGCCCAAAAATTTTCTACCTAGAACCCCATAATAGCCAGGTCTTTGTTCCTCAGGGATGTCCGCCTAATACTTACACACAACGCATGAACAGGCAAGGGTCAAGTTCTGAACGGACTGTCATCCCTGTCGCGCCATCAACATCACAAAGCAAAGAGGGACTTGGCGGTGAAACACCTGACAGTAACTCATCACAGATTTATAACTCCAGCCAGTCCAGCCAGTCGTCAATGACGGACTCGGGATCGGGAAACTATTCTAGCAGTCAACAAACTCAAACCTCTGTCATCCAAACAGCACCGCCACAACAGCAACAAGCCGCTGTGGCGACAGTAATACCCACAGATGGCAAAATCAGTGTCAGGCTGGTGAATCAAACAAACGCACCAATCTCTTACCAAGCCCTTGGCGATACAGCACCGCGAACGCTACAAGGTAAGTCAGATGTGGTGTTGCAAGGTTTACGTATACCTGCAACAGTGACATTCTACCGTCAAGATCACGGACTGCTGATGGTGACACCACAAGGGTCCTCTCAACAAGGAATGTTGCAACTTACACTCCGCGAAACAACTGACCAAGCAATAGATAAAAGTGCCTTGAGGATTGAAAAAAACGGTGCAGTGTACTTGAATTAATCAACAAAAAGGGGAATGGGGAATGGGGAATGGGGAGTGGGGAGTGGGGAGTGGGGAGTGGGAAAGAAGGGGAGTGGGAAAGAAGGGGAATGGGAAAAAACATGATTGCTTACTTCTTCCCTATTCCCTACTCCCCACTCCCCACTCCCTACTCCCTACTCCCTACTTTCATGTGAGTCAATCGGTCGAGTAATAACACTTCTTGCTTGTTGTCTTCGAGGATGCGAGCCAGGATAATTGCCTTTTTGTAAAAATTACGGGCAGTGGGGTAATTACCTACTTGCTCATATAAATCAGCATAAAACTCAAAGGATTTTAATTCTTCTGGCAAATTATGTAATTTTTTCGTAAGTGTTAATCGCTCCTCTAGTAAATCAAAGGCGCGTTCATAGCGTTTGAGAGAACTGTGAGCAGTTACTAAACCATCTATAGCCCGTAATTCATTGACGCGATCGCCGACAGCCTGAGCCATGCGCAGTGCTGATCCGTAAGTGCCAATGGTATCCTGATGATTACGGGTTGCTTGGTAGGCATCGCCCAGGTTATTGAGGGTGTTGGCTTCAGAGATGCGATCGCCAGTTTGACGACGCCAAGTTAAAGAATCTTCATAAAATTTAATCGCCTTGTTGTAATCTCCCAACCTTGCAGCTACCAAACCCAAATTATTCAGAGACAGTCCTTGACCTTCAATGTTTTTCACGGAGTGAGCAATCTCAAGTGCTTCTGCAAAGGGTTGAAAAGCAGCCGCAGGTTCTCCTTTTTGTAGCAGTAATGTGCCGATGTTATTCAGCCCAAAAATCTGACCTTGAAAGTCCTTGACATCACGAGCAATGGCTAAGCGTCGGCGCAAAGCATCTTCCGCTTCTTTGACACGACCCAATTGGACATAACCCCTACCAAGGAAATCGTAAACCAGACCTTGTGCCTTAAGATCGCCAATGGAGTGATAAATCTCCAGCGCCTGCAACCAAGACTCAACTGCTTTATCCGAATTTCCTTGTAGGTGTTGTTGTTCTCCTTGGTGCAGTAAGCTATCGGCTTCATCTGTTGAGTTTTGTAGTACTGATTTATTTAAAGGACGGTGAAGCTGTTCGGTAATATCAGCAGCCGTTGCGGTCATTGGGCTGAGCAAAAAAGCAAAAAGTAAAAGGCAGAAAGTGCAAAATTGCTGAAAAGATGGGGAGTGGGGAACTCGGGGTCCCCAGGTCGTGGGCATTAGGGGCATGGGGAGTCCTCCTGATTAAACCGCTGTCACCCCTCTTTACCTAAAGGTATAAGAAGGGAGTTGTCAAGGAGAAGTTGAAAATTTAAATTAAAATTTATACCAATCAATTGTTCATAATTCAGTGTTTTTACGTAACTCCCGGAGAAAGTAAATTTTCCCCCAAGTAAATGGCACGAACATCTGTTGGTAATTTCTCCTCTAGCATACGATAACCTGCTTGGAGAAAATTGGCTACTTCGTCTGGGGTGATGGCTTCTCCTTCAGCTTGTAGATAAGCCGCAATTCTAGTTTCGCTCCAGTGGAAAGTCTGAGCCATCAAGACGATCAATCGCAAAATTGGTAGTAGTTGATCCAATGCTTGTTCTACATAACACCACAGCGGTGGAGAGGTCGCCTGGAGAGAATAATGAATCGCTTCGGTTGGAGGTAGTTCAGTCTCGTTGATACAGTAAGCAGTCATATTGATCAGCCAATTTTGCATGGTGAGGTTGTCATTGCCTGGTTTACTGCTACTTGAGTCTAGTCCACCAAGTTCGTAATATATATGTCGCCAAGTGACGGCAAACAGATAATCCGCCTGCACAGGCGATCGCGCCGAATGCTGAATCAGGGTGTAGACTATCGGGCTGTAACGACAAAAAATCGCCGTGAAGTATTTTCCACAGTCTGGATGGCGGTGAAACAGAGTCAACAGTTCCTGGTCGCTGTGATGAAACAGGGACTTAACGAGTGGGTGATTCGCTTCGGGAAAATGAGGTATTTGCACCTTCTTTATGGCAAATTTATAGTTGATCGCATAATATTTTAGTGCTAGTCTGGTTGCAATTCACAACCAGACGCTTGTGTAGTTGATACACTAGAAATATAGGCTTAAAATTTAAGTCATAATCCACAAAACCAAAAGCACCTCCCTTAGAGTAGAGCTAAATCGGAGTAATCCGGTGTCAATTGGATATAAACGCCCTGTAATAAGGCTTCAATTGACTGCACTCTACTCAGCTTTGAAAAAAAAGCTACGTTTTCAGGGTCAAGACCTTAATGAGATTCGCTAGTCTCAAGCGGTTAGAAGAGGAACATTGCCACTTAGCAGGTGAAAAACCAACTTCAGTACCAAGCCCTTTGAACATTGTCAAAGCAAACTATACCCCGTAAGGGTGGGGAGAAATCCCAATTTTCGTAATCCGGAGGCGTGGTTAACTCCACAATACTCCGGATTGCTCCAAGATTTTGTTATCTAGTAATACGACATTGCTTGATGTATTCATGGTTATAGCAGTTAGTGTGACAAAGTTCCTGGTCGGTCCTTTTACTCTAGGGTCTTTTTTACCGTCCCTACCGTTAGATAGCTTATTCTCCACCCAAGGCATTATGGTGATGCTGCTAGCAGCCTACGCCGGTGCTATGTGGATGTTCCTTACCAGTGCCCCAAAAGTATATACCGTGATGGTGTCGGATTTAGAGGTTGCACGACAGTTGTATGAAGGACTGCTAGATTTACCAGTAGCTGACGTGCCTTTACACTACTACTACAATTACGAGCAAACAATAGGTGCTACGGGAGTTGATCCGCTTTACCTATCTAGCAGCCCCACTTTTTCCAGCAATAGAATGACGAATGCTAGCGATGGGCTTTGGTATCAGTTAAAGAAAAACATTCAGTTGCACGTCATCACCGGGGCTAGCTTAGGCACTAAAAATCAGCAGCGACACGTTTGCTTTGATAACGACTGTCTGGAAATGATTTTATTCCGAGTGGAAGCGCGTGGTCTGAAATTCAAGATTCGCAGCCGCAAGCCGCTGATTTTTTTGGTTAAGGATTATGAAGGGCGGATTATTGAGTTGGCTGAAGTGGCGAATTAGAAGAGTTAGGAGTTAGGAGTTAGGAGTTAGGAGTTATCAGGCTGAGTTTGGTAAGTGGAATTGGTACCTTTTTGGTTCGTAGTTACGCTCTTGGCGCTAAAGCGCAACTACAAGCCCTAAGGATATTGTGTAGCGATCGCACTTCCCATCAGATTACGAATCATGATTTTTTTTCATAATTCATAATTCTTCGGTTTTTTCAGGTTTGAGTAACGGGAATGCGATCGCATCCTTAATACTCGCACAGTCAGTTAACAACATTACCAGCCGATCAATCCCAATACCTAACCCACCTGTAGGTGGCATTCCGTATTCCAGCGCCGTCAGAAAGTCTTCGTCTACACCCTGCGCTTCTAAGTCGCCTGCTGCTTTGCGTGCGGCTTGTGCTTCCAAGCGTTGGCGCTGATCGATAGGATCAGTCAATTCTGAGAAGCTATTGGCAGTCTCCCGCCCAACCATAAATAACTCAAAACGCTCCACTATGCCAGGTTTGGAACGGTGTGGCTTTGCCAGTGGCGAAATTTCTACGGGAAAGTCGATGACAAAGGTAGGCTGAATTAAGTTCTCCTCTACCTTTTGCTCAAAAGCTTCATTCAGTAATTTCCCTATTGACTGGCAATCTTCTATACCCTCAATCCCGGCATCTTTAGCTGCTGTTTTCCCTGACTCCAAGGTTTGGAAGGAGTTAAAATCCAAGCCTGTATATTCCTTTACCAAATCGTGCATTGTGACGCGCCGCCAAGGAGGAGTCAAATCAACCGACGTATCAAGGTATGTAATTTGCAGTGTGCCAAGTACCTCTTGACCTACGGTAGTAATCATTCCCTCCGTCAGCGCCATCATGTCATTATAGTCAGCGTAGGCTTGGTAAACTTCAATGGAAGTAAATTCCGGATTGTGACGGGTGGAAATTCCTTCATTACGGAAAATCCGTCCCAGTTCAAACACCTTTTCAAACCCACCCACAATTAACCGCTTCAGATGGAGTTCTGTGGCAATTCGCAGATACAACTCCATTTCCAAAGTGTTGTGGTAGGTGATAAACGGACGTGCATCCGCACCCCCCGCTTCTCCTTGTAGCACAGGGGTTTCAATTTCAATAAAACCACGCTGTTCTAAGTATCTACGAATACCAGCCGTGATTTGAGCGCGGCGACGGAAGGTTTGCCGGACTTCGGGGTTAACAATTAAGTCTACGTAACGCTGACGGTAGCGTTTGGCAACATCTGTCAACCCATGCCACTTGTCGGGTAAGGGTAAAAGAGATTTCGTAAGAATAGTGTATTGTTTAACGTAAACAGATAATTCGCCCTTTTCAGTCCGTTTAATTGTCCCCTTGACTCCAATGATGTCGCCTGCATCGATGAGTTTATCTAGGTGCTTGAAGGCATCGGGATCAATATCTGCCATGCCTTCTTGAATATTTTTTTTCTCTAGGTAAAGCTGAATTGTCCCACTTTCATCTTGTAATGTAAAGAAGGCTAGTTTACCCAAAAAGCGACGCATCATGATGCGTCCAGCAATGGCAACTTCTAAATCTACTGCTTCACCGCTGGGTAAATCGGCAAATTTTTCCTGCAATTCAGCGGCGTGATGGGTTGATTCCCAACGATACGCATAGGGATTCATCCCTAGCTGCTTCATCTGTTCTACTTTCTCTAGCCGCGTAGCACGGATATCTTCTTCCGACATGGTTAACGAACTATTAGGAGGCGATATGAATAGGGCAGGATTTAATTATAGCTTAAACACGCTTGGTGTTAAGATAATTTCCCTACAGACAACTTACAATGTAGAAACGCAAAATTTCGCGTCTCTACACCGATTTAAATTCCTACTGAGCAGCCCTAACACCAAGGGTATTTAATTATAGCTGCCCTTGCATCTAAATTGCGTATAGCCGAACATTTGAAATCTGAACAAAGGGGACAAGGAAGACTTGGAGGACTTGGGGGACGAGTGAGAAGTGTTTATAATTCCTCCAGGGATTGCTAGATTTATTAGTTCACGTCAGTAATTGGTAATGGACAAAATTCATACCTTATAATAGTTTCTTCTCGCATTACCTATTTTCTACCAGAAAACAAACTGATGTGGTCTAGCAGTTCTTTTTTGAGTTCAAAGAGAATGGGAGCTATAATAAACTCAAAGCGGGATTTTTTTGTACTAATAGCAATTGCTAGGGAGATATATTCTTTAAGTATTTCTGCAAGAAGGCTACTTCTTGTGCTTGGTGAGAACGTGGCAATGTTTTTGGAAATAGTAAATCTGAAGGTTGTCTTGAGCGGCTCAAGACTAAATTGCCGATCAGACATTTACAAATATTAATATGTCATGAGATGGTAGCCATAGAATAGCAATATAGCACGAATGATATGGACGCGAAGTTACAGTTTGAATACGATCGCTCTGGTGACATATTGTATATCAACAAGCGACCCCGATACCCAGAGCAAGAACCAGCAGAAATTGACTATGGTGTGATTGCTCATCTGAACCCTACTACTGGTGAAATTGAGAACATAGAAATTCTATTTTTTTCTAAAAGGCTATCAGAGAAAACTCCATTTGAACTGCCATTAATAGCAGATTTTCACTTTGCTCCAACTACGTGAAAATAGGGAGTGGGAGTGGGGAGTGGAAAATTACTGATACAAATCACTTCCCCAGATCAAGAAAACTCCCCCCCGCTTGGAGGGGGCAGGTAAAGTGCGATATTATGAAGAGTTAGTCAGATTCAGACTTTTTAATTCGATCAATTTCCCTTTGCAACTCGTCAAGTTGACGGCGCAAAGTTTCTACTTCGGGTTGGTTTGTTTGGGAAGTCACATCAACTGCTCCTGAGGCGGGCGAGCGCTGATAATTTCCTTTCTTAATCTGTTGATATTCTTCGGATACAGCCCAGTTGCGTAAGTAGTGCAAGCGTTCCACAGGAAAAGGATGGCTGAGCATTGTACCTTGACCACCGTTATAAATCAAGAATTTGTAAACTTGATTGAGTCCATCCTCGTCCAGTGCTTGATAATTTTCTGACTGACGGATAAACTCCTGTAAACTGCATTCGTTGGCATATTTGATACTACCACCAGAGACTTTCATCATGGAAGACATCACTGGATTTAAGTCATCAACAACCAACAATGCGGCGCGATCGGCGGATAACTCGGCTTTACGCCGCCACTCATAAAAGGCATAAATCAAACCTTGACTTACAAATTTACCTATACCAAAAGTTAATTCACTCAGGACAGAAGCAGCACTCATCACCCACATCGCCATTTGAATTAAAATAGTATGACCACATTTAATATGCCCCAGTTCATGGGCTAGGATCGCCCTGATTTCGGCTTCGCGCAGTAAGTCTAATATTCCTGTATTTATAACTATACAAGGATGCTCTTTGCCCAAGGCATAGCTATTTGCACTCGGGTTTTGTTCAATAAACAGTGCTGGCTCTGGATATATATCCAAATCCCGCACACATTCGCGAAACATCTGGTAAATAGTGGAATATTGGCGTGGCCCAACTTGAATGGTGTTGCCCATTAAATAAATTAACTGGGGGCGTTCGGCAAAAAATTCCACGAATTTACGGGCGATAAAATCAAATCCTGGTAAACTGCGTAAAGCTTGCTCGGCTTGGCGATCCAGGGGATGTCTGAAAGCTTCGCTGGAAATTCCTCTATAGGTTGGCATAATTTATGGCAACTGGTTAGTTGTTAGTGGTTAGTGGTTAATATAACAACTAACAATTAACCACTAACCATCAGCAAATGACAACATAATGGAAATGGGGAAGACAGCACATAAAAACTTTGTATGGAATTAAAAGCGTGTGATTGAGGCAGAAGTTCATTTGTCACTACATAACTTCCTGCGATCGCAGCCGGGTTTTCCTTCCTGGCCCCATCATTTGACGATGGCAAGGTTGGTAGCACGTGCTTTGCGTCTGGGACGTAGCGCCTTAATTCAAGTGGGGGCAGTTTGTGGGTATCAAGGGCGGTATCGCACCAGCTTTGTAGCATCAGCATTAATGTGGCATGGTCCTGTGATTGTTGTTGCTCCTGAAGCCGTACAGCAACGCTTGCTGCAAGTGGAAATTCCTCGGCTACAGCAGTGGCTGCAAATCAACAAAGCCATTAGAATAGGCGACACTTGGCCTAGTGGTGAGTTCCAAGGAATCCTCTTAATTTCCCCTGAAGCTTGGTTAAGAGCACAGTTCGATTCAAAAGATGATTTTCCCAGCGGCATTCCCACAATTATTGATGGTGTAGATGACCTGGAAGATTGGGTGCGTCGTCAGCTGACTGTAAGTTTGTCAGCCCATGACTGGGATCAACTTATGTTTGCTTACCCACACATGGCTGAGGAAATTCGCACCAACCGGGTGCAACTCACACGGGAACTATTCCAGCATCCTGCCAATCCCTATGAATGTTATCTGATTTCCCAGTCAGAAGAGGAGATTTTGAGCCGTCTTTATTCGGCGCTACATACAGTTAGCCTACCTGATGCCTGGAAAAATTTTGCTCAGCTATTTCAAAACAGGCATGAAAATCCCTCTCCCCCCCTCCCCCTCTCCCCCCCTCCTCTTCTCTGGGCTACCATTGCCCGTCGTCAAGGTATATTTTCTTTGCACTGTGCCCCAATTGAATTAGGGAAAATACTATCGCCAATCTGGCAGCGGCAACCTGTGGTGTTAATTGGCAGCGCCTTAGAATCAGAAACAGAGGCCCCCATCTTCCGCCAGCGTGTAGGGTTGGATGATTTGACTGCTGTTAAGTTTTCGTCGGATAGTCAAAGGTCAGCCATTCAACTGTATGTACCCTATCAGTTACCCCTACCGAATACACCGGAATTTCAAGCAGCATTTATTCACAAGGTTCGCACACTGCTGTGTCTGAGTGCTACAGCCTCGGGATTGACAGTGGTGCTGGTGGGGGATGTGCCGCTTCGGTCTCAGGTAGGGGCAATTCTTGCCTCTGAGTTTGGTTCGCGGGTGCAGGTTGAAAAAACTTGTTTGGATGAAAATGGTATTTTGGTGAGTGGTTGGGAATTTTGGCGAGAGCATCAAAAAGTTTTCCCTGCACCCCAGCTTTTAATCATTGCGACTTTACCACTGCCATCCCTGGAAAATCCTTTGGTAGCTGCTAGGGTAGCTCACTATAAGCGATCGCATCAGGATTGGTTTCGTTTGTACTTGCTCCCCGCCGCTTTAAATGAATTGCAACGGGCGATCGCTCCAGTGCGAGAAAATCAAGGCATCGTTGCTTTGCTCGATAGCCGTGTAGTTATACGTAGCTACGGGATTCAAGTTCTAGCTGCCCTCAGTCCCTCGGCACGTATTGACTATCTCGATCCCAGTCTGTTTTCCATAGTCAATCAAGACGACTCTACTTAATTGGTAATTGATCATTGATTTGATAATTACGAATTACGTTAGCGTAGCGAAGCGCGAGTCCACTCACTCGGGGAGACGCCAGAGGCGAACGAGCGTCATTACGAATTACGAATTTTTACTAGCCCTGGACCTCCAGCAAGCGGTATCATCAGCCATAGTACGGATTCGATTTTGAAGACTATGGGCGAAGCAAAGCGTCGTAAAGCCTCACTGGGAGAGAAATACGGTCAAGAAACTAGGATTTTGCCTTGGGTTCCAATCACCAAAACTCAAGCAGAACTATTCGTAAAATGGTCGAATCGCGGCGCGTGGATTGGCATTGGCGCTATGGTTGTCCTTTGGGTAACAATCCGTTTTATTGGTCCTGCTTTCGGTTGGTGGCAAGTTGTCTAAACGGACTGTTGAAGATATTTCTCAAAAAGGGCAGCTGAGGAAATCAGCTGTCCTTCTATTTGCTAAAAATACTGCCGAAATGGCAACACGGCTCTCCTTAGCTTAGTTATTGTCAGTAATTAAATCAAATAGGATTGTGTATTAAAAAAATTTACCGTACAGTATTCCTTGTAGAATTAGTTACAATTTTAACCTAAAACTTGGGTATCGCCTAATCGCTGTTATATAATGCACAAGTCAACTCAATGCTTAAATCAGCAATAAAAATTGTGTAGAAGCGTCATAGCCATCGGGGATCGCTAATTTAGTCCCAAATGCCCGATAAAGATGCAATATGTATTTTTTTGATGGTTGACTTTTACCCAATATGCGTTACTCTTAAAGCGGATTCATTGTCGTTACCATCTACCCTGACAGAAGTTTATTAAGAAAACATAAATTTTAGTAATTCTGTCCGATATTTCCAATGTGGAAACTGAATACCTTGATACGACAAGCAACAGGATTTTGAACTACCATTCGCAAGGTAGCCAGTGAGGAACTTTGATGTATGTACGGGGATCGTATTGAATAGTTTACAATACCAATTGATGGGAAAATCTAAAAAAATTATAAAAGAGAGTCAAATAACTGTGGTGTTTGGAGGAATAACGTGTTTCTGAGATTAGCGCAACAACATCGGCAATTCGTCCAAGACTTGGTGATGAACCTGCAAGCCTTGGCAATTGTTCTAGAGCGACGCGGGTATCTTGCGTCCTGCTATACGTGCGGCGACCAGATGAACAGTGCTTCGTTTATGGTTAGCCTGGGAGAAAACCACCTAATTCGGTTTTTAGTCTCCGATTACGGGATCACTTGGACAGAGATGCGCGATGACCGGGAACTAATGAAGTTAGAGGGTGCAGAGGCAGTAAGCCAGTTACAGGAACTTGCCGACATCATCAAGCACCCTGTGCCAACCGCTACAGGCAATAAAACCCTCGCCAAGCGGTGATGAGGATTCCTGGTTCTCGTGGGGATCCTTAAACATAGCTTGGGAAAAAGCTTTTTTTTCGTTGCTTGGCTCAGCCTAGAAACGCTAAACTAAAGAATCAGGCTTGTTTTAACGTGAGCCAGATGCTCATAGTCAGTATTCTCCGCCTGAGGCTATGTCTGAAGAAAAACTAAATCAACCACAACTTCCGTCCACAAGTGCTATTGATAGTCCCTCAAGCCAGACATTGGAAAATTGGTTTGAATATCCTGTAAGAGCGCAACCCCACCATACCGACTATGGAGGCGTGGTTTGGCATGGTTCCTACATAACTTGGATGGAAGAAGCGCGGGTGGAATGCTTGCGCTCCATAGGTATTGAATTTGCCGACTTAGTGGCGTTGGGCTGTGATTTACCAGTTGTAGAACTGTCGGTACGTTATCACCGTTCACTTGAGTTAGGTAAGAGCGCGGTGGTAAAAACGCGCATGGCTGAGGTGACTGGTGTCCGGATAAACTGGGATTATGCAATTGAATCGCCCGATGGGCGAGAGTTATATCTAACTGCCAAGGTAACACTGGTGGCAGTAGATCGCGAAAAAGGCAAGATCATGCGTCAGCTACCTACTAGTGTCAAGGACGTATTATCACGGCTTTCAGCATCAATGAAAAATTAGGGAGATGGGGAGTAGGGAGTAGGGAGTAGGGAGTGGGGGAGTGGGGGAGTGGGGGAGTGGGGGAGATGGGGAAGAATAATTGTTTACTCTCCTATCCCCCCATCCCCCCATCCCCCCATCCCCCCCTCCCCCCCTCCTCCTGCGGCGGTTTAGGTGGGCACCAGAAAAGGTTTTTGCTGGATACCTCAAGGGATTCAAGAATTCCTCGCATCACCTGTGTGCAGTACATCCAGTGTCCCAAATCCTCATACATGAGATCGGGATTAAACTCCACATTGTAATGCAGCACATTGGGAAGGTCTAAAAACTCATCGTCAGCTTGGGGAGAAAGGAGCAAGAGGTGAAATGGCTTCCCCTGGCATTGTTTTTCAAGTTTGTTGACCAGATCAATAACTCCACCCCTAGAAGTAATGCCCGTGCGGACGAAAAGTGCCTTGTCACAGTTCCGGAGTGTGTACCAAAACCTTTCAGCGCGTGCCGTGTAACGGACGCGCATACGTTCATAGACGGGAGACATGTCGTTAAGAGGGTCGTCTGTGTCCTCGACTTCATGGGCAAAGGACAGACCCGTCCACTTGGTGTGGTATATTCTGCCTGCGTCTTTCCTGTAATGCAGGAAGGTGGGGTTCCACATGTCATAAAAACCGTTTTCGATCATATCCGCCACATCTCCAATATTGGTGCTGCGGGTCAGATCAAACGGAAAGGCGGGACCGTCGTACTCCATCTTGTACAGCATCATCCGGACGGCACAGCGATCGCCCAGGGGGATGATGGCGACACGGCTGATGTCCGATAATTTGCATTTGTATTGGAACAGCACGGCAGACCTGGGTGATGTTTTAACCCGGCTTTCCAGCCCCTTGTTGCCAATCATCATGGTGCGGAAGGGGATGTGGGGATGAAGCGGATCTTCATAGACACCCGGTGGCATGGTTTTAAGTGCGCTACGCACCTCCTGCCACATGGGATGGATGTTATACTCGTGGTCTGATTCGTTGATGACCCAGAGGTGGTGCTCGTCCTGTTGCAAAATCCCCAGATCCCCGTCATAGAACAAAAGTTGTTCGTGTGAGTGCGAAAAGAGATTGAAGGCGGCGCTGTATTCCAGGTCGGCACCAGGGGGGATGTCCACTGTGGTTTCGATGGTGCCATCTTCTTGCACGGCAAAGAAGGGGAGCGTCCCTTGCGTGGCATCCTTGGCAATGTAGATGGTCGGTATCAATCCTGCCTTACTTTGGATTGCAGTTTGGAGTTCCTGCCAATAGGGCGCGATGGTGTAGCTGTATTGTGATGGATTAATGATACGCATTCGCTTCTGTTCGATACAGGCCCAGACCTGGAAGCCCGCATTGTCAAGGTAGATGGGGACTTCACTCGGCTGCTGGAAGCGTTGTTTTTCTTTTGCCAATTCGTCTTTGTCGATCCCGAACAAGTGTAGGTCGATGGCCTGATACATGAGGCGGTGACCGACGGTGTTGGGGTGAGCCGGGTCGAAGGATGTCCCCTCTTTCCAGCGTCCCTGCCCATTATTCACTGCTGCCAACCAATCCAGTACCGGAACTCCCCAATTCACCATGCGGTTGTGTGTGTCCCTGAGGAGCAAGTGATGTTCAAACTCATAGTCGCCATTGGGATAGACCCCGCCCAGAATCGGACGTGCTCCCATGTCCCGCGTCATTTTTACAAGCTGCTGCAAGCCACTTTCAAACCGTCGCTGTACTGCCCGTCGTTCGTGAGGGGGACAGTAGGCTAACCCTTCGTTGCCCATGGACAGGGCAATAATGACCACATCCGGTTGTTCTGGCGTGACGACTGACGCAAATCGGTTGATCGTTCTGCTGACATTCGCCCCCACTTCCGACACATTTACGAGTTGGTGCCCGTATTTTTGCTGCAAAGCCTGTCCCAACAGCCAGACCCAACCTCTCAACAGCCAGGCTTTATGACCTGATGCGACGGAACTGCCAATGACGACGATTTTTAGCCCATCAGAACTTTTTTTCAGGGGTATCTTGACAGCAGGTTCCTTAGTGTATCCGAACGGATAAGGCTGCAAATAACCGAATGCGCCATCATCCACAACAATAGTGCTGGACTGATCGTCAGAGTCCATGGGCACCCAGCGGTTTGGACCTAGCGCTTCCCATCGCACGCTGCCGTTTGAATCGAGACGTACGTACTTATATTCAATTCTCTGGCTTGAGGCTGACTTCAAAGACGGCTGAATGTCGATTTCTGTGTCTGTCCACCATAAAGGATAGCGATCGCCACTTGTCCGGAGATGGACACATCTGGTAACGTCCCACAATCCCAACTCGGGAGTAGAACCGACCAGACCGATGGATTCGCCCGTTTGCGTATATGCACTTACCTGGAATTGATACATAGGTTTCTTGCTGATTTCGTTAACGGTTGACAGTTAACCGTTAACAGTTAACGTTTTACACAACAAACAACTAACAACTAACAACTGATACTAATGATTTGCTCGCTACCAAAACTTCCTCTCTTGCCCATTTATCTGCTAACACAATGTCATCTAAAGAAGGGTTTGGACGGTTATCATTTTGGTGGCGATCGCACACCCATTCGATACACCGTGGTATATCCAAAAACCTAATTTTTTCCAACAAAAACAAAGCTACGGCTTGTTCATTTGCTGCATTCAACACAGCCGGCATTGAACCACCAGCCCTACCTGCCGCATAGGCTAATTTCATGCAAGGATACTTGTGGTGATCTGGTTCACGGAAAGTTAAATTTCCAGCTTTTACCAAATCTAGTTGTTTCCAGTCAGTGTAGATCCTCTCCGGCCAAGATAAAGCATAAAGTAGGGGTAAGCGCATATCAGGCCAACCCAGTTGGGCTAAAACAGAGGTGTCTTGTAGCTCAATCAGCGAGTGAATAATGCTTTGAGGATGAATGATAATCTCGATATTGTCATAATCTAAACCAAAAAGAAAGTGAGCCTCAATCACTTCCAGTCCCTTGTTCATCAAGGTGGCAGAGTCTACTGTGATTTTACGCCCCATCGACCAATTCGGATGCTTGAGGGCATCGGCGACTGTGACTTCCGTTAACCTTTCTGTAGGCCAATCCCGGAAAGCACCGCCAGATGCGGTCAGCAAAATCCGCCGTAAACCTTCCTTTGGTACACCTTGCAAGCACTGAAATATGGCAGAATGTTCTGAGTCAGCTGGTAGTAGTTTTACCCCGTGTTTTTCAACTAGGGGTAGAACAACAGGACCCCCGGCAATTAAGGTTTCTTTGTTTGCTAAGGCGATATCTTTACCAGCTTCGATAGCGGCGATGGTGGGTAGTAACCCAGCACAACCAACAATACCCGTAACCACTGTTTCAGCATCACCGTAGCGGGCGACTTCTATAACTCCCTCTTCACCCGCCAGAATAATTGGTTGGGGATCAAGGTCTTTGATCGCTTCTTTGAGTGCTGGCAATTTCTCTTCTGAGCAAATTGCTGTTATATTGGGTCGAAATTGCCGCACTTGAGAAGCCAACATTTCCACATTGTTCCCAGATGCCAATCCTACAATCCGAAACTGTTCGGGATACTGTGTTACAATATCTAAAGTTTGAGTACCGATAGAGCCTGTGGAACCAAGAAGAGTAATCGCTTTCACAATATTTTAATAATCAACTCCAAATACACTATAAAATCTAGTGGGTAATTTTTATCACCTTTTTTTCATAATTTATGATTTGTAAGTAAGTCGGCGCGAATACACAGAACTATCTATTGAATAGTATTGCTCATCAGTTCGCTCGTAGTAAGCGCTTACTATAAACCTTTCATTTTTTTACGCCGACTTACTTAGTTAAATTTTTTTCTGCACAAACCTACTTAAGTAGATCGGCACAGAAAAACTGAACTACTCCCGAACCGCTACAAAATTACCTATCTTATTCTTGGCGTCCTTGGCGTCTTGGCGGTTCGTTATATAGGTAATCTTCGGGCGGGACAGGAGTATATGAATTTATGTAAAAGCTCGTAGTTGCGCTTCAGCGCTCATATCTAGGGCGCTGAAGCGCAACTACAAACCTTTATTTGTGCCGACATACTTAAATTCATAATTCATAATTCATAATTCATAATTCATAATTTTTTTTAAATTCATAAAAACAGATAAACTCTCCTTGAGTTTTCAGCCATATCAAGTATTTTTCTAGCCTGCTAATCATTGGTTCACCAGAGGATTTTTTAATATAATTTGGCAGTCGAAAACTAGTGATATCTGTGAATTCCCAAGGGTGAAAATAAATATTTATATAATTATCATGGTGAAGTGTTATTTGGGAACTTAATTTAATGAACCACAGCGGAAAGTTTTTAAAACTCAACCAAAACAAGGGAAATCTAATGATTGGTGTTACTGAAACGGGAATATTGAGTAAATTATTTGAGTAATAGGCAGTTCTGGGTTTCCAGAAATTATTATATCTTCCTGGAATATAAGTTGGGTTTATAGATGAATTGTATTCGTAACCAGCTTTTATTATTTCTTGGTCATTGATTTCCTTTAGTCGAGGCATCCTAAAGCCTATGACTTGATTACCAATAAGTTCTTCCAAAAATTGCCGTGACTTTTGCAAGTCTTCTATTCTAAACTCAGAGTGATAAAAACCATGAGAAGCAATTTCATGGTTTTTGGCAATTTCTCGAATCATGGTTTGATTGTGAAAAGCAAAATGAGCTGTCACAAAAAAAGTAGCACGGATGTTTAATTGCTCCAGTAAGGAAAGAATAGATTTTAAGCCTTTTAAAGAAATTGTCAACTTCAGTGCATCGTCAACTTCCTGACCATATTCCTCTGGAATATCAAACTCTTCAAGGTCAAAACTTAATAAAACACTTGGATTCATATCTACCCTTCATATACTTATATCTTATTTGTAATAGATTAAAAAACATTTTTATGGAATCTTCAAAAAGATTTACTTTTGATTTTTTGTATAAATGTTGCGCTGAAACTCTAACGGGTATTTCTCCAATATCATATCCTTCCTTGTAAGCTACATATATCAATTCTACGTCAAAAGAAAATCCTCTTATCTGTTGTCGTTTAAATAGCTCTTTTGCCACATCTTTCTTAAAACCCTTTATTCCTGCTTGCATATCACTAAAGGGTAAATCAAGTATAATCCTAGAGAGTAGGTTAAATACTTTACCAGCAATTTTCCTCATTAAACTTAAACCTTTTATGTGACTTGATGCTAGATTTCTACAACCAATCACGATATCAAAGTATTCTAACTTTTCAACGATGATATCAAGATGTTCTAGAGAATAAGCTAAATCACTGTCCATGTAGCAGATGTAATCTCCATCGGCGTATTTTACTCCGGTTTTTACCGCATATCCTTTGCCTTTATTAAATTCGTAAGAAATAAACTTTACATTAGTTGTTTTGGCTGATTCTAATTTTTTAGATAAAATTTCTTTTGTTTTATCTGTAGAACCATCGTTGACAAAAATAAAATTAAAGTTAGGTCTATTTTTTGCGAATCTAAAAATAGATTTTAATGTTTTCTCTATACATTTTGCCTCATTGTAAACAGGCAGAATAACAGATACTTTCCTCATTTTCCTCACACACCTATAGTCTCGAACTATGGATACAAAGTCTAAGACTTGCTAAATTTTTGAGAGTTCCTGTCGCAACCTCAACCAACGCGCCATAGCTTGAGGTTGAGAAGCAACTTTCTTCTCCAGCAGAACTACTCCATCTTGCACATCCACAAGTCCATATCTTCCTTGGGCTAGAAGCTGGTCTATAAAAGGCAAAAAATCTCGCAGTTGCTGTCGTTCACCTTTATAGGCTGGTTGGTACTGTTGCAATATCCATAGATCGGCAAAGGCGTAATCAACATCAACAATCTCTTTTGAATCGAGTTGCAACTGTAAAGCTGGTAAACGAATAATTCCCCGACGAGTTGCCAAGTGGGGAAGCAAGTCAGTGGTAGCGGAAACACTCTTATCGGCTGGAATAAAGTTCATGAGATCCCGAATGTATCCCACATGTTCCCACTGACGGGTGAGAGGAGTATAAATCCAAGGATGGATCGAGTCTGGAATTAAAAAGTAGAAAGCTCGATTTGGGCTAGAAGCAATTGCAAATACAAGTGACAATGCAATACATCTGATCCACCAGCGACGAAACTTCGGATTAAATCTCTCTTGATGTTGAGACCACCACAGAATTGTGCCGTAAAATAAGCCTGGAACCACTGTTAACGCATAGCGAACACTTATACCAAGAGCCATCTTTCTTTCTTGCATCAACAGTACTAGTAATGGAGGCCCTGAAACTATCCAAGCTGAGGTGGATAGGGCAGGTATAAAAGCCAAAGGTAGCCATTGACCTAAAAAGTATTTCACTCTCCTGTCAACAGGAAGAAACACGCTCTTCAAAACTTCTTGAGGGTGAGTTAACATACCCCAGAAAAGTTGTAAAGTACTAGGGCTATTATTTCCAGGAACAAACTTACTGAAGTATTCACTCAAATACAAGCGAGAATTATCATTAGAAAAGAGAGGCATAATAGAGTTTGTCACTAATATGGTGTAGCCAAATCCCAGCAAACATAAAGCTACACCCAGACGCGGGTAACGACGGATAAAAATTAGATAAAGACCAATACCGAAGAGAATAATCCCTGTGTCTTCTCGAATTCCTAATAGCAAAATGACAAATAACCAAAAAAGCCACCATTTACGCTTCTCCAAAGCCAGCAATAAAGAAAAAACAAATAAGGGAATTTGGCAATGCTCATAAAAATTTGCAAAGGTTGGTGCGATGACTGCATAAGCTCCGTAAAAACTGGCAGCAATTAAAACAGCGATTGAGTTTTGGAGATAATGGTGAGCTAAAGCGTAAAGAACTAAACCAGCCGCAGCGATCAAAGCAACTTGTAAAACAACAAGAGTCGCGCCAGTGGGAAATAAGGCATATAGAGGCATCCAGAGCAAATAGTCAATCACAAAGTGTTGCCCTAAATGGCAGTAAAACACCGTTTCTATTTGACCATCTTTAATAAAAGCGCTTGATTGACCTGAGGAGAGAGAACCTTGAAAGAAGTGACCATGTACAGTGTTCCAAAAAAGCTGATCGAAAAGACCTTGATCGTAAGATGCGTAAAAACTGTAGAAGCGATGAAGGCTAAAAACCGACATTAAGACGAAAAAAATTGCAGCAAATGTTAGTGTTATCCGTAGGCTAGGTGTGTTTTTTATCAAGTAAAATCTGTTGAGCAACATCAATAAGTAGCTGGAAGAAAATAAATACACTCATGAAGGTCGGGCGTGGAGCAAGCAATCCATATCCTGAGCAACCGCACAGTATGGATGTTGTCTCTGCTGGCTTAGTTGTACATAGTACATCTAAAGAAACAATATGTTGACATGGATACAGGAAAAATATTTAAATTGTTTATGACAAATCAAAATGATTTTTTCGTAGTGAAGACTTTAGTCCTCGTATTTTTGAGGACTAAAGTCCTCACTACAAACAAGCGCTTTCGTTCACTTGCCAGACGACTAGTGTAAAAAATATTACGGTAATTTTGTGTTCATTGTCACTGTGTGGTACGGTGATTTACACAGAGGGGGAGGGGGTGATATTTCTTTTTAAGTTCGCCCAAAAACCTTAAGTAGGGTAGAGTAACCGATAGTGAATCATAAGTAACGTCTTTTGAACTACCGTGACCAATCCCCTAGGGGATATGGACACGGATTCTAGAGAACAAACCTCTAGGAGGAATCTGTTCAATACCTCACTTGGGAGAATTGCGATTCGTTAACACCAAGTTCCAATTTCAGTAGTGTAGATCACAGTCGGGTACTTCACTAGTTCGACTCTCTGTAGCTCCTGGGGTGTCTGGAGGTTGGGTAAAGCCAAGACACGCATTACTGAATGAGGTAAGTGACAGGCGATAACGCCGTAAACTTTATCTTTCGAGGGTTATACCAATGAAGAAAGAAAATTTAAGAGTTCCTGTTATCTCTCCATCAGGTGAGCCACTAATGCCAACAACAGCATCCCGTGCTAGGCGTTGGGTAAAGCAAGGTAAAGCAAAATCATTTTGGAATGACTTGGGTATTTGGTATGTTCAATTATTGATTGATCCATCC
>JADQBA010000363.1 GCA_016903675.1 Stigonema ocellatum SAG 48.90 = DSM 106950 | reverse complement strand
TCTAAAGCATTCAGAGCATTTACGGCGACGATACGATTCAGGTTGAACGCTTTTTGAATTTTCGTTAATCCCTCACTTTTTTGCTCTAATAAATAGTCATATATTTCTTGCTCGAAGGGAACACAATTTTCTAAAATTGTCGGTGGCAAAACTTCTGAATGGGAGTTACTTTGGTGGGAATCAGTTAGAAAAAATGTATCATCCAGGGTGGAATGTTCATTGAACCCCTCTTCTTCTTGTACTTGTAATTCGTTAAGTAATTGCTGGAAAATGGTTGTGGCTTCGCTAGTAGATAAATTCGTGCGAGTGAAAAGAACATCTGCACAAATTTCCAGAAAATCTGGATTTTTAGGTGACACCAGAATCTCATGCTCCGCACAGACTTTAGTAATCATCAAACAAGACCGCAATCCCGAAGTTTTTTCGCCACCTGTAGCTAGGCGAAATGTTTTAACTAACCGCACAACTAACTGTGCCTGTTCTCTACTGATACCTGTTTTTTGAACTAAAATCTCTATTTGAGTAAGCTCATCCGGTTCTGGCATATTAATACTTATCAACCGATCCATTAAAGCATCCTGGGTTGAGTGAACTCCGCAGTATTCTTCTGGATTGGAGGTAAAAATAGCCCGAAATTGGGGATGTAAATGCAGGTATTCTGGCTGATTGCTATGGGGAGGAAGCGTCAAAATTTTCTCTTCTAAAGCTGAGAGCAAGACGTTATTAACTTCAGGTCGCGAACGGTTAAATTCGTCGTAGACTAAAGTAAAACCTTCTCGACAAGCTAAGGTTAGTCTAGAATCAACCCAATTTTGTTTGAGTTCGTCTTCGACTTTGAGGACGTTGTGTACGTAATTGTCTAGTAATTTTTTGTGGGTGTAGCCTGATTGACTTCCAATTAAATCAGAGCTTTTAAATTCATCGTCGCCAAAAATCAACATAGTTGGTCTATCCAAACAGTTGGCTAGATGCATAGCTAAGGTTGTTTTTCCTGTGCCAGCAGGGCCGCGCAAGTGAATAGCGAACCCTGATTTGAGATAACGCAATGCACGAATTACTACTTGCTCAATGGAAGGTGTTATCACAAACTGCCCAGGACGGACACGAAGAACAGCTCTTTTGTGATTAATTGCGGTGAAAGTCATAAGTTAAGATGAAGAGAAAATAAATTTTCCACTAAAATAATAATTATCGATACATAAATTGTATCGATATGCGCTAACGTAACTCTATCAACCATAGATCATCCTCTATGGATAGTTTGACTACTCCCTAGAGCAGTTGATTATTATCTGTTGGAAAACAAGGTTGTTTTAGCAATATGAATGTTTGATTGACTGTTTGCACTAAGTTATGGTACAGTTTAGTTAAGTTTCAATCCGAAACTCATTGTTGAAATTACCTCCTAGTTTTACCAGTTTGTGAACTGGAAGATTGGGAGGTTTTGCTATTGGGCCCTGTTCTCCAACAGTTCAACTCCCGAGAGTTGGGAGCGTTGATTAACAACTAAATGTGCGTGCCAAAAATGCTCACAAACAAGTCCTGACGGAATCTTTGCAGCTCTTGCTTTTGTTCTTTGGCTTGAGCCATCCTTTGCTCAGATGTCTGTGCTAAAAAGTCGTCGGTTGTTTGCTTGAGGTTTTGGTAAAACTCATGTAGCTGTTGAGCTTGCTTTTTAGCTTCCTCTTGTCTGTGCGCTTTTGTAGCGGACAAGAATTCATGAGTCTCTCTAGATAGTTGAGCTACTTCCTCTGCTATTGACCGATGCTCTTGCCGGATTCTTACCATTAAAGCAGTCATGAGGTTCTCCGCAGTAATACTTTGTACTCGTGAGTTAACTACATTCACCGGATAATTTATATCCAGTGAACATAGCTCAAGGAACGTCTACTTTTTTCCTTTATCTTGAGATAAATCTTGATTTAAGAATATCTGGATAATCAGAGAAAAGTGGAATCAACATCAGAATTACAAGCTGGTAAATTCTAATTTCCCACGCTCAGCTTAACAATTAAGCAGCTGGTACTGCTGCTGACTGAGTCAGACCTACAGCTTCTGCATATCTGAGGTAGGTTTCAACAGAAGCAATCACGATCCGTGCTTCGATAGCTAATAGTTCAATACCTACGAGAGATACACGAACCCAAGCATCTACAACAATACCTTTGTCCAGGATACGATCAATAACTTCTGCCAAGCTTGAGGAAGAATTGGTTTTTTCAACTGCCATGTGTCTACTCCTTAACTCATTGTTGATTGTTAGTCTTGGTTGGCATTTGCCTTAACCAACCACTGCATCCATATTAGGCAGCCTTTTCCAAAATGTAAAGTCTTTTACTC
>JADQBA010000321.1 GCA_016903675.1 Stigonema ocellatum SAG 48.90 = DSM 106950 | reverse complement strand
AGATGGATTATTAGTCGCTAATGCCCCCCACATTCCGGTACATTTAGGCTCAATGAGTGAAAGTGTCCGTAGTTTAATTAATGATAAAGGCGACACGATAAAACCCGGAAATGTCTATCTATCCAACAATCCCTATAATGGGGGAACACATCTTCCTGACGTAACCGCCATTACCCCCGTTTTTCTAGAAAACACCCCCACTCCCGACTCCCCATTCCCGACTCCCCTCTTCTACGTTGCTTCTCGTGGACACCAAGCAGATATCGGTGGTATAACTCCCGGTTCAATGCCTCCCCACAGTACCACAGTAGAAGAAGAAGGAATTTTGTTTGATAATTTTCTCCTGGTTGAACAAGGGATATTTCGGGAAATGCAAGTACGAGATATACTCTTAAATCATCCCTATCCAGCCCGTAATCCTGACCAAAATATAGCTGATTTAAAAGCACAAATTGCTGCTAATGAAAGGGGAGTTCAAGAACTTCGTAAAATGGTTTCTCAATACGGACTCCAGACAGTTCAATCTTACATGAAATTTGTGCAAGACAATGCCTCCGAGTCCGTCAGGCGGGCAATTGATGTTCTCAAGGATGGAGAGTTTATTTATGAAATGGATAATGGAGCAAAAATTCAAGTTAAAGTGACAATTGAGCGAGAAAATCGCAGTGCTACCATTGATTTTACTGGGACATCTGGGCAACTCAATAGTAATTTCAATGCTCCCAAAGCTGTCACTCAAGCAGCAGTTTTATATGTTTTCCGTACTCTGGTTGATGATAATATTCCCCTCAATGCTGGGTGTCTTAACCCTCTAGAAATTATTATCCCTTCTGGCTGTATGCTTAACCCAACCTATCCTGCCGCAGTAGTAGCGGGTAATGTAGAGACATCTCAAACTGTTGTCGATGCTTTATATGGGGCTTTGGGTGTCATGGCTGCTTCTCAGGGAACGATGAATAATTTCACCTTTGGTAATGACCGTTATCAGTATTATGAAACCATCTGTGGTGGTTCTGGGGCTGGAGTTAACTTTGATGGCACTGATGCAGTCCATACTCATATGACGAACTCCCGCCTAACTGATCCAGAAGTTTTAGAAACCCGTTATCCTGTACAAGTAGAAAGTTTTAGTCTTCGTCCCAATAGCGGAGGCAAAGGAAAACATTCAGGTGGTCATGGGGTTATCCGCCGCATCCGGTTTAATGAACCCATGACAGCTAATATTCTCTCTAATCATCGGCTTGTTCCTCCCTTTGGATTAAATGGTGGGGAAGCCGGACTTGTAGGACGTAACTGGATACAACGTCAAAATGGAACCCAAGAGAATTTAGAGGAACCTGCAACAGTAGAGATGAAAACTGGTGATGTTTTTGTGATAGAAACTCCAGGAGGAGGAGGATTTGGTTCAATACCTTGGTAGGTTGTTATAGCCCCAAAGGTCACGCTTAGTACAGATCACCATAAATGAGGTACGGAATTTACCTTTGGAATCAATACTGCGTAGGTTTTGCAAAAATTAGAAACCCGGTTTCGTAAAAGTTACCGGGTTTCTGGCACCTCAAGTATTTAAAACCTACGCAGTATTACCTTTGGAATGAGTAGCGTCTAATGCGATCGCAACATCATGGGCGTTGCAGAATAGAAATATGAATGTGCGAATCGATGTCGCACGAATTTGAGTGAGAAAAGTCCTAATGGCTTTTAAAGAGGCTATTAACCCGCCATTAGACATATTTCGGAACCAGTGTCCAAAGGTTCCTTCCAGCACATTGGGGCATCACGGGTAACCGGGATGTCTCACAGCTAGAGGGAAAAGCCGAACCTAGTAGCCAGCCACAAGTGTGAACAGAGGCTTTCTAAAGATAGGTATGGTTAACGAAAGTGAACTCACATTCGGAAGAATGGGTAGCAACGTGGTAAAAAAAACTACATATGCGTCAACTGTAAACGTCAATTCATTGAATCTTAGTTCAAACGCCTACGGTGGAGGAAATTGGAGCAAATTTTGGCGTTGCAGTTGGGCTATTGTTTTTAGTCCAACGACTAAAGAATTTGCCTAAAACAGCCATCTCTTGCATTAATTGCTCAAATTTTTCTGGTGTTAGAGACTGAGGTCCATCTGAAAGTGCTTTTGCCGGGTTGGGGTGAACCTCAATCATCAGGGAATCTGTACCAGCTGCGATCGCTGTCATTGCCATCGTTGGCACAAACTCTGAGAAGCCCGTGGCGTGGCTGGGATCAACCATAATTGGCAAATGAGTCAGCTTTCGCAATACTGGAATCGCAGATATATCAAGGGTATTCCGTGTATACTGTCGGTCAAAGGTACGAATTCCCCGCTCGCACAAAATCACATTAGGGTTCCCTGCTGCCAAAATATACTCAGCTGACATCAGCCAATCTTCTATCGTCGCTGACAGTCCGCGCTTCAAAAGCACTGGCTTACCTTGAGCACCTACCTTCTTCAGTAGTGAAAAATTCTGCATATTGCGGGCACCAATTTGTACCACATCCGCAACTTCTGCAACCAGGTCCAGGTCAGATGTATCCATGACTTCTGTGATAATCCCTAACCCTGTAGCCTCGCGTGCCTTAGCTAACAACTCTAAAGCACTCTCACCGTGACCCTGGAAAGCGTAAGGTGAGGTACGGGGTTTGTAGGCTCCTCCTCGTAAAAACTGCGCTCCTGCTGCTTTTACTAAGAGTGCTGTTTCTACGATCATCTCTTCATTTTCGACAGAACAGGGTCCTGCTACTACAACTACAGGATGGTTTTGACCAAAGGTTACAAACCCATTAGGTGTTGGTACAACCACCTCAGTAGGTTCGCCATAGCGAAATTCTTTTGAAGCCCGTTTAAAGGGCTTGTTCACTCTTATAACCTGCTCAATAAAAGGGCTGAGATTTTGGATTTGTCTGACATCAATTTCAGCCGTATCCCCAACCAAACCAATTACCACTTTGTTCCGACCTTCTGTTCTTTCTGGTGTTATATTCCAGCAGCGAAGTTCTTCGCTTATTCGCTCAATTTCTGCTGTTGTTGTGCCGGATTTGATGACGATAATCATTGGCTTAATATCCTCCTAATTATTGCAATTCATGAGCATTTATACTGACATATGGCTACTTGCAAAAACACAATTAGCGATTAAAATACACTAAAGCGCCGGTCAAGTACAAGTAGTTGACGTAAAGTGCAGAATACGGGTGTTATGTTAATCGAACATTTATGCACGGGAGCAGTGCTCTAACAGTGGGATGCCCAAAATTAGGGTACAAAATCACCTGTTTTAAGGGGCGATCACAGCGTACCCAAGGGAAGAGCAAGCGGGCGAACGCTTTACTCGCTGACGCGGGTGTACCCGCTACCGCTGCGAAGATCGCTATCGCGGCGAAAAACCTGTTTTTATTGAGAATCAGGTGTTTTTATTGAGAATTAAAACCCGATCCAACTTTGGAGCATTGCTCCCGATAGAAGTTACGCATTGACAGAAATTTGATTGTTTGCATAAAGCCTTACCTGATTTGCGAAACGGAAGTTAAGCGTGAATGAGCTTCATAGCTGTATTCTTATATAGACGCCAGCAAAATCAACTTATGCAGTTTTCATATAAAACCGCTAAGAAATAGTAGTATTTTGGTCAGTTCTAGCCTGCTACTGAATCCATTACCGTTGATGTATCTATTTGTCAAGTGCGTAAGTCCTAAATCATTTCTCACCTTGATAGGGTAGGGTTCTACAAGCAGAAGCGTGAGAATGCTTTAGAATACATATAGCCTAGCAATGCTGAAGGAAGGAGATGATGAGTCAACAAATCATTACTGCATCGTCAGATGTCATGAGTGGTAAGCCAGTCTTTGCCG
>JADQBA010000090.1 GCA_016903675.1 Stigonema ocellatum SAG 48.90 = DSM 106950 | reverse complement strand
AGATGGATTATTAGTCGCTAATGCCCCCCACATTCCGGTACATTTAGGCTCAATGAGTGAAAGTGTCCGTAGTTTAATTAATGATAAAGGCGACACGATAAAACCCGGAAATGTCTATCTATCCAACAATCCCTATAATGGTGGAACACATCTTCCTGACGTAACCGCCATTACCCCCGTGTTTCTAGAAAACACCCCCACTCCCTACTCACCATTCCCCACTCCCCTCTTCTACGTTGCTTCTCGTGGACACCAAGCAGATATCGGTGGTATAACTCCCGGTTCAATGCCTCCCCACAGTACCACAGTTGAAGAAGAAGGAATTCTGTTTGATAATTTTCTCATGGTTGAACAAGGGATATTTCGGGAAATGCAAGTACGAGATATACTCTTAAATCATCCCTATCCAGCCCGTAATCCTGACCAAAACATAGCTGATTTAAAAGCACAAATTGCCGCTAATGAAAGGGGAGTTCAAGAACTTCGTAAAATGGTTTCTCAATACGGACTCCAGACAGTTCAATCTTACATGAAATTTGTGCAAGACAATGCCTCCGAGTCAGTCAGGCGGGCAATTGATGTTCTCAAGGATGGAGAGTTTATTTATGAAATGGATAATGGAGTTTTTGTGATAGAAACTCCTGGAGGAGGAGGATTTGGTTCAATACCTTGGTAGGTTTTTATACCAATTCGTAATTCGTAATTCGTAATTCGTAATTAATGAATTTAGGTTTCATTACTTGTTTTCGGGTCTGAAGTCGTAGTTGCTAGGTTTGCATTTCCCACCAGACGACCATCTTCCATATGAATAATGCGGTCGGCAATATCCAAAATGCGATTGTCGTGCGTCACCATCAAGATAGTACACCCCTGCTCTTTGGCAAGGCGCTGCATCAGTTCGACGACATCGCGACCTGATTTACTGTCTAAAGCAGCTGTGGGTTCGTCGGCTAAAACTAATTTGGGATTGCTGACTAAAGCTCTGGCGATCGCCACTCGCTGCTTTTGTCCTCCAGAAAGACTGTCGGCATAATAATCAATGCGCGAACTCAAGCCAACAGTTTTGAGAATGTCAAAAGCTAGTCCATCCATATCCTGCTCTAAGTATTGATTGTGGAGTTCCAAAGACATGCGTACATTTTGTTTCGCTGTGAGGAAGGTCAACAAGTTGTGCGCCTGGAAAATATAGCCAATTTGCCGCCGCACTTGCATGACATCCCGCTTACTAGCACCACACATTTGGTGTCCCAAAATTGTTAGACTGCCGGACTGAGCAGACCTCAATCCACCTACTAGTGCCAGTAAGGTGGTTTTACCGGAACCAGATGGTCCTGTCATGAACACAATCTCTCCAGGGTAAATGTTGAAATTGATATCGAATAATACCTGCTTGCGGAGTTCTCCTTGACCAAAGTAGTGATTGAGATGGCAAACTGAAATTACAGGTTTCATCGTTGGAGCTTGATTGAATGTTGTTTGAGACATTGCTCTTGGTGAAGTCAAATATGTCAGAAAATGTCAGCCGGATCGGCTTGCTGCAACTTCCGCATGGCGATCGCTCCCGCTCCAACACACATGACGATGGTCAACATCAGCACCGTTGTCGCACGACTTAGTTTCATCGCAATCGGTAAAAGCGTTGCGGACTTAAAAAGGGCGTAAAGTCCACTCGATAGCAAAAATCCTGGCACAAAGCCCAAAGCTGCTAACACAAGAGCCTCTTGAATGATAACTCCAATGAAATACCCATCAGTGTAGCCCATTGCCTTCAACGTAGCGTATTCTGATAAATGATCGGAAACATCGGTGTAGAGAATTTGATAGACAATTACCGCTCCGACCAAGAACCCAATTGCTACACCAAGGTTAAAGGTAGGACCGATGGAAGAGCCTGTATTCCAAAATGCAATTTCACGAGCAACGAATTCATCGAGGGTTAGCACCAGCAAATCATCCGGCAGGATTGCTTGCAAAGAAGCTTGTATTTGCTCAATCGATGCGTTTGATTCTACTTTAACGATACCCAGATCAATGTCATTGGCTTGACGCTCAGGAAAGAGCCGTAAAAAGGTAGAATCACTGGTGATGAGATTGCCTTGAGCAGAAAAGGAGGAACCGAGCGTAAATAATCCAACAATTTGAATTTCCAAATCATTGGCCTGAACGGAAAGAGAATTCACCTTTTTCAGCAAGGTAGGAACATCCCCAAGCTGAGGAAGTAATCCGGCTTTGTCAAACAGTGCTCGATTTAATAACTTAAGTTGATCCAAGTGTTGATTTACGGAC
Organism: Stigonema ocellatum SAG 48.90 = DSM 106950; assembly: GCA_016903675.1. Taxonomy (GTDB): domain Bacteria; phylum Cyanobacteriota; class Cyanobacteriia; order Cyanobacteriales; family Nostocaceae; genus Stigonema; species Stigonema ocellatum. Next base: position 35,415 of record JADQBA010000090.1, on the reverse strand, counting down.
GGTAAGTCAAAAGCTGACCGATTCGGATCAATCCCGTAGACGAAGATTTGGCGACTGGCTCGATTGTCAGGATTTCGCCACCTTGCCTGACCGATATACAGCGCACGGACTGACGTTACACCATTGATACCTGCTGCCTGATAGAGATTGTTTCTTGAGAAACTTTTGATGGATTGCAGGTTATCAGACAGCTTATTGACTAAAAACAAATCCCCTTGAAGTGTGGCATAGGGGCTAACTTGCGAATCAAATAGTGCATCCCTCACTCCAAGTTGGAAAAACATCAGAAAATCGGCAAAGGCAATTCCTGATATGGCAACCAGCAAACGTGTCTTTTGGCGACTCATTTGCAACCAGGCTAACGGCATTTTGCGGAAGAATTTACGAAACATGAATTCATTAATCTTGGAGTGTTTATTGACTATTGGTCGATGGCGCAGTTTGTTGAATGGCGACCTGTACTTGCAAATTAGTTAAATTAGCAACCCGTGGGCTATCTTCTCGATTGAGTTTAAGCCTCACTTGAATTACCTTGCGATCAAGATTTTCTCCTGGTTTATTACTATTGATTTCTTGTTGAGTCACTTGTAGCCCAATTAAGCGAACAGTTCCATGCACCTGACCGGGAAATGATTCACTCGTGATCACGGCTTGTTGACCTTCACGAATTTTACCAATGTCGGTCTGATAAACCTCTGCCACAACTTGCATATCGTCAGTTTGTCCCAAATCAGCGATGCCTTTTGAGCCAACGACTTCTCCTGGTTTAGCGTAAATATCGAGAATGCGACCTGCCATCGGTGCGCGGATGTACGCCTGGGCCAGGTCAGCTTTAGCCTTGTTGACAGATGCTTTCGCCTTATCTATCCCAGCTTGGGCTGAGAGCAGATCAACCGGACGCACCTCAGCAATCTTGTTCAAGGTGGCTTTGGCTTGTTTGATTTGCACCCGTATTGTATCTGCACTCTGGTTTTGCTTAGCTTTAGCTTCGTTAAGCTGTGAGAGTGCTGTTAGTAGCGCAAGCTGTTTTTGATCTCGCTCTAAAGAAGCGATCGCTCCTTGTTTGTAAAGCGACAAATAGCGATTGTAGTTAGAATTAGCAGTTCTAACCTCAGCTTGCCAACGACCAATCGTGGCTTGTTGAGTTGCAATTTCGCCCTTTAACTGCTCCTGAAGGCGAACAATTTCAGCTTGCTGAGCTGCAATCTCTCCAGATTTTGCGCCAGCTTTCACCTTTGCCAAATCTATTTGTGATACCTTAACCTGTGCTTGCGCTTCAAATAAGGCATTTTGCAGACGATTTTGTGCATCCATAATTGCAATCACCTGACCTGCTTTAACGCGATCGCCCCGTTGCACCAGCAGTTTAGTCACGCTGTCATTGCTTAGAGTAGCAGGTACAGAGACTTTGATAACTTCCGTTGCTGGTTCTAGTCGTCCGAGAGCAGTGATTTTCCGAATGGGTGGAGCAGCTTTTGCAACTGGTTCTGGGGTACTAGTCTTTCTTGATTGGGAGATGCCATAGAAAACTATTGTGCTTGTAATGGCACTGGCAGAAACAATCAGAGCAAGCGTCCATTGACCTGAACGCTTTGATAATGCTTGGAAGTTCATGTAGAGTCCTGTGTGCAACGATTGATAGCTGTTCTACATGTCCGCAGATGTCCATCTGACCCAATCTTGAGGTTTCAAGAACGTTTCATACAACTCGGCTTCCGGCGTGTCGGTTTCCGGTTTATAGCCGTATTCCCAACGCACTAGAGGCGGTAGCGACATTAGAATTGACTCTGTGCGTCCATTTGTTTGGAGACCGAAGATTGTGCCTCGGTCATAAACCAGGTTGAATTCCACGTAACGCCCTCGGCGATACAACTGAAAGTTCCGCTCGCGATCGCCATACTCCATGAACCGTCGTTGCTCTACTATCGGCGCGTATGCTGGCAAAAATGCCCGTCCACAATCGCTCACAAAGGCGAATAATTCTGACCAGCTACGCGGCTCTAGAGTACCGACCTGGGTACTATAGACAGCAGCTGCACCCTCTGGATGTGGACCCCGATACAGCTGACCTTGACCATCCTGATAGTCAAAAAAGATACCACCAACGCCCCGCATTTCCTGGCGATGTTTGAGATAAAAATACTCGTCGCACCACGGCTTAAACACTGGATAATACTCTGTAGAGTGAGCGTCACAAGTCGCCTTGAGTGTGGAATGGAAATGAGTGGCATCAGAGGCAAAAGGATAGTAAGGTGTTAAATCTATACCGCCGCCAAACCACCAAACAGGTCCCGCTTCAAAGTAGCGGTAATTGAGATGAACAGTTGGCACGTAAGGATTGCGGGGATGCAACACCATTGAAGTGCCTGTGGCATAAAATTTATGTCCAGATGCTTCTGGGCGTTGTGCCAGAATTGAAGGCGGCAGATGAGAACCCCAAACCTCAGAGAAGTTGACCCCACCTTGTTCAAATATAGCACCGTCACGCATAACTCGCGATCGCCCTCCACCCCCTTCAGCACGTTCCCATGCATCTTCCTGAAATGTGCCAACGCCATCCAGCTGTTGCAAGCCTTGACAGATTTCGTCTTGCAACTGTCGCATCAACTGGCTAACTCTAGCCTTTGCATCAGCTGGGGGTAATTTGGATTGAGTTGCTTGAGGAGTCGAGGCAGTCGTTATCATATTAACATAATCTCCTTAAACGTGAATATCTGAGAAATAGGACGTCTGTCCCAGACATCCCACAAGAATTTCAAAACTGTAAAGCACGGACGCCAAGCTTAGCTATCCAACGGGCAGCATCTTTGGCATGATATGTGAGAATCAAGTCAGCGCCAGCCCGTTTAAAACCAGTCAGTGTTTCCATCACCACCCGCTGTTCGTCAACCCAACCGTTGAGTGCCGCAGCTTTAATCATGGAATATTCGCCAGAGACGTTGTAGGCAGCAACTGGTAAATTGGTTGCTTCTTTGACACGCAAGATCACATCCATATAAGCCAAGGCTGGCTTGACCATTAACATATCTGCCCCTTCAGCAACATCAAGTTGAATTTCTTTAATGGCTTCACGGGCATTACCTGGATCCATTTGGTAAGTGCGGCGATCGCCAAACTGTGGTGTCGATTCAGCTGCATCACGGAATGGACCATAGTAAGACGAAGCATACTTAGCAGCGTATGAGAGAATCGGCGTGTCTTGGTAGCCAGCTTCATCCAACCCCATCCGAATCGCCTGCACAAACCCATCCATCATTCCTGAAGGAGCAATGATATCTGCGCCTGCTTTGGCTTGAGAAACTGCTGTTTTCTTGAGTAACTCCAATGTCGGGTCATTCAAGACGCGCCCAGTCAAGTCACCCAGTTCCAAATAGCCGCAGTGTCCATGACTAGTATATTCACATAAACAGGTATCAGCAATGACGATTAATTCTGGTACTGCCTGCTTCACAGCGGTAGCAGCTTTCTGCACAATACCGCAATCGTGCCATGCGCCCGTTGCTTCTAAATCTTTATCTTCAGGAATGCCAAACAGGATAATTCCGGGGATACCGAGGTCGTAGACTTCCTTGGCTTCTTCCACGATTTTGTCTACTGACAATTGGTAGACTCCAGGCATGGATTTCACTTCTTTGGCAATTCCCTCACCTGGGATAGCAAAGAGGGGGTAAATTAAATCACTGGTTGTTAAGACAGTTTCACGTACCATCTGACGCAGTTGCGGATGGTTTCTAAGACGACGAGGACGATGATTTGGAAACATAGTGTTGATTAAAGGGAAAAAACTACTAGACAGTTAAGAAAGTATCTAATGACACAACTGATTTTTGTGGTTTTCAGTGGAAACTTTTAATGAGCGAACTTTTTTAATTTCGTTGGACTGCTTGAAAAATTTCATCCAAAATTTCCTGCGCTCCCTGTTGCCGCAAACTTTGAGCCAGTTTAATACCTAGTTGTTCTGGTTCGTTAGCAGCACCCCTGACAGTATCTTTCACCACATGTTTACCATCCACACTGGCTACTATTCCCGTCAACGTCAGCGTATTTCCGTCTAAGTGAGTGCTAACACCAATTGGCACTTGGCAACCGCCTTCTAGTTCCCGCAAGAAAGCACGCTCGGCTAGAACGCGATCACGGGTTGGTACGTGTTCGATTGCTTTAAGTAGTGACAGCACTTGGGGATCGTCAGCACGGCATTCGATGCCCAAAGCTCCTTGTCCTACAGCATAGAGGGAAATTTCAGTGGGCAGGACTTGATGAATGCGATCGCTCATCCCCAATCGCTGTAACCCAGCTACTGCTAAAATTAGCGCATCATATTCACCTGCATCAAGCTTTGCCATGCGCGTGTTCAAGTTTCCTCGCACATCTTTGAAACTGAGGTGGGGGAAGTGATACCGCAACTGGGCTAGTCGCCGCAGCGAAGATGTCCCGATTACTGCACCTTCTGGCAGCGAATCAATTTGCTTATCTTTGTGTTTTTCATGCACAACTAAAGCATCTGCTGGGTTTTCCCGTTCTGTAACGGCTGCTAACACTAACCCCTCTGGCAGGCGAGTCGGCAAATCCTTGAGGGAGTGAACAGCAAAGTCCATCTCAAGGGATAGCATTCCCAATTCGAGTTCTTTGGTGAAGAGTCCTTTATCACCAATCTTGGCTAATGCCACATCTAAGATTTTGTCACCTTGGGTGGACATGGTTTGGACTTCAAAAGAGATATTAGGAAAGCGTTTGTGAAGTTGTTCTTGTACCCAGTAAGTTTGAATTAGAGCGAGTTGACTTTTACGAGAACCGATGCGAATAGTGCGGTTCGGACGGTCTATGGTTGGTGAAGCAAGGTGAGATTGAGTCATAAATTTTAGTGAGAGTCATTTAACAAGTAGTTGGACTGTTTTACAGTCTCAAAAAAGAAAGCAACATTTTCTTCTGGAGTGTTCTGCAAAACTCCGTGACCTAGATTGAAGATATGTCCTTGGTTGCCGGCTTTGCGCACAGTGTCGATGATGCGATCGCGGATCAACGCTTGGGAACCAAACAAAACACACGGATCTAAATTTCCTTGTACTCCAATAGTGGTGCCGAGTCTCTGTCGCGCCACTGCCATATCAACAGTCCAGTCCAAACTAACAATATCGACACCAGATTGCGTCATTAGCTCTAGTATCCCAGCACTGCCGTTGATGTACAGGATTAGGGGCGTGTCTGGGTGCGTTGCCTTGACCTGTTCCACGACTTGTTTCTGGTAGGGCAGAGCAAACGTTTTGAAATCTTCGGGAGTGAGTTGTCCTGCCCATGAGTCAAATAGTTGCACGACTTGCGCACCGGAATCAATTTGGTAGCGGACGTAGATGGCGATCGCATCTGCTAGTTTACCTAAAAATTGGTGCAGCATTGTTGGCTGTGAGAAAGCCATGCTTTTGATGATGGCATAGTCTTTCGAGCTTTTACCTTCGATGGCGTAGGCTGCTAGTGTCCAAGGAGCGCCAACAAAACCCAAGACAGTGGCTTGATCGTCAACTTCTTGACGTAGCGTCATCAGGATTTGACGAACAAATGACAAAGAAGCTTCAGGGTCGAGAGGAGTGAGAGCATCAATTTGCGCTCTTGTTCGGATTGGGTTCTCAAATACCGGACCCTTACTTTCGATAATGTCAAATGGGATACCGATACCTGGCAACGGCGTGAGGATATCTGAGAACATAATCACACCGTCGGGTTTGAAGGCGTGGAAAGGTTGCAAAGAAATTTCCACGGCTAAGTCAGGGTTCTCAGAGCGCTCCCGAAAAGAGGGATACTTCTGGCGCAAATCTCGATAGACTTTCATGTAGCGACCAGCTTGGCGCATCATCCATACTGGAGGGCGTTCCAGTACTTCGCCTCGAGCTGCTTGCAGCAATCTGTAATTCCCCATACATTTCTCCATTCATTCAGGAATTCCCCTTACATTTAAGAGGCTTTACTTGTATCAGCTAGTTCGTGAAATGGTATAACCCGATTGAACTGCTGAAGTTGAGCAGTAGGGACATCATTATGGATAAGGTCTATTAAGTAACGCCCGTAGCTGCTTTTAGACAATGGTTTAGCAAGTCGATAGAGTTGTTCTGCATCAATATATCTCTGGCGGTAAGCAATTTCTTCGATACAAGCAATTTTGAAGCCCTGTCGTTGTTCTAAGGTTTGAATAAAGCTAGAAGCTTGATGAAGGGATTCATGAGTACCTGTATCTAACCAAGCGTAGCCTCGACCCAATAACTCAGCTCTTAATTGTCCTCTACGGAGATAAATCTGGTTCAAATCGGTAATTTCTAGTTCATTGCGATTTGAAGGTCTTAGCCCAATGGCAATTTCACAAACTTGAGAATCGTAGAAATAAATACCAGGTACAGCATAGTTAGACTTAGGAATGCTAGGCTTTTCCTCTAAACACACCACCTGCCCTGTGGCATCAAATTCAACGACTCCGTAGTGCTGAGGTTCAGCTACCCGATAACCGAAGATCAGTGCACCCTCACGCAACTGAGCCGCACGAGTCAGTACCTCAATTAGACCATTACCATAGAAAAGGTTATCGCCGAGAATTAAGCATACAGGATCGCTACCGATAAAATCTTGACCTAAGATGAATACCTGTGCTACGCCTTCAGGTCTTGGTTGTTCTACATAGCTAAACTTGAGGCCCCACTGGCTACCATCCTGTAGAAGTTGCCGGAACAGTGGTAGGTGTGCAGGCGTAGAGATAATTAGGATATCACGAATCCCAGCCAGCATGAGAGTGGATAAGGGATAGTAGATCATTGGTTTATCGTAGACAGGCATCAGCTGTTTACTCACTACTTGGGTGAGAGGGTACAACCGCGTACCAGAACCGCCAGCTAGAATAATGCCCTTCATGGTTAATTCCTCAGATGTTTTAGGATCTCGCTCTTGGTGATAGCGCTGTTACTTTGTCTCCATAGTTTTGCTGAATCCAGTGTGCGTAGCCGTCTGATTGAACTTGCTCTACCCAAGTTGGATTGGTAAGATACCACTGAATTGTCTTCAATAAACCACTATTAAAGTCCTCCTTTGGTTGCCAGCCCAAATCTCTACTGATTTTGCTGCAATCAATTGCATACCGTCGGTCATGACCGGGGCGGTCTTTTACAAAAGTAATTAGAGAAGAGTGGCGGAAGTTGGGTTTGGGTGCTAACTCATCGAGGATTGCACAAATTTTCTCAACAACTGTCAGGTTTGTCTGCTCGTTGTTGCCACCAATATTATAAGTTTCTCCAATACGACTGGATTGCAAAACTAGATACAGAGCTTCACAGTGATCCATGACATATAACCAGTCTCGAACATTCTGTCCATCACCATAAATTGGTAGAGGTTTACCATGCAGAGCATTGAGAATCATGAGGGGAATCAGTTTTTCGGGGAACTGGCGTGGACCGTAGTTGTTTGAGCAGTTGGTGATTAAAGTGGGGAGACCATAAGTGTGAAAGTAAGCTCGTACAAGATGGTCAGACCCTGCTTTTGACGCGGCATAGGGACTATTAGGAGCGTAGGGGGTATCTTCCCGAAAAGCTGGATCTATTGGACTTAGTGAGCCGTAGACTTCATCAGTAGACACATGCAGGAAACGGAATTGCTCTCGCTTTTGCACGGATAATTTTTCCCAATAGATTTTGCTTGCTTCTAAAAGTTGGAATGTTCCTACTATGTTCGTTTGAATAAAATCCTGGGGGATCTTGATTGAGCGATCGACATGGCTCTCAGCAGCAAAGTTAATAATTGCGTTTGGTTGGTACTGTTCTAGCAGATTACTCAATAGCTCCGCATTACCAATGTCTCCACGGTTAAAATGATATCCAGGATCATTTTGCAATTGAGCTAAAGTTTGAGGATTGCTGGCATAAGTTAGCTTGTCTAGATTAATAATGTTAGCCCACCGCTCAATTCTTGCCTTCAAAATGAAGTTAGAGCCGATAAAACCAACTCCACCAGTTACTAAAAATGTCTGCATTGTGCTGCATCCTACTTAACTAGAAAATCTCTGCAAATCATGAGCAGTAGACATGAAGGCAAAACTCAAAAAAAGTCAAAAAGTTGTGAGTGTTATTTAGAGCAGAACGTAGTGGAGCATAACGGATACCTCGCTTAGCTAAAGGCTCGGCCGCAAGGTTGGATATATGCCCCTCTTATACCTGATCGGGTCAAGATGGGAGGACTTCACGCTGATTTGATGCTCAAACTGCTCCAATGTTCTGGTCAACCCATCTTTAAATTCAACTTTTGGATACCAGCCATAAATAGCATAACTTCGCTTGTTGTCTAAAATGTTAACTTTTACATCACTAGAGCAATTTGGGACAAACTCTTTTCGGATAATCCGTCCAGAAATTTTTTCTACCGCCTCAACAATATCCATGATGCTCTGACCTATACTAGAGGAAATATTAACAATAGAAGAGCCATAACTTTCTGCTGCCAGCAGCATAGCCTCAGCAACATCATCTACGTAGATATAATCTCTAACAGCTTCCCCCTTACCATATATTTTAAGGACACGATCATAGTAAGCACACCCCATAGCAACAGCTACAATTCCTTGAGATTTATTGGGATTTTGTCCAGGACCAAATGGGTTTGATATCCGCAATATATTAACATCTAGTCCTGTCGAACGTGCATAAAAATTGAGGAGATTTTCAATAGTTAGCTTGCTCTGTCCGTAGATAGATTTTGGTAAAAGAGGATGGTCTTCATGAATAGGGATTATTTTGTGTTCACCATAAATAGTACCTCCAGAGGAAGCAAAAACAATTTTTTTTACCCCATTAGCAAGGCAGTTTTCTACGAGATGAATCGTTGGCACGAGATTTGATTCAACATCATAAAGACTACTTTCAAGTGACATCCTCGGACCCATACTTGAGATGAGATGAAAAACTGTATCAATGCCTTTTAGAGCTTTACACAGTTCCACATCTTCCCTAAAATCTCCGTAGACAATATCAATATGGTCTAAGATATCTTTCAGGTTAGAAATAGAAGAATTTGGACGGATAAAGACTCTTGGTCGTTCACCTTTAGCAACTAATGCGCGCGTCAGGTTTCCTCCTATAAATCCAGCCCCGCCTAGAATCAGATGATTACTCATTGTTGAAATAATCCTAATACGGATACTAAAAGCTTGGACATTACCTGTGATAGGTAACTGATAATCGATGTGGATAAAAATGCAGATGATCCCAAAGCAATTAAACACCTGAAAGACCAATCATTAGCTTGAGGCGATTTTATCCGTTGCTTTTATAGCTTTCCTTGTCATCTGTGAATTCTGTAGTATGCCCTCAATTGCATTCGCAGCCAGTTCTTTTGAGTCCATCGAACGTAGCTTAACAGATAAAGTCTTGACTCGATCGTGTAGTGCATGGTCTTGTAGCAAAGCTTTGAGTTTGGATTGAATCGCTTTGGAAGTGGCTTTGCTCTTAGGTAGGTGATAGGCTAAGCCAAGTTCTGCTGCTCGGACACCTGTAGGCAACTGGTCTCCAAAGTTGGGGATAATTAACATGGGAATGCCATACCTCAAAGCCCTTCCCACCGTTCCAGGACCACCATGTGTAACTAATGCCCTAACATGAGGCAAAACTTCATCATAAGGCACAAAAGTTTCCAGACGCACGTTTTCCCCAAGTCCTGATGGGATATTAGTGGCGCTCCCAGAGGTGGCTAGCACGGGAATTCCCATCTGAGCAACTGCTTCGAGTAGGCGACGGAATAGACCATTGTCCATGTTGGCTGAGGTTGTAGTGCTAACCAACACAGTGCCAGGCTCTAGACTTGCTCTACAGGGTTGGTCATCGGTTGTGCGAGGTATCCCAAAAGCCGTTGGACCAATGAACACTTGGTTTTCTTGAAGCTGCTCACAGGGTATAAACTCCCTATAAATTGTAACTAAATTTAGTAGCTTGGAAGTCACCATACAAAACAATTCAGCTGGTGCATTCAAGGGACGCTGAGGTAGACCTAGCTGTTTGCGAACGCGACGTAGTGGGAAGATGAAATCAATCGCAGTATGGACAATGCGAGGTGGTAATGGTACGGGGTAGGCTACAGGGAGAGCATTAGCATTGAGTGTAGTCGTCCACGATGAAGTAAATGTCACGAAGGGAATGCCAAGTCTTTCTGCTGCATAGGCTGCACTGAAACAAACGCTGTCGGCAACTAAGCAGTCTACCTGCTCCCGTTTAATAATGGGTTCCAGTTCCGCAACCATGTCTGGGATAATTGCAAGTATTTCGTTGCGAAAGCACCAAATGGGACGGGCAAACCCAGGAACCCACCAAGGCAGGCGCACTGAAGATTTTTTTAAACGAGATACAAGGTTACAATGTTCGGACATTGGGATCAGCTCAACACCAGTCGCTTGTACTTTGGCATAATCACGCTGTCCGGTATGTAATAGAACACGGTGACCGCGCTTAGCTAAAGCCTCAGCTATTGGCAGCATATTAAGGATGGTACCAGCAACGCCTGGTACGGTTATCAACACAGTTGCCATATATATCCTAAAACTAATTGTGGTTGATTTATGCACATAGTTTATGTGCGATCGCACATAAACTATGCCGGAACCAAACAAGACACACAGTTCTAAAATGCGAGAAAATTCAAATGCAGTTTTCTGTAGTACTCTGAGATTATCTCTGACTCTTGCAGAAAGTATTCTGGATAGTTATTTCAGGCTATATGTGCGTTTGGAGACAAATTGCCCTAATTCCAGATAAACAAACTGTTTTAACGAGGATACGAGATAATCTCAGGTCGCTACTCCTTAATGAGGATTAAACAAAAGTAAATTGGTTCGTGTTAGTAAGATTGAGGTTATCCGGTGAAACTCTTGCCACAATGCCAATCAGTTCTGGTGTAGAACCATCGTTAAAAAATATCGCTGTTCCTGATGGCAAATCAGTGGGAGATGCACCCAAAGAATAATTACTCGCTGAACCAGCTAGCTGAATCTTATCCTCACCATAATTCAAACCGTCGTCAGAAATGCCAAAGTCAGGAATTAAAGCATAGTCACCAAGCCCAGCAGAAAAAGGATCGCCGTCATTGTAGAAAACTGTCGTAGTACGAGTTGGTCGTTCTTGTCCTCCTAAAACGAATGTGTCGTTACCAGGTCCGCCAGTTAAGATATCAATCTCGTCCCTGCCAAACTGGACTTGCGGAACAAAAATGTCAACTCCAATTAGCGTGTCGTTACCATTACCACCAAATAGAAGGTCGTTACCTAGATCGCCAAGAAGTCGGTCATTGCCTTCATCGCCAAAAATTGTGTCATTTCCAGGACCACCAGATAATGTGTCGTTGCCTTCACCTCCACTTAAGACGTCATCGCCTTGATCGCCAAAAAATATATCTTCGCCAGTGTCGCCGAACAGGCGATCGTTACCTAAACCACCAGCAATTTTGTCATCTCCAGGACCACCGTTGATTGTATCGTCTCCATTTTCTCCAAGCAGGAAGTCATTTCCATTACCACCATCGATAATGTCATTTCCATCTCCAGCGACGATCAGGTCAACTCCATCTTCGCCGTATACTATGTCATCGCCAAATCCTGTGAGTACACTGTCATCACCACTCCCAGCCAATACTATATCATTGCCACCAAAAAAAGTATTTATGGCATCATTACCAGCCGAGCCAACAACGAAATTGTTACCCAGACTGCCTTGTATAAGCTCGGTATCATCAGTACCGACTGTGGTGAAAACAGGTGCTTGAAATAATTGTTGTGCTGAATTCATTGTGTCTGTCATATGGTTTATACCTCTGGATTAAATCAAAGAAAATTGGTTTGCGATCGCTTGACTCAGATTATTGAGTAAAGTTGACCAACAAGTTGCTTGAAGGTGAAGCAGGGTGTCCGTTCAAGTGATCGGATTCGCTCTGAGAAGGCTTCAAACTCCAGCCCATCGCCAAATATTTTTGATGAAGCTTGCGATAACTAATTTGCATAGCATCAGAAGCCACATGGACTTCGGCTGATAAACTAGCGGGGACAACTCTAGGATATTGTGACTCACTGACCACGCTATCTTCTGTATAAATCTTGGTGTAATACTTTAGAAAGATCCTGTCTAACCAAGAGTAGCGTGCGAAACTGCGAAACAGAATCCGCTTACTGATAGTCGTGTTGTCATCGACAGGAAGATGAACAGCAAAGTTCACAATCTTGATACTACCAGAGTTACTCTCAATTTTAGTGATGTTGGGCAAGTAAAAGCTGACTTTTGATTCTAAATCTGAGCTTTCTTCGCGAACAAAGTATCTAAATAAACCTTTTGGCTTGGTGTAGTTTTTGTATGTACTTCTGGCACTTATGCCCCAACCCTCATCTTGAATCTCATAATCCTCAACGTTGGGGTTTTGTTTGAAGCCCGCACCAAAAGAATTAGCATGGACTATGGGCAAATGGGAAATGTCAAGAGAATTCTCTAAAACACGAGTGTAGTGAGTGTTCACTTGGAAGTCCAAATAAGAACGATGCAAAGTCTGGTCGTCAAATTCCGGAAGGGGTGGAATTGGCGGACGTTTTACGTCTGGTAAGTCGCCATAAAATATCCAAATAAACCCATATTTTTCCTGCACTGGGTAACTCTCAACGCGAGCTTTTGGGGGAATTGGTGTTCCAAGCGTATTGGCAGGAATGTCAATGCATCGCCCATCTGCTTGGTATTTCCATCCATGATACGGACAACGGATACAGCCGCCTTCTATCCAGCCCAAAGAGAGGGCAGCGCCCCGATGGGGACACTGGTCTTTGAGTGCTACCACTTGTCCTTGAGTGTTGCGGTAGAGAACAAATTTCTGATTTAACATCCGAACTTGCTTGGGCTGATTGGTAACTGCTGCGCTGAATTCACAAGCGTACCAAAAGTTTTTTAACATAGTTAGCTCCTACTATTGAGATAAATAGATTCTTTTGTCCTTGATTCCAGAGCGAGTCCTGAACAAGCAGTGATAGTCAAGTTGAGCAATGCTTCTTTCTAGCGCAGGTCGTATTTTCTGGGTTAATATCGATTAACAATTTGGCGCTCTAACATGCCGTCGAATCAAGTCCTGGAGGGTGTTTTGGTTACAGAGCGTTGCTCTTCCATATCCAGATTAAACAACATTTGCAGAGTTTGAAGGGCAAGGCGTTGGGCTTCTAGATCCCGCTGTGTTCGCAGTTGCACCATCGGTTCGTGGAGAATTTTGTTCACAATACCTCGAGTTAGAGCTTCGATCGCTTGTTGATGTTTTTTGGTAAATTCAGTACCTAGACGGGACAAAGCTTTTTCTAATTCTTGCTCGCGAATTATTTCTACTTTTTCCCGTAAACAGCTAATAATGGGAACAGTTTCCCGTGAGTGCCACCAAGTGCAAAATGCTTCTAACTCCTCTTCTATCAGCACTTGCGCTTCTATGGCCATTTGCCGTCGGCTTTCTTGGTTTTGAACGACGACTATTTTCAAATCATCGACATTGAATACCTGAACATAAGCTAATTCATTGACATCGGCATCAACGTTGCGAGGGACTGATATATCGAACAGCATCAAAGGCTGATTCGGTTTCAAAGCGGCTTCCAGTTTGGCGCGATTCAACAGAGGTTCACTAGAAGCAGTACTTGTGAAGACCAAGTCCGACGCTGCAATTACTGACATCATTTCAGCGAGTGGATAACATTGCAATTGAGCATCGCTAAACTGATTTGCCAATTCCTTAGCCCGTTCTACAGAACGATTTACAATCGAAATCTGGGTTCCCCCTTTAGCTATTAGATGTTGCACCAGCCGTAGAGCCATCTTACCTGCACCCACAATTGTCACTTTGCAAGCCGATAGATTCTGTATTTTGATTTGAGCTAGTTCTACTGCTGTTGAGCTAATCGAGACAGCACCTGTACTGATCGAGGTTTCTGCTCTAACTCGCTTCCCAGCCGTGATGGCTTGCTTGAACAACTGATTGAGGATACGTCTGGTACAGTCATTATACTGCTGGACTAACTTATAGGTGTGTTTGACCTGAGCCAAAATTTGTCCTTCCCCGATCACTAAGCTGTCTAAACCAGAAGCAACACACATCAAATGCCTAACAGCATCCTGCTGTAGCAAAGTAAACAGGTGTTGGGATAGGTCATGGAAAGGCAATTGACTGTACTCTGCTAGAAACTGAGCGATTTCTTGAGATGCCCGCTCTATGTGAGTCACGACAGCGTAAATCTCTAGGCGGTTGCAGGTGTTCAGAATGGCAACTTCTTCAATGTGGCGTCTTCTACACAACAGTGCGATCGCTTTTTCAATTTGATCCTCTGGAATGCTCAGTTTTTCACGAATTTCAACGGGCGCTGTTTTGTGGCTGAGACCTACAACTGTAATGTTCATGTACTTTTCCCTGATGGTTGTCCTTTTCTCTCGTTAACTGAACCGATCTCTGCATAAGGAGCTACGTCTACTGCAACCGCAGTAGAAGTAGTAAAGGCTGAGGTGATCTGGGTTTGCTGTCTATGCATCTGTAGCTCTGCAACCCGCTCGTACTGGAAGAAGCCAGGATTGAGTATCCCCTTGGGGTCGTATTTCCTTTTCATTTCATTGACTTTAGACCAGTAATCACCAAACTGAAGTCTCCATCGTGGAAGATCGAATTCTACCCAACTAGCCATATACCTTTTACCACCCACTTGAAAACCAAGATCGCTAAGTAGATTTACTTGTTCTATAACAGATTGAAGCTGAGACTTGGGGATCGTAGGATACATTCCAAACCCGAGGATAAACTCTTCTTCAGGCAAAGGAAACATGGGCATACTGGTATTGCGAGAAACCAAGCAAAAGGAACCTACTGGTGTATTCCTGAAGTCAATGAAAGAAGGTATGCGTTTGAGAGCAGTTTCGATATATTCTTTTGCCACCGATCCTGGTAAAAGCACGTCTATCCAGGGGTTAGCAGTGCCTACAGGTGATGGTACTTCTGCTATTGGTTGGATGAACTTGTCAAAGGTAAGGTCTTCAGTGTGGATATGGCGATAGAAACTTAAACTAGAGAGAAGTTCTTCCTCATCGATGTCACTTGCAGAATCCACTTCTAGAGTGATCTGCATCCTATAAAACCACTTAATTAGAGGTTGTATTCTATCTCCCCCTGTCCTCGATACTCCCATCACGCATGGAGAAAATAGAGATAACAAACCATCAACACGCTCTTCTAGTACGAGGCGGCGCTCATCAGAAAGAAGGAATTCTAAGTCATCATAGCAAAGGAAATAGGTGCGGGTGAAGGGGTGGTATTGTCTGAGTCGATGCTGTATTTGAGTAATAATGCCAAACTGACCATAACCGCAAAGAACATGATAAAAAAGTTCGCTGTTTTGTTCTGGCGTACACCAAATTAAATCTCCTGTTCCAGTTACAACTTCCAAACCAAGACAATTATCAGCTTGGGATCCATAACGAAAAGAGTTCCGCCCCAAGCCACCCGCAGAATGGGTTCCTCCTATGGTTACGTCAAAGTTATTGGTGAGGACAGGAGGAATCACACCATGTGGGATTGAGGCATCAACTACGTTCTTCCAAGTAATACCAGCATCAGCTTTGAACCACAAATAATCTGGGCGAAACTCGTGAATTTGATTGAGACTCTTCATATCTAAGAGGATTCCGCCTTGGTTCAAAGATTGACCACTAGACGTATGTGCCGCAGCCCGTGAAGAAATAGTTAACTCTTTATCGACAGCATACTTAACTGCTTTAGCCACGTCAGTCGAATTTTGAGGACAAACAACAACTTGAGGCTGTTTTTGAATAATGCCACCAAAATCTTGAGAAACTGCTGCTAAATCTTCTTGTTGACCGCTAATCTCACATTCAATCAGATGTTTCAAATCTGAGACAACACTGTTCATGAAACAACCTTTTTATTTGAGAAATGCATCTTGAACTTCTTAATCCCAATCTGTATAAGAACGGGAACTACTTGAACTATATTTATTACTTTGTCAAAAATGCTTTGTGTATTTTTCGTTGATTGCATCACCGTTTGAGCAGGTCTTTCATACTTAAATACACAAACGCAATCACCTTGAGCTTGTTTACTGAGAATCGAAGCTTTCAGACCAGGGAAAGCTCTTCTAGCTGCTTCTTGTTCCATCTCACAGAGGAGATAACAAGGTGTCTCGAAACCATACTCTTTAGCAATGGACAAAGCTGGGCAAACCCTCTGAATTTCAATTGTAGCGTCTATTCCATTTTGGGAAATATCTACTATCTCCGTGATGAAGCCCATCAGTTGCAACAGCGGAATCGGTTTCTTGAATCCTTCAGCTAAGGAGGCATTATCAATGAAAGCACCCATCAACGCCTTCTGCTGTTCTGGATATTTTTCCATCATTTTTTCAAAAGCAGCTTCATCTCCCATTTCTTCCGCTAGCTTTTTGTATCTTATAAACCTATTTCT
Source organism: Stigonema ocellatum SAG 48.90 = DSM 106950 (assembly GCA_016903675.1). Classification (GTDB taxonomy): domain Bacteria; phylum Cyanobacteriota; class Cyanobacteriia; order Cyanobacteriales; family Nostocaceae; genus Stigonema; species Stigonema ocellatum. The sequence goes on along the minus strand of JADQBA010000090.1, from coordinate 18,927 downwards.
GAACAAATTTAAAGCTTTTGATTTATTGATGTTCAGGATATCTTCCATCCGTAAATCGCCTGCGCCTATCTTATCCATTTTATCTTCCACTTTCAGTCCTCTCTTATAATCATCATCAACAACTACCCTTACAGATATTCACCAGCTTGCAAACAAGCAAAGTAAAATGACACCAAAAAGAAGGGACCTCAGAGCATTACGACAGACGAATATAATATCGTCTGGTTCAAGCACACTCATCATCATTCTGTTGTGTCGTTTGATTTTTTGAAAAATGATATTATGTCTCATTTTTTTTATTTGCAGCAACAGCTTTTTGTGGGTTTTGAACCGATTCACAAGCCTAATTTTAGCTTTCGATAGCCTCGTGTTCAGCATTTGTATTATCCTTATGTCATCGCTCAATTGTCCTTATTCCTATTGCTATTAATTCTAAAAAACTATTAGCATCTGAAAATTTACAGCCACTCTCGAGGATTTTGCAGCACTTCTCTAAGCATTGCTTCCTGGCTGCTAGGGGCGGGTTGGTCGTCATATTCCCAGCTTGCTGCTGGAGGCATGCAGTTAAAAACACTTTGATGTTTAACCATGCCGCTTGCCAAACCGAAGCGAATGCCACGGTCAGAAGTCAGAATGAACTCCACGTAACGCCCACGAACAATACGCTGCCAGTACTTATTCTCCTCTGTAAAGACCATATCTTTACGTTTTTCCACAATCGGTATATAGGCAGGGACGAACGCCTCGGTACAATCTGTAACAAAGGGAAGAAGTTCTTGTGCATTAGGCTCTTTTAAATGGTCGAAGAAAATTCCACCTATACCTCGGCTTTCACCACGATGTTGTATGTAAAAGTACTCATCACACCACTTTTTAAAGCGCGGGTAATAAGAAGGGTCGTGCTTGTCGCAAACTTGTTTATGTACCTGATGAAAATGAACCGCATCTTCCTCGAAGAGATACGCAGGTGTGAGATCCGCGCCGCCGCCAAACCACCAGTAATCTGGTTGGTTGCCATTACCGCTCTGGAAATAGCGGTAGTTGACATGAGCAATAGGTACCATCGGGTTACGTGGATGGATAACAAAGCTAGTACCTGTGGCGAAGTAGGGGGTGCTTTTGTCGCCAGTCATCCGATCTGCTTCTTTTGTTGAGAGAGCACCTGACTTCTGAAAGGTCATTCCGGGAGGTAGTTCACCCTTGATTGCTACGTAGTTAACTCCCACCTTTTCAAAGACGTTGCCGTTGTGCAAAGCCCGGTCAACGTATATTGTGTCCTGATTATTCTCGCCAGCCATCCAGAGACCGTTTTTGTCACGGGTCCAAGTCTGTTCGACAAACTTCTTGCCATCTAGCTCCTCAAGAGCCTGACAAGTGTTCTCAAACATTTGTCTGAAAACTTTTTCTATTCTGCTGCGTATGCTTTTTTGTTCCTGCACAAGTTCGTCGAGTATTTCAAGCATGGTCTACATCTTCTCCAAGAGTTAGTAACTATAGTTCTAGATTTTTATAGCTAAAAACAGATTGTATTTCCCAAAAATTGTGATTAGTCATTAAATCTCTCTAACGACTTTTTCTGAACTGTAACTGCTTTTTGATTCAGCCTTTTTAGTTCTATTTCCAAGATGACAAAATTTCTTGAAATTTAGATAAACCCAAATGTAGGCTATGAATATAAATTTAGTGGTTACAAACAGTGAAAACAATGCAAAATATGCAAATCAAACTTACAATTTTATCGCTCCTAATTTTCGTACCCCTCAAGGAGAACCTTGTGCTTGGCTTGAATACAAGGGAGTGTGCTTACACAACTTTGACACTATTGAGGCATTTTTCCAAAATAACGATGCTTTGATCTTCTGGGTCAACCAGCAAGCCGCATTCAGATCCAATCACTTGCTTGGGCGACGAGCATGACGGTGTATGAAATATCATCGGTGAGATTGCCCCAAATGGTCAACGCCGCGAGATTCTTGATTGGTATCATAGGCATGGAAAAAAGGAGAATGTTAGCGACTGTGTGAGCTCACCGTTGTTCGCAACTAATGGATTGTTGACTGTCTAACCTTGCCTAAAAAGGTGACATACTCCCAACCTGACTTCGATATGTGTTTCTCCAGGTTTGGGGAGTTATGCCGTGATATTGACGAAACTGGCGGAAGAAATGATTTGCATTTTGATAGCCTACTCTCTGTGCAATCTGATTTACGCGTAAGTCGGTTTCCATCAGTAAGACTTGCGCTGCTGTTATTCGACGCTTGATAATCCAATGATTTATCGTTTGTCCTGTCTTTTGTTTTACTAAGCCAGTGAGGTAAGAAGGGGAGTAACACAATGCCTGAGCTACTTCATCAAGACCAATCGATTGATGATAATTAGCTTCGATGAATTGGAAGACCTCATTTAGTTGAGAATCAGAGGGAGAGATTGACTGGGAAACTGTTTTCTTCTGCATATTTAATTGCTGGGACTGTGCAGTATACCACTTCTGGAAAACAGCCTGTTTTTCCAAGCAAGCTCTTATCGCCCTGAGTAATTCCTCCGTCGTACAGGGCTTAGTGAGATAGTCATCTGCTCCCATTTCTATGCCTTTGCGGATGTCAGTCCGAGTTGCTTGAGCAGTGACAAAAATGAAGGGGATGATCGCTGTGTTTGGATTTTGGCGCAGCTTGGTTAAGACTTTGTAACCATCAAGTTTTGGCATGACTATTTCGATGATTATCACATCGGGTAAATCTTCGTGCACTCGTTGGATACCCATGAGGCCGTCTTCGGCACTTATAGTTAAGAAACCGTTAGCTTCCAGACATTCTAGAAAAAGTCTTCGGGTTTTTGGGCTATTTTCAATCACCAGAATTTTTTTCGCCATCTCTACCAGAGAAACATTGGTCTGTGGACTATCAGGCGGTTTACAGGACAGATTATTTTTCACAATCATAGTTTTTTTTCTTAAGGTTGTGGAAATAGGGGCACTTGGATCAGGTAAAGATAGAGTTAATAACCAAGCGCCCCGTTAATCGGTTACTCTTGAATTCATGAGATCGAAAGTTGGCTTTTAAAATTTGGTCGAGCGGAAAATGCCCGAGAATCAAAGGTTTCTTCTTCGCATTCCCAGGTTTCATAAGTCTATTGATAATTTGGTGTGCTGAATACTTCTCCAAAATTTCTTAGGGATATTACGCAAACATAAAAAAAAATTTACATTTCTTCATATTGATGGCTCAACACTGATAGAAGTTACGCATTGACAGAAATTTGATTGTGTGCATAAAGCCTTACCTGATTTGCGGAACGGAAGTTAAGTGTGAATGAGCTTCATCGCTGTATTCTTGATATACGTCAGCAAAATCAACTTATGCAGTTTTCATATAAAACTGGTAAGAAATAGTAGTATTTTGGTCAGTTCAAGCCTGCGACTGAGTGCATAACCGTTGATGTATCTATTTGTCAAGTGCGTACTAAATCATTTCTCACCTTGATAGGGTAGGGGAGAGCGTTACCAAGAAATTTGGGTTACCCAACCTAGAAAAATCCAGTCCTTAACAAACCGGCACCAGGGCTAATCCAGGTTTTTTAATGCCATTCTGATAATATTCACTATTGGAAAAAAGTCATATAATTGAAGTGTTTCGGACAATATTCACTATTGGAATATGCCTAAGAGTGACAATGACTTCAGAGGACAGCACCCTAATTCCCAGGAGAATTTAGAGAAACGGTGGGAAGGGTATGAGAAGAAGGTTAGGAGGACATACACGTTGTCTCAAAACTCGGTAGATTGGTTAGCATCCCAGGAGAACGCGAGTCAAGCGATTGATGAATTAATTGAACAATTGGCTTCTGGGCAGTTGGTAGGGACTGGCAGGAAGGAAGAAGTTCAACAGCTAAAGTCCGACCTTGCTAATTTGGTTGAGAAGTCTGAAAAAATGCAGCGGGTCATTGAAAAGTTGCAAAAAATACAGCGGAAGGCAGTAAATATTTTAGAGGCTGGATTAAAAGAAAAAGCAAACTACGGCGGAAGAATCAAAATCAAAATTAACCAAGCATTGGAAATACTAAGGTTATTCCGATAATGCATACTATTAGAAATTGGAATATTCACAGATGTTGTCATATCTAGATTTACACAATTAGCCCAAGATATTGAAGCAGTCACTCTCAACAGTTTTACCCCTGAACAAGTCGCCGCTAGATTTATTGCGATCGCTGTTGAGCAATGGCATAATACCCCCGTTTATCGACGGGAAAATTTACAACCAGGAGACAGTATTAGCAGACCTGCGATCGTTGTCCAAAAAATCAGCACAATAGACATCTGGTGAAAATTAATTATGCGTTGTCTACAACCCTTGTAGAGACGCGATTAATCGCGTCTCTACATTGTTTTTCGGAGATGTCTAATTGTCGTTGAACCGAACTCCAAAAATCCAGATAATAGTTGTATTTTGGGTAAATCAGCGAAAAACTGCTGTATTATGGAGAAAGCAGCGATTTCAGCTTCAGGAGTTTGATTTCCATGTTCATTAGTCGAGTGTTTATTGTGTTGGCTGTTCCTCTGGTAATAGTAGCTTGTAGTTCTGTAGTTCCAAATAAAACAACATCTAATCAAGTTGACATAGAGGCACAGAATTCATTGCCACCCAACGATACAGGAAGACCGCAACAGCCACCCCGCATTGATTTTGCCACTGCTGCCCAGAAACTAGGAGTTACTGAAGCAAAATTGAAGACTGCCCTGAAAGTGCCTGAGAAACCACCCACAGAGCCTTCATCCAGTCCTCCTCCACCTCCTGATATCAAAGGTGCTGCTGTAAAATTAGGCGTGACTGAGAAAAAATTGATTGAAGCCCTAAGGATTCCACCCCATCCTCCAACTGAGAACCCTCCTACGACAAAATAAGAAGCGATACTTATGTCGTAAGAATAAACAAGTGTTTCGGTTAATAACCGTAATTTTACTTTTTGTGAATTGCTTCTCCTGTAACACAACCCACTTGATTACTTCAAATTGATGTGCAATATTTAAAGGAGATAACCCTAACGTGAAGACATACTATGAGCGGGGAAAAAAAATCTTTACCTGTAGATTTAGACGATGTAGAAAAAGAGAAATTACGGCAGATTGCAATCAAGTGGGGAGTTAGTTTATCAGCCGCAATCAAGAGGTTGATTAGAGAAGCTCCTTTGTGAGTTAAGAAATTTTGGGTGGGTGCATCCCAGTTTTGCCAAAAAATGATCAGCCGATCGTAGAGACGCGATTAATCGCGTCTCTACAAGGGTTCGGTAAAATTACAAATCTGTAACCAAACGTAATTCATTACTAAATTCAGCAACGCCGAATAATTTATAGTTTGTAGGTTGACAAAAACGACGCTCACCCCTCCCTTTTCAAGCTGCGCTTTGAGTTGGTCGGAGGTCGCGTCGTTTTTGTCCGGGTATTACAGCCATTTTCAGGTAAATAGACCACATTCGTAGGGGCGCAAGGCATTGCGCCCCTACAAACGGTGTGGTTCATTTAGGTGAAAACTGCTGTAATATTTGTTTATGCTAAATAATCTCCTCTGGTGGGTGTGGAGGGTGAACACCTGGTGGGTGCGGAGGGTGAGCGCCTGCTGGATGCGGAGGGTGAACACCTGGTGGGTGTGGGGGATGAGCGCCTGCTGGATGCGGAGGGTGAACACCTGGTGGGTGTGGGGGATGAGTGTCTGCTGAATGCGGAGGGTGAACACCTGGTGGGTGTGGGGGGTGCGCAACTACATTTTCAGCTAAGTCTCCATCTTGAAGGGCATCAAACTCTAAAGGATCTTGCATAGAAAAACCTCCTTGGGAATGTTTATGTTGTTGCAATATATACCGGTTGTCAAATCATCGAGTCGAACTCACGTTACCCAAATTTGGTTGCATAATTAAACCGTCTTGGACTCGAATCACTCGTTTTGTTTGGGTAGCAATCTCTGGATCGTGGGTGACAATCACAATCGTGATGCCTTGTTGGTTGAGTTCGGTGAGTAAATCCATGACCTCCTGGGATGTTTCAGTATCTAACGCACCCGTTGGTTCATCAGCCAGCACAAGTGCAGGTCTGTTAACTAGTGCGCGGGCGATAGCAACTCGTTGTTGTTGTCCTCCAGAAAGCTGGCTGGGACGATTGAACAAGCGATCGCCTAATCCCACCTGTGTCAGTGCTTGAATTGCTAACGAGCGACGTTTTTGCTTGGGAACAAAGGCGTAAATCATTGGCAGCATGACATTCTCAAGGGCGGTGGAATGGTATAACAGATTGAATTGCTGAAATACAAAACCAATTCGCTGATTGCGGATATAGGCTAGTTCGTCGTTGCTGAGATGAGTTAAGTTTCTGCCTTCAAAAACGTAGTGTCCAGCAGTTGGACGATCCAGACAACCAATAATATTCATCAGTGTGGACTTTCCTGAACCGGATGCACCCATAATGGCAACATATTCTCCTTGTTCAATCCCTAAATCAATTCGCTTCAGAACAGGTACAGTCACTTCACCTAGACGATAGGTTTTAGTAATCCCTTGCATCCAAATCATGGCTACCATATCAGTCACTCCTTAGGGCGGCGATGGGGTCTAATTGAGCCGCATTCCGAGCCGGAATGACCCCAGCTAGCAACCCAACAATCAAGGATAATCCAAACCCACACACAACTGACCAGATAGAGACTACAAAGGGAAATTGGAAAATCATCGCACAACTGAAAGCAGCAACAATCCCAATTCCCATACCAATGACACCTCCTGTGGTAGAAATCACGATGGATTCGGCTAAAAACTGATTCAAAATGGCGGAGTTAGTCGCTCCTACAGCTTTGCGAATCCCAATTTCTCGTGTCCGTTCAATAACCGAAACTAGCATGATGTTAGCGATGCCAATACCTCCCACTAACAGAGAAATACTTGCGATCGCCACCACCATAACTGTAAACAAACTCACCACACTTGTAAAGGTGTTAACAATATCTGTCCGATTCCTAACGTTGAAATCATCAGATTGGGATGGACTAAGATTGTGGCGCAAGCGTAGAAGATTGACGACCTGAAATTGAGCAGTTTGTGACTGCTCTTGATCGCCGACTTTTACATAAATTCCATTGACAGCAAATCCATTTAAAGCATTATTACCCACGATTCGACTTGACATATTGGTGAGGGGGATAAAAACTTGATCGTCCCGATCCATCGATCCTTCGGAACCCTTTTTCTCAAAAATACCAATGACTTCATAAATGTTACGTTGAATCCGGATCTGTTCACCTACAATATTTTTACCACTACCAAATAGTTCATCCCGCACTGTGGGACCAAGAATAGCCACAGGTTTGGCATTGTCCATTTCTTCTGGAGTAAAAAACCTGCCTTGTGTAAGGTGAGTGTTTCGTGCTTCCAGATAGTTCAAATCTATTCCCACAATGTTGGTTGAGTGATTTAACTTCTCATAAACGACCTGTCCTGGGCGCTGGAGGTAGGCGGAAACAACTTTAGCTGCTCTTGCCTGCTCTTGAATTGCTTTGGCATCCTCCCAAGTTAAAGTTGAGCTAGAACCCACCCCTTGACTGATACCACCCGTCTTAGCTGAACCGGGAAATATTTGTAATACATCAGTTCCTAAAGCCTGAATTTGCTGTTCTGTCGCTTTTTGTACGCCCTGTCCAACGGAGGTAATTGCAATCACCGAAGCAATGCCAATAATTACGCCCAACATTGTCAATCCAGTGCGCAGCTTGTTGCTCCACAGTGCCTCAACTGCCATTGTGATAATTTCGATCACTGACACAGTACGGGTTCGCCTATGAGTCACTATGCTTCGAGGTAAGCGAAAGGAAATCGTCATGGTTTTAGACTTTGAATTAATGAGGAGGAGGAGCACCACCACCAGGTGGTGGTCCCATTGGAGGTCCTTCTTTAGGACCGTCGTCTTTAGAGCTTCCTGGGAAGCCTGGAAACGATATACCAGATTTATGTTGAGATTGAGGCGGAGGACTAATCAATATCTGTTCTGTTCCGCTGAGTCCAGTCTTCACTTCGGTACGATTGTTAACTGTTGCTCCGGTTGTAATGGGAGTAAATATGGGTGGTTGATTTCTACGCGCAACAAAAACACCTGTCTTATTCTGCTGACGCGTCACAGCAACTGTAGGTACAGTAAGTATATTATGTAACTGATTTACTTTGAATTGCACAGATACATTCATTCCAGAACGCAACAACTTCTTGGCATCTGAACTCAGGGCAACTTTTACTTGAAAGCTAGTGACATTTTGCTCCACTGTTGCCTGATCTGCGATTTGTGAGACTCGTCCCTGGAAGGTTTTTCCAGGGTAAGCATCGGCTGTGATCACCGCCTCTTGATTGACACGAATTTGGGAAATGTAGCTCTCCGAAACATTTGCCACAACCCGATTTGTGTCAGCCAATGCCAAAATCGATGATGAAGTTGCAGAAGAAACCGAACTCCCTGCTGTCATCGGCGTTACAAAAGCCCCCGGATTGGCATACTTGCGGATGATAGTCCCATCAAAGGGTGCGCGAATGAGTGTGTCTTTCATCTGGGTTTCGATATTTTCCAGCGAGCCTTGTGCGGATACCACATCTGCACGAGCTTGGTCAATATCTTCTTGACGAGTTCCTGCTTTAAGGAGGCTCAAAACTTCCTGTTGCTGCTTTACTTGTGCACGGGCTTGGTCAATATCTTCTTGGCGGGTTCCCGCTTTTTCCAGAGATAGTGCTTGTTGTGCTTCCGCAACTTGGGCTTGGGCGCTGTCGCGATCCGCACGTTTTTGGTTTAAAGTTTGCAAGGCAATTGCTCCAGCATTGTTCAGTTTCTGAGTGCGGCGAAACTCATCCTCTGCTTTGTTCAGATTAGCCTGAGTTTTTTCTAAGCGAGCCTGTGCTTGAGCAATATCCTGAGAGCGATTACCTGTCTTGAGTTTGCGTAGTGTTGCTTGCAGTTCCTCCAGTTTCGCCTGAGCCTGAGCAATATCCTGAGGGCGATTACCTGCTATGAGCTTGTTTAAATTTGCCTTTGCTCGTGCTAGTTTTCCTTGCTGTTCCCTCAATTGTCCCCGCAAATTGGAGTCATCCATCTGAGCCAACGCCTGTCCTTGGCTAACAATATCGCCTTCCTTGATGAGGAGACTTTTTAGAATACCTGCCGCTTTGGGACTAACGTTGATCACTTGCTCCGGTTCAACTGTCCCATTGGCTGAGACAGTGATAGAAAAACTTCCCCGTTCTAAAGGTACTAGTGGCAGACGTTGCTCTGCTTGCTGTCGTTGCTCAACAAGTTGGCGATAGGCAAGAACGCTCACACCCACAACCAGGAATAGGCAGAAAAATCCAACAAACCACTTTACTATACTCTGTTTTTTTACGGGTTCGGGTAAGGATGTGGAGTCAGTTAAATCAGATAGTTTTGGGTAATTGACTGAATCGAGAGGATTAGATGCCATGTTGATTCCTTGAATAAAAACCAGACACACCTCTGTTTGTTTGTAGACTGTTCACTGAAAGTATTGCCGAATAGAATCTCTCAAACATACCTACTCTTCATGCGCTCGATAAGTTGCTTAGTATCTTCAATTTGTTGTTTGACTTCCTGTTGTCTCTCCAAATTAATTTTGCTACCAGCTTGTTCGAGAATATTTTTTAATGCTCTCTCTAAATCTACCTGAAGCTGAGTCATGTGATCGTAAATTTTTTCATTTATCTTATGTTCAGTGTTACTCATATTGTAACTCCCAACGAGTTTCACACTTAAGTTAATAGAATTTTAAAATTCTATCTACTAACTGGTATCTTAAATCAGATAACCAGTTTTGGAGCATAGTCAGGTTCAACCTTGCCATAATCGAGCTTAATGATTTGGTCAGCTAGGTGAAAGTAACGGTCATCATGGGTGATTACGACAACTGCTTTGCCACGTTCTTTGAGTTTGACAAGAGTTTGTCTGTAAAAGAGGTCTCGGAAGTACGGTTCTTGGTCAGACGCCCACTCGTCGAATAAATAAATAGGGCTGTCTTCTAAATAAGCTGTTAGCAATGCCAAACGCTTTCTCTGCCCTTGGGATAGATTAGTTGTTGATAGAACACCATTTCTGACTTGAACTTTGTGGTCTAACTGTAATTGCCTCAGATAATTTTCAACTTCTCGATCAAGCTCCGTATGATTGAATCCCAGATAGCTATCAAAAAGGTAGAAGTCAGAGAATATGGCAGAGAAATGTTGGCGATACCATTCCCGGTTCTGATCGGTGATGAGAACTCCATCAAGATAAATTGACCCAGTGGTAGGTGGGTACAATCCCGTCATCAATTTAGCTAACGTTGACTTGCCGCTACCATTACCACCTACGATATAAGTTATTTGTCCTAGTTGTAAAGACAGACTAATTGGTCCGAGAAGAAATCCCTTCTCATCGTCAGTCGGGGGATGCATACCTTCTGGTCTATGTCCCTGTCCCGGTTTATGTCCTGGTGGCGGTAAAGGTGAACCGTTTGAACCCAAAACAAACCCCTTCTGATCATCCCTAGGGGGATGCATACCTCCCCGTTTATGTCCCTGTCTTGGTTTATGTCCTGGCGGTAAAGGTGGACTTTTTGAACCCAAAACAAAACCCTTCTCATGTTCAGCAGGGGGATACAAATAAGTCACCTGATCAAGTTCAAGTTTGAGTTTAAGTTGAGTGGGCTGTTTGATAATATAGGAGTCAGTTGTTGTGTCAATTTCAGATTGGCTTGTTAATGACAGCTTCATCATCTCAATTTTCTGCAAAGCAACATTGCCTTGCAATAGATCGGGTAATCTACGTAAAAGGTTTTGAAGTGGAAGCGATAGATAGGTCGTGGTGAGGACATAGGTTGACAGTGTTGGGATCGATAAATGAATGAACCTGGGCAATATAAAAAGAATCAAGGCTAAGCTAGAAAGCTGCGAAAATTGACCTATCCCGTTGGCGATCGCGAAACTTTGCATTGCAGTAGTATTTTTCTGACGCAGTTTTACTGCACTACCCTGAAGATCGCGGGAGAAAAAATCTTCTCGTCTGAGCTTACGCAGTTTCAGTTCTTTAGTACCTCTGGTAATGGCTTGAAAATGCTTGAATAAGTTATCCTCTTCTTCACGTGCTACGGAGAACAAATGCTGTGCTTTTCCAAGTCTAGTTTGCACACACCAAATAGCAATAGAAGATGTAGCGACAGTCAATGCAAATATAAGGTTTGAAATCAAAGACAAGTACACCAAGCATCCAATGACAGTAGCAAGATCGATACAGATACTAGGAATTGCAGACACTGCATGAGAAAGGACTCGAACATCATCAGTTAGTGTTGCGAGTAGACGATTTTCCCCAAGTCTTTCTAAATGTTGTAAAGGTGAGGATAAGATGTTTTGGCTTAATCTAACTCGCAATTGATAGATGGCATTTTGCGAGAGATTAATGAGCATGAATTGCGCGATGGTACTGGTCAAGAGGGCACAGAAACCAAATGCGGCAAAATACAACAGTGCATTAGGCAATGATGCTTGACTGACAGAGCGATTTATCAGTGAAATGAGTATTGCATTACTACCACCGCTAATTAAGCCAGTAATAGTTGCAATCAAGATATGTTGCCATGATATTTCCAAAAGAAATCGAATAAACCTCATGCTTCCGTCCTTTCGGTGAGCTGAACGTTATTACCCTAAATCATCCTGTAAAAGCAAGACTTTGTTCCAATTTTACCAATAAATTTCACATTGCTGTGTGGGATTACTCAAAATTTTCGTCAACCATCATATCATCTAGACTGTTTGAAACAGAATACCTTCCACTCCAACTCCTGGTGAAAATGAAAATGCCATTCCAGTTAATGCGCTCGTTTTTTGGGTTGCGTTATCCAGGTTGCTCAACGCCACATATTTTTTCTCCACATCCGGAGAAATCTTCTGACGTTTTTTCAGCATACGTTCCATGACAAACAGTATTGAGGGACTAAGCATGTTGCCATACTGGCGGAGGATCTCCCAACTATCAGCAACTTGATGATCGCTGAGTCCAAGAGAACATTGTGCGTTCTCAATAATGCGTGTACCACCGGGGTGAACAGCCCACAGATCGATGTTCTCTTTAGTCAGCTGATGGCTTGCCAGAAAACCTTCGATAATTGGACCCACACCAGTCTTAATATACTCAGGTAACTGACGCGAAAGTTGACAAGTAATCCCATTATCCCTTATGCCAAGAATAATGCCGTCTTCGGTATTTTCAACAAGGTAACTGAGGTGATCTCTAATGATGACTTTATCTTTCGCTTGCTCTTGTTCACAAGCTCCGATAACCACCGCAGCACATCCATCACTAAAAATACTATGGATAATAACATCATTGACTTCATCTTCAAACACTGCATTAATTGAGCTGAGTTCCAGACAGACTAAAAGGACTTTGTGCGTTGGATGAGCTCGCACATGGTCGCAGGCAACACGCAGTCCATTCATCGCGGCTGCACAACCCATAAAATTCACTGTAACTCGAGATGTGTCTCGCCTGAGTCCAAGGCTCTTAATCAATTCTGTATCTACTCCGGGTGCTACAAAGCCTGTACTCGATACAAAAACAATCAGGCGGATAGAATCACAAATGTTCAGGTCTGAGTGCAAATGATTGCTAGTCTTCATATTTGCAGAAGCAGATAAGAGTGCTGTTCTTGCAACCCGCTCAGCTAAAGGAACAGCATGCTCCTTATACATCTGCATACGACACTGAATGGTCTTGCTGCTTCCCTGAGGAGACATCGCCTCATCTGACAACAAATTGACAGCCAAATGTCTTGTATCAATTCGGGTATTTTTATAAATTTTATCGATCCGAAGCCGATTGTGTTCCAAGGTAGAAAGGTTAGCAACAAATTTAGCCGCGTCAGATTGTCGAATGACGTTGTTAGGGGTGCCAGTTGCTATACTCTCAATCGTGGGTAAAAACTGCTTTGACCTAATGGTATCAGGCTTACACAAGCTATATCTTGTTGCTTTCTGTAGTGGTTGAATCAAAGGATAGCCAACTGTTTCGTTGTCTACTTGTAGGATAGTTTTGGCATTCATACAGTCTTTATGTCTCTTGTAAAGTTTGCTGACAATTTCACAGAACTTGAACACTTTGCTATTCAGTAGCAACTGTATTTTCTTGTTAAATAGATCCGATACCAACAAAACCTTTGAGAATATATTGCATTGACGTGAGTAATTCTTGTGGGTGAAAGTGTTCCTTCAACAATCCAAAGTTCTTTTCTTTTGCCATCCTTGATGGAGCAAACAAGTAATATTTTGTCAAGATGGGCAGGCGATCTAGGAAGAAGTTCTTTGGTTGTAACCAAACAACGTTGAATTTCTCTGCTTCTTCTCGTACAACATCTTCGCTGACAATGTTTGCAAAGCCACTTCTTTGATATGGAAGCACATGGTGTACACGATGCGGGCTAAGACCTGCTGACAGAAAGCAGTCAATGTACTTGTTGCCAATCATGGTCAAATCATAGGAGTTTTTAATTTGGCACACTGCCCAGTCTCGTTCTTGCCTGAGAGCGATTTCTGCTTCTTCTTCTTCAAAATCGTGACTGGCGACAATCATAAAGGTACTGATCCATAAAGTAAGAAAAAACTGTGCAAACCAAGCTCCAATATCGCCATGCATCCAATACAAAATTAACTCAATCAAAAGAAGTATACGCATCCCAAAGAGACCCACATAATGGAGAAGACTTCCTTGCCAAGAGCCATATAATTCTTTAACACCAAACTTGAAACCCAGTATACATATCTCAATAGATCGAACAAACATACCAGTGAGAACGTGTGCCAATTTATGTGCTGTATGAACCGGAATTCGATAGTAACGAGGCAGTTCCATCATCGCAGTGAAAACATTTCTCTTGATGTCAACTTCACTCTGGGTACATGGATGATGCAACAAACTGTGACCATCAGTAACCACGAAAGCCATGGGAACGTAATTGATATCAAAAATCTGTTCTAATGCTTTGTTTAAGCCCACTTGTGGTCGATGGATTAGATAGTGACCAGATCCAGCAAGGGAGATTCTTAAAAACACCATAAGTGGGACAAACAGATACATTGGCATATACTGCGCGAAATTTAATCGCAGCAATTGCACAAGGATGTATACGATGCCCAAAATGATGGTGACAGTATCAAAAATCCAATCTACTTGAGCAATCTTTTTTTTCATTTCTGGCTTGTTTAGCCTTTGCTTGATTTGATTTAGAAGTTGCTCTTTATTTTCAAAGTTAAACTTTGGTGTATCTTTCCAGGCATCGAAACCTGCACGAAATAAGAACTCTGGAGCATTGCATTTGGGATGAATATCCTCGGGTACGGCTTTTCGTCCCAGTGCATATTTCTTAAGAATTTTTTTGACTTTCTCGGGGTTGGGATGAAAAATATTAACCAGTATCGTGATATCTCTATTTCTCATCCTTCCAATGAAGAACTCGCCGCCTGGATGCCGCGTGATGAAGTCAGACAAATCGTATGCATCTCCATCGTAGACCCACACGTCAGGCAGACGAGGAGGCTCTTTCTCCATCTCACCAGGAGGTACTTCTGGCTTTTCCTGATTGTTGAGGTGAGGCTGAGGAGGTGGTGACTGTTTAGCAGTCTCAGTAGGAGTTAATGCTAGCTTTTCCTGGTTTTTTGGGTGGCTAATATCAAGAGCAATGCCTGTAGATTGAGCAACAACAACCTCAGAAGGTTGTTGATTATATTTGTGCAAAAAAATATTTGCGTTCTTAAATGCCTGTCTTATTGCATTCATAATGCCTTGGTTACTTTAGCCGTGATTTCTTTTACGCTATCGAGATTACTAAGATTTACATTGCTTTCACAATAAACAATTTGTTGATCTCACTAACATTTTTGTTGTAGCTTCTCAGCTTGAATAAACACAACTGTCTGTTAGGACTTGCCGTAGTAAAGCAATGTCCTGAAAGAGCGTCTCCCTCATGAGAAACTACTTTTCGCTTGAATATAGCAATCCTAATTGAGATCCGAACAAAGGGGACAAAGAAGACAAGGAGGACAAGGAGGACAAGGGGGACAAGGGGGACAAGGGAGAGGTGTTTATAAATCTGCGGAGGATTGCTGTAGTTAATAGTTAATTGGTCGAAAGTAGGTTAACCAAAGTTAACAACTATTAGGGGTTATTTACACTCACTTATTTATATTTCATCACATTGCTTCAATTTTCTCCAAACTTGGGGAGTTGTCCCATGATGTGTCCGAAACTGGCGGAAGAAATGAACCAAACTTTGATAGCCTATCTTAAGAGCAATTTCTTCTATTGCCTCATTGGTTTCCAAAAGCAAGAAACGTGCTGCTGCCATACGGCGCTGAATAATCCAGCTTTGCACAGTTTTTCCAGTTTGACGTCGCACCCAGTTGGTGAGATAAGCTGAGGAGTAACCAACTGCATCAGCTACGTGGCGGAGGGTAATTGGTAGATGATAATTAGCTTCTATGAATAAGAATACCTCCATTAAGTCGGGGTCGTATGGAAAAATTGAATCTAAATTAATCAGTTTTGTAGTTCCATTTGGTGTTGGTAGGACTGGCTGTGACTGCTCACTGTAGAACTGTTGCAGTAAGGCTCGTTTTTTGAAGCAGGCTGCGATCGCACTGAGTAGTTCTTCTACTTTACAGGGCTTAGTGAGATAGTCATCCGCTCCCATCTCAATACCTTTGCGGATGTCATTCCTACTCATTTTAGTCGTGACAAAAATTAAGGGGATAATCGCTGTTTTTGAATTTTTGCGCACCTCTGTTAAGACTTTGTAACCATCAAGTTTTGGAATTTGTATTTCGCTGATTATTAAATCAGGTACATCTTTGTGCGATTTTTGGACACCGATAAGACCGTCTTCAGCACTTATCGTGTAGAAACCGTTAGCTTCCAGAGATTCTACAAAGAGTTTTCGGGTTTCTGCTCTATTTTCAATTACCAAAATTTTTTTCACCATCAAGCGCTCCGTTAATTGGTTTGATACTGCTGAATTCATGAGATCGAAAGTTGGCTTTAGGACTTACGCACAAGACACATTGACCATCATGTGAATAACAGGCACGTTTTGCTAAACGTCTTGCCCTGCCTCCTTCGAGCGGCTCTGCCCATTAAGGAGTTCAAGGAGGCTCTGCCTCCAAGTTTGACGCGAGGCAGAGCCTCGCACAACAGCATTACAAGGCAGAGCCTTGTAACGAGAGGTAATGCACAGTTGGTGGTTTCTGTCAATGCGTAAGTCGTAGGCTTTTAAAATTCGGTCGAGCGGAAAATGGCCGAGAATCAAAGGCGTCCTCTTCCCATTCCCAGGTTTCATAAGTCCATTGATAATTTGGTGTGCTGAATACTTAACTAAAAGCGCTTACGGATATTACGCAAACACCAAAAAAACTTTACATTTCTTCATATTGATGGATTAACACTGATAGAACTTAGGTATTGACATAAATTTGATTGTGTGCATAAGGTCTTATGTTGTAACGGGCACGAGAAATTCTTGCCGCTCATGGTGTTATACAATATTTGAATTTGGGGTTTAAGTCCCTCAGTAAATTTTTAATTTTGTAGCTTTTCTTTATCTGGTGTAGCAGCAAGTCAACATAATTCGTAATTCGTAATTCGTCAGATGGCTCCAGCTTGCACTGTATTACTACAGTTTGAGACTATAGCAATCCGTGCAGGAGTTACAAACACCCCCCTCCCCAAGGGGGAAGTCAAAAGCTAAGGTAACAAGTCAAAAGGGTTTTAAATGTTGACTTTTGAATGCGTGAATTTTCGCGCAGCGAACTTGTCTCCCTTGTCCTCCTTGTCCCCCTTATCCCCCTTGTTCCGATCTTAAATAGGATTTCTATAGTCCACAAACTGCTAGCAAAGATTTCCATAATCCTCTCTTCTCTTGTTCGTCCTGATGATCGTTGCATATTTAAAACTACTTTAGGATTACCGAAACATGCAATCTTGTGTGCCGAGCAGCACTTCATCACATCTACCATAATTATTCAGTTCACCTTTTGAGTTTTATGCAAGTCCTGTGTTCTTGTTACATTTCTTAACAAGATTAATCATTTCTCACCTTGATAGGGTAGAGGAAAATACCCTTGGTGTTAAGGATAGCTTAGGCATAGAAACCCGGTAACTTTGGCGAAACCGGGTTTCTGAGTATGTGTTTAACTGAACTGTATTGGGGTAGGGGAGAACGTTACCAAGAAATTTGGGTTGCCCAACCAATAAAAATCCTGCCCTTGACATTTAAGCGAATGCTTATCTATTATTTAAATAGTTAAGTAATTGGTTTACCGTAATGAGTAGACCTGCTGCGAGTGCGGATGTCTTTGTTGCGATCGCCGATCCAACACGACGGGCACTATTAGATCACTTACGTATCGGTGAGCAACCAGTCAAACAGTTAGCTGAGCCTTTTGCCATGAGCTTGCCAGCAATTTCACAGCACTTGCAGGTGCTTTGTGAAGCTGGTTTAGTACAAATGCGGAAATCAGGGCGACAGCGCCTGTATCGGCTAAACCCAGAGCCTTTGAAGGAAATATCTGACTGGATTGCCCATTATGAAGAGTTCTGGCAAGAAAAACTGGCTCTCCTTGGCAACTATTTGGAGGAAAATTAATGCTCAAAACCTTGACAATGGACGTTTTCTATCCATATCCACAAGAGCGCGTTTGGCAGGTACTCACCAACCGCCGCGCCCTGGCTGCATGGTTGATGGAAAATGACTTTGAGCCGCGTGTTGGACACAAATTCCAATTTCAGCATTCTACACTGCCAGGAATCGGTGAAAGTATTGATTGTGAGGTCATTGAACTTGATGAGCCAAAGCGACTTTCCTACACTTGGCAGGATGGTATGATGTGCCAACCCTCAATTGTTACCTGGACGCTCAAGGCTGTTGATGGTGGGACTCGACTTCAGCTTGAGCATAAGGGGTTGAGCCATGTAAAAACTTTTCAGAGAAAGTCTCTACATCAACCAATGCGCCTTTCTCAACCGTTGCAAGGTCAATTCAGCTACGAGTCAACCGCAGTTACTCAAACCTTAGCACTGCCAACTCGCACCAGTGTTTTCAGGTATGAAGCGTTAGATAGTGTCATTCTCAGTTCTTTTCTTAATGGTGGGTGGGACTACAGCCTTAATCAACAATTGTTACAAGTCTTAGTGGGTGTTGCGGCTGATGAACGACGTCAGTAAACAACTCTTGGTTAAATAAAGAATTTTTGAACCGCACAGACACAGAGAACGCAGAGAAAAAATAAGAGATTTTACGGGAAATTATGAAAATTCTGGTGATTGGTGGGACTAAGTTTATTGGTCCGGTAGTCGTGCGTCAACTGACTGCTATGGGTCATGAGGTGACTTTATTTCATCGGGGAAAAACTATAGCTGAATTGCCGATCAAGGTGCATCAAATTTTAGGCGATCGCACTCATCTCCTTGAGTTCAAAAGCAAGTTTGAGGAGATTTCACCCCAAGTGGTGCTAGATATGATTCCTTACACCGAGGAGGATGCACTGGGAGTTATGAAAACGTTCACGGGTATTGCTCAGCGTGTTGTTGCTATCAGCAGTATAGATGTCTATCATGCCTACGGGGTGATTTTGGGCAAAGAATCTGGAGTGGTTCCAGTTCCGCTTACTGAAGATTCGCCTCTCCGTCAGCAGCTTTTTCCTTTCCGAGAAATGCCAAATAGACCCCTTGCAGTGAGTGCTGATTATGAAAAGATTTTAGTCGAGCAGGTGGTTATGGCAGACCCTGACTTACCTGGGACGATTGTACGATTGCCAATGGTCTATGGTGCTTTCGACCCGAAGCACCGCCTGTTTCCTTTCTTACAGCGGATG
>JADQBA010000210.1 GCA_016903675.1 Stigonema ocellatum SAG 48.90 = DSM 106950 | reverse complement strand
TCGCGCAGTGTGGAACAAAGCGATATTCATCCTCATCGAACCCTACTCAACGGAAACCAAGTGAATCGGGTGTACTTGGATGAGTTAGGAGATATTCGCCAATTACCTCTGTGGGTGGCGCTGATGGTATTAACGACGGTGGAGGAAGACAAAGCACCAGAAGAAGCAAGATATTTGTTGGGTAGAACAAGTGTTGAAGCATCCATGCCATCAAATCAGGTCATAATAGAGATGGTAACGACGATAATGGTGTACAAGTTTGAACAATTGAGTAGAACAGAGGTGGAGTCTATGTTAGGAATAACACTAAAAGATACGAGAGTTTACCGAGAAATTAAGGAAGAAGGACGTTCGGAACAGAAAGCCGAAATGCTGAAAGTCACTGTGCCCCTGTTAGTAAAAATGGGGATGAGTGTGTCCCAGATTGCGCAAGAACTTAATGTTGATTTGGAAGCTGTGAAGAAAGCAGCTTTGCCGCAGTCGTGAGATTCAAAAAATCGTAGGGGCGGGGTTTTTGTGCCCCATCACCACATTAAGCGAACATGATATGAGTTGGCTCATCGAGGGTTCTTTATCGGGGAGCGATCGCTTCAATTATCGCATTCCCAAAATTGCCATGGGCATACTCGAGTGCAACAAATCCAGTTCCACCACATGGGTAGCACTGCTAAGAATTGCGCGTGACATTAATTTCACAACCTATCGCTGTTTTATGACTCGAAGGGTGGTTTCATACAAAGAAAGAAAAATCCATAAGTCTTGATTTTTCGTGTAGTGCAGAACCATTAGCCCCTCTCCAAACCTCTCCCCGGAAGGTTTTTTTCTCTGGTTGTATGAAACCACCCTGACCTCCTCTTTTTCTTGAGGGGATATGAAATTTTTCACTCAAGGATAACCTTCTCTTTACATTCCACGGATATTCTAGACCATGGGAAATGGGGAATGGGGAATGGGGAATGGGGAATGGGGAATGGGGAATGGGGATTGGGGATTGGGGAATGGGGAATGGGGATTGGGGAATGGGGATTGGGATGTAATCGTATTTCCTAGTCACCAGTCACCAGTCCCTAATCCCCAATAATGTAAAGTTTTCTAAAAATTAGGCTGATTTGCGTAAAGGGAACACATGAAAAATGAAATCTCAACAGAAATCAATAATTTCTCCTTTTTCCTGTATCATATCAATCGAAAAAGCGCTTAACTGATGACTAATATGAAGTACTTAGTTCTAGTTATTTTTTTAGTTTTTATTCCTAACTTGTGTTTCGCCTTTAGTTCCTCAGGGGATGGCGATAAGCCCTTGGCTTTACGCTACGCGTATCGCACACAGAAACTCCACCCCAATTCACAGATTAAGGGACCAGAACCTATTTTAGCACAGACATCAGATGAACAAATTGGACGCGAAGTTTATCAGAAAGCCAGTGCTGCTGTGGTGACAGTTAAAACAGGGAAAGGTTCTGGAAGTGGTTTTATTGTTAGTCCTGATGGGTTTATCATCACCAACAGCCATGTGATTAAACCACCTCCGCGAACAGGGGAACTTGAAAATTATAATCCTCAAGATTTCCCAAGCGTAGTGACTGTGAGTTTCTCCGATGGTCGTCAAGTGAGTGCTGATGTGGTTGGTTTTGGCAAGGGAGGATTAGATTTAGCACTGCTGAAAATCAATCCACAGAAAAACATGCGTACAGTTAGTTTAGCTTCTCCTGGTAAGGCGAAAGTGAGCGATCGCATTTTTGCCCTTGGTTCTCCTCTTGGGGAAGAGAATAGAGACACATTCACCCAAGGACACATCACTCGCATCGATGCTACTGGTAGGATTCAACACGATGCAGTTATTATACCAGGCAATTCGGGAGGACCGCTGCTCAATACTCAAGCCGAAGTAATTGGTGTGAATACATCAGGGTCATCAATGGTTGGAGAATTGAATAGCGGAATGAACTTTGCAATACCCGTTTCTCAGGTTCAGTCTTTTCTAACAGCAGCAAAAAAAAGAGATATTTCTCCTGTTTCAACCCTAGTTCAGGTAAAAAAAGAGCCATCTCTTCTGACTATCCAACTCAATGGTCAAGTGGTTAATGGAAAGTTAGGAGAAGGCGATCGCATTCTCCAAGATGGTCGCTTCGCAAATGTCTATCAATTTCGCGGTCGCGCAGGTCAAAAAGTAGTCATGGAAATGAACAGTCAGAAGATTCACCCATTTTTTATTTTACATCTCTCTTCTGAGAGTGGAGAACTGAAGAAAATAGCCGAGAGCCACGATAAAGGAGCAGGAGATTTTAATGCTCAAGTTGAGACCACTTTGCCTGAAGATGGAGTGTATGTAATCGTAGCTACTTCTCATGAACGAGGAGAAACCGGAAATTATAGTTTACAAGCAACGGCTAAGCCATGAAGAATAATTCACAATTTATTACAAAGGATTGAAAAATATGCAACGCAAAGCATTGTTGGTTGGGTTAGCAATAACTGTTTTAACAACTGTAGCCACCTTAACTGTAAGTATTGTTCCCAGTTTCAGCGAATCCCAGCCTTCCGAAGCTAAGCCCAATCAAGTAACCTTCTTTTGTCGGGAAGTATTTGACCAAGCAAGTAACTCAAGGATTCCGGCTACAGTTGCTTGGATACCTGAACGTCAAATTCATGTACGTTTTATTGGTTGGAAATCCGAATATTTTGAACGAAATGGCTGGACTCCTCAAAAACGCTGCGCAACCGTCACTGAAAAATTCCAACAATTTTACTCCCAGGGTCGTTTGAATTACCTGACTTATGGAACGGTTAATGGTTATCCCGTTATTTGCGCTCCTGCTAATCCAGAGGAAACCTGCAATAGTAACAATCAATTATTCACACTTAAGTCGGGTTCTAATCCTCAGATAGTGTTTCAAAACCTGATTGATATTACCAAAGGTGCTTCTTCAGATATGATACTACAAAATTCAGGTAAGCAAACGTATCTGAGTGTGCAAGCTTTGTTTAAAAAAGCTCCTTTGGTAACGCTCAACTAATTTTATTCGTTCGTAGTAAGCACTTTAGTGCTTAAAATCGAGCAGCACTACTAGGAACATCTCAAAATTAATGACACCGAGTACTAGTAGTGCATGTCATTAGTTTTGTGGGGTTGTGAAAGTTCGTAGTGAGCAATTTATCCCTCGATTTTAAGCACTAAAGTGCTTACTACGAACCTTTCAAAATTAATGACACCGACTACTACTCCCTTCCCTTCTTTGCGCCTTTGCGCCTTTGCGTGAGCTAAAAATTCTTTCGGTAATCTTAAGCGCGGTTCGGGAGTAGTAGTTCATGTCATTAGTTTTGTGGGGTTGTGAAAGTTCGTAGTGAGCGATTTCCCCCTGGATTTTAAGCACTAAAGTGCTTACTACGAACCTTTCAAAATTAATGACGCCGAACACTAATTTCCTATCCTCCCAGATTTTGTGTGGTGACTTATAAATGAAATACTTTGCTCTAGTTACTTTTTTAGTCTTTGTCCCCAACTCATGGTTCGCCTCAAGTTCGTGGGGCGATAAGCCCTTGGCTTTACGCTACGCGTATCGCACCCAGGAACTTCATCCCAGTTCACCTGTTCTTCCTCTTGCCAAAGCTACCCCTGTTTCTGACACGAACGCTTGTAAAATAGAACCAGACAACGGGGAATTCTACTCTGACAAACAACTGCAAAGCCTCGCAAGCAGTGCTACCGTGAAAGTCACAACCCAGAACAACCGTGGTTCAGGAACGCTACTTGCAAAGCAGGGGAACACATATCTTGTCATCACCAACGCCCATGTTGTCAGAGCAATCAATTCCATCCGAGTCCAAACGCCTGATGGTCAAACCTACTCCGCAGAAATTGTCCCCAAAACCAACTTACAGAAGTATGATTTAGCACTCCTAAAATTCCAGACCAATCAAAATTATTGTTTAGTCCCCGTCACCGAAGCAATTCCCAAGCCTGATACACCAGTTGTCGCGGGTGGATTTTCTGTAGAAAAAGGGGGGATATTTCAGACTGGAGTTGTCAAAAATGTTTCAGACCGTCCCTTCAAAGAAGGGTATCAAATCGGTTACACTAGCAACATCTCCCAGGGAATGAGCGGTGGTCCAATTATCGACTCTCGTGGAACCCTCATCGGGATTAATGGACGCAGCGCTGATCCCATTTTAAATACAGGTTATGTTTATGAAGACGGTTCCCGACCGACAGATGAACAAATCAAACAGTGGAGAGGCGTTGCTTGGGGAATACCAGTCGCCACATTCTTAGCACAAGTCAACTCAGAGATTCTCACCGCCTATAGTCTGCCTTTACCAAAGACGGATACTAGCATACCACAATTGCAACTGACGGGATGGCTAGGGGAATTAGAGCAAAAAGCTAAGCAGATTACAGTCAGAATAGATGATATCACACGTGGTGGTAACGGTTCAGGGATCATTATTGCTAAAGATGGAAACACCTACACCGTCTTAACGGTATCTCACGTTGTGTGTGAAACAGAACAAGGGACTAAGCCATGTGGTGATGATAACTACCAAATACTCGCCCCAGATGGGAAACAATATCCCATGGAAAGAAGTACAATCAAAACTGAAGTTGGGGTAGATTTAGCGGTAGTAAAGTTTACAAGTCAACAAAACTATCAAGTAGCAACCCTTGCAGATTATAGTCCCAACGATAAAGACTATATGTTCACTGGAGGGTATCCCAAATTAGGGGATAAATCACCTTGGCGGTTTACAGCAGGGCAGATTTTTGAAAAAGAACAGGGATTATTACAAATAACTCTATCAGACTTTCACACTGGTAGTTCTGGTTTGTTACAAAGTGAGAGTTCCTTAACGGGAGGATATGAGTTAGTTTATACCAGCATTACCTATGGTGGGATGAGTGGCGGACCAGTGTTAGATTCCCTTGGGCGAGTCATTGGGATTCATGGACTTGTAGAGGGACAAGAAGCTATTGATGATAAAACAGGGGATTCAGGCAGTAATAGTGGAGGTCAAGTACAGATAGGCTATAGTTTAGGCATTCCTGTGAGTACCTTTTTAGGACTGACGCAGCGACTGGGTGTGACA
The DNA here is from genome assembly GCA_016903675.1 of Stigonema ocellatum SAG 48.90 = DSM 106950. Classification (GTDB taxonomy): domain Bacteria; phylum Cyanobacteriota; class Cyanobacteriia; order Cyanobacteriales; family Nostocaceae; genus Stigonema; species Stigonema ocellatum. Next base: position 6,388 of record JADQBA010000210.1, on the reverse strand, counting down.
CCGCAACATGTAGAAAAAACCCCACCCGCGTCACTCAATGAACAACAAGTCAAGTCTATCCAACAAACTATATTATCAGCTGATGTCCCCAAAGGAAATGCAACAGCTTCCCAATGGCTAGAAAGAGGGAATCAACTGTGGCGGTTGCGTCGGTATGAGGAAGCAGTGCAAGACTTTGAAAGAGCGATTCAGCTAAACCCATCTTTTGTGTATTTAGCTTACTACGGCAAAGGCTTGGCTTTAGGTGAATTGGGGAAAGATAAAGAGGCTATTGCTGCATTTGTACAAGCTGTGAGCAAAAAACCTGATTACGCTGCTGCTTGGAAACAACAAAGTGTACACTATCGAAAGTTAAATCAGTTCGAGCCAGCATTAGTAGCAATAGACAAAGCGATTAAACTTCAGCCAAATAACCCAAATCTATACAACGAGAAGTGCTTCGTATTAGATGATTTAAAACGCTATGCAGAAGCAGAAGCACCTATGGGTGAGGCGATTAAACTCAGTCCCCGTGCTGTTTTTTACATCCACCGGGGAATTATTTACTCTGTACAGAAAAAATGGGATTTAGCCCTGGCTGATTCCAACCAAGCCATTGCTCTCAATCCGAAGTTTGCTTTAGCTTACTTCCTTCGGGGGATTCTTTACCAACAGCAGAAAAAATGGGATTTAGCCCTGGCTGATTCCAACCAAGCCATTGCTCTGTCTCCCAAATCTGCTTTAGCTTACAGCATACGGGGGCTTCTTTACAGAGAGCAGAAAAAATGGGACTTAGCCCTGGCTGATTACAACCAAGTCATTGCTCTCAATCCCAAGGATGCTGATGCTTACAACAATCGGGGGATTCTTTACAAAGAGCAGAAAAAATGGGACTTAGCCCTGGCTGATTACAACCAAGCGATCGCTCTCAATCCCAAGGATGTTGATGCTTACAAGTTTCGGGGGGATATTTACTATGAGCAGAAGAAATGGGACTTAGCTCTTGCTGATTACAACAAAGCGATCGCTCTCAATCCAAACTATGTTGATGCTTACAACAATCGGGGGAATCTTTACAAAGAGCAGAAAAAATGGGATTTAGCTCTTGCTGATTACAACAAAGCGATCGCTCTCAATCCAAACTATGCTTTAACTTACAACAATCGAGGGTTTCTTTACTATGGGCAGCAAAAATGGGATTTAGCTCTTGTTGATTACAACAAAGCGATCGCTCTCAATCCAAACTATGCTTTAACTTACAACAACCGAGGGTTTCTTTACTATGGGCAGCAAAAATGGGATTTAGCTCTTGCTGATTACAACAAAGCGATCGCTCTCAATCCGAACTTGGCTTTAGCTTACAACAATCGGCGGAATCTTTACAAAGAGCAGAAGAAATGGGACTTAGCCCTGGCTGATTACAACCAAGCCATTGCTCTCAATCCCAAGGATGTTGATGCTTACAAGTTTCGAGGGGATATTTACTATGAGCAGAAGAAATGGGACTTAGCTCTTGCTGATTACAACAAAGCGATCGCTCTCAATCCAAACTATGCTTTAGCTTACAACAATCGGGGGAATCTTTACAAAGAGCAGAAAAAATGGGATTTAGCTCTTGCTGATTACAACAAAGCGATCGCTCTCAATCCAAACTATGCTTTAGCTTACAACAATCGGCGGAATCTTTACCAACAGCAGCAAAAATGGGATTTAGCCCTGGCTGATTCCAACAAAGCGATCGCTCTCAATCCTCAAGATGCTAATGCTTACTTCCTTCGGGGAGTTCTTTACTCTAGCCAGAAAAAATGGGACTTAGCCCTGGCTGATTACAACAAAGCGATCGCTCTTAATCCGAACTATGCTGAAGCTTACAACAATCAAGGATTAATCAAATACGAACAGGGAGAAATAGACGCAGCTATCGGACAATGGCAACAAGCTACTAAACTGAACAGTAAACTTGCTGAACCTCACCTTGCTCTTGCGGTAGCTTTGTATGGTAAAGGGGAAAAAGAAAAAGCCTATCAGTTAGCTGAAATTGCCTTACGCTTAGACAAAAGCTTCGCTGATGTCACAGTTTTGCAGAAAAACCTCTGGGGTGAACGTTTAATTCATGACGCGCAACAATTGCTCTCTAGTTCTCAAATTCAAACTTTGCTATCACAACTGCATTAATTTAGGGATATTCCCAGTCCCAAATCCCTAGAAAAAGCATAGTTTAGTTTTAATGCAATACGCTTGGTGGGTAAGTGCTGAGGTTTTAGAAACCCGGTTTCGCAAAAGTTACCGGGTTTCTAATTTTTGCAAATCCTACGCAGTATTGAGATCGTTCGTTCTATAGTGTCAATGACTATTTCCTTCTACTCCGTAGCCCTGAACCCAACTTCAGGGCTAATAGATTAAGTCCGTTGAAACGGACTAAATTTCTGAACGTTCTAGTCGGCTTAAGCCGACTTCAGCTATTAGCCTAGGAATTTATTCCTAGGCGTGTGGGTTGCTATGGTGTGGGATAAGAAAAAGTTTTGTAACACCCAACATCATTTCTGGAGATGTCTAATGCTCAACTAAATTATGGGATGAAGATTCGCCTTGCACCTCGGTAACTATCAATATCGAGCACAATTTCAATCAAACTTTCAACACACCGACCTCGATATTCGGAGTCGTTGAGCAGTTTATCAGCATTACCAATTGTGATTACGGGCAATGATACTGAAGTGCTTTCTTCACGTATGACTTGTTCGAGCGAATTCTTCCCTTTCATGCTGCGATTAGCTGTAAGCAAAATCATCTGATTTTCCTGAGCTAGTCGCCAAACAACCCTGTCATCACTGTCGATGGATAACTCCATCTCTGCAAACGTGACAAACCGAATCGGGACGATATCAAGCCAACCAAGACTTGCAATGGCACCAAAGAAAACTAAGGCATGACCTTTGAGATTGTGATCGATCAGAAAAATCATGCTTTGGACTCGCGCTTTGCCTTGGCTACCCGCAGTTTTTCCCAAGCTGCTTCAGTTCCGGGCTTCGGCTGTTGTGCAGAGATTCGGGCAACTAGCTCACGATTTTGCTCTCCGTAGTATTGCTGGAGTTCAAGAGACTCTTTGAGAACTTGCTCATACTCAGCTTCCACCTCCGCACGATGAGTCTCAATATAAGCTAGCGCGGCATTAATTTGCTCTTCTGTCAGATCAAATAAGCCCCGGATGAATTTAGGCGGATACTCAGCCGTTACATAATCCATTACGTCGTAAAGAGTGATGCGGGTGCCTGCGATCGTCAGCCCACGTTCTGTACGAATAATTGCGGCTTGCCCATTCGATGCCAGAGTCATACTCCATAATTCCTTGAAACCTAGGTCTATACTACTCCAAAAGAATTAAGTTTTTTCGATTTACAGAGAAAATAAAATCATCCCGCAAATAAGCAACGCCGAAAAGAAAACGCCAACACTACGGTGTCAAGTGGGTTTGAGATGCGCTTCAACTCCTGATTGGATCGCTTTGACCAATCCCAAGGCTCAATAGGGTTGTCCTTACATCCTCCCAACTAGAACCACAATAGTAATATTTGCGTTCTAGTAAATCCGCTAAATAGTACCCAGGCTTACCCATATTTATCCGAAAAAGCTCGACGATAACCTTTTTCTTAGTTGTGCCAAACATAAACTCAATGTCACCTTCCGTTGGTAAATTTAGCGGATTAAAAAACACTCTGCCTTTGAGAAAGTGCCAGTAAGATTTTTCTGGTGTAATGTGGCGTTGAACAATTCGGTACTCGACGGGGTAAATTATTTTGTCCATATTTGTACCACTTAGGCTACACTATAGTCAGGGAAGCCCCCAAGTTCCAGTTGGGGGCTGTTTTCGAGGTTTAAGGATTAGCTTTGGCTATTGCCGTTTTCCTCTTCGTCGTCCGCTTGAATATCAAGGTCATTGAGGATGTCCTCTTTATCAATCGGAGTCTCCTGTCCTGATACTGGATCTAATTCGATCCAGGTACGTCGTCTAAACAAGAATCGGAAGATTCGGAATAGTGGCATCCAACCTTCACCTTTCCCGTTACCTCTGTAATTTGGATCTGTCAACTTATCACCTCCTGATGAGGGTATAATTTTTTCCCTCATCATTCAATAATAACATGATATTTATCATGATATGATTGGAGCATGAATGAGATAAAATCATGCCGAGAAAAAAATTAGAGCGTAAAAGGGATTATATACAAATCGTAATAGATCCAGGGGACAAGACTGCCTTTGATACTTGGTGTCTTGCCAATAGTACGACGATGAGTGAAATTATTCGTAAAGAGATAGCCCCTTATGTTGCTAAGGGTAAGAAGCTTATGGAGGGTTAAGAAGGCAGCTATGCTGCTATGAGTCATGGGCAGCTATGTATCCCCATAAATAAATTAGCGCTTCTGTGCGATCGCAATGGCAGAATTAACGATTCAAATTTCTGATGAACTAGCTCAACATTTATATAACTCAACAAAAAACACCTTAGCATGAAGACCGTATCTATTGAATTTCCAGAAAGCGTTTTTTCTTCTCTTAGAAAAGCTCCTGCTGAATTTGCTCAAGAAATGAGGATCGCTGCTGCTGTGAAATGGTATGAAATCGGAGAAATTTCTCAAGGCAAAGCAGCAGAAATTGCTGGGTTAAACCGAGCAGAATTTATTAAAATTCTTGAGCGATATAAGGTTTCTACCTTCCAATATACTCCTGAAGAATTAGCTGAAGAAATCTCAGATTTAGATGATGAAGAAAATTGTGATTAATACTTCCCCCTTAATTGTGTTATTTAAAAGTCAGTTTGCCTATTTACTGCCACAGCTATTCACTGAAATTATCGTTACATCAAGGGTTTGGGATGAAATTATTAAAGCACAAAAAACTGATATAGCATCGAGAGAATTACCAATTGCTTCTTGGGCAAAGCAGGTTTCTCTTACAACTGTCTCATCTTTAATTCTAGCTTGGGGATTAGATCGTGGAGAATCTGAAGTTTTGAGCTTTGCTCTAGAAAATACTGGTTATCGGGCAATTATTGATGATGCGGCTGCTAGACGGGTAGCTAAAACCTTAAATATTCCATTTATGGGAACTCTAGGAATGCTTCTCTTGGCAAAGAAAAAAGGTTTAATTCCTGCGATTTCAGAACCAATTCAAGCCATACAAGATGCTGGCTTATGGCTATCTGATGATTTAATTCAGTTCCTCAAACAACAAGCAGGAGAATGAAACTCGGAATTGATTTTGGCACAACATCGTAGAGGCGGAGTCTCCCCGCCCAACGCAACTAAAAACCCATTTCTTCGTTCGTAGTAGCGCTGTCTACGCATAAAATCGCGGTTAAACCGGCGCTGAAGCGCTACTACAAACTAATTTCCTATTTTTGTGCGATCGCTATCTATATGGAGTAAAAGGAAAGGCAAGGTTTGGGATACAAGAGAAACCGGATAGCGCTTCTGTGCGATCGCAATGGCAGAATTAACGATTCAACGCCTGCTTGAACGGCAAGTAATGAATTAAGGACAATATCGGTAGATACTAACGCTCTATGCTTAAGAAACTGCGACTGGAACGGTTTAAAAACTTTAAAGAAGCTGAATTGAATCTAGGTTCTTTGACCCTTTTGGTGGGAACAAATGCCTCTGGAAAAAGCAACATTCGGGATGCATTTCGCTTTCTTCATGGAATCTCTCGTAATTACAATTTAGCTGAAATATTCGGAGAAAAATGGATTGAAGGGGGCGTTCTTCAATGGCGTGGAATTCGTGGTGGAACGCGAGAAGTTACCTTTCAAGGTCAGTCTACTTTTGCCCTAGAGGTATCATTGCCAATAGGGGAGAAAGACTCACAACACTCCAGCAACTTATCGAATTGAAGTTAATCCAGGTACAAGCAGTAAAGCCGCCACTGTTATTGCTGAACGTCTCTACTTTTCTAGTAATTCTTGTTCTGCTACACTCATATTGATTTCACCTGTTTTACTATAACTCAAAACGGAAACGGAGATATCACTCCCAGATTAAGCAATCTTATTTAAGATCCGAACAAGGGAAGGGAGACAACGGAGAGGTGTTTGTAACTCCTGCACGGATTGCTATAAGACCCATACTCCATGCTACATGGTAATCAATATTGATTTTGGCACAACATCGTAGGGGCGGGGTCTCCCCGCCCGGTAACCAGAGGGTAGGGCGATTCACATCTTGCACCAACCAGGTAGTACATCAAAAAAATAACTCAGTATTTAATGGGTTTCTGACTGCGCCCCCATCCGCCTGGGACTTGAAGTCCCAGGCTAATAGCATAAGTCCTCTAAAAGAGGACTGAATGAGTTTTTAAAGCAATGTCAATTTTATGACTCCTTGTTTGGTTATTTGTGGTTTCTACTTAG
>JADQBA010000087.1 GCA_016903675.1 Stigonema ocellatum SAG 48.90 = DSM 106950 | reverse complement strand
TGTGAAAATCACGATTTTGTAGAGACGCGATTAATCGCGTCTCTACGAGGGTTATGGAAAATTATAAATTTGTAACTAAACGTAATTTATTCTCGTTATTCAGGTTGGGTAATTCAGTTTTTTAGTATGCTTAATAAGAATTCATCCAAGGTGAAACAAATGAAGTCGTGTATTTTTGTCATCGATGTCCAGAACGGCTTTATTAGAGAAAGCACTGAACATGTCGTTAAGCGAATAGAGTCTTTGCTGAATCAGTCTATCTTTGACTTCGTTGTGTTTACTAGGTTTCTTAATACCCTTGACAGCCCTTGGGTGAAGTTTCTAAACTGGCAACATCTTATATCCGAGCAAGAGAGGAAGTTAGCTGATCCCCTTCAACCTTTTGCAAAGGTGGTTTTCGATAAATACACATACAGCAGTGTTAATCAGGAAACAATAGCATTTTTAAAACGTAATAAAATTGATACTGTGTTCATTTGTGGTATTGATACAGATTGTTGTGTCATGGAGACCGCCGTTGATTTATTTGAGCAGTTGATACATCCCTACGTTTTAACGCACTATTCGGCATCCAATGGAGGTCAAGAAAGTCATGAAGCTGCCATTAGAGTTTTAAGTAGGTTAATTGGCAGAAATAACGTAATTCAAGAACCTCTTGACAAAGAGATTCTCCTAAAATACTTACTTGCAACGCAGTATATTAATAACTAAAAAAAATTATAATTTGGGTTATTTCTCCCAACGGATCGTTAGGGGCAAATATCTCAATGGTCAGACTTTCCAGAGTTTATCCGAAAAACATTTAGCCAGAGTCACAGGCAGTTCCTCAAATTGTTTTTGCAACACAACTCAAAAATGACGAATAAGAGGTTTTGGTTTATGAAACAATTGTTGGCTTTGATTACGAGTGCTTTTCTCTACTTTTATTTTGCTCATCTAGTCAACGCATCTAAGTCAGTCTCAACACATTCAAATAATACTTGTACTTTAAGAGTGTTGAATCCGGGAGAGGGCTGTTTCCTTTACAAGGTTGAAGCTGGTAATTTCTCTATCCCTATTTACTACTACTTACCTAATCAATTGCTGCCAAATACCAAAGTGGTATTCGCCATGCACGGCGAAAAACGGAATGCCGAAAATTATAGAAATGACTGGAGAAATATCTACAACCGCAATGGCAGCGACAATTCAAATTTTATCCTGCTTGCTCCCCAGTTTGAGCAAAAGTGGTTCCCTTTAGCTACAGGGTATAATCTTGGCAATATGTTTACAGAAGACCTTAAGACGCTAAATCCCCAAGACCACTGGGCGTTTACGGAAATTGAAAATATTTTTGAGTTTGTGAAAAGAAGCACCAAAGTCAACGCAACCAATTACTATCTCTATGGTCACTCTGCTGGCGCACAGTTCGTACATCGAATGGTCATCTTTATGCCCCAGGCCCGGATCAATTTGGCTGTTGCAGCAGAGGCTGGTTCGTACACAATACCCTCAAAGCATACGGACTATCCCTGCGGTTTCAAGAAAGAAACCGGAGATCAACTGCCATCTGTGGACCTGAAAAGGGCGTTTAGCATACGAATGACAATAATTTTAGGTACGAAAGATAACAAACCTCTATCGAATGAACATGACACCTATAGCTGCGATGCAGAACAAGGTTCTAATCGTTTGGCGAGGGGCGAATATTTCTACACTAGGGTAAAAAGTATTGCTGATAATAGGAAAGAAGATTTTCAATGGACTCTCAAAAAAGTTAGTGCGGCTCACATTGTTGCACATACGAATCCCCCTATTGAAGATCCTATGTTAGTGTCTTGTGCTGCAAAGGAGTTTTTTCCTGAATTAACAGGGGTTAACTGCAAATAGCTTCTCTGAGTTTTACTCTGACTTGCACATAGTGTGCGTAGACTTTGGGATTGGCAAGCCTGTGGCATCGTCACGATCGCATGAATGCCAACTGCGCTTAACATAACTTAATGTTTGTAGCACAAAGCCAGTCGCCGCGATTACGGTATCGTGTTGGCAATGAGGCGCAATGGTTGCCTCGCCTGAAAGCGATACTACCAGATAAGCTGTTTCGATTTGGTGCCCGCAAGCGGTTGAACCTCCCATAAACCACAAGCAAAGTTTAAGTTTTGAGTAACCGTCTCCAAGTAGACTACGGGTGTCATAAAAAAATTTACATAAATTAATAAAGCTGTTACACTTATTTACATAACAGGAATTATCTCATGAGGACATTTACGATGCGTGCAAACGGTATGATTATTGACGAAGCAGGTAAATTGAACAACTTTGCCGTCGAGCCAAAAGTTTATATAGATGAGCAAGGCGATCGCACTGGGTTTACACCCTATGCCGAAATGCTGAACGGTCGTTTAGCAATGATTGGTTTTGTATCTCTCATAGCATTAGAAGTGTTTACTGGACATGGCATCTTTGGTCTGTTGAGAAGCCTGTAAATAAAGTCAGGAGGCAATTCGCCAATCTCGTTTTGGCTGCTGCCTCTGTGATAGCATTGGCTAGGCGCTGCGTTCAAAACGCGTTTCCACGCAGAGGGCAGTGTTCTCTTGTTATTCCAAGGGAACAGAATTTGTGTTATGGACAAAATACCCAAAATTGACCGTCAAAGAGAGCATCAAGCGAACGAGCGAACATTTCTAGCTTGGGTACGTACTTCAATATCATTAATTGGCTTTGGTTTTGCAATTGCTCGATTTGGTCTATTTGTACACCAGCTGAATATTGCTCTGGCTCAACAGGAACCATTGCCAAATCCCTATTTCGACTCAGAAGAGTTGGGCATTTCTTTGGTAATCTTTGGTATTGTTACGCTCGTAATCGCAGCTTGGCGATATAATCAGGCTTTCTGGCAAATTGAACAAGGGGACTATCAACCTAACCGCTTACCTGTTTGGGTGATGACCGCAGCGGTTATAATTTTTGGAGTTCTTAGTATTCCTTTGCTCCTTGTGCGAAATCAACCAGCATCCACCCCGCCTCGGACTCCCATCCAACCCCAGTCGAGCAATTTTCTGCAACCAAATAAACCGGGTTGGTTTGATTGATAGGTTTTATAAAATACCAATAATTGCTATATTAGACTAAGTAGATCGGCACAAAAAACCAGAACTATAGCAATCCTAAATCATTCATGAAAAATTTTAAGTAGGGTGGGCACTGCCCACCAAAACTAAATGATTCATGAAAAATTTTAGGCGTTGCTGAATTCAAGTATGAATTATTTTTAGCCTCACGCAAAGGCGCAAAGACGCCAAGGTTTTTTTGCGTCTTTGCGTCTTTGCGTGAGATTTTCATACCGTCAATCAGCAACACCAAATTTTAAGTAGGGTGGGCAGTGCCCACCAAAACCGGGATATGGTGGGCAGTGCCCACCCTACTAAAGAAATTAGTGTTTAATTTCCAAATTTAGGATGTAGCATCCCATTTGGACTTTTCCTGCCCACAATTCGTATTCCAGGCGTAAATGCTCTGGTAAAGGGTGTCCGTTGAGCTTCAGATTACGAGTAAAATTACGTAAGCGAATAGGGTCGTTAGGTTGCAAAGACTCTGTAGGCAACCAATAACGACTAACTCCATAAACACCCTGTTCCCAGAAGTGACGGTAACTCAACTGAGCGTTACCTTGCATGGTCATGATGACCCGGTAGGAGGAAATTTCCAGCCATAAGATCCTCGGTCCATTAGGGACGTGGGTGTTGCTCGTTTCTAGGTGTAGACTCCCAGAGTCCGGCTTGTTGGAAATAAGCGTATTTTCTTGGCTGATGTGGTTAGCCACATTGCAGCCTTTAACAGGTGGTGCTGTCAACAGTAAATGAAATCGGTTGCTGTCTTTCTGATACAGTGTTGCAGCGGTTTCTAGAACAGACCAAATTGGTAGGTCTGTGGAAATTAGTGATAGTAACACGGGCTTGCGGTGATGAGTCAGCATGGGAGCGCAGCTATGAAATAAAATCAATCAATACTCACAGAGCTAGAAAGTCAGGGAACACGATAGGATACTAGCAGTCACACGCCAGTTTATCCTAATGTCGGCTTCTGTTATAACCGTAGAAACCCAACAAAACGTTTCTCACAACTTAATAATTCAGCGACCCCCTTCGGGGTTATGTTTACAGGGTCGGATCAGGGTTCCGGGGGATAAATCCATATCTCATAGAGCTTTGATGTTGGGTGCTATAGCCCAAGGAGAAACCCAGATCCAAGGACTACTTTTAGGAGAAGACCCCCGCAGTACAGCTAGCTGTTTTCAAGCTATGGGGGCAGAAATTTCGGAACTGAATACAGAATTAGTCCATGTCTTAGGTATTGGTTTGGGGAATTTACAAGAACCTGCTGATGTGTTGAATGCTGGTAACTCTGGTACCACCTTGCGACTTATGCTAGGACTTTTGGCATCTCATCCTGGGCGGTTTTTTACTATAACGGGCGACAGTTCCTTGCGATCGCGCCCTATGTCCCGTGTTGTCAAACCTTTACAACAAATGGGAGCACAAATATGGGGGCGAAAAGATAATTCCTTAGCACCCCTAGCAGTTCAAGGAAAATCTCTTCAACCAATTCACTACAATTCTCCCATCGCCTCTGCTCAAGTTAAATCCTGTATTCTCCTTGCGGGTTTGAGTGTTGAGGGACAAACTATCGTTACCGAACCTGCGCTATCTCGTGACCATAGCGAACGAATGCTACGGGCGTTTGGCGCAGAATTAGTGAGTGATCCAGAAACCAACAGTGTTACCATCAATGGTCCTGCTCAACTTGTGGGGCAAAAAGTCATTGTACCAGGGGATATCAGTTCAGCCGCCTTTTGGTTGGTAGCTGGGGCTATTGTACCAGATTCTGAACTAGTGATTGAAAATGTGGGTGTTAATCCCACTCGTACTGGTATTTTAGATGCCTTAGCAATGATGGGAGCCGACATCCAGCAAGAAAATCAGCGTGAAGTTGCTGGAGAACCAGTAGCTGATTTACGGGTGCGTTCTAGTGGTTTGCATAGTTGTACCCTTGCTGGGGACATAATACCCAGGTTGATTGATGAAATTCCCATTTTGGCAGTGGCGGCGATTTTTGCCAAAGGAACCACAACAATTCGGGATGCATCTGAGTTGCGGGTAAAAGAAAGCGATCGCATTGCTGTCATGGCGCAGCAACTTAACCAAATGGGGGCGCAAATACACGAATTACCCGATGGTATGGACATTACTGGCGGTACTCCCTTAACTGGTACACATGTGGATAGTCATACAGACCATCGCATTGCCATGAGCTTAGCAATTGCTGCTCTCAACGCTTCTGGGACTACCACAATTCTTCGAGCAGAAGCTGCCTCTGTATCTTACCCAGAATTCAACGCTACACTACAACAAGTTTGCCAATGAATTAACTGTTGACTGTTAACTGTCAACAGTCAACAGTCAACAGTTAACTAATGACGATTGTGGGGTTCATCAAAATCAATCAGCGGTCCAATAGGGACAATACGAGTTGGGTTAACCTTGGGATGACTTTTGTAATAATGCCGTTTAATGTGGTCAAGGTTGCAAGTTTCTCTAACTCCAGGCTGTTGGTAGAGGTCCAAGAGATAATTCCACAAATTAGAATAATCTACAATCCGGCGTAAGTTGCATTTGAAATGCACATAGTAAACTGCATCGAAGCGAAACAGGGTGGTAAACAGACACCAGTCCGCCTCAGTTATTTGATCCCCACACAGATATCTTTGCTCTGCTAAGACTTTTTCCCAGTAGTCGAGAGCATCAAATAGTTCTGTCACCGCTTCATCATACGCTGACTGACTACCAGCAAATCCTGCACGGTACACACCGTTATTAATAGGTTGGTAGATGGCTTCTATTGTCTCGTCAACAACTCTTTGCAAATCTTTTGGATAAAAATTTGCATCTTTTTTTGCGAAGTCATTGAATTCTGTATCAAACATCCGCATGATTTCGCGGGATTCATTGTTGACAATTGCGCCTGTTTGTGTATCCCATAAAACAGGCACTGTGACCCGTCCGCTGTAGTTAGGGTCAGCTTTGAGATAAATTTGCCAGAGATACTGAGTACCATTGACTGTATCAGGAATAGACCCTGGTTCGTCAGAAAATTCCCAGCCGTTATTGTGAATTTCCGGCGCTACCACCGACATACTGACAACATCTTCGAGTCCTTTCAACTGGCGCATAATTGCGGTGCGACACGCCCAAGGACAAGCCCAAGAAATATAGAGATGATAGCGCCTGGGTTCAGCCTTCCACCCCGAAGTCCCATCCGCTGTAATTTTATTGCGGAAAGTTGTTGATGGACGGATAAATTTGCCTTCTGAGTCTTCTTGCTCCCGTTCAGATACCCACTTTTCATCCTTGAGAATTCCCAATCCCATAATTATCTCCTTGTTTAATCTTCATTCAGGATTTTTGGCACTTTAAAAAAGTCCCCTTCCTGTTGTGGCGCACTTTGGAGAATGGCTTCTCGGTCGGGATAAGGTTGTAGGTCATCCACTCGTGTCACATTGCTGACATCGATAGCCCGTGTAGTCGGAGGCACATCACTGACATCCAATTCACTTAACTGTTGAAAATAATCTAGAATACTACCCAATTGGGTAGTAAATTTTTCTTCTTCTTGCGGTGTCAATTCTAACCGAGCAAGAAGGGCTACTTTACGAACTTGTTCACGATCAATCATATTGGTAAGTTAGGAGTTAGGAGTTAGGAGTTAGGAGTTAGGAGTCAATTCATAATTCCTCACTCCTAACTCCTCACTTTTAAAAATATACGTCGATTTGCGATCGCCCAGAGGTTTTCAGCCAGTTTTGGGCTTCGATGTAGTTATTGGGTGCCATGCGAATAGCTCTGACCCAATAATCAGCGGCTTGATCAAATAGTGCTTCTCCAGCGTCTTCGTCTCCTGCTTCCTTCGCCTTTTCTCCTTGGTAATGGTAAATGACCGCGATGTTGTTCAAGGCTTGGGGTAGGCGCGGGTTGTACTCAATTGCTTGGTGATAGAGTTCTAAAGCCTTGTTGTGATCACCGTTGCTGGCATAAATTAGCCCCATATTATACAGGATATAGCTGCGATCGTTGCTGTCTTCCTCTAGTTCTAGGGCTTCGTTGTAGTTTTCTAAGGCTTCAGCGTATTCTCCTTCTGCTTGGGCTGACATCCCATCTCGATAATACACAAACGCTTCTTTTGCTTTTTTGTTGGTTGGCAGAAGCTTTAGGATAATATCTGCCATCACAGTAAAGGATTTGTCAACAAAGTTATCGTTTTTCTGAGTTCTTGGCATATTTGCTTCTGTTATGTAATTGATGTGCCACAATAAACACCACTATTTCCATCGATTAATGGGTAATTGGTAAAAAGGTCAATTACCCATTACCTCTTTGCCCAATAGCTAATCTAACTGATTTACACTCATTTGGAGATTGGCATAATGCACTCTGGGACATTGTTTTCGGGACTGTTGACTAGGGTGCTAACCGGGTAAGCAGTCATTACCTCACTTGGGTAGGGATGCAATATAGCCTTCCATTTAAGATCCGAACAAGGGGGATAAGGGGGAGCAGGGGGAGCTTTCTTGAGCAGGGGGAGAAGGGGGAGAAGGGGGAGAAGGGGGAGAAGGGGAGAAGGGAAAATTCAAAACATTTTTGACTTGTTACCTTAGCTTTTGACGAACCCAAAGGGGTGGGGGTGTTTGTAACTCCTGCACGGATTGCTATATTGCGCCTCAAGGTCAGGAACTCGTTGAACATGGAAAGGAACGTTTGGGATAATGCTTCTGCTGACTGGCTCAAAGTAAATCTTCCACACATTCTTTTATCTTCCACTGCTTAAAAAATTAATCATTTTGATACTTTTAAAAAATAATACTTGTTTTTTTTATTTTTTAGAGGATATAGTGCTATAGTCAACCGCTGTCTTTAGAAGAAAGTTTATCATAAATCTTTGTTTTTTCTAGAATATGCGGTATTTTACTGACATGATAAATCAACAACTTCTCAATATTTGTTGTCATGGAAACGTTGCGATTGTATGATTTTTTACCCTCTGGTAATGGCTATAAGGTACGTCTTTTATTGACACAAATTGGTATGCCTTTTGAGAGAGTAGAGGTTAATATCTTAAAAGGAGAGACGCGATACCCAGAATTTTTAAGTAAAAATTATAACGGTAAGATTCCTATTTTAGAAATCGAAACCGAAAAATACTTGACAGAATCAAATGCCATTATGGTTTATTTAAGTGAGGGAACAGAATTTTTACCCTATGACCGCTTTTTGCGAGCCCAAGTGCTGCAATGGTTATTTTTTGAACAGAACAGCCACGAGCCTTTTATTGCTACATCAAGATTTTGGATTTCTCTTTTAGGGAAGGCTGAAGAATATAAGCAAGCGCTTGAGCAAAAACGTGAATCTGGTTACGCAGCACTTAGAGTGATGGACAAGCATTTAAGTAATCGCAAGTTTTTCGTGGAAGAGCGTTATACCATTGCTGATATCGGTTTATTTGCTTACACTCATGTAGCACATGAAGGGGGGTTTGATTTGACACCATTTCCAGCTATTCAAGCTTGGATAGAACGAGTGAAAGCTCAGCCTAGATATATCAGTATTACTCAGGAGTTAATATAGCTGTTCTCCATTGAGTAGAATACAGATCGTTTGTAGGGGTACAGCAATGCTGTGCCCCTAGTGGTATGCGTAACCGAGAACCCCTACTTTTTCAAAAATTAGCCATCCGTGTCAATTTCAATCAGCTTTTGCCGAGAAGATAAACCAGACCTAATTCTGATATGTGATTTGGGCACATCAAATTTTTCAGCTAGCAGTTTAATTAATTCTTCATTAGCCTTACCATCTACAGGGGGAGATTTTAAATGCACCACTAGATTACCGTCGGCTTCTTCCTGAATCTTTTGAACTTTGGAATTAGGTTTAACTTTGACTTTTTTTTGCATAACCAGTTTTCTCTAATTGTCGCAGCTATCAGGAACCTAAAACAAAACTCAACACTATAGCGCTTCTCAATTGGGTAAAATACAGACACGGTAGGGGCAAACAACCGTTCGCCCCTACCGTCTATTGCAATGACTGCCTAGAGTATATGTGTGAGACTTACAGAATAACTACCCCGCGCTTATCTGTTTTAGGGGTAATTGGGGTTACCATTGCCAATCACAGAAATTTTATGTCGGTAAACTAATTCGCCACCGTACCAACCGGAAACTCCAAGAAGCCCGGAGACGATGACTGATAGTATGAGTCCCCAAGGTAATATAACTGAAGCAGACTCTGGATTGTTCCATCGCAGTAGCAAGTTGACAATTGTCAGCACCAAGGCTGAAACGTTAAGGATCAAGTGTGCCCAGCCGGCAGTGCGCTTGCGGACTCGTGGTATTCTCAAGAAGTCGAGCAAACCAGTCAGGGCTGCTGCTAAACCTCCTAACAATCCACCAACTATCAGCCAGAAAGATGCGCGTGCCCAAAAAACGTCGCTAGTAAACCAGAAGATGATATCACTTAAGAGTGTCGCAACCAGAAAAGCAATTGGGAATTGCACCAGAATGGGATGAATGGGATGCCCTGCGATCGCAACAGTACTAGGCACACCACTATCACGAAACTCTCTACTATCACTTTCTAAAAAGGCTGGAATATTTGGGTAAGGTGTTGTATCTGTGTCTTGAGTTTCCATTTTAGGTTGTTGGTTGGTGGTTGTTGGTTGTTGGTTGGTGGTTGTTGATTGGTCGTTGGTTGTATCAAACAACAATCAACTATCAACTAACCACTAACTAGTAGTCTACCAAGGAAACTTTGCCAGGTTCAAGAAACCCGGTTTCTCAAAGAAACCGGGTTTCTAAAGAATCATGTAACCCCGCTTTCGTTGGTTTGGTAAACCACTAGTCACTAGAAGGAATTTGCTCAACATAAGCTTCAGCTTCTAGGATTAATTTGCCTGATTTCACCTCTAGTTGCTTAACCCGCTATTTTCTACTTTATCTAACTGGCTAGATAACCCTATTTCCGCAGCTTTATTCAGCGCCTGCTCTCCTAATCCAGGGCTATCGGGCATTCTGACTGATTCTCCTGTTCGACTACCCTCAAGTCACTTTAGAAAAGTGGTCGCAAAAATTTATCTATCTGAGGATGGAGGAAGGCGTTAACTTTTCTCTATCTATTAGGTTAAATAGAGGGAGGACACTGCTGGATGATTTATCTATCTAATGAGCCAAGAAAACTTATTTTGTGTTTTAATTAACAGTCTAAAGATACAAAATAAAATCATATTTCATTTTTCTACCTCTAGTATGGAGCGTTATCGTTCAAAAGAAAGATGGAGCAGTCCCAATGATTGTGACAATGTAAGTAGTAACAATAATAAATATTTTGTTTCACAGGAGAACGAAGAATGGTAGCAACTCTAGATGATACCAAGCGCTCTGCTATAGCTGTTAAACTAGCAGATACGAAAGCAATTCAACAGCTACTCATTGAAAATGAACAACTGTTTCTGAGAGAAATCAGCGATTCAGAAATCAAAGAGCGCGTGCAAAATATCCTCAATGATGACCAGAAAAATCTGGGCATTCTTGAGACGGTAATCGGTCAGTATGGCATTCAAGCTCAGCCAAAGCAAACCGTTACACAATTTATTGAAAAAGTTCGAGAGCTAATAAAAGGCTCTGAATTGAGCTTATATGAAAAAGTATTTCAGCATGAATTGCTGAAGCATCAACAAGTAATCAGCGGCTTGACAATTCACAAGGCTGCTCAAAAAGTTGGTGCTGACGTTTTGCTGGCGATTGGACCTTTAAATACCATTAACTTTGAGAACCGCGCTCACCAAGAGCAACTCAAAGGTATTCTGGAGATTTTGGGTGTCCGCGAACTAACTGGGCAAGATGCAGATCAAGGAATTTGGGCGCGTGTTCAAGACGCTGTGGCAGCATTCAGCGGCGTAGTTGGTAGTGTTGTTACCCAAAACACTGACAAGCAGGATCTGAATATCCAGGATGTTATCCGCCTGGATCACAGCAAGGTAAATACCCTGTTCACCGAACTACTGGCAAGTAACGATCCCCAAAAGATCCAAGAATACTTCGGTCAAATCTACAAAGATCTGAGTGCTCACGCTGAAGCTGAAGAGGAAGTCGTCTACCCCAGAGTACGTCCTTTCTACGGTGAGAACGACACTCAAGAACTCTATGACGAACAAGCCGAAGTGAAGCGGATATTAGATGAAATTAAGGCTATCAGCCCCTCTTCTTCTCAATTCAAAGATAAAGTCAAACAGCTGATCGATATTGTAGGCGACCATATTCGTCAAGAAGAAAGCACGCTGTTTGCCGCCATTCGCAACAACTTGAACACTGAACAAAGCGAGCAATTGGCTACCGAGTTCAAAGCTGCTAAGGTTCGGATTCAAGAAAAATTGGGCGTTGTCAACCAACAAAGATAGGGAGTAGGGAGTGGGGAGTAGGGAGTAAGAAAAGGTTTTGACGACTCTAAATATCTGTCTCACCTCATTTCTTGCACCATCATCTTATTGCAAAAAAAGCAGCCTAAAACCCTGATTATTGCGTAGGGTGGGCACTGCCCACCAACCCTTATTGAGAAGATGCAAGATGTCAGTCACCCCACTTTCTTTGACTTGACAGACTACTAGTTCAGATTAGGAATGCATCCAGGGTAAAATTTACAACTCCCATCAGTCAGTGACGGGAGTTTTATTTACTAGCTACACACCCCTACACCCCTTCTTCCCTCACACCCCAACCTTTTTCAAGAAAAATCTATAAGCAGTATAGGCAAGGGTCACAACTCCTGTGACAATAGCAGATTCATCGACTTCAAATTGAGGATGGTGCAGCGGGTGATTAGTGACTTTATCTTTGAAGCCTACACCCAAACGAAACATAGAACCAGGAGCGTGTTCTAAATAAACGGAAAAATCTTCAGCTCCCAGGGAGGGTTCGGGTAAAACTTGAACGCGATCGCTACCCCAAGCTTCTTCTGCTGCTACCTGTAATAGCTGTGTCAACTCATAATCATTTTGCACGCTTGGCACACCCCGGCGATAATGGACTTGGTATTTTGCGCCGTAGGAATTGCAAACGTTGGCGACGATTTTTTCAATCCAATTTGGGAGATTGGCACGGGTTTCGGGATGGAGCGATCGCACGGTTCCCAACAACCGTACCTGATCCGCAATCACATTCGGCGCTCTGCCACCATTAATTTGTCCTATGCTCAGTACTACTGGACGTAAGGGATTCTGGGTTCGGCTAATTGCTTGTTGCAGTGTGGTAATGACTTGTGCGGCAATCCAGATTGCATCAACTGCCTCATGGGGGCGAGCACCATGCCCGGATTCTCCGATAATGATAATCTCCAAATCATCAGCTGCTGCTGTCAATGCTCCATAACGCACACCAATCGAACCGCCGGGTATAGAGGGAAAAACATGAAGACCTAGTATAGCGGAAACATCTTCCATTGCCCCATCTTTCACCATCCAACAAGCACCTTGGGCAATTTCCTCGGCGGGCTGAAATAAAAACCGCACCCTACCTGGTAACTCTTCTGCCATTTGTGACAGTACCATTGCCGTTCCTAAACCCACTGTCGTGTGGACATCGTGACCGCAAGCGTGCATTATGCCTTCTGCGCGAGAGATAAAATCCAAACGAGTACGTTCTTGAATTGGCAAAGCATCCATATCGGTGCGAATTGCCAAAAGTCGCTCATCTTTGTTACTGGTCCCTTGTAGTTCTCCAATAACCCCAGTTTTGCCCACTCCTTCCAGCACATGAAGACCACTAGAAGATAGTACACCAGCAACGAAGGCAGCTGTTTGGTATTCCTGACCGCTCAGTTCTGGGTGAGAGTGAATGTGACGGCGAATTTCAATCAAGCGGGGCGCTAGTGTTGTTGCTAAATCTTTGATCCGGGTAAGCATCAATCAATTACAATTTACGGACTTTTCTCTCAATGATAGATAACTATTCTTTAGTACTTAGTAGGCATTTTAACGAAAACACTTGCATTCCCCTTAATCTGGTAGGGGGGATGGGGGGGATGGGGAGAGGGGGGGATGGGGAGAGGGGGGGTAAGAATACTACATTCTCCCTATCTCCCTACCTCCCTATCTCCCTACCTCCCCCTCCCCCTCCCCCCCCCTCCTGTTTTATTGTGAGTAGCAGGTTGAGCCTAGGAGACCAGCTTGTTGGAATGTGTTACAGTCCCCAAGGGTTTGACGCTCCAAAGACCACCAATAGGGCTTGTTAGAACTGGTATCACCAGTAGGCATAGTTGTCAGGCGGAAGTTTGTTCCTCGGAAATTGGTGAAATCCAATTTTGCACCCTTTAGGTTAGCAGCTTCCAAATTGCTGCCCACCAACACAGCAAAACTTAGATCAGCATTTTCCATCGAAGCCGCTCTTAGATTCGCGCCCGTCAGGGAAGCCCCAACTAGATTCGTCGCATTCAATACTGCTGCTGCCAGATTTACAGTGGTGAGATCCGCATTCGAGAGATTCGCCTGAGATAAATTGGCTCTACTTAAATTCGCCTCTCGCAAATTTGCTCCAGAGAGATTAAAATTAGTTAAATTAGCACCACTCAAATCACATCGAATACAGGAATTCGTTGCTTTCAACTGTGCCAAGTCTTGCTGATTAAGTGCAAAAGTTTGCTCACAAGACCCAAAAAAAACGAAAAGGGTAACGGTGGCGGCAATCTTAATGTTCATATTTTTTACAGATAGGTTAAAAGATATAGCGGTTTTCATCTACGTTAAGTACACCCGATGTAGGGGCGCAAAGCCTTGCGCCCCTACAGACCTACCTCATTGAATCGCAAATCGCTATAAACTGAGTCAGGAGGCGTGAATAAACACAACTTTAAGCTAAGACTGTGAGTGGTTAGTAGGTTTAACAGCATCTTAACATCTCTTTACTTACCAACCGCCAAATATGAATAAATGATAATATCAATATGAAATTAATATGAAGTATGGTACTTGGGGTGGACAAAGTCGTAGATGATTTCTACAATAGAATCATCTACGAACTATACAGAAACTATATAGACAACGAAACATCAGATACCCTCTTGCCAAATTAAAAAAGCGGCAAGGGGGTATCTTATTCAGTTGGGACTAGCCCTTTCAAGGGGAACGTTCTCTGGATTAGCGCCAACCCAAAAAGCGTAACCCAGGTACGATGAGGTAGTAACTTACCCCCAACCAGAAGCTCAGAAAGACACCCATAAAGCCAAAAAAAGCAATAGGAAGGTATAAGTCATTCCAACTGGGGGAAGTAAGGAAGTCGAATACATCAATTGGAAACCCTAAAACAGTCAAACCAGCAAAGACAATCGCCGTGCCAAATGCCGCAATCACAGCGTGAACTATATGATGGCTACGTAGACCTAAACCAAGGGTAAGTAGGGAAACAGCAGCTAAAATCATTGCTACTAGCCTATCTGCTGCATCCTGTGGTGTGGCTAGTTGCAAAACTAACCAACCAAACCCATAGGCAATGATCCCCATGAGCGACGCCACCAAAAACCGCCGTCGCTGACCAAAACCTCCAGCCACTGTTAGCCCCCATGCAGTTCCCAAGCCGGCTCCCACAAATAAAAGCATCTCTGAACCGGAAAGAGTTTGAGTATTCAGAAAAATGGAGGGTAGCTGACGAGACAAAAATTGGGTAAGTTGCTTATCCCAGGTTGTTTGCTGTGCCAAAATCAACCCAAAAATCGCACCAAAAGCAGCACCACAACCAGTGAGAAGCATTGTCCAAGTTGTATCCAAACAGGCTATTAGACAAGCGAGAATTGCTTTGAAGATGAAAAGAGTCGTTTTACCTAAAGCTTGGATCAAGTAAATCGGGGCTTTCTGAAGACTCTCTAACCAAAGCCGTAGGGATAACCCTAGCTGGGAGAAAAATCCCTGCAAGAGAGGGGGTTGGGAAATCTTCCCCAAACTTTTTTGGATGATAGCAGCGTTTACCGGACGCGATCGCATATCCTCCTGAACCATCTCATCCAGCAAATCTGCTAGTTTAGGGTTGACATTTACCCCATTGCGCCAGAGCAACTTTCCCGTCAGCGGATCTTCCAAATCCAGGAGAGATTTGCCTGTCAACATCTCTATCATGGTTCGACCAAGGGCGAAAAAATCGCTTGTAGGTCCAACATTACCCCCTGCCATTTGTTCTGGTGGACTATAGCCTGAAGAATATAACCTGGTAGAAGTTGGCTGAGCACGAAAACTGCGGTTCGTAAATTGTTTGACCCCACCAAAATCAATCAGTACCAGATCCCCCCCAACGGAAGCCGACGAGGCTGCTTTTTTCTTTAAGTGCACCCCCATAGGGAGGACCAAGCCTTGAGAAAGGGGCGATCGCAGCATTAAATTAGAAGGTTTAATATCGCGGTGAATAATCTTGCGTTTGTGTAATTCCTGCAAAATTTCCACTGCTTGGGTTAACCAGTTTAACACCAACTCTTGAGGACACCCTTGGGTAAACTGCTGGAAGACTTCCTCCAAGGTTTGACCATTAATTTTTTCCATCACCAGACAAGAGATCTGGCGTGATTTCACATTGACAGACGTTGCATCCAATATCTCCACTGAAAAATATCCATCGGCATCAACTTTGGGGACACCTGGATGTCGTAAACTACTTAAAACTGCTGCTTCTTGGACAAATAATTCTTGAGCCTTTGGTGAATTTTCCACCAAGACCTTCAGTACTTTTTCTGTTTGCGTCTTTTGATCCCAAACCGTGTAAATTTGGGCAAATCCTCCCGTCCCCAGACGCTCGAGTGGGGTATAACGATCTACAAGCTGTAGCGATGCGCCACAGCTATGGCAAAACCTATTTCCCCAATGCTGGGGATAAGGACGCTGACAGTCTGGATTGATGCAGTGAATCGCACGCACTGGAATATATTGTGGGACAAACCGCGAAAAAACAAGGGCTGTGTTGATTGTACACTAAATAAAGCGGGATGTCTGGTTGCTTGAGTTCGCCAGTTGCCGTGAGAGCGGTTATACTACACTACTAACACGAGATGATAAAAGTTTCTCCTCTAATCTCTTTGGCAAAATGGCAACCATCCCTACAATCTCAGAACACATTGAAATTACCCTAGGTGTCTGTGGAGGTAAACCTCGCATTGCCGGACACCGCATCCGCGTGCAGGACATTGTTATTTGGCATGAAAGAATGGGAATGTCACCTGATGAGATTATTTATCACCATCCCAGCCTTACCTTAGCAGATGTCTATGCAGCCTTAGCCTACTATTACGATCATCGGGAAGAAATTAGAAGAGATATTGAAGCAGCAGAGGCTTTTGTCAGAGGGGTAGAAGCTCAAACGCCTTCTATTCTACAACAGAAGCTTCAGAAGCGGATATGACCGAAAAAATCCGATTTCACTTGGATGAGAGTGTCAGTAATGCGATCGCCGAAGGTCTGCGCCGTCGCTTAATTGATGTAACTACTACTCCAGAAGTGGGATTGATAACTGCATCCGATGAAGCACAGCTTTCTTTTGCTTTGTCACAAAATCGAGTTTTGGTTACCCACGATGATGATTTTGTTGCGCTTCATCAAAAAGGAGTGGGGCATTCTGGAATTGCCTATTGCAGTCCAAATCGACGCTCGATAGGTGAAATTTTGAATACCTTAGTTTTAATTTGGGAAGTTCTGGAACTAGAGCAGATGAAAAATCAACTCGAATTTCTCTAAATGCTCAAAGTCTTTTGTAGAGACCGTAAATTTACGGTCTCTACATCAAGAAGTCTAACAGCTATATCCATCCCAACCAATAGGGATAGAGTTGTCTGTTAACGAAGAAAAATCTTTAGAGCTACTATTCGTTTCTTGATCCAGAACTTTGACGACTTTGTTATAAATTTCTTCTGCATGTTGTGGAGAATCACCTATGCTGGTTAACCCCAACTTACCAAACTGGGAAAGACATCCCATTAGATGAAAGACTGTCCCTGTTTCAGTTCCTGTGTCAAAGTGTAGCTTGTGGTGGGCAATGATGTCCATGAAATCATTAGGTAGAAGTCCCTGATAACGCTCTTTTTGTAGGTTGTCAGTGGCAATATAGTATTTAGCACGCCCCTGCTGACTATAAAACAAACCCGTCGAGAGGTCATAGCGACCGTTAGTTAATAGTTTCAAGGCCATAAAAGGATGGGTGGTGCCACCTTTACGCAGGTTGATTTCAATTGCTTGAATATCCCACTGGTTATTACCTGTGTCAACGGCAATAAAATCAACTCCATATCTTTCTAAAGCGCCTTTTTTTGCCAAGTTTCTGCCAATTTTTAACCCTAGTTGCTGCAATTGCAACCGATAAGCTTCATCAGCAGGAAATCGACAACCAAGATAAATCTGACCGTCTGGTCCTCCGAGAATTTGGTCGTGGGTTGAGAGAATTTCCACATCGCCGTTAGGTGTGATGCGTCCTTGCACACTGGGCGATCGCTTGATTTCCCCGAACACAAATGCCTCGACAATTGCCCCTAACTCGCAGATTCGTTGAGAAAAATTCTCCCAAGTCTCTTGTTTTGCTTGAAAGCGAAGATTTAGAAAGCCTTCATGAATCGCCGCCACCCTTTGAGCAAAAGAACCATTAGGCGGTGCTACACTCGCCATTGGTTTCAAATCTAGCAGCGCGTTTCCCTCTCCGGAAATGCCTTCGTTGAGTTTTACTACCATTCGTTGTAATGTTGGCTGGCGTTCCCACAATTCGGCAGCAGCTTTTGCCAAATCGTTTTCATTCCAAATACTGCTGCTGCCATCTGGATGCGGAACATCGCTTTCAGCAAAGATTTGCCTACTGCCACCTTTACTTCCCCAAATTGTTAAATCTGGTGCAGCCGCATACAGTGGCACACCCAATTTAACCGACAATTCTCCTTCCCAGTGAGAGGAATTATAGCAGGTCATGAATGATTTTTCCAGCCTCAAGGCTTGGCGTATCCGCTCTAACAAACGTGGGCGTTCTAAAATCTTTTGACTCAGGGGTTTTTTAGAGGAATCGTAAGTAGAAAGCAGTAACAAGCGATTGCGGGCATGAGAAAAAGGAATTCCTGGTAAAAGTTGCAGATAATAATCTATGATGCTGGGATGTAGTGGCATCGATGTCACATAAATTAGCCTAGTACGCGGATTCTGTAACCGAATTAAGGAAAATAGTAGTCTTTCTTCATAATGTTCGCAGCCTTCGACTTTGTTTAGTTCGCGCTGGTCGATACTTAGGGAGGGAATGACTAAAATATCCGCGTCGCTGTGATCGAATAGCTCAATAGTTTTCCAGCGATCGCGCAAAATTAACTGCAAATTACGAAACTTGTCAATTTCTTGTAATTCTGAAACGTTCAGCATTTGCATAAGTTCAACCCTGCCTTGCTCCCTATTTCTGCTTTCTTAATCTTGTATAACTTAAATACAAATTATCGGCAGATAATTTGTAACACTTCTTTGATTTATTAGGTAAATCGGCGTTTTCAAATATACGTAGGGTGGGCACTGCCCACCAGAACCGGGGTTTGGTGGGCAGTCCCTTAATATTTTACCAATTTTTTATAATCTTTTGTAATGTATTATACAACATTTTTTATTTCTTTTTTACATCCTTAGGTAAAGAAATTTTGAGTTTATCTACATCTGAAGAGTGATAAATTACGGCAACATACCAGTTAACTTAAAAGCAGATGTAAGGAACGAACCCTTCATGACTGGAGAGTTATGTGGGAATTTTCCATGACGAGTGAAAAATTTGGTACTAGGCTGATATTGAGGGATAAAAGCCTACACTAAAACCGGGCAATTGGAAGCAAACACCAAAAATTACCTTGGATTGAAGTTTCGATCCAAGGTTTAGTTTTGATACACAATTTGTGGGCTTTAGTTCAAGAAATTT
This sequence comes from Stigonema ocellatum SAG 48.90 = DSM 106950, assembly GCA_016903675.1. GTDB lineage: Bacteria > Cyanobacteriota > Cyanobacteriia > Cyanobacteriales > Nostocaceae > Stigonema > Stigonema ocellatum. The sequence continues at coordinate 19,659 of JADQBA010000087.1, read as the reverse complement.
CTAGGAGAGATTATATGCCAGAACAACAATCATCACAACCACCACAACAACAGCAACCACCAGGTACTGAATCAAAAATGACGCCAAAACCCCATTCAGATGATTCTCACTATCAGGGAAGTGGCAAGTTAAAAGATAAAGTGGCTTTAATTACAGGTGCAGATAGTGGTATTGGTCGCGCTGTGGCGATCGCATTTGCCAAAGAAGGAGCAGATGTGGCGATCGTATACTTAAATGAACACGACGACGCTAAAGAAACCAAAAAATTGGTGGAAACATATGGACGTCGTGCAGCAACTATAGCAGGCGACCTTGGTGATGAAACTTTTTGTCAACAAGTCGTACAACAAACGGTAGATGAGTTTGGCAAACTTGATATTCTTGTCAACAACGCGGCTGAACAGCATCCGCAAGAAAGCATTGAGGATATTACCTCTAAACAGCTAGAGCGTACTTTCCGTACTAATATTTTCTCAATGTTTTTCCTAACCAAAGCAGCACTGAAGTACCTTCACGAAGGTAGTGCCATTATTAACACGACATCCGTAACAGCTTATAAAGGTAATCCGCAACTACTGGATTACTCCTCCACAAAAGGAGCGATCGTTGCTTTTACCCGTTCCCTCTCACAAAATCTAGTATCCAAGGGAATTCGCGTTAACGCCGTAGCCCCAGGTCCCATCTGGACACCTTTGATTCCCTCAACTTTTCCCCCTGAGAAAGTTGAAAGTTTTGGTAAACAGGTGCCAATGCAACGACCCGGACAACCTGAAGAAGTTGCACCCAGCTATGTATTTTTAGCCTCAGACGATGCTTCTTATATATCTGGTCAAGTTTTACACCCGAACGGTGGAGAGATAATCAACGGGTAAATTCAAAAGTGAGGAGTGAGGAGTTAAGAGTGAGGAATAAAGAAGAAAGTGAGGAGTTATCACTAAGGAATAAAAACTATAACTCCTAACTCCTAACTCCTCACTCCTAACTCCTCACTCCTAACTCCTCACTCCTAACTCCTAACTCCTAACTCCTAACTCCTAACTCCCCACTCTTGGTTCAACCATTAGAAGGATGAATCAATATTTAATACCTGCTACTTTAGCAAAGAATACCTAATAAATACGAACTACAGCTATGGCATCCACAACACCGCTAAGAGGCACCGAGTTAGTTGATTGTGCTAGAGCGAATGCCAAACAGGGAATTGAAACCGCTGCTTACCAGTGTGGCTATGGTGAAGAACTTAACACCTTCGCGAGAGAATTACGGAAAGCTTGCGAGGAAATGAATTTGCAAGTTAAGGAACTCAACGAACTGATTACCGACCAAGACATGATATTACAGTTGGGTACGGGAGAAATCGTAGCTCCAGACACTGCATCAGAACTTTAAATGGGGAGTGGGGAGTAGGGAGTAGGGAGTGGGGGAGATAGGGAAGATAGGGAAGATAGGGAAGATAGGGGAGTAAAAAATTATTTTTCCCACTCCCCACTCCCCACTCCCCACTCCCCACTCCCCACTCCCCACTCCCCACTCCCCACTCCCCACTATTCTCTGATCATTTGGGCAAGGACATTGCGTGTGATGGCTTGGGCGTTAGCATTCACAAGAGTTGGACGTAATTTCGGCGCATTGTAATCATCCAGTCCCCAACTCCACTGCATAGAACCGGTAGCAAAGACTGTTGCACCGGAATCTGTTTTGTAGAATGTCATATCTGCATATCGTATGCCATTCTTGTAACGATAGGGTGAATGGGCAATGCGGATGGTATTAGCTGGGGCGTTGCCAAACATTCGATCAACTTCGTAGCCCAAAAGTCCAGGAAGGCGGATTTCCTTCAGATGTGGGGATTGGAGGCGATCGCCCGTTATAGATGAAACATACGCAACTAATTTCCTCCCCCACTTCCAATACTGCTTGGTTAAGGATTGTGGAGGTGCCAGAAACCCGGTTTCTTGGAGAAACCGGGTTTCTAATTTTTGCTTATCCCAGTAGTATTGCCCCCACTCCCCATTCCCCACTCCCGACTCTCGGCTCAATTGGGTATCAGCCAGTAACCAATCTGGCGCTGTATCATTGATAACAATATCAGCGTTTACCTGAAATGTTTCATACATAACTCCAATGAGTGAATCTTCTGGGAAATTCACAGGCTGTTTTCGCCAACGAGTTGTTATCAGATAATCGTTGCTAGGATCGCCATCCCTAGCGAAGGGGTCTAGGATAGAGTTTTCTTTGTAGGCTACAATGATGCGGTTAACGTCTTTCGTCAGACGGCTTGGCTCAAAGCGAATTTGCCAATAGCAGGTATTGGAAGAAAAGAAGCCAAGACTGATACTCTTTTCTCTTGCTAGTTCCACATTCTGCCGCATTTCCCATGACCAATATTCATCATGACCTACTGAAAGAAAAGCCTTATGGGATAATAGCATGGGTTTGCCGCTGTATTCCTCTAAAGGATTGACATGGGTGTCAATGTCGGTGCAGTAGACAACATCGTAGCCTTCCCGTTCCAGCCACCGCACCATGTTGTATTCCCACCCAGCGCTAGATGTTCTCCTTTTTGGTTGAGAGTTAGTCAAAAATTCTCCTGCACCCACTCCGTAGGCAGCTGCTAGATTGGGACTGGCGGCATAAGGACGATTAAAGGAAACTTTTTGTGCTTGTTTTCCGCGACTGTTCCACCGATAAAGAGACATCCCACCCCAGTTATTATATGCCTGATAAGTAGTGACGCTGGATTGGAACAGGATGTCAGAAGGACGACTATCATCACGCACGACAAAAATGATGTAGCTTTGCTTCTGACTCTTGCTTGCAGTGAGTTTTGCTAAATAAATACCACTCGCCCACTGTGTTGGATCCTTTGGGTTGTTGGGAATTTTCAAAATGTATGGATCTTGCCAATTGCATTCAATCAGCCCAGTGGCTGGATCTACTATTGGTGGTGGTTGCTTAACTCGCTTTCGTGTAATCGCAGACGCCATTTGCCGCCCTCCAGCACCGTCGTACCAACCCATGCGAAAAATTTTGAGCGTATAGCTTGGGTCTAAAGTGTTTACAAAAAACTTGATTTCCGCGCCACGATTTACGCTAGTAAGCGAAGCATAGCCTTCTATTTCTCTCCTAGTGGCAGGATTGGTTAATTGCCAATCAGTATTACCCTTCTTAAGATTTTCAATGGTTATTGTATTGTTTCTCTTGCTAGGTGTTGGTACATCCACAGCCTGGTCAGTATCAGGGAAAACAAGTAGGGTTGTGATGAAAATTAATAGTGCTGGCAATAGCACTTTGATGAGATGCGATCGGTTACGAAAAAACATTGGACTTACTGTAAGAGTTAGGAGTGAGGAGTCAGGAGTTATGAGTTAGATTAGGTTCATAACTCCCTGAGTGCAAGATACGAAAACTCCCCTCTTTGGAATTACCCAGCACTAAGTTTATGACCAAGTCAGGTTTTCCAGAACTTGCAAGAATTGAAAATATACAGGGGATTGTAGCAGTTATGAATTCCCTGCTTTTGCCTCAAGGCATTACTGTCAAAGCTGAACAAGAACAGGGCTGTCTCTATGTCTTGCTGGAGTCGGCGATTGTTCCAGAACAGCAGAAAATGGTTGCATTGGTAAGCTTAGCGGTGGGCAGTCTTGGTGATGTATCGCTCACCAATGTACGGATATACGGACGTCAGGTGGGAGATCCCTTTACCGCTTGGAGCCATGAGATTACACTAAAGCTGGAAAGGAGAGTAGCTCATACTCAGGATCTGGGGGATAAGGAAAATAGTCAGAGGGGAAGTTTTTCAGATGGGCATTCTGCAACTAGAGTTGAGCGTTTTTTGGTTTGTGGATTAGGTAATCTGGGGCAGCATTGTGTGGTGGCTTTGAAAGAATTTGCCCTCCTGGAGTTTGAGGTTAGCATTACTGCCATTGACCGCAAGGAACCAGAAACCTGGGAGTTCGAGGATTTACCGAATTTACTGGCAACAAGCTTAATTATAGGTGACTGCCGTCGAGATAGTGTTTTGGAACGAGCTGGGATACGTTCGTGTCGGGGGATTCTCATCGTTACTAGTGATGATAGCGTCAACATTGAAACTGCGATCGCCGCTCGTCGGATTAATCGAAACATCCGTTTGCTGGTGCGATCTGGCAAGCAAAACCTCAATGAACTCCTCAAGCAAAAGCTGGGCAATTTTGTTGCCCTTGACCCCACTGAACTCCCAGCAGCCACCTTTGCCCTAGCGGCTTTGGGGGAAGAAACCTTAGGATTTTTCAATTTGGCTGACCACCAACTACGCGTCGTGAAGCAGCAGGTAGCACCAGGGGACTACCGCTTTGAAAATTTTCCGGCTTCTAAGCTGCATAAGAAAACTCAACGCCTGCTGAGTTACCCCAAAGCTGCTCTTATGGATTCCTTCCAGGGAAGTAAACTTAAATTACCTGAATCTGAAGCTCCCTTGAGAGCCTTTTATCAGTGGACACCAGATGTCCGAGTCAAAGTGGGGGACACCATCATTTATATTGAAGAGGTAGAAACTGTAACTCCCTTTGAGAAAACAACAGCCAACTCTCGGTTCAACTGGCGCAAAAGATTGCAAGACATCCAAATTTTAGCAAAGCAAGACTGGCGGCAAAACTTAGTTGATGCTTGGGCATGGGCTTATGGGGAGCAAACCCGCAGAGTTGTGACTCTAGGGTTGCTGACTGGCTTAATTCTGGCTGTCATTGGATCTGTCGTACTTAAGCTGAACATATCTGGTATGTCCTGGCAGGCAGCCATCTCTGCTGCTATTATCCTGCTGCTGGGAGGGTACGGCGATGTGTTTGGAGGTCTTGACACTACGGTTCCCGTACCCTGGTGGGCACAGTTTATTTGTCTGGTGATTACAGCATTCAGCCTCCTGTTCATTTTGAGCGTCTTAGGACTGATTGCCGATCGCATCTTAAGCTCAAAATTTGAGTTTTTGCAGCGGCGACCTCCCGTTCCTCAGGCGGGTCATGTCGTGTTAGTGGGGTTAGGCAGAGTGGGACAGCGAATTGCAACTTTGTTGTATGAATTGAAACAACCGTTTGTCTGCCTGACTTCCACGAGCGAGCAAAGGGACTTTATGCCCCAAGTGCCCCTAGTTTGCGATGCCATCCACAAAGGACTGAGGGCGGTCAACCTTCCCCACGCCGCCAGCGTGATTATGGTGACGGACGATCAGATGCTGAACCTGGAAGTAGCGCTGATGGCTCGTGATGCAGCATTGAAGATAAACCGTAAGATTGATCTGGTCATCCGCACCCAAGATCAGAGGTTTAGCGATCATCTAGCTGGACTGATCCCGGATGTAAGATCATTTTGCGCCTATGCCCTGTCAGCAGAAGCTTTTGTGGGTGCTGCCTTTGGGGAAAATATTCTCAGTTTGTTTCCCCTCCAGAATCAGACTGTTCTGGTAACGGAATATGAGATTGAGGCGAATGATACCCTCGATGGTAAGATTTTAGCACAGGTAGCTTATGGTTATGGAGTGGTGCCAATTTTTTACCACTGTCAGCAGGAGGGCGATAGCAAACTGATGCCCTCGGACGATACACGGCTGCATGTGGGCGATCGCTTGGTGATTTTGGCCACCATTAATGGGCTGCGACGGATTGAGCGAGGAGTCCTCGCACCCTGTCGGCGCTGGCAATTGCAAGCCCTGAAGCCTCTTGACCCCAAGGCAATTTACTACGCCGGAAATGAATTGACTAATATTTCAGGCTGTCACTTGAGTGAAGCTAGGGAATTCATGAAAAATTTACCAGGGGTTTTGGGTGTCCCAGGCGTGATGGAATTACCCCTCTACGATCACCAAGCTTACCGATTGGTACAAAAACTCCGTAAACTCCTCCCTGTGCGTTTGGTTTCCATGAGCGATTCTGAGCAAAACTCTTATAGGATCTGCATTGATTGGGAAAAAGACTGGGTTTTGTTGGGAGATATCTAGAGAAAACGAACCGCACGAGGGCGTTGCTGAATCCCGCAAAATGAAAATGATTTCGTGTGATGCCAAAATCCTTCACCAGACGCGAAATTTCGCGCTGTGCTTCCTGGATTTTTCTGGTGTAGCTGTGGTTTGTCTGCCTGCGTGGCTCTGGTGATAGGGGTTCAACTCCTGACTGCTGGAATCGCTTTCATGTTTTGGCGTCGATAAATTCAGTTTATCAGAAGTATTTTTCGGTGAAATACTTCTGATAAACTGTTTTTGGCATTGTTTTAATCGCAATTACTTTAGGAGAAAAAGTGTTGAACGGAAGCTTAACTTAAAATTTGTACAAATTTTAACTAAATTTTTTCAGAAAGTTTTGGGTTTCACATGGTATACTACGGCAATGTAATGGGATTTTAGATGTATGCAATGGCAGCGATAGCTTATTAAAGCCAGATTCAAAGCTCTCAAAAGTTGCTGGCTATAGCATTAAGCATTGGCAGCCATTCATCTATGTGTAATTTTGTTGCTTAACTTGAGGAGTAAAAATGCTTGAGGCTATCGCTGTTGCTTGGTTATTATTGTTTTTTGGGGATTTCCTTTCTACCTTCATCTACCACATACCCGAGCATGTATTTGGTAGCCTTCACCTGCGAACGCACCACTCTTGGAAGAAGGACTTCCGTCATTACGCTATCTTGACATTCAATCCCCAGGTTCTTTTAGATGGTATCTTGGGTGCTCTGCCATATCTACTGGTGGCAGTAGCTCTGTGGTCTTTCTCTGGGATCGGTGTTATCTCTGGACTGCTGTTCGGTCAGTTTCATGTATGGTGGAGACACTTCGGTGTACTAGGTTGGCAAACTCCAAAGCTAGTAAATTTTTTATGCCAGGTTCTATTCATTACCACTCCTGAAAGACACTGGCTACACCATCAAAAAACTAACCAGGCTTACGGTGATATTTTCACATTCTTTGAGCAACCTTCTAAAACTTGGTTGCGCTGGCTACGCCTCCTGAGAGTTCATCTCCGGTACTCCCGCATCTAGATCTCGATGAGGCAGAGATTGCCCTAGATCTAACTATAGTTCTCTTGGCAAACTCTGCACATCGAGGACGTGGGCATCGATGAGTTTAACCAGAATTTTTCATTGCTCTTTTGGCTGGAACAGGTATAAATTTGCGGTAAAGCCAGTACACATAGACGAAGAACAAACTCACTAAAACCAGCAGCATCATGCTCAGAATTGTTCCGTATGCCTTTGTATGCCACCATAACCGATTTAGCTTTGCCACCAACATCTGTACAGGTCTCCTCCACAAACTGAAAGAATTTTCACCTTGAGATAAGGTTGTGTCGATTGTAGACGACTCTCCTGCCTGCAGTTGCACTGTTGCCATTCTCACTACTCCTTAATAAATATAAACTACGGTAACACTATCAATTTAGTGTAAATATCATAATTATGACATAGTCTACTCAGGGAGGCAATTTCAACTTTTGTTATCTACTAATTTCATGATATTTCTTGCTTTTTGCAGCTATGTGTGAGATTTTCATGTGTAATTAATACTACGAAATTTGGGTAGATTTACAGTATTCAAGTCCCGTCGATTGATGACTCCAAACGCTAACGCATTGAGTATCAGACGCACCTTGAAGCATCTACCACTACCACAACAGTGTAGCTAGCTATGTCACAATACAGTTCAGTTAAGAACTAGCCGACCAAAACCCGGTGTCAGGAGTGCGAAACCGGGTTTCTATAAGCTATGTCCGACATCTATAGCAATCCGTGTAAGAGTTATATCATGTCCGGTTGAATACTTATTATTAGGACTGACGCACTCCTGAGCACCAGAGGTTTTTACGATCAGCAATTAAACGGACTTGATATTACAAACACCTCTGGCTTGTCCCCCAAGTCCCCCAAGTTCGGATCTCAAATAGGATTGCTATAGTACCCGTGGCATAGAAGGATGTGTTAAAATAAATTTTTATAAAAGGACGCGGAGGGTGAAAATATCCCCGCGTCAATCTCTAAATATATCAATGCTTGAAAGACTGTACTAGTAATTAAGCATGAGTGAAACAATGAAAAACATTATCACTGTATATATCTGGCTTCCTCAGGATTTCTTAGGGCATGTTTCCATGCAGGTAGGTTTAGATACTTATATCACCTTTTGGCCAAACAAAGACCTTATTAATCACTCCTCTGGCGAGACTCTTAAAAGTAAGAATCTTAAGAAATTGGTAGCTGAGTATTTTATTTACACTACATGTAATAGCTATGACGAAGATTGTTTTGTTTTAGGTAAAGCTAGGTTGAAAAGAGAGGCTGACGCCAAAGTTGAGTTATTCAACCTTCCTGAAGAGCCTATCAAAACATTTTGGAGAGAATTCCAAACTAATCAACCATCTTACCATTTGGTCAAAAGGAACTGCGCTTCAGTAGTTGCAGAAGCTATTCATGAAGGTTGGAAAGCTTATGTTTCTGCAAAAACCACAGCAAATAATTTTTTTAGGGTTTTTGAAAATGCACCAGAATATAATGATTTTGAAGCTTTAAGCTTCACTACTGCTGCATTTAATTTAGGTAGATTGCTTTTTTGGTCTCCCAAACAAGTTTGGCATTATGCAGAAATGGTCAAAAGATTAACAACATGAAAATTTTGTCATGCCAAAACATGATTTGCTTTATTTAGACCTACCTACTTACATGAGGAAATTCATTAACCTGAAATGGCGTCAGATCATTCTCGGCTTAAGCTGTGTACTACTAATTATTGCCTGCAACAATGAGCATCCTACTATAAACACAACCCCAAACTTAAGTACTCATTCTCTCAAGGTTGCTACAGACCCCACCTTTCTCCCTTTTGAAATCCAAACAGCTAACGGCAATCTGGAAGGCTTTGATATTGACTTGATGAATGCGATCGCCAATGCTGCTGAATTTACGGTTCAGTTTGAACGCCTTCCCTTTGATGGCATGATCTCTACTTTGCAAGCTAAAAAAGCCGATGCTGCAATTAGTGGGATCACAATTACTCCTCAACGTCTCAAGACAATTTCCTTTTCGCGACCTTATTTTAAAGCCGGACTAGCGATCGCTGTTAGAGAAAATACCCAGGATATTAAAGACTTAAATAGCCTCCAAGGCAAAAAAATTGCTGTACAAATTGGTACACCAGGAGCGGATTTAGCCAAAACCATTCCCAATGCCAAAATTACTACGTTGAATTCTGGACCTGAATTTTTCCAAGACTTGCTTAATGGCAATGTTGATGCTGCTATTAGCGATGCTTTTGGTACTTTATATGCCATTAAGATTGCCAGTCTTAAAGGAATCAAAGTTGTTGGTAATGTTCTCACACAAGAATACTATGGCATTGCTACATCTAAAGACTCTCCCAACTTAGATCTCATTAATAAAGGTTTAGCCACTGTATTATCTAATGGTACTTATAACCAAATTTATAAAAAATGGTTTAACACAGACCCGCTTCAACTACCAGAATCATAGTTTAGTCAAGCCCTAACCATTACATCACTCATCATCAAAACACACAACTTAACCAGAACTACAAATCCTGAAAAACCCAATTTCATAATTCATAATTCATAATTCATAATTCCTCCTTGACATGACGCACCTCAATGACCGTATGCACATTACCTCGAGGAGAGAAATCTCCTTTGACTGTGACTTCTAATGGATCACAAGCAGCAACAAAATCATCTAAAATTTGATTAACCGATTCTTCATGGGAAATGTAGCGATCGCGGTAACTGTTAATATAAAGCTTCATCGCCTTCAATTCCACCACACGCTCATTAGGTATGTAGGTGATGTGAATTATCGCAAAGTCAGGATAGCCTGAAAATGGGCATTTACATGTAAATTCCGGCAAGGTAATGCTTATATCGTATCGCCTTCCCACACGCGGATTAGGAAAAGTAACGAGTTGTCCTTCCGCAATGTTACGTTCACCATACTTCATTTCCATAGTCATTCTTATTATTCCTAACTCCTCACTCCTCACTCCTCACTCAAAAATCCTCCTGTTCCCAGTCTGGACACTTCTCATCCTCCCACCCGTAGGGATGCATACCACAAACTAATAAATTCCCGTTATAGACTTGACCATGATAGTGACGGCAACCGATGCAAGCGGAATTTTCTTCTTGTGTGGGGTCAACTGAATAAGGAAAAGTCAGATCTATATCTTCGCCCACCACTTCTTCCAGTTCCCAATAAACTTCCAAAATTGGTTCAGCCAGATCCTGCAAATACTGGTCAAATTCTGTAGCAATTGTATTTTGTACTTGCTCGGTAATTTCTTCGGATAGATCAATAAAGGTGTCTACCATTTCGGTCATTCCCAGGAAGAAGCGCTCTACTTCATCAGCGACTGTTTGTATCATGTCCCAAAACTCTTTTTGCCACTTTTCCATAAACTTAACGTCCTTTCTGGGTATCAACGGAAGGACACTATTATAGACCCCAAGAAGGCTACTTTCACCATAAAAGAGTTAGGAGTTAGGAGTTAGGAGTTAATTCATAATTCATAACTCATCACTCATAACTCCTCACTCCTCACTCTTAAGTGTGATCTCGTTGCAGCCGTTTTAACTCTTCTTGAAGTTCTAGCACTTGTGTGCGTAAGTTATCAACATTTTCTGTTGGTATTGCTTTCGCGGTTGTGGGCTTGTCTTCTTCCTCTAAGATTTCAATGCGGCGTGGTTCAGAGGGAGGTGTTTTGTCTGCCGTTGCACCAGAACTAGGTGACTGTTGGGCTTGCTTCATCATATCTTCAACGAAGCGGCGAGCTTCCTCTGTGGTCATTTCTCCCCGCGCCACCATTTCATCTGCCAGCTTTTGGACTTGCGATCGCACTTCAGATAGTCTTCCGCCAGCTTTCTCGCCCGCGTAAGAAGCCAACCCAACACCAAGGTAAAAAGCTTTTTTAACTACATCTCCAAAACCAGGCATTGCCGCTCTTGCGCTCCTAAAATGGGGCGACCCGGAGACTACGCCTACCACAAGCATCCCGTATTGCTGCTACCTTCCGGTCCTGACAAGATTTGGGCGTTGAAGTCGCATAGATCCAGGTCTAAAAACAGCATAGCATTAAATTATGAATTATGAATTATGAATTATGAATTAACTTTTAACTTGTAACTCAGCGCCTACCCACTCCCCACCCCCCACTCCCCACTCCCCACTCCCCACTCCCCATTCCCCATTCCCCACTCCCCACTCCCCACTCCCCACTCCCCACTCCCCACTCCCCACTCCCCACTCCCCACTCCCCACTCCCCATTCCCCACTCCCTACTCCCTACTGCACGACAATTCGCCATTCGTATAGTTGATATTTGACACAACCGTTTTTTACCAATGGGTCGGCAGCTACAATGGCTTTCGCCTCATCCATTGTCTCCGCCTCAAACACCAACATACCGCCTCCGCGCTCCGCCCAATAGCCTGTTTTCGCTTTATGTCCTTTGGCAATCAAGTCTTGGACGTAAGCTTTATGATCTGGTACATATTGGTCGAAGGTGGGTTGATCCACGGTGCCCTCCTCAATTTTGACAAACCAAGGCATTTTCTTGCATCCTTTAAAATCTATATTTTGTAATACTTTCCAGGTAAGCGCCAGATTTGTACGGGAATGGGGAACTCGGGGCCCCCAGGTCGTGGGGATTAGGGGCATGGGGAGTAGGGAGTGGGGAGTGGGGAGTGGGAGAATAAACTATATAATATATGGGATGATTTCTACCAACTACCAACTATAGCAGTCCGTACAGGAGTTGTGAAAGTCCAGAAACCCGGTTTCTTAAAGAAACCGGGTTTCTAAAGCATCGAAATTTCACTACTGTTATAGGATTGCTATACCAACTACCAACTATCATCATCTAAGATGGCATGAGTCGTTTTTTTCTCGCCCTCCTACCGCCGGAGGAAATTCAAGATTACGCCAACCAGATCAAAGAAGACTTTGCTGAGCGCTATGCCAGTCGGGGTGCGCAAAACTCTCCGCCGCACATTACCCTACAACCCCCTTTTGAATGGGCAAATGCAAACCTACCCCTGCTAGAAGAATGTCTCAGGGACTTTGCTGGTGGTCGAGAGTCAGTACCGGTTACCCTCAGTGGTTATGGAGCCTTTGCCCCCCGTGTTATATATATTAATGTGGTGAAAACTCCTGAACTTCTGGCTTTGCATGCCGATTTAATGATACATCTGGAAAGCAATGTGGGAATTGTGGATAAAGTTTCTAAAACCCGCCCTTTTGCTCCCCATATGACGGTTGCCTTTAAGGACTTAACACGGCAGAACTTTCAAGCGGCTTGGTCAGAGTTTGAAAAGCGTCAGTTACAGTTTGAGTTTACTGTGGAGAATTTAACGCTATTGCTCCACGACGGCAAACGATGGAATGTCAAATCGGAGTTTGCCTTCTTCAATCCTCAGTTCCAAATACAACATTTTCATAGAGGAGTTCAATAGGACACTCAAATTCAATGCTTGATAGAGTGATAATGTCTCCATCTGTGTAGGGATAGTAAAGCCACATTCTCCCCTCTCCCCGACAGTAGCGCTCCACGAAGATTTTTTCAGAGTCAATCAACACATACTCTTGCAAAGTGGGGATTGTAAGATAATAAAAGAATTTTTCACCTCTATCTTTGGCGCTTGTACCTGGGGAGAGGACTTCTACAATCACCTTAGGATATCGAATAAATTTGCGAGCGTTGAGGTCTTTAGGGTGGCAACTGACGATAACATCAGGATAGTAGTATTGGCTCTCGGGATTGACTTGCACTTTCACGTCTGATACATTTACCCGACAACCCCTAGAGCGTACATGAGGGCGTAAAGCAGTGTAAAGGTTAAGGGCAATGTCATTGTGAGGAATTGTACCGCCTGTCATGGCAAAGACAACGCCCGTGACATATTCGTAGCGAATGTCTTGTTGAGGTTCCCACGCGAGATATTCCTCCACGGTCATTTTTTGGGGTTGTTGGGAGATGGCGATCGTCATCTGTCAATACCTATAGGATTAGAAAACCAATTTAGCCACCCTTGCCAGTTTTGCACGATTTCGGCAAATTCTGCATAACCGCCTGCTCTTGGATGCGCACCGTCATTAGCTCTTGCTTCATCTATCCAGATACTTGATTGTTCCAATATGGGAAAAACATCTAGATAAGGCACATTTAATTCATGACAAACCAAAGCAAACTGTTTGGATAAATCCGTAGTCCTCTGCCTTCTTTCATTATCTTCCTGGTGTGCATATGGCGCAGGACCAACCATTAAAACAGGATATAACTGTTTAGCTTCACTCAAAATACTACGAGCATTTTCCATTGATTTTGTAAAATCAACACGAGTTTTCCCGTTTTCCGCTGTTGTATCATTCAGTCCAAAAGAAAATACAACTCTGCCGTCGTATTCTTTGGGTAGACGAAGTGATACTTCCTGTAACCAGCGATTTGCTATATCAGTACTCGTATCCCGCCTAATTCCTAAATTATAGTATGTAATGTCATAGCCTTTTTTATTAGCATTAACACATATTCTTCCTGTCCATCCAAGGCACTCCGGATCTCCAGTACCGTTTACAAAGGAGTCGCCGATGAAACAAATTCTTACTTCACGTAATTGCTCAGTAGGCATAATTTTATCTCAATACCGCCTCGCAAAAAAGCACTACAAGGCAGCAGCCCACGAACGAAACAATGCACAATTAGTTCTTTTTGTCAATGTGTAAGTCCTACGTATTAGCCCTTTCAAGGTGAAGCGAAAAACTTGGTTCTTCTTCGTGTTCTTCGTGCCTTCGCGGTTTAAAAATCTTTTTGAACCGCGAAGGCACGAAGAACACAAAGGTGAAATGTCGAAAATTGGACATGATTTTACAAATTTTTTACCCACCTTGAAAGGGCTGGTCCTACGTATAGCCCAATCATCGGTGAGCATATGTACTATCAAAGTTTTTGCCGCATTTCAGCCATCGGTTAGAATTGAATAAAAAATCTATGTATTAAACTCCAGATTTTTGGACTCCCGAACCGCCGGAAGATTACCTAAAAAAACCGCCAAGACGCCAAGGTTTAAGATCGGTAATTTTGTAGCGGTTCGGGAGTAAGCGAACCACTTGAGCAACAGTTTTGCCGATTATAGCAATCCTAAATGATTGATCAACACCTCTGGCAAGTCCTCAAAGTCCCCCAAGTCTTCAAAGTCCCCTCTGTTGAGGTATCAAATGGAAGGCTATATATCTTTGGTTTGGTGAAAGCGTTTATCTTGAACGTTAAAAAGATACAAAGTAGGGGAACACTGAAATTAACCCAAAGCCAGTTAAACCCTTGGCTATGGGAACTGTTTTCAAAGGAAGTATGACCGTGGTATTGTTTCGCAAGCGTATTAGTTTATTGATTGGTTATACCCTGCTCTTGTTAGTAGCTTTACCGAGAATGGGTAGGGTAGCGATGGCAATTCCGGCGACCACCCAAAAAATTGAGAGTCGTGTTTCGCCACCAGAAACAAATATAGTCGATCCATCGGAGTTAATCCCTGCTTACCCAGCTTCTCCACCACCACCAAGAATAGAGTCTTTACCGGACGTGCGGCCATGGCGAGAGCGTTTGTTAGAAACAGATTATCGCGTCAGTGCTTTGCAGGGTGATTTTACAGGCAATCTCTGGGTAGGTTCTTGGCGGGGGTTGTCGCGGATTGACCCAAACACTGGCAAGATTTTAGCTCGCGTTAGTTTGCCGAATGTCGCCATAGGTGCTTTAGCCCAAGACAAAGTTGGACGCTTGTGGGTAGGAACCTATGAGGGATTAAAGCGAGTAGACCCCCGTACCAACGAAATTACAGCCCAAAATTTATTTTTGCCTTCTAAAAGGGTGTTGTCTTTATTAGTTGACAAGCGGGGTTATTTGTGGACAGGAACAGATAACGGCTTAGTCTTAATTAGCCCCGACCAAGGCTTGATCATGACGACATTAAAAAACCTTCCGGGTGTCAGTGCTAACGCTCTCACTTTAGATGCTGAAAATCAACTTTGGGTTGGGACTCTTGACGGAGTAGTGCGAGTTAATACCGCCAGTGCTTTGATCATGAAGCGCATCAACAATTTACCAGGGACTACCGTCCAAGCCCTAGCTATCAGTCCACAAGGGTTAATTTGGGCGGGAATGCCCAATAATTTGCTAGTCATTAACCCAAAAAATGGTATAGTCATCAGATCTGTAACTCCTCTGCGTGGACGTAATGTCAGAGCCATACGCTTCGCTAAAGATGGCAGTGTTTGGGTCGGCACTAGTAATGGTTTGCTACGTTTAGACCCAAATACCGGAGCAATGCTTGACCAAGTTCCCGGTCTTCCTTCTAGCCGTGTTCTTGCCTTAGAACCAGACATCGCCAATAAATTGTGGATTGGCACTAGTGAAGGTCTGGCTTGGTTAATGCCTAAAATGGAAAGTGCAAAACCACATCTTGCCTTCAGTCGAGTTGTGAAGTAAGAGTGAGGAGGGGGAGTGGGGAGTGGGGAGTGGGGAGTGGGGAGTGGGGAGTGGGGAGTGGGGAGTAGGGAGTGGGGAGTAGGGAGTGGGGAGTAGGGAGTGGGGAGTAGGGAGTGGGGAGTAGGGAGTAGGGAGTGGGGAATAAAAATTTACCGATAGAACTCAAATCACCACTTTCCACTCCCCCGTGAGGTTAAAACCCCAAACTCTCCCCATTCCCCACTCCCCATTCCCCATTCCCCATTCCCCATTCCCCATTCCCCAAATTGAAAATGCCAGTTACTATTCAGCAATTAATCCAATGGAAACAACAGGGACGTTCGATTGTAGCGTTGACCGCCTGGGATTATGCCATCGCCCAGATATTAGATGCAGCTGGAGTAGACTTAATCTTGGTGGGTGACTCGATGTCAGTGGTGCTAGGGTACGAAACAACACTGCCAATCACTCTTGAAGAGATGTTACACCACGCTAAAGCTGTGCGTCGTGGTGTGAAACGCGCCTTGATGGTCGTAGATTTACCATTTTTAACCTATCAAGAAAGTCCCCAACAAGCTATACACTCAGCAGGGAGGGCGTTGAAAGAAACTGGAGCGCCAGCGGTAAAGATGGAGGGTGGTTATCCAGCTATGGTAGAAACTATTGCCCGTGTGGTGCAAGCTGGAATTCCGGTAATGGGTCATGTGGGTTTGACACCACAATCGTTACATCAACTCGGGTTGCGCCAACAGGGGAAGACTGAGGAAGCGCAAGCGAGGATTTTACTTGAAGCGATCGCTCTAGAACAAGCGGGTGCTTTTTCCATTGTGTTAGAGCATATTCCCGCAGATTTGGCATTAAAGATTACAGAAAAAATCCGTATTCCTACCATTGGCATTGGTGCGGGAAGCCACTGTGATGGTCAGGTTTTAGTTACCTCTGATATACTCGGTCTTTCAGAAAAGCAGCCACCCTTTGCCAAAGTTTATACAAACTTGCGGGAGACGATTACCAAAGCCGTACAGGATTATGCTGTCCAAGTGAGGGAGCGAAAGTTTCCAGAATAGTTGTCAGAGCGATCGCTAATGACATGTGTCACCAATTTAAGCGTGGTAACGAGTCGAATCTAAGAAATTTTCATAAATATATAGGTTTGAAATATAGGTTTTGGCACTGTGGATGGTTTATATTACCGAGTGAGTGGATATAAAAACTCATCATTCCAGCTAAATTATCAACGCTTAAGTCTAAACTGGAAAATCTATCTTCAGGGATACCACTAACTTTAAAATTAAACAATCATGTCTAAGGTTCTTGTCTCCGATCCAATTGACCAAGCTGGGATTGACATTCTCTCCCAGGTTGCAACTGTTGATGTCAACACAAGTCTCAAACCAAATGAACTGGTGGGAATCATTGGTGAATACGATGCACTGATGATTCGTTCGGGCACCCAAGTCACCAAAGAAGTTATTGAAGCTGGGACGCAGCTCAAAATCATCGGTCGCGCTGGTGTAGGTGTGGATAATGTGGATGTTCCAGCCGCTACGCGCAAAGGAATTGTGGTGGTCAATTCTCCCGAGGGAAACACCATCGCCGCCGCCGAACACGCCCTCGCCATGATACTGGCTTTGTCTCGCCACATCCCTGATGCCAACGCTTCCGTGAAACGTGGTGAGTGGGATCGCAAAACTTTTGTCGGTGCAGAAGTCTACAAAAAAAGCCTAGGCATTGTTGGCTTAGGGAAAATTGGCTCTCATGTTGCCAACGTCGCCAAAGCAATGGGCATGAAACTCCTAGCTTACGACCCCTTCATTTCCAAAGAAAGGGCAGAACAGCTTGGCTGTCAATTGGTAGATATGGATTTACTCGTGCAGCAAGCAGACTACATAACCCTACACATACCTAAAACTCCAGAAACCACCCACCTCATCAATGCCCAAATGTTGGCAAAGATGAAACCTAACGCCCGGATTATCAACTGCGCTCGCGGTGGCATCATTGATGAAGAAGCTTTGGCGATCGCTATCAAAGAGGGTAAAATCGCAGGGGCGGCATTGGATGTCTATGAATCAGAACCATTGGGCGATTCCCCGTTAAAGTCCATCGGCAAAGAAATCATCCTCACTCCCCACCTGGGAGCATCCACCACAGAAGCCCAATCCAATGTAGCCATTGACGTTGCTGAGCAAATTCGGGATGTGCTATTAGGACTACCAGCCCGTTCAGCAGTTAACATTCCCGGACTCAGTCCCGACGTGTTGCAAGAACTCAAACCCTACATGCAACTGGCAGAAACCTTGGGCAACTTGGTAGGACAGTTGACTGGCGGACGAGTCGAGTCGCTCAATGTCCGGCTGCAAGGCGAACTAGCAACAAACAAGAGTCAGCCTTTGGTGATAGCAGCTTTGAAAGGGTTACTTTACCAAGCTCTACGGGAACGAGTAAATTACGTAAATGCCAGCATAGAAGCAAAGGAGCGGGGAATTCGCGTCATTGAAACACGGGATGCCTCAGAAAGAGACTATGCAGGCTCACTGCATCTCGAAGCCACAGGTTCTTTGGGTACTCATGCTGTCACAGGCGCTTTGTTGGGTGACAGGGAAATTTACCTCACCAACATTGATGGTTTCCCACTTAACGTTCCCCCTAGCCAACATATGCTCTTCACCCTGCACCGCGATATGCCGGGGATCATCGGTCAACTCGGTTCCCTACTTGGCAGTTTTAATGTCAATATTGCCAGTATGCAGGTAGGACGCAAAATTGTCCGTGGTGATGCCGTCATGGCTCTTAGTATAGATGACCCCTTACCTGATGGCATTTTAGCTGAGATCATCAAAGTACCTGGAATTCGGGATGCATATACGGTAACGTTATAAAAAGTGAGGAATGGGGAATGGGGAGTGGGGAGTGGGGAAATGGGGAGATGAGGTGATAGGGAGATGAGGTGATAGGGGGCAAGAAATACTACATTCTCCCCACCTCCCCACCTCCCCACCCCCCAACCTCCCCATCTTTCCCCACTCCCCACTCCCCACTCCCCACTCCCCACTCCTAACTCCTTCTTGACTCCTAACTGTGGCAAACACTTGGTGGGAAATACAAATTCTGTGTGAACCAGACCTAGAAGATTCTATCTTTTGGCGACTGGAAAATTTTGGCTGCCGTGGAACAGCCACTGAAATAAAAGGAAATTATTGTTTGGTAAGGAGTTACTTGCCAGAATTCCAAGCGCAGCTACTAGATTTGGCAGCCTTGTCGCTGTCGCTACGTCAAGACGCCCTCTGTATAGGACTTCCTGAGCCGGTTATGCATTGGCAGTTGATTGATGAACAAGATTGGGCGAGTAGTTGGAAAGAACATTGGCAACCCCAGGAAATTGGCGATCGCTTCCTAATCAATCCTGCATGGCTACCAGTACCAGAAAATACTGATCGCCTCATTCTCCGTCTTGACCCAGGTGTAGCATTTGGTACAGGGAACCATGAAACAACCCAGTTGTGCTTGGAATCCTTGGAAATGCGTCTGAATAAAACAGAACTGCCCTTTCCTAGTAAAAAAACAGCAAGCGATACTACGGTAATTGCCGATATCGGCTGTGGTTCTGGTATCCTTTCCATTGGGGCACTGTTACTCGGCGCACAGAAAGTTTATGCCGTAGACACTGACCCGTTGGCTGTGCAATCAACAGTAGAAAATGGAACACTCAACGGGATTAGCCCAGAATGCTTGGTGATCAGGGAGGGGAGTTTAGCTGTTTTGACAGAACTAGTGAAAGAAGTAGATGGGATCGTCTGCAATATTTTGGCTGATGTCATCATTGACCTAGTTCCAGAAATGAGTGCGATCGCTAAACCCACTACCTGGGGTATCTTCAGTGGCATTTTACTTGAGCAATCCAAAGCCGTTGCTGATAGCCTTGAGGAAAATGGCTGGGTGGTAGCTACCCTTTGGCGGCGCAAAGAATGGTGTTGCTTGAATGTACGCCGTTCGTAGTAGCGCTGTCTTCGCATGAAATCGGGGGTTTTTCGCGAAGACGCGGAGGTTTCTGACTGCGCCCCCATCCGCCTGGGACTTGAAGTCCCAGGCTAATAGCATAAGTCCTCTAAAAGAGGACTGAATGAGTTTTTAAAGCAATGTCAATTTTATGACTCCTTGTTTGGTTATTTGTGGTTTCTACTTAG
>JADQBA010000352.1 GCA_016903675.1 Stigonema ocellatum SAG 48.90 = DSM 106950 | reverse complement strand
GATGAAGTGGCAGAAAGCGATTTAGGATACCTCATATCTTGCACCATCACCTTGTTGCGAAAATCAAAACCCAAAAAGCTTATGATTTCGTAGGGTGGGCACTGCCCACCAGCCCTCCCTATCGAAGGTGCAAGATGTCAGCCTCTCACTAGCGGCGATCGCCACTAGCAACATATGAAAGGAACACATTTGTCTCGTTTTTCTGAAAGCCTTGCAGGATAAGGGTTCCAAAATGTGTTCCTTAAGAGATACAGGGAGCGATCGCTAATCCAGTTCCAATTATGGAACAAGATTTAAGATTCCTACCTTGTAGTTTGATGGATTGTGTAAGCATTAATAATAGTCTGACCATCAAATATATATACAGTTCTAAGCTCATGAATACTATAAGATCCAGAAAAATGCTCAGTGATCAGTATTTTTTCTTGATATCCAATAAAAACTAAAGCTAATGAATAAGTTTGAAGAAAGTTTTTAATATAATCACTTTTAATCAAAACACCAGAACTACTTTCTGTAGATATTTCATTAATTTGAATAGTTTTAGATTCATCTAACCAACTATAATTACCATCCCATTTTAAGTTTTTAAAATTAATTAAATCGGGTATGGGAACATCAAGATTGGAAATATAGTCATCTTGACTACAATCATATTCCCATTCATTACCTCTCAGCAGTTGAATCGTTGTGTATTGAGCATTATCTGTCCCTGGAAGTTCATATTCTAATGAGATTATTCCAGTTTCAAAACGCTGTTTACAACCTATTGTATTAGGGTACTCTGCCATTAATAACTTGTAGTCATGTGGAATATTTAAGTTAGCAAAAAAGGAAGTATTAGATAATTCGTTTTTGATATTCTCAATATCAGAAAAAGGTAAAAAACTACTTATGATAACAGTCTTTAAATTTCTATAAGGATATTTTGCATTAGCTTCCTTAGAAATAATTTTCTTTAATGAAGAATCCAGTGATAGATGTACCCATTGTTCTCCTTTATTATCAGTAATTTGTATGATTTGTTCCAGATTAGGAAAATCTTGTAGTGCTATCCATTGCTCATGACTAAAATCCGAAGCTCTATGGAAATCGTAATCAACAGGTTGATACCATTCCCTGTTAATTTCTAATTTAGGAGAAAAAGCTCGTAAATCTGTTGGATCTATATCCCGTAAGTCTATACCTTGTAATCTTGGAAGAGAAGTTTCGTTTTCCCATGAGTCTATCTTTCTTGGTAAATGATCTGCCAAAATTCCTGCTAAACGGTGTAATAAAATCCAGTAATATTTTTTTCCAAGTCGTTCTACCCAGGTTGGTCGCCCTCTTAAACTACCATGTTTACCCATAAGATAGCAATCGTACTGATGGCATTTTTCATTTAAACCTGGATAACCTAATTCAGAAACACTTTTAATAAACCAGCGATGGATTTGCTTTTGATTGATTCCGTAGGAATCTAGATCATAATGGCTAATAACACGAGGTTTTAAGACATACTTGGCAAAATCAGTTCCACCAAATCCACCAGGGAATTCGTCCAGATTCATGTTTCTCTGAAAAGCTTCTTGCTCTGTTAAGTGAGCAATCTCTTCTTCTGAAGGTATGTGAATAGGTTGACTGTTGTAAGGTGGTCTAAATTTACTAATATCAATAGTATTATTTAATAGATGACGACTATGAGCTAATTCAATAATTAAAAGCATCAAAAGCAGGAACATTTACAGAAAGTTTTGGAGAATAACGTTTACCTGCTTGAACTTTAGCATCATTTAATCGTTTTTTAAGCCAATCATTTGTCATCACTTCATAGTCAAACCAATAGCGACGCAAACCACCTTCTTTATCTACAGCAAGTAAATAATCTCTGAGTTTACTTTCTGTCCAAAATTCAATGGAAAGATTAATATTCTTAGATTTTAAGTTTTTTAGTTGCTCTTCTTTCCATTTATTAAGTTTTTCTGTTTGGCTTTTTCCTCGCTTACCTTCTGCTTTTTTTCCTGTAGTATCAAATGGAATACAGTAGATGTATAGGGTAATTTCAGGATGATTATTCACTGCCGTTTCCAGTGAATTTTTCATTTGATTAAATTCAGATGCTTCTAATTTATCCTTTTCAAAATATTTAGATTGAAGTCCCCACTTATTACCGTTGGGTAAAATCCAAAGTGCTTCAACTCCACCATCACCCCCTGCACCTCGAAAACGTTGAAATTGGCTTCTTTGTGGTAGGTAAAAATTTTGAATTGAATTATCAGACAATCGATGAAATATTTGACAGCACAACTCTTCAAATGCGTCTGTCAATCCACCATTATAAGGACGAATATGTTGAAAGTTAATTTCTAGCATTACTTTTCAAAAAATAAATAGGTTAACGCAAAAGGTTACAAGTATGTAATGAAAAGTTAATTATAGAGGTTATTGGTAAATTTAATACGTTGGGTATAGTAATTTTCTCTTTTACCTCTGGCTTCGACACGATTCAT
>JADQBA010000237.1 GCA_016903675.1 Stigonema ocellatum SAG 48.90 = DSM 106950 | reverse complement strand
CCGGCGACGGGGATGTGCCCAGCCACGGGAACGAGCAGACGACCGGGGACAAGGGCCGTCGGCGTGGCCGGTCCGGGGAGCGTGGTGCCCGCCCCGGTGGCGGCTTCGGCAGCCGGGGCCGGCCGGCCGAGCTCGACGCGGACACTCCCCCCCTCCCCCCCTCCCCCCCTCCCCAACTCTGTGCAAGGCTTCCTTAATCTCAACAAACCATTTGACTGGACTTCCCACGATTGTGTAGCGCGGGTGCGAAAACTGTTGCGCCTCAAGCGGGTGGGACACGCTGGTACTTTAGATCCAGCAGCTACTGGGGTGTTACCAGTAGCAGTTGGTAAAGCAACACGACTGTTGCAGTATCTTCCTGGAGAAAAAGTTTATCAAGCAACCATCCGCTTGGGTGTGTGTACTACAACTGATGATTTGCAAGGCGAAGTCATCGCATCTCAACCTGATGCTAGGTTGAGTCAAGAGGAGGTTCAAACAGCACTGCAAAAATTTGTTGGCAAAATTGAGCAAATTCCACCGAATTACAGCGCGATTCAAGTGCAGGGGAAACGCCTGTACGAATTAGCGCGAAAAGGGGAAAAAGTAGAAGTACCCCCACGGGTGATAGAAATTTTCCAAATTGATATTTTGGATTGGCGAAAAGGAGAATTTCCCGAATTGGATGTGGCGATCGCCTGCGGTGCGGGTACATATATTCGGGCGATCGCTCGTGACTTGGGTGTTTTGCTGCAAACTGGTGGGACTCTGGCTGCATTGACACGGACTGAAAGTAGCGGGTTCAACTTAACTGATAGTCTCACCCTTTCTGACCTTGAAGCACAACTGCAAACTGGAATGTTTGAGCCTACTCCTCCAGATGCACCGTTGCTGCACCTGCCAGAGGTTATTTTACCAGCAATGGCTGCTGAGAAATGGTGTCAAGGTCAGCGCGTTCCTGTTACAGTCCATATTTCGGGATTATTGCGAGTTTACCATGAAGACGGGCACTTTATCGGAATTGGGATGGTCAATTCAGACAGTGGAGTCATGCTAATTCCGGAAATGGTATTTGAGCCAAAAGGATAATGATTATTGATAGAAGTGGAATCAATACGGTTCGGATAAGTACCAGCCGACCAAAACCTGGTAACTTTGGCGAAACCGGGTTTCTCTGACCCCCACGTACCTTTAACCGAACCGTATTGGAAGTGGAATCCAAAAAAACTTGAATCTCCTTACCGACACTGAGACTATTAAAAAAAACGGCGCAAATGACCTTATGTCCCAAAAAGTTAAAGATCCTATCCTTGACTATTATCGCAAGATTATCAAGTCTGACTACCTGCACTACGGATATTGGAATTCAGAAGAGGAACTCAAAGTAGAAAATCTACACCGAGCACAAGAAAGGTACATCAAACATCTAATTTCATTGATACCACAAGGCGCTCAAACAGTCTTAGATGTTGGATGTGGAGTTGGTGGGAATGCACTTCTGCTTCTAGATAAGGGTTTTCAAGTTGAAGCCTTGTCTCCAGATATAGCTCAACAAGAAGCATTTAAAGCTAAAGAAGACGTTCCATTTTACTTAACTAAGTTTGAGGATTTTCAGACGGATAAAAGATATGACCTAATCTTAATGAGCGAAAGTACTCAATATATTCCAATTAAAGAGGGATTTGAAAAAAGCCGTGCCCTATTAAATAGTAAAGGATATTTGCTAGTATCAGACTATTTCTTGATAGAAAATTTTAACAAGGATAGTGTTCTCGCCATTTGTACTCATCAAAAAAACGAGTATCTAAAAGCAGCAGAAGAATTTGGCTTTGAGATAGTTCAATCAGAAGATATAACCTCAAGAGTAACACCAACTTTAGATCTGGCAAAGTTAAAATATCAAGAATACGTCCTACCGACTCTAGAACTCTTCAATGACCTTTTAGTCGGTTGGGCACCAATTCCATACAAAATTGTGAAGTTCCTAGCTAGAAAGCCCTTGGCAAACTTAGAAAAGCAACTCCAACTCATAGATAGTCACGAGTTTGTGAAACATAGACAGTACATGATTTACTTGTTTGTTTTGAGAAAATAATTCATAATTCATAAGGGTTACAATAAGGTGAGGCAAAAGCAGTCACTGTTGCTATTGTTATGGGTTGGGATTGGTGCTGGCTTGCGTCTAACTCAGCTAGAGGCTAAGCCACCTTGGACTGATGAGTTTTCCACCATGGTCTTTAGCTTAGGTAACAGTTTTCGCACTGTACCGTTGGATCGGGCGATCGCTCTTCATGTCCTGTTGCAACCAATGCAACCCAACCCTGACGCTGGAATTGCCGATGTGCTGAACCACTTGTTCAGCGAAACTAACCATCCACCCCTCTACTTTGTGTTGTGTCACTGGTGGATGCGGCTGTTTTCACCCAGCTTTGGAGGCTTAGCCTCTGTCTGGGGGGCGCGATCGCTGAGTGTTCTCTTCGGTATTTTATCCATCCCAGCTATCTATGGGTTAAGCTGGGTTGCCTTCCGTTCCCGGTTAATGAGCCAGTTAACTGCTGCTCTCATGGCAGTTTCCCCCTACGGCATTTTTATCGCCCAAGAAGCGCGTCATTACACTTTGGCAATTTTGTGGGTGATTGCTTCTCTAAGTTGTTTGGTAATTACTACAAGGCACATTCAACATCGAAAACCCATACCCATCTGGGTTGTAGTTATCTGGGTCTGTATAAATTCTATAGGCATTTCTACTCATTATTTTTTTGTTCTCACTCTTGTTACTGAAGCTTTGTGGTTGATTGTACTTGGTTGGCTTCAGGTGAAGAGAAAGCTTTCAGCCAACCGCAACCAACAACAAGATATTCCTTCTATTCCTTGGTGGCAAATCTTCGTGGTTGCCATTGGTACAACCGTAGGGTGTCTTGTCTGGCTACCACTGTTTTTACGGGCAAATCGTGGGGGTGAGTTAACCGAGTGGATTCAGGGTGACCATGGCGGGTTGATGAAGTTCATCAGCCCTTTGTTTCAAACTCTGGGTACATGGATTAGTATGTTGTACTTGTTGCCAGTGTCAGCTTCGTCACTGGTAGTGGTCTTGATCTCTGGTTTAGCGATGCTGGGTTTCTTTGTCTGGTTGTTGCCAATTTTAAAACGAGGTATCGTTACCTACCTCAAGCAACCAACAACCAGTTTGATGACCCAGATGTTTGCCGTGTTAGTTATAGGAGCGATCGCCCTATTCTTTTTCTTTACCTATGTTCTGGGTATTGACCTCACACGGGGCGCGAGATACTACTTCGTTTACTTCCCATCGGTCATAGTTTTACTTGGGGTCAGTCTTGCAATCTGCTGGGACACTCCCACAAATGGGAAAAAATCTGTTGCCATCATTTTATCAATGGGATTCATCAGCGGATTGATAGTAGTCTACAATCTGGGCTACCCAAAATACTACCGCCCTGACCTTCTAGTCCCGCTGATGCAAAAAGTTTCTCACTCACCAGTGCTCATTGCTACAACCCACAAAACCCATGTACAGACTGGGGAAATGATGGGCTTGGCTAGGGTGTTCAAACTTTCGGGTTCACCAGCAACTCCTTTATTTCTTCTCGCCCATCAGGACAAAAACCCTAATACTTCCACAGTTGCGCTGAAACGCACCTTGACACAGTTACCACGACCTTTAGATGTATGGCTTGTGAATTTCCACGCACCAATGGAACTCAATGGCTGCGTTGCTAACCCTCAATCTTTTCCTCCCGTGAACGGTTACGAATACCAGATTTATCATTGCCAAACTCCTACCTCCCAGACGTGAGCGAATAAAAAGCCCAACCTCAAACAAAAGCGCACCCTCATCACCAAAAAAGCCTTGAATCATACAGTGCCCGAAACCCCTGTTTCATTAATTCGGAAGAGAAATAATGGTACAGTACCAGGGTGCTTTTGACGCGCCATTTGCATAACTATTTCTTCGTCGCCATCGATAAAATAGTCGCCACTGTCTGGCTCTACCACCATATACCAGCCGTAATGCGTCTCAATATACTCTGGCTTAACGCGGTTAAAAATCACCTGACAACGTCGGTGGAATTCCTGACCTTCTGCTTGCCGTTTGGCTTTCTCTTCTTCCGTCCACTGGATTTCGCTTAAAATTCTACCCCGGCGTGCGGTACGAGTAGACGTTGCTTTCGTCATGGTTAATGACCACCTTTAAATTCCTCTCGATTGGGGTTGGTAGTGATCGACCGTTAGAGTTCCTCCTACGTCAGTTTCTCTCACCCCACAAAATTCGCAGGCATAGTTTGCCCGTTGCTGAACTTTTTCTCGTACTTCTTTTGAGATAGTCATGCCGAGCGTCGAACCGCCAATTGTTGCCGTAATACACGAATTTCTTGGCGTAAATCATCATTTTCGCTAGATATTTGCTGAATGCGTTGAGTTACGAATGTTAACTGGTTTAAGGATGCTTCAATCTGAGTTTGCAATTTTGGTAAGTTAATTTGAGAGTCAGCATTGTCACCAAGCAGCTTGCTTTCAATTGCATCTAGCTTTGCATACCAAGCATCTAGCTGCTCTTTTTCCAAGTTAGTAAGTTGTTCGCCAAGTGTTGAACGATTGTGCAGTTCCCGACCCATTTCATCTGAAATCATCAGTTCTCTCCTGACTTGTGGCTAGTGTACCAATAAAATTATAGTGTTGAACTAGTGACTTCAAATGTACTAAGAATTCCCAAACGAAAACGCTGATTTAGAGACGCGGATGAGCTGGTAAGTACCTGCTTTGCCTAAAGTTTGATACTGATTCGACTGAAGTCCCAATTGCTCCCATTTTTCAGGCTGACTGAGGATGAGTAGAGTTGGTGGTAGGGGCTGGGTGACGGCGATTTTTGTTATCTCCTCCAAGGCATCTTTAGATAACGAAAAATACTCTACTGGTCTTTGGGTATAAAACACAACGCTGGGTTTTTTGAAGCCAATCATGATTAAGGGTTCGCGTGGTTGCTCTACTTGAGTGATGATTGCAGACAACTCTCGTAAAGGTAGCTGACGCCCATGATCTATCAGTAATCCAGCAGGCATAAACACAAAAGTCAGAAATGCCAAAAACCCAAGCAAATTTATACTCAGTACCCCAGACCACTGCCGATTCCATAGGAAAACCGCAATAGCCACAGTGGTAACTAACCAAATAATACATCCCAACACTGGTAAACCCGACTGTTCAATCAGCTGGCGCGGATTAACTATGGCTGGGTCGTAGCCTATAAAGTGGGGAGAAAAGAAGAGCGCCCCAGCTAAGGTTAACAGAAATAGTACATTGATCCAACCACTCCAGAGGAGGGGGGGAGTGGGGGAGGGGGGGAGGGGGGGAGGGGGGGAAGAAGAGGGTAAAGTCTCGATTAGGTCGCTCCACATGAGGGCTACTAAGATAGATCCTGCTGGCATTAAGGGCAATACATAGTGTGGTAGTTTAGTCACGGCAATGGTGAAGAAACCAAAGACACCCATAAACCAGAACAGGGCAAATAGACCAAGTTGGGTAGAGCGGTTTGAAGAGCGCCAGTGCGATCGCTGCCAAAATTTTAGCCGTGTTATGGCTACTGGTAAATAAATTGACCAAGGAGCAAAACCAACTAGCACAACGAGAAAGTAAAAGTACCAAGGAGCCGAGTGGTGATTGACGACACCTGTAAAACGCTCCAAGTTGTGATATCCAAAAAAAGAGTTGATAAAACTCCAGCCATTGCGCCACGTCACCAGCACATACCAAGGCAGCACAAGTGCGAGAATCAAAAAACTACCCCAAAGGAGGCGCATTTCTTGCAAAACTTCGCGCCAGTTACCCACGTAAAGCACAAATGCGCCAATAATCAGCCCTGGCAAGACAATTCCTACTGGTCCCTTGGTTAAAATAGCCAAGGCAATGAGTATGTAAAAAGCAAGATACCAACGTGCTTGTAGCCTTGATTTTCTTGGTTGGGTATAACCTATAAAAAAGCACAGCAGTGCCCCATCCATGCACGCAGTTAGTAATAAATCGGCAGATCCAATTCTTGCCCAAATAATTGTAACTGCATTGAGTGCCATCAAAGCCGAACCCAATCCCGCACACAGCCAGTACCGACGATTGCTACTTGGCTCAGATTGTAAATCAGTATTTTTACTGTTACCAAAATACCACAGTGTATAGAAACCTAGGCATACGAGCGCGAAGGCACTCAGTGCTGAAGGGAGGCGCACCGCCCAAGAATTGACGCCCAGTGTCTTGTAAGCGATCGCCATCAGCCAGTAGATTAAAATCGGCTTATCAAAGCGAGTCTCTCCGTCAAAAAAAGGCGTGATCCAATCGCCTGTCACTGTCATCTGACGAGCAGCTTCAGCAAACAGCGGCTCCGTCTCATCCACCAAGCCAGTAGTGCCCAAATTCCAAAAGAAAGCAAGCCAACCAATCAAAAGCAACCATAGAATCGATAGTGTCCACGCAATGACTGAAGGCTCCCCTTCTCCTTTATTTTTAAACCAACGGTCAAAAGCATGATTACTCAGTTTCATCAAAGGCTCCTAAGGGGAAAACGGCGACATGGATTAATGCTAGACGGGAACGCACTTGGGATGAATTGGGTATGAGGTTAAGACTGTCATTATACATAGTAAACGTGTTCCCTTTCATCTTGTCAGTCATTTCATCTAGCCTAAAGTTGTTCTGTTAAACCCATAGACTCCAAAGACGGCTTGTCAGTTGCCTCAAGTAGATACTTTACTTAAAAAACGGATGGTGAAGTTCTCACGAATGCTAATTAATAACTTTTTCAAATTCTTCAACCGCTTGCATATGGTCTGTAATTAAAGCGCAATCCTCCAATAAAGAGATATTTAATTCGGGCAGCAAGATACTTCTTGTAACCTTTTCATAGCCATAGGCTGACAAAAAATTTGTGGGGGTTTCCTCTCGTAAATGGTAGAGACTAAGTTGATTGTTTTCCCAAAACCAAACTTCTGGGACTCCTAAGCGTCGATAAGTTACTAGCTTATTAATACTGCCACTAGTAATAATCACTTCTATCGCTAAATCTGGTATGTCTTTCTTTTCACCTATCGAGTAACATTCATCTGGTTCAGCCCCAGCCTTTTTGAGTTTATTTTTGATTGTAGGACTTCCCATAGGAGTGTGTTTAATTCGGTTCCTTACTAAATATAATTCCAAGAGGAATCCTAAACGTTTTTTGAGTTCTTCATCTCTAAAGGAAGGAGACACAATTTCTAAAATTCCATCTAAATAAGTAATGCGGTAATGGCAATTATCCTCTAGTTTGAGTAGCAGCGATTCATAAATTTCCCAATCCACGCTGTTAGTAATGCTAATCTCTTCCACATCATTAAGTTCTTCTGATTGACACTCTCCATGCCTAAAGGCAAGGGGATTCTGTAAGAGTTTGGGCCGTATCTCCTACATATCCGACTGTCGGAGTTTCCCGCAGGTGGCGGTGATTCCCATAGGCTTGGTTCTTGGACTCAACGCACCCAGGCGTTGATAACTTCACAAGCGTAACTTTCCCCCAGTCCGGAGGTAGGGTCTTTTTATTCTTTGGGAAGACCAATCCCGCTCTTTTAGCAAGTGTTCTACTCGCTTTTGTGTCGGCATGTTCTGTGTAGCTACATTGTGTACACAAAAACTTTTCGCCCTCACGATTGATAGGGTCGATATGCCCACATTGTGGACATTCTTGGGATGAGTATTTAGCAGGTACTGCCATAACTGGCACACCTGCTTTAAGTGCAAGCCAAGCAACTTTGTTAAAAATATCTCCCCAGCTAGCATCTTGGATAACGCGGTTCAATCCAGTCTTTTGGCTTGCCCCATTGCGCCTATATCCGCCTTTGCCATTGTGCTTGGGCTTAGCACGCTTGACCATATTCTTGATTTTCAGGTCTTCTCGCGCCACGGCATCAGCAGTCTTGATAATGGTGGATGCTACTTGCCAGTTGTACCCATCCCTCTGTTGGGCAATTTTGTGTTGCTGTTTGGCTAATTTCTTGATAGCCCTAATCTTGTTTTTAGAACCTTTCTGTTTACGGGCAATAGCACGTTGATGCATCGCTAACCGACGTGCTGTCCTCTTATTGGTTGCGAAGCGTTTATTTTCTTGAAAACTACCATCGGACAAGGCAACGAGCTTGTTGATACCCACGTCAATACCAACAACTGATTTACATAAATCCAATGACTTCAACTCTGGTAAGATACCAGGAATCTCCACCAACATCGAGATATACCAGTTACCACCCTCTCGCTTGATTGTGCAAGTTCTTAAGTCTTGAATCAGGGATAAGTCACGGCTATTGTGAAATTTAACCTCACCGATTCCAGGTAAATAGGCGGTAGCATAATTTTTACGAATATGACGCAGGATGACACGACCTGGCTTGTACTCAAAAGAATCTAGTCGTCGCAGGAACTGCGGGAAACCTCTACCCTGCTTCCAGAAGTTGGCGTAGGCTGTGTCCAGCTTGGCAATATTACGCTGCAATACACATGAATCAATAGCAGCGAAGCTATCTAAGGATTGCCTTAATTGGGACGTAACTTTCATCTGAATGCCAGACGCTGAGTCCCATGCGATCTTCGTCTCTAGAACTTCCTTGGTTTCTTTATCCCTGGCTTGAGACAACTTAAACGCTAATTCTAAGTTTTGGGGAATGACACCGTGTTTCTGTGCTGGGCAGGTTAGAGGGCAACAAGAGCCGTACTCTATTTTTGAATCTAAGTCGCAGTAAGACCAAAGCGCGTAAATGACTTGAGCCTCGACATCTTGATTGTTTGTTTCAAACCCATCTTTACGTTCCCGTAAAGCGTAATTACGGTGCTTTCTTAATGTCACTAACCAATCTTCAAGAGTTGCCTCCTGAGATTGATTAGGCAACATCTTGAAATTCCACCGCACTTGCATGCTTGCTTACCCCTTTTGGTTATTTAGCTTTGATGAAAATACTATATACTTAAAAGCTAGATAGCGCAAGTCTTTTTTATGAAGAAATTTAAATCTAATAACAATGTCGTGTATTCATG
>JADQBA010000424.1 GCA_016903675.1 Stigonema ocellatum SAG 48.90 = DSM 106950 | reverse complement strand
GTCGGAATCAGCAGAAGATGACTCTAGTTTGATTCCACTCTAGGTGGAGGCTGATTTTATGGGCAACCTTTTTGGGTAGTCTCGCTCTATCATGGTGAACTGTCCGGCGTACAGTCCGGTTTACTGGGTTAAGTGTCCGGTGTACAGTCCGGTTTACTGGGTTAAGTGTCCGGTATAGAGTCCGGTTTACTGGGTTAAGTGTCCGGTGTACAGTCCGGTTTACTGGGCGTGATTTTTTTGTATTAATTGCTATATAACAATTAATACAAAAAAAATCGCATTGGTTGTAAACCGTCCGGTGGACTGTCTGGTTAAAAGGGTGAACTGTCTGGTTAAAAGGGTGAACTGTCTGGTTTACTTTCTTGAACTGTCCGGTTTACTGTCTGGTTTACTTTCTTGAACTGTCCAGTTACGAATGTGCTCAGTTGGGGATTCAGACATAATTCCCGCTCGACAACAACAATTGACTGATATTCGGAGCAGTGACTGTTGACCAGCCCTTCGGGCGGCTCTGGGCAGAGGGCAGAGGGCAGAAGGATGCATGTTACTTTTTATACTTGCAATACCTCTGTTCTCTGTAAAGCCGCCACAATTCGGGTCCAGAGCAAACACCAAATCAAAGATTTGGTGGTCTTCAATCAGTGGGGGCTTGAACCCCCACTGTATTATCCTATACCTTCAGCATAGCTGCCTTCTGCCTTCTGCCTTTCTTTTTGACTGCTGACTGTCAACCGTGAACCGTGAACCGTACACCGTCAACAAACCCATTGAAGCTGGGCTTGAACTGAAGGATTTTTCTTTTATAGCTGTCCAAAATGTACCAGTTTCGGTGAGATTACACATCTACTTATCCTACAAGGGATTCTGAAAAAAAATCAATTTCATAATTCATAATTCATAATTCATAATTTAACAAAATCTTTACCATACAACCTGGAGTTTTCACCATACTGCTCACCATACTGTATGGCAGACAATGGGCAACTGTATGGCAGACAATGGTCAACTGTGTGGCTGACAATGGGCAACTGTATTGCAGACAATGGGCAACTGTATGGCAGTCAATGGGCAACTGTATGGCAGACAATTGGCAACTGTATGGCAGACAATGGGCAACTGTATGGCAGACAATGGGCAACTGTATGGCAGACAATGGGCAACTGTATGGCAGACAGGAGTGCATTTGTGGTGAACAACGAGTTAGACTTAG
>JADQBA010000060.1 GCA_016903675.1 Stigonema ocellatum SAG 48.90 = DSM 106950 | reverse complement strand
AGCATTAATTCCTATATCTTATATCAAGTTCGGGTGATTACAAGTAATCAATGTAGGTTGGGTTGAACGGCAGTGAAACCCAACATGAACCTAGATCAAGTGTTGGGTTTCGTTCCTCAACCCAACCTACAGTAGGGGCGTCTTGCAATACAAGTAATCAATGTAGGGTGGGTTGAACGGCAGTGAAACCGAACATGAACGTAGATCTAGTGTTGGGTTTCGTTGCTCTAGCCAACCTACAGTAGGGGCGTATTGCTATAGGCCCCTACTCCCAACGTGATAATAAACCGAACTGAAAACCGCTCTATTACGAGAAAATCCACTCGCTTTCGCCCACAACAAACCATAAAATCCCTCTTCCCCACTCCCTCCTGGGGTTAAAACCCCAGGCTATCCCCACTCCCCATTCCCCATTCCCCACTCCCCATTCCCCATTCCCCAATTAAGGCAGGTTTAAATGGAATACAGAGATATGCTCGTGCTGTTGCATCCAGCACTGGCGGTGATTGTAGTTTTCCCACTCATTGGCATTGTTGTCAACCGTGCTTTCCAAGTTCGTCAGCGCCGCTTACAAACTTTAGCACAGGGCAAAAGCAAAATTCCGCCCGTTGTTGGGCAGGAACATGTCCAATTAGGTCGCTGGCTGACAGGATCAGTTGTCATAGTTACGCTTTTGGCGCTGGCTAATGGAATTTTCGGCAATATTGTAGACCATCAAGTTTGGATGAAAGCACCCTTCCAAGTCGTCTTTATCGTACTCTTGTTTGCTAGCACATTAGCAACCCTAGGGCTACTCTATCGGGCGCAGGACAAGCGTTGGCGTGGAGTGTTCGCAACCTTGAGTGGAATGGGCTTGGTGATACTTGGTTGTCAGGATGGTGTCTACCGCAAAACTGACCAGTGGTATATCTCCCACTACTACTATGGAATCATGGCAGCTTTATTGATGATTTTTTCTCTGGCAATTTTGCCGGACATATATCAGGACAGGACAAATCGTTGGCGCAAAGTTCATATCACTCTCAATTGCATCGCCCTCTTAGTTTTTCTCGGTCAGGGAATTACTGGGACACAGGCATTGTTGGAAATTCCTCTAAATTGGCAGGAACCTTATGTTCAAAAGCTTTACGAACAAAAGTGTGACACCAGACCCTGCACAATTCAGGCACCTGCTTTACCTCAAAAGCGTTGAAAATGGCGTTGCTGATTTAAAGTATGAATTAGCCTCACGCAAAGGCGCAAAGACGCAAAGAATCGTTGCTTAATCATCTCGAAAAATGTCAATTCATAGTCCGATTCAGCAATGCCAAAAAGATTTATCTATTAAGGAAAACCAACCGTGAATAACAATTTTCAACGACGACGTAAGTTACTTTTGTATTTTGGGTTAGGATTTTTTGGAATAGGTGCAGCAGCTAAAGTCTTTCCTAACCTTAGAGGAGAGAATGTTCCTTCCACCAATGCTAACAACACTTCAGCACCTGTTGCTGTTGCAGCGCAGCCGCCTACAGGCAAAAGTCTGCCTGAGTTTCAGGGTATCAGTCAGTGGCTGAACTCTGCTCCATTGTCGATCGCAGATCTCAAAGGCAGTGTTGTACTGATACAGTTTTGGACTTTTGCTTGTATCAATTGTCAACGTACCCTGCCGTACATCACCAAATGGCACCGACAGTATGAAGCCCAGGGACTCAAGGTGATTGGCATCCACACACCGGAACTCGCCTTTGAACGAGATGTCAACAACATCAAAAGGGCACTACGGCAACGCGAAATTACCTATCCGGTTCCCCTCGATAATGAGTATAAAACTTGGAGTGCTTACAACAATCAGTACTGGCCACACCTCTTTTTGGCAGACCGTCAAGGCTTTATACGGTATGACCATGTTGGGGAAGGAGCATATGATACAACAGAGCAAACCATCCGTCAGTTATTGGGGTAGTGAGGAATTATGGTGACGGCTTCTACTCTATCAACTGGTCTGGCTTTACTAGCAGGAGTTGTGACTGTGCTTTCACCGTGTGTTTTGCCGATTTTGCCTGTGATAGTCGGGCGAAGTCTCCAATCCCATACTTACGGTCCTGTGGCAATGGTAGCAGGATTAATCAGTGGGTTTGCAGTGTTCGGCAGTTTGTTAGGCGTCACAGCAGGCTGGTTGACGGGCTTGGCTAATATATTGCGTTATGGGGCGATCGCACTCCTTTTGTTCTTGGGATTACTAGCCATCTTCCCAAACTGGAGTTACCGACTTTTCAGCTACCTTCCCATCCACAAGTGGACGAGAGAACCTGTCAGAGTCGGACTCCTGGGAGAGTTCTGGTTAGGAACTCAGCTTGGGTTGCTGTGGACTCCCTGTGCTGGACCTGTTCTGGGAAGTATTCTCGTACTAGCAGCAGTCAAGCACCAAGTTGCAGGTGCGTTTGGGCTACTAGTTGCTTATGGCGTGGGTGCTGGGTTACCTCTGTTGGCGATCGCCTACGGTGGGCGTAAACTCAGCCGACGATTGCTCAACCTACGCTCCCATAGTAGAATAATACAGCGAGTGAGTGGCGTAATGCTCGTGGCGACAGCAATTGCCATTCTTCTGGGTTGGGATGTTCAAGTGCAGCTTTGGCTTGCTCCCCTCTTTCCCACTCTACCACTATGAGACAGTCATGACTTCATCTATACCTGCTAAACGCAAAGTCGGCGCAGTACCAAGTCAAGCTTTCCTTGCGAAAACCTTTCACTGGATAAATATTATCAGCTTAATTTTGATGATCACCAGTGGACTGCAAATCTACAATGCCAATCCCGTGTTTGGCGGGCGTCAGGGTTGGCATTTTCCTGACTTTCTGTTGCTAGGAGGTTGGCTGGCTGGTGGTAGACACTGGCATTTTGCTGCTATGTGGCTTTTTTCGCTAAACTTGCTCTGGTATGGAATCTATATTATGCTAACACGTCGTTGGCAGCGTCGATTTGCCAGTACCAGTGACCTGAAAGCATTGCAGGTCAGCGAGAACCTAAAGCGTAAAAACTACGCATGGCATCGGCTAGTCTATACTGCCATCATTCCACTGCTACTGCTAGCAATTCTAAGTGGTCTGACCATGTACAAGCCTGCCCAACTGCATTGGCTGTTCGGGTTGTTTGGCAACTGGCAAACCCTACGCATTGTTCATTTTATCACTGTTCCCATAGTCATACTATTTACAATCGCTCACTCCTTGCTCGCCCTGAAGGTGGGAAGTTTCCGTTTAATCAAGTCTATATTTTTTTAAGGTTAACCATGAGTCTGATTCTTCCTAAACGCACCGTTACCCGTCGCCAATTACTGCAATTGTCTGGACTCTCTGGACTAGGATTGTTTCTGGGTGGTTGTGGGTCAACTTTGTTCTCAAACACTGTGGGGCAAATGTTTGAGCCACTCAACCAAAATATTGAAGCACTCCTGCTGTCTCAAAAGCCTGTGCCTGAGTTTCCTCTCAGTGCCATTGAGCCAGATAAACTGTTGATAAACACATATAAGTTTACCCCTGATATTAACCCAGCAGAGTTTCGCTTGACCATTGATGGTGAGGTTAGTCACCCTATGCAATTGAGTATGGCAGATGTCAAAAAATTCCCCTTGACTTCTATGGTGATTCGCCATGTCTGCGTTGAAGGCTGGGCGGCGATCGTTCAGTGGGGAGGTGTGCGATTACGGGACTTACTAGCCCTGGTGCAACCGAAGTCAAGTGTCCGCTATGTCTACTTCAAATCAGCTGACGGCTACCTCGAAAGTTGGGACATTGCCTCTGCTGTTCATCCCCAAACCCTCATGGCTTATCAGAAGAATGGCGCACCATTATCAGCTAACAATGGTGCGCCCATACGCCTAGCATCCCCCGTTAAACTAGGCTACAAACAAAGCAAGTGGGTGACCCAGATTACCCTGGTTAGCAACTTGTTGCCAGCTAAAGGCTACTGGGAGGATCAGGGCTATGAGTGGTTTGGAGGGCTATGACTTTAGGGGCGTTGCTGAATTGAAGTATGAAATGAAAAAATGGGGTATTTTAAAACTTTTTCTCTTTGCGCCTTTGCGACTTTGCGTGAGGTAAATTCATACCGTGATTCAGCAACGCCACTTTAGGAACATGGAGCAGAGTATAATAGACATCTCCAGAAATAATGTAGGGGCGCAAGGCCGCAGCGCCCCTACCAAGGACGAACGTATAATTAATTTTCGAGATGTCTAATGACAGTATTGCAACAACAGCGCTTTGGAAATCACCTGATTATCGGTCTTACTGGTACTACACTGAATGATGAGGATAAGCGTATACTCAGTGAATTAAAACCCATTGGGGTGATTTTTTTCCAAAAAAACTTTCGTTATGACGCCCCTTATGAGGTTTGGCTGCAAAGCTTCCATGAACTCATCGACCAGGTAAAACAATACACCGAACGCGAGTTGATGTTCCTATCCATAGACCATGAAGGTGGTCGCATCCTTCGCACACCGCCGCCCTTAACCCGATTTCCTCATGCTTTGCTTTACAAATCTAGGTCAAAGGAGGTAGCTTTTGCAACAGGACTAGAACTCAAGTCTTTAGGAATTAATGTATCCTGGGCACCTGTAGCAGACATTTTTTCTAATCCCAACAATCCAGTCATTGGACCCCGCGCCTTTGGAGACACTCCGGAAACTGCATCTCAAGGTGCCCGCGACTATTACTTTGGACTTAAGGAGGTAGGAATTATTGGCTGTGCTAAACACTTCCCTGGACATGGAGATACCAGTACTGACTCTCACTTGGAATTGCCCACGCTTAATTTTACACTAGAGGAACTCCGAAATCGAGAACTTATACCCTTCAAAGCGCTCATTGACGCGCAGGTTCCTATGATCATGACTGCCCATATCCTGTTCCCCAAAATAGATTCTCAAGTGCCCGCCACCCTATCGGCACCTATTTTACATACTATCCTCAAAGAAGAGCTTGGGTTTGGGGGAGTCGTTGTATCTGACGATTTGGATATGAAAGCTGTGTCAGATATGTATACCAAGGGTGGCACTGTAGCTCGAACCTTTCATGCTGGTTGCGATATGTTTATTATATCCCGCAACCTCCCTTCATCATCTTTAGAAAGAATCTATAGGATCGCTGAAGATTTTTCAGATTCACTTCGCAACGGTAGCCTTACCACCTCAGTGGTAGAAGCAGCGACGGCGCGAATTGAGAAACTACTTGCGGCAACTCCTCAATACACACCGTATTGTCTCGACCAAAAGACTCTCCTACGACACGCTGAATTGGCGCTGATTTAAACTTTCACGTCTTATGCTGGCGGACTGCTCCCACCGTTGCGCTCGCGCAGGTATTGCAGTATCTGTTGAATTTGGCGGTCATGAGTTCTCACTGACTCAACCAGTTGTCCCACTGAACGCTCTAGGCTAGCAGTTGATTGCTGTTGCGCGATCGCTATTGTCACTAGACCTTGTACTAATTGCTGCATTCCGGCGATTGTATCCGTGTTTATAGTTGCACGTTCCCAAGTTTCGCCTACACGCTGCTCAACTGCTTGTAAGCGCTGATTCAAGTCGTCAAATCTAGCGTCGTCAGTCATAATTCCCCCTTTCCGTTGGAAGATAGCTTACCTTTACTTGTTAGAAAAAATTCAATAGCTTGCTCTAATCCTTCAGTAATAGTTACTTCCTGCTCAACACAATAGAATTTCAATGCCACTGCCAACTCTTTTTTAATCAACCCCGACACTTGCATGTAGTCGGGGTTGTTTCGCCTGTTAACCAACATTAGTTCCCTAACTTGCTTTCTCATTATTATCCTACTACAAAGTCAAGTTCGCTTAGTTATGCAATAACACAATAACACGTAATTGTGTTATTGTGTTATTGTTTTTAGAACAAACAAAAACGCCCAAACCCCATACCACGCTGAACTATAACCAAGTCGAGGTTGAGCCGAGATACAGGGGATAACAGAAATAGGGGCTGGAAATGCTTGATTTTTCGTTACCTACAATGAATTTTGCCTCGTTCCCAGCCTCAGGCTGGGAATGAGATCAAGGAGGCTCTGCCTCCCGTCAAATCGGGAGGCAGAGCCTCCTTTGAAGAGCATTACAAGGCAGAGCCTTGTAACGAGAGACAACGAGAGATACACACAGTTTGTTATTTTTGTCAATGCGTAAGTCCTATATGCTTCCATTTTGGGTTTAAGGACAAGAACCATATTATGGTTCCAGACCCTCAAATCCAGGCAGAGAGAGAATTGTAATTTTTAATACTCTTATTTTCTTCGAGTTTGAGGCGCAGGTAGCGGATGTAGACTTCGACGATATTGGAGTCACCCATGAAATCGTAACCCCAAAGTTCTGGAGTTTGGTACTTTAATCATTCAGTGTAGGTAACCAAGCATCTCTTAAGTGATCCATCCGCTTGATGACAAAATGACTATAATTAAGTAGTCAATTTATCTGCTCATCATACATCTTTAATCATGGCTTCGGTTGAGAAAGCGATCCATACACCTTTCTGCTAAAGCCGCGATGGTCAGCGAGGGGTTTGTGCAAGCTGTCGAACCTGGG
The DNA here is from genome assembly GCA_016903675.1 of Stigonema ocellatum SAG 48.90 = DSM 106950. GTDB lineage: Bacteria > Cyanobacteriota > Cyanobacteriia > Cyanobacteriales > Nostocaceae > Stigonema > Stigonema ocellatum. The sequence continues at coordinate 45,279 of JADQBA010000060.1, read as the reverse complement.
ATAAGTGAACCATCAACAACATATAAATGACTATAGCCTTGAACCTGACCATAAGTGTTGCATACTGCACCAATTGTTGCACCCCCTAAAGGATGAGCCGTAGAACTAAAGTCAAGTGGTTGAGCCAGAGTTGTACCATTTGCTTGGTTGAGCAGTTGATAGGTATATAAGAGAGCCTGAGTATTCTTCTGGTTATTGACTGAGTTACTTGGCCAGAATAAATCAACTGACTGGGTAGAGGTATTGTAAGTGAGATAGCCTTCAGGTTTGGCAATTGCTTGACCAAGAGAAGTAATGACACCTTCTGGGACTATGGGAAATGGAAGTTGTTCTGTTACTATTGGCGCAATAGGATTGTCGAAGTACTCAATAACTGTCGCCGCTGGACCACCCTGTGCAGGATGAGTTGGACCATTGGTAATCACAGCGCTCACTCCATCGCCATTAGTTCCCCATAATTTTCCAACCTGATTGTTGAGGCGTTTGAGAGTGCCTGTTGCCTTGGCACGTAGCAGCAGTTCGGTGGTTCCAATCGAACCCGCTGCCAAAAACAGATAATGGCAAACAAAAGACTTTTGAGCAAGTACTGTCCCTTGCTCGTTGATTTTATTGCAGGTGATCCGAAAACGATTGCCATCGAATTCTTCTATAGAAGTGACCACATGTAGGGGTCGGATTTCTACGTGACCAGAAGCTTCTGCCATACTCAAATAGTTGCGGTCTAAGCTGTTTTTTGCACCACTGTTGATACCGTAGTAAACTTGACCTGCAATGGCAGAGGGTACTTTCTCACCTGCGATTTCCTGACAAATAATGTTCCAATTAACTGCAATGTCAAGCTTGCGGGCTTTTAACCCAGCTTTATTTGCTTGCTCAAGAAAGATACGGCTTGACAGATAGTAGTCAGTTTGTAAAATCTCATCCGGTATCGGAGATGGCTTGAGGATGGAACGTACCCTTGGGTAATAAACCCGATCCAGTTCTTTATAGTTAATGGTGCGTGGGAAAACTTTGTAGAAAAGTTCTTGTGTAGGTTGATAGGTGACAGCATTGTAGACTAGTGAACCACCTCCGACACCTGCTCCTCGATATGCTTTGATGCCATTGCCGACTTTGACATCAAGGACACCAGTATATGTGTCAATGGGAACTTGATCGAATACAATTGTCGAGGGGCTAAGCCAAGTAGAGCGACCATCTGGTTCTTGATATGTAGAGAAAGTATCACCAGCATCAGTGATTTGCCATCGTCGCCCTCGCTCCAGTATTATTGTTTCAATTCCTGCCTGACCTAATCGTAGTGATGCCACTGCTCCCCCGAAACCACTACCGATGACTACTGCCTCAACATGTTCCTCTCTACCAAAGGCAGAAGCATGAAGTTTGGATACTCCTATGCTTGCAGCAGTCGCAAGTGAAGCTTGAAGAAATTGACGACGCTTCAACGTTGGGGACATACTTAATCTCCTGCAATGAGCAAAAATATGCTTAAGATATCGCATCAGTTGCAATCAGTAAGTTGCCAATTTGCCCGGATTCCGTGACTCACATCTTGCACCATTCTCAACATTTCAGCTGAAAAACCGGAGCACATCTCGTAGGTAGGGCCTCCGCTTACCAGCCCTCCCACAAGGGAGGTGCAATATCTCAACATAGAAAACCCCTAAAAGTTTTGGAGTTTGGTACTTTAATCATTCACTGTGGGGAACCAAGCATCTCTTAAGTTATCCATCCGCTTGATGACAAAATGACCTATAATTAAGTAGTCAATTTGTGTGCCCATCATACATCGATAGGCATCTTGGGGACTGCACACTATTGGTTCACCACGTATATTGAAGCTTGTGTTAACCAAAATAGGAACTTCTGTCAATGCCCCAAATTTTTTGATCAATTTATAGTAAAGTGGATTCTGATTTTGGCGTATTGTTTGCAATCTACCACTGCCATCAACATGTGTGACAGCTGGTATTTTTGATTGTTGTTTTTGACTAATGGGGTACACCATCAACATATAATCCGTTGGCTCAGGAATTGGATCATCACAATCAAAAAATGTTAATGCATCATCAACACAAATCACTGGAGCAAATGGTCGAAATACTTCTCTATGTTTAACCTTGATATTTAAAATATCTCTCATATCATCATACAAGGGACTAGCTAAAATACTTCTATTACCAAGGGATCTTGGTCCCCACTCCATTCTTCCCTGAAACCATCCAACAACATTTTTTTCTTGAAGTAATTTTGCCGTTTTATCGAGTAATTCATCATCTGAGAAAAACTCCCGATAGATGATCTGGTTTTCTTCTAGAAACTGTCTGATTACTTCAGATGAATATTCGGTTCCATAGGAAGAGTGAAGCATTCTTTCACAGACAGCTTCTGAATCAACTCTGTGCTGAATATATTTCGCTGCGCCAATAACAGATCCACTATCCCCAGCGGAAGGTTGTATAAATAATCGCTTAAATTTTGTTTGTGATAAAATTTTTCCATTCAACACGCTATTTAGTGCTACACCGCCAGCAAAACAAAGTTGCTCATGTCCTGTCAGGTTATGCACATAATTTAGCACGTTAAATACAGCATCTTCAGTTACCATCTGGAGTGCTGCGGCTAAATTCATATGTTCTTGAGTTATTGCGCTCTCTCTTTTGTTCTGGCTTATTTTCAGCAAATCACACATTGCCTCTGTACAGGCAGGTAAGTGAAAACTGTTATGTCCAAAATAACGCATATCTAACTCAAAACTACCATCTTCATACAGTTCTATAACATTTCTTAATCTTTCATAATAGGGATTATTATTTCTATCCATCATGCCGTAAGCCGCAAGCCCCATTATTTTATATTCGTGGTCATTGGCTTTGAAACCAAGAAAAACAGTGATTGCCGTATAGAGAAGTCCTATAGAATGAGGGAAGTTGATACATTTACTAATCGATAAAGTATTATCTTTTGCTGTGCCAAAGGAAGTTGTCGCTTTTTCCCCTACACCATCTATGGTAACAACGGCTGATTCATTAAATCCACTCATATAATATGAGCTTGCTGCATGGCAAAGATGATGATCTAGAAAAATGATCCGATTCTTTAAATTTGTTTCTCTAGTAAAAACTTCTTGGATATTCTCTTTTGATTTTATTTCTTGCCAAATTCTTTCAATATGGCTGCATATTGTGGGTGATGGTGGATTAGTTATTAATGTTTCTTCAATACGCTTCCATTTGACATCAGGGTTTTCATAAAATGCTACTAAGTCAACTGCATTTAATTTCGCAGCTTCTAAACAATAACTAATTGCCTGCTTCGGAAAACCTGGATCATGCTTTTTTCTACTAAAGCGCTCTTCATCCGCAGCAGCGATTAATTTACCATCTTTTACAATACAGGCAGAGCTATCATGAAAATAACAAGAGAAAGCCAATATACTCGGGTTTTCTTTTGCCGACAGTTCTTGCTCAATTTCGATGACTGGATAATCCTCCCATGTGGAAAAACTTTTTTTCATATTTTAAAACAACGTATAATGGTCGGTTGGTAATTCTAAAGGGTCGGACAATTTTTGAGTATCTTTAAATACTTTATTATTTTTCATCACAAAATCCTCCTTCTTCGTTCCTTGGTCTAAAATAATATCGGCAATGTTATTTGCCATCATCAAATTTGCATCTCCTATGGGATGGCAATAGTCGATGAAATACTGAATATCATCCTTTTCTCTATCTAATGGAATTTTCACATAAGGCACGCCCATTTCTTGCGACAGCAACTTTAGCCTATGCAAGTATTCCTTTTTAATACGCGGAACAATATAATCTTTTTCTCGTGCTTCTTCTAAAAGAATACGCTTTAGATCTGAGTATGTTTCTTGCTTAAGTGCATGGGACCATATTAGTAGTGACTCATCTAAAAGTCTGTAAACCTGTTCAGAGGCGTTCCCTTCTTTTCTTTTTAACTCTTCATTTAAAACTCTGGTACCAGGCTTCCAGTAAATAGGAGTTTGTGGTTCAATCATAATAACATTAATTTTTCGGTCATAACATTTTTGGATAATTTCTCGCAGATTTGTTTCATAGTCACTGACTAAGACACGCATAACGACTGAATCAACGTATTCCTCGGGGTCCATGTTCACAGACTCTTTGCCAACCCATTCTTTATCTTGACGATTATAGTTCCAAACTGAATCGTTATTGCCATAATAAACTGTTACCCATGAAATCCGTAAATTTTCTTCATAAAAACGTTTGAGAAGCAACCCAAGGCGTATATTGCCTTGTAACGACGTATGTGCTGGCACACCAGCATTAATAACAATATACTCAGAACCAAGTTTGTCTCGAAGAAAATCAGAATAGGTTTTATATTGAAATAACGCTGGCAATAACGGCAAATTCTGCGCAAGCCGTTCTCTATTTTCGGTAACAATATTGCTATCCCAACCAGATGTGGATGAATCACCAATATTTAGAATAATTTGTTTATTTGTTTTTTTAATCTTTTGGATTAGGAATTCCATACCAATATATTCTTTTTCTCCAATGAAATCTTTTCCATCTGGCATGGTATGCCCTATACACGGATCTGCAACAAATGGTTCATCAGCAATTTGCTCGCCAATTATTGGGTTAAAAGGAAAAAGTGAAAGTGGTTTTTCTTCTTTCTTCATAATATTTCCTGTTGTTATTTTAGAGATTATTCAGAAACTTGCTGTCAGCCCCTTCTCCCAAGGGGAGACGCACTCGCGTTCGGGTTCGTCAAAAGTCACTCATTCAAAAGTCATTTGTATAGATAATTTATTTAAAATCATGTAGATAATAACAGAAAAATTATAGTTTGTAAATAGGTTATCTCAGGACAGAAATATTTACTGGTGGTGCTTCTTCCATACTTAATTGGCGATCGCCCACTCTTGCACTGCCCAGGAGCGATCGCATCAAATCTATCTCAACTTATGCTAGTTTGGTACCTTTTTGCGGCGAGGGTGTTGAATGTCACCAAAGCCACGCAATCCCTTGCCTTCGGAAGAACCAGTATAGACATCAGCCCGAAGAACTTCATCAGAGAACTTCAAGCCTGTTTTAGTCTCCAGGTTAGCAATAGACACCTGGAAGTTATTGAATTCACCAACAGGCAGACGTTCAAAGGGAATATTATTAACAAATTTCTCCTGACTAACAACGTAGGCGCTAGAATAAAGTTTGCCCACTCCGTCCGTGACCAAAACAACCTTCCAAAAAAATTGGGGAACTTGAATGCCTCGGTGAACTACATCAGTTTTTTGGAAAATGGGACCTGTGAAAACACTTGCCAGAAGATCATCTTGATCGGTGTTAGTGAGGATGAAGTTTTCCAGCCCCTGCCACAATTGCTCTGATTGGTTGAACTCAAAGTACTGAGGAGAACAATTTGTGAAGTGGAACGTGTCGCTGTTGGCTATCCGTGCCTTGCTTTCTTCTCCCCAATTTGGGTCTTGTCTGCGAACCAAATGACCTCGGTCAAAAAAGTTCCCTCCCGGTTCATTGCCGTAAAAATCGTTTCCTACTTGCATATTCTCAGGGATTCGGGGATCAAAAAACCATTCGTCGTTCTTTCGTTCCAGTCCAACCCACTGCTTCCCGTCAATATTCACAGCAGTGTAGAAGGCTAAGCGACGGGTTTCACACATAACGATAGAGAAATGGGTGTAGCGGAGGATATTGTCTTGCGTCCCCTCTACTTGTGCGACTGAACCAAAGGCAAGGGCGGGAGATGTTAATTGTGGTAGGGAAATGGTAACTCCAAGAAAATCAGGGTCATAACCTTTGCGACCATCATAGTAGCTCAGTGGACGAATACTTCCACGGCTTGGTTCAGTGCTGGACTTAGGCGACTTTCTCTTCTTCTCAAGACTGAGATTATCCCTCGATAGTTCAGGAGTAATGATTGTTGAGGTGACTATGCTTTCGCGAGGAGTCGTGCCTGGAAATATCCGGATGCCCTTGGCATCTTCAAGGAAAGCTTGAATCAACTGGGAGACGGAACCCTCCTGTTGAGTTTGAATTTTATTTACTTGAGCGAGAATTTTGCTTGTCCGTACACCCTCATTGGCAATCCATTTAATTTTATTTTCGTTAAGCTTTTGTGCCTCTTCCTTGGGTACCCACTCGCCGCTGGTCAGTTGAATCTCTTCAACCCCCTCATGGATGCGGTTTTCTACTACACTCCTGTGGTGAATAGCAACCACCTGCCAGTTATCGTTGAGAGCCGGAGACCCGGAAGACCCAGGTGCTGTGTCACTGGCATACCAGAGAAAATTGTCCGTAAGGGCATCCTGGTTATCACCAATCTTGAGAACCTTGTTTTCCCGAATAGCAATTTGCTTAGGTTGACCATCCGGATGTTGGATGATGGTGACGAATTCTAATGGTTCTACTTTGTGAAGGCTAGGATCGAGACGCAAAAACCCATAATCTGCGAGACTCGCTTCTCCATCGAGAGACTTTTCAGCAACGGCAACCAGGGTAAAATCAAGCTCAGGGTCTGTAATGAATGCTTCAGTAGGAGTCAGATCAAAAGCTTTTCCCTCTCGAATTTTACCGTTAATGTCCATCTCATAGCCAAACTGGGCTGATGCTCGTGTTGCCGCATCAACAGATTCAATGACATGATGATTTGTGATGAGCAGGCGGGGAGATACGAGCAAGCCAGTTCCCCAGCTTCCATTTGAGCCAAACAAATCTCCAACCCAAATCCGGCAAACTGCACGGGCAGCCAGCATCCCCCTTTGTAGGAAGTTAATCGGTAGCAGATCATTACGCCCAAGGGCACGCTCCAGATCGAAGAAGGACACTCCAGCGCCACTTGCTGCAATGTTCTCAACTCGCCTAGCCAAAACCGTTAGGGGGTCTGCTCTGCGGTCATGCCCTTCTATATTGGCCAAGGGAGTTTCCTGGCTTGTGGAAACCTCTTGCTTCCGCAAGGATTTTAGCTTCAAGACAAAGTCCTCACCGTAGGTAACAGTCTTAAGAGACATAAGTTTTTCAGGCTCCATAATTTGCAGAAATAAAATATACACAACTGTAGCTTTGCGACAGTTGCGTATATTTTTATATTATCTGCTAGTAGTCCACCACATTGATTTTGACAGGTACCAAGAATCCCGGTTTCTTGAAGAAACCGGGATTCTGATGAACGCCGCCTATCAAAATTAATGTGGCAAAGTACTAGACATCTGGGAAAATTAACTATGCATTGTAGTATTTATTACCCCCTATCACCCCATCCCCATCAAGAATGCTCCCGCAATACATACCCTACACCACGGACTGTGTGAATCAAACGGGTTTCCTTATTTTCTTCGAGTTTGAGGCGCAGGTAGCGGATGTAGACTTCGATGATATTGGAATCACCCATAAAATCGTAACCCCAAACTTGCTCGAGAATTTGGTTTCTGGTCAAAACTTGCCGGGGATGGCTGAGGAGATACTCCAGCAAGTCAAATTCTTTTGCCGTCAACTCCATGATTCGTTTGCCCCGAAACACTTCACGAGTGCGGCGATTTAAGCTTAAGTCTTCAAAGTGCAAAGTATCCTCGTCTATTTCCTGAGTACGGCGCAGATGGGCGCGGATTCGTGCTAATAGTTCCTCAATGCTGAATGGTTTGACTACGTAGTCATCAGCACCAGCGTCCAAACCTGCTACGCGATCGCTCACTTCATCTCTTGCGGTTAGCAAAATCACAGGCACTTTGTTTCCGGTTGCACGCAAGCGACGGCAAAGTTCCAACCCAGATAACCCAGGAAGCATCCAGTCAAGAATCACCAACTCTGGCGACGACTCCCGCGCTAGCGTTAGCCCTGTCATCCCATCATATGCTACACTGACGCTGTAACCTTCGCTACTCAGTTCCAACTCGACAAATCGCGCCAGTTTGACTTCATCTTCAACTAGGAGGATATGTGCTGTCATGGTTTTGCTCAGTTTTGGTAAAGGTATTTTTTCTAAGCAGGTAACCTGATTGTAAACACGCTACCTTCCCCCAACTTTGATTGTACACTCACACTACCACCCATCCCTTCTACAAGAGTCTTCACAATTGATAATCCTAAACCACTACCTCCAGTACTATGGCTACGGGCTTCATCCACGCGATAAAATCTCTCAAAGATGCGTGATTGGTGTTGCAAAGGAATGCCATAACCCTGATCGCAAACTTGAATAATTGTCTGTGTCTCACGCTGCGCTAATTTCAAAATCACGGGTGTATTAGGTTCAGAATACTTAATTGCATTGTCAATTAAATTGAGCAATACCTGTTTGAGGCGATTGTAGTCTATTTTTGCCTCAATTGGGTAAGTTTCTGCTTCAATTGTAGTGGTGCGATCGCTATAATTCTGTGCCATTACCACCACCTCTTCCACCAAGTCATTCAGCACACAGGGTTCCATGCGAAAGTGCAAATGACCGCTATCTGCCCGTGCTAAATCCAGTAAATCTTGCAGGAGGCGGATGGTGTGTTCCGCTTCCGATGCAGCGGTTTCCAAAGCTTCCTGTTGGATTTCTGTTAAGTTATTTTGCCGTCGTAGTACACTTTGCAAGTAACCATGTACGATGGTGAGGGGTGTGCGTAACTCGTGGGAAACATTACTCACGAATTGTCGCTCTTGCTCCCAAGATTCGGAGAGGCGAGATAACATCATATTGAAGGTTTGAGCTAATTCTTTGACTTCGCTAGGTGCGCGATCAAGATGCAACTGTGCTTCAGGCAAGTCGTGTGCTGAAATCACCTCGGTCATTTGACTCAGCTGGCGCAGAGGTTGTAAGGAACGCTTGATATAAAATGCGCTCACACCTGTGATGATGATAATTGCCAGAGTACTGGCAATGTTCAAACTCCTGACCATTTCCAAAAACATAATTTGGTCGTGGGTAATGTCCTGCACCACGAATAGGCTTAATTGTATCTTATTGTTGACTGGCAATGAACCACCACAGAAAACAAAGTAGCGATCGCTCACTTTGTAGACTTGAGGTTTAATGGGCATCTCCGTGAGGGACATTAACTCAGCTACTGTAGAATCAGGAAGCCGATTCAAGGTAGTAGATTTCACGACAATTTTATTATCATAACTTTTTAGCCATAACAAAGTATTATTAGTCGTCAGGTTATTAACTGCTTTTTGCAACCCAGTTTCTACTGGCATCATTTCACTATAAAGCTGTAAATCATGCGGTAAGCGATCGGCGATTTGTTCTATATGTTGTTTATGACTATCAATCAAAATTTGCTGCATTTTCCAGCTTGTCCAAATGGCAAGGCTACCATTACCCAAAGCTAAAAAGATAGCAATGCCAATGGTTAAACGTAGCCTTAATGAAAAGGGGTCAATCTTTCTTGCAAAAAACCTGATTTGCTTCACTTTTTAAGTTCCTGTGCTAGTGTCAGAAAACTCTTATTGATACGACTCTACTTCTTTGGGTAAAGTTTGTAGACTGCTAATAATATTTGATTTGTGAAATGTAGGGTGGGCACTGCCCACCACATCCGGGTTTTGGTGGGCAGTGCCCACCCTACTTAAAATTTTTCATGAATGATTTAGGATTCCTATAGCAATTAGCATAGGATTGCTATATATAATAGTAAAATACCATCAGCCTGCAATAAATTTCAGGGCAACACCGTTCATACAGTAGCGTTTGCCAGTGGGTGGAGGTCCGTCGTCGAAAACATGACCAAGATGCCCACCACAGCGATGGCAATGCACTTCGACCCTGGTCATAAGAAACGAATTGTCTGTCGATGTACCTATTGCGCCTTCAATGGGTGCGTAAAAACTGGGCCAGCCTGTGCCGCTGTCGAATTTGGTTTGGGAGGAAAACAGTGGCAAATCGCACCCAGCACATATATAAGTACCGTGAGCATATTGTTTATCGAGAGGGCTACTGTCAGGGCTTTCAGTGCCATGTTGACGGAGGACGTAAAACTGTTCTGGTGTCAAAATTTTTCGCCACTCAACTTCTGTCTTGACAATAGGGGGTGAGGAAGAGGAATTTTCATGGCTTTGTTGTGAACTCTGTTCATTGGCGACTTTCTTGGTGATTTCAAAGCCGCTGTCTGACCTTGCAATCACTCCTGACTTCCCCGTTAGATATCGTGATAACCATACTGTGCCGACTATTGCTGCACCAGCCTGTAAAAAATACCGTTTTTTCATAAATTTTTCGTTGCGGATCAATCTCGACATTGTGTCAATACTATGATGAGCGATCGCCCTGAATGTACCCTGAGAGAATCATTAAAATTTGCTAAGAATTCTCGATACTGATCTGACTATAGCAATCCTATTTGAGATCCGAACACCTCAAGTAGGGGCTACTTGCAAGTAGCCCCTACGAAACCGGGTTTCTCTCCGTTCACGAATCATTTAGGATTGCTATACAGATTCAGTGTGGGGCTTTTGACGGGTAAGCTAAGGAACAGCGAATTTCCAGATAGCGGTGAAGATATTCTGTGATAATCCTATGCAACATCAAATTGCGAGCAGCTTGGAAAGGGCTGTTCGGGGCTAAAGGATGGCGATTTGTGACTACATGGTTCCAGTTATAATCATTAATAATTGTACTGATGTAGATGGCAAAATTTTCATCAAATTGTAGGGATAAAACTGCCCGTGCAAATTCATCACTGGTCAAACATAGGGAGTAAAACGCGATGCTCATCTTGTGCATGACCAATAAAGGTGGAACGCAACCGGAAATCTGTCATATTCGATGCAGCACGAGCAATCCAACGTGCTCCCTCCACAACTTGAGGTCGGAGATTTCGTGTTGATGTATACCTTAATATAGGTTAAGTCTGTATGTGGGATGTAGGTAAAACGACTATGATACGGCAAATTGCCAAACGGTTAAATGAGAACGAGATTGTTTGGGTAAATCAAAAAAATTGCTTACCCTCCATCAACACGAACTTCATTTACATTCGTTTGTCCTAAGACGTTAGACCTTTGCTCTTTAGCCAATTGGTAAACAGGTCAGCAATAGCTAAGTTACCGTGTTCAAGCATTTGCATATGACCGTGACCAGGGAGTCCCACTTCAGGAAGCCAAATAAAATCACCCCGGAAGTATTTTGCAGTTTCTGCATCTGCCTCACGAGGATGACGCGGATCTTGGTCGCCTGTAATCACACAGATGGGAATATCAAATAATAGCTTCGGGTCGCGGATATAAAGCCCTCGTCCTTCAACATTTCTGCGTTCGTTGCTAATCCGCGCGCTCTCAGCCACCAAACTACAAAAGTAATTCTCAAATGCCTCTTGCGGAAAAGTATCTGAGTTGGTGAAGTACTTCTGAGTATTTTCACGTGACTGGATACGTGGATGGTCTTCAGGAACAGCTTCATGGGAGTCTTTCGTGATGACTGGTAATAGATTGGCTGGTGGCCCTGGTGCAATGCCTACAATAGCTTTAACAAGTTGAGGATGGGTTTGCGCCGTTTGCCAACCAACAACACCAGACATACTATGGGTAAGAATGACAGCCGAACCAATCTGTTGGAGTAGCGCCACAGTACCATTAATTACTTGTTGATATGACATCACAGCTAAATCTGGCACAAAGCCCGACCGACCACGCCCTGGCCAGTCAACAATATAGGTTTTCAAGCCAAGTTCTGCCAGATATGGTGCCCAACCTTGGCGATTATCGGGTGTTTTGACAAAGCAAGCACTTGTATGAAAGCCGCCATGTAAAAGCACAATAGGAACTGAATTTTTGTCTTGACTCGGTCGGTAATATTTGACGTACATTTGGTACGGAATAGCACCAACAAAAAATTCGGTTTCAGTGTATGAATTCATTTTGAGAAAAGGCTTCAAATGATACAGTCTTCCATAACGTGTTAAGTCCGCCCCTCTCCAACGCAATCAGGGTAAAAGTAAATTTTTTTCTACAAACTTTACACTGCAAGGCTTTTGAGAGTAAAGTGGCGAAGATCAGCAAAATCTGTATCATCAAAAGTAATGTTCTCCTGCTGCATCCTTTCTCTAAACCGAAACGTGTAAGCAACCTTTTGCCTCAAGCCCTTGCATCCAGCTATCGGTGAGCTTCCATATAGGCTCGCAGTAGGGCGTTGATTTGGGTTTGATAACCTCGCCCATGTGACTTAAACCACTCCAATACATCGCTGTCAATGCGTAGCGTGACCTGTGCTTTGTTTTTCGCAGCAGGTAAACCCCGTCGAACGATAGCCGACGCAAACATTTCGAGTGTAATTTCTGGACAATCCGATAAGTCAATTTCGTCAGAGGTCATCGCACTCCATCACCAAATTGCAGCACTTACTATATCATTATAACTACAAATTGTCGTTACAGCCATTCGGAGCATACAGATCTGCTTGGCTATATTTGCCCCTGGTAATTCCAAAAACATTAAGTTGTCTAGAGACGAGGGCTAACAAGTCGATGAAGCGGACAGGAGATTATTCAATGGCTACCGCAAATCAACCCCTAGATCAATGGCGTGAGACGTTAGAGAAAATTCTTCAATACTATGCGGATCTTCCTTACCGCTATGGGGATGTGAGCACGTATGTGGTGGTCAGCCGCGATCGCAATCATTTTATCCTGATGCACGAAGGTTGGGAGAATGAGCGTCGAGTGCATGGCTGTCTGGTTCATGCAGAAATTCGCCATGACAAAATCTGGATTCATTACGATGGGATCGAAGACGGGATTACGGGTGAAATGGTTGCGGCTGGAGTGCCTAAAGATCATATTGTGTTGGCGTTCTATCCGCCTAATGTGCGAGAGCATACGGGCTACGCATTGGCATAGCCTAAGTATAGCAATCCGTGCAGGAGATACGAACACCCCTCCCTTGTCTCCCAAGTCGTCCCTCTTGTTCGGAAATCTGCGGAGGATTGTTATAGTTATGGTTCGCCAATCAACACAAAAGCAGCCCAATCAAATGGCTGCGGATATTGTTTCATTGTTGTCAACATAGCTTGACGCAATGCCATGGCTTTATCAGGCTGACGCTGCATGTTTCGATAAAATTCAGTCATCAGGGAAGCAGTCGGGTTATCGGGTACTGACCATAAAGAAACTACGACACTGGGAACTTTTGCAGCAACGAATGCGCGAGATAAACCAACCACACCATCTCCTGTAATTCTTCCCCGTCCAGTGTTGCAAGCACTGAGAACGACTAATTCACTGTTCAATTTGAGACCGAGAATTTCATTGGCAGTAAGTATACCATTCTCCTGCGTTGAAATTTGCCCCTGGAACATAGGATCGGGAGCAAGGGCGATCGCACCAGGTATTCCTAATCCAACAAAGTCACCCAGTAATCCGTGAGTTGCCAGGTGAACTACACTTGACTGGCTCATCTTTTGAACCACGGTTGACTTATTAGCGTTCGCACCAATCAGCGCTTTTGTGTTGAAAAGTTGGGCGATCGCTTTGGCTTCTTCCTCAGACCCTGGTAGGGGAGACAATTCTTCGGGTGGTTCCCCAGGCTCAATGACAACTTTTGGCATAGTTGGATTGCCAACAATGAGAGTGGAGGCTGAATTTTTCGTTCCTACCTGCCGCATTCGTAGTTGGTAAGTGAGATCCAAAACTTGAATCGAAGGGGTGATTGATATTGTTAATCTTTCAATTAAGAATTTACCTGTGGCATCTTCAAGAGCCGCAAAAGGAACCAGAAAAAGCGAACGGTGGGGTATGAAAATCACATGGGCATTTACGTCTTTTGGAAGTAAGTCGGTAACAGGCTGAATTAATAATTGCTGGAGTTTAAATAAGGGGTTGCCATCGATTTGAGAAGATGCATTGCTGCGATTTCTCTGAGTGAGCAAGTCACGACTTTTAGCCACTAAATCGCTTACCCCTTTTGGATAACATAACTGAGGATTTTGGCATTGCCACAAGGGTTTTAGGTCTACTCGACGCAGAGTTACATTGCCTGTGGGTTGAACGACCCAGATCAGAAGTTCAGATTCGCGGGTTTCTAGCTTGCCCTGAAGTTTGAAATTTCCCGGCACGATGGAATATTCTACCAAGGTGGCACGATGATTTTGAGCAATTTTTTTAATCTCTGTTATCGTTGGCGAAGCGAGGGGCAAGGGAGGTGCCTCTTTCTTGGTAGTCACAGAAGAAAGACTGCGAGCGAGTATTTCAGCAAAGGCACGGGCACGCCCCCGCTCTGAAATTTCTAGTGCGGCTTCGGGTTGATTTTGGTCAACTAGAACTGATTGCAAATTGCTGTAAGGTGCATTTTGGGTTTCAAAAATAGAGATTTTAAAGCCATCATTGCTGCCTAGTCTGGCTCTTAAAGACTCCCAAATTTCAATTGCTTCCCGCAAATTTTTAGCTGCCCCTGTTAAGTTTCCCGATTGAAGCCGAACAGCTGCCGCATTAATTTTCACAACGCCTTCTTCCCGGCGATTGCTACGTGAGGAGGCATACTGGAAATATTGCTGGTAAGCCTCCAGAGCTTTCTCGTTGTTGCCCATTTGAAAGTATGCAAGTCCTTGATTCCCGCGAATGCGATACAGAATATCGGCATCGTGTAGCTGATCCCAAGTTATTTTCCAGGCTGACTCATAGAGGGCGATCGCTTTATTATAATCTCCTTGGAAATAAGCCACCCCTCCAAGATTTGCCAGGGCTTGAGTTTCCGAACGCAAATCTTTAAGTTCACGAGCGATCGCTAAACGTTTCTCCTGATAATCGCTAGCTTTAACATAGTCGCCTTGGGTTTGGTAAATAACGCCCAAGTTCCCCAGAGCAAAAGATTCTAAAGAACGCTCTTTTATTTGGCGAGCTAAGGTTAAAGCTTGCTCCTGATGCTCAATCGCTTTCTTAGAATCTCCCAATCCTTGGTAGACAATGCCCAAATCACTTAAAGCTTTTGCTTCTCCTGCTCGGTCTTGAATTTTTCGAGATAAAGCTAAGCGCTTTTGATGAAATGCGATCGCCTGCACATACAACTCTGCTCCATAATAAGCATTCCCTAAATTTCCTAATGCTTTAGCTGCTTGAGACTGCGCTGTATTATTATTTTTAGTCCTGTTGTAAATCAACGTCCAATAGTCATTTAAATAATCTATTGTGTCCGCAGAGTAATCTCCTTCTTCGAGATGTGCGAGTCCCAAATTTCCTAGAAGCATTGCTTCTAATTCTGAATCTGGATTTTGTTTAACAATTTTTAACCCTTCTTTATAGTAAAAAATTGCACGATCATATTCGCGTTGGAGATGACGGGATAATCCTAATTCAGCTAAAGCTTTGGCTATTTTGCCGGGTTCTTTACTGGCGCGTGCCTCATCTAAATTAGACTCATAGATATACCCGTTTGAGAAACCATCAAGCGAAAAGTAAGCGATTCCAGTATCGCTAATCCGTTCTCCTTCCCATTGCAAGTTCTGAAGGGGTTGATAGAGGGTAAGTACCTGGGGTGCTTGGATATTTCGTGGAATGGGCTTGGTTTCCGCCAGTGTTGCGTTGTCCGAAGATTTTGCGGTTAGAATTGCCTGCCATGTAAAAGTTGGCAGAGTCAAGAAAAAGGTGAAAAAAAGAGTAAAAGTAATTTTTTTACGAAAAATCATGTCAAAAAAGGAATTAGGGATTATCTAGTAGCGCATCTGGGGCTTAAAACAAGGATAAAATTTGTTTTCATCCATCAATAAATTCAGTTTATCTGACCATCATTACGAATTACGAATTACGAATTACGAATTGTACTCAGAACCGCCCTTGCTTTTGGCGAAATAGCTGTAAACAAAATTAGAAAATCATGCCCCTCAACATCAAATTGCTTAACCACCTTAGCATAGAGGTATTTCTCTTCTGTAGTCAGTTCCGCTTCAATTAATAACTTGAGTTTGAGATTACTAAAAAGTTTTAACGAATGTGGCACTCGCAGTTGCGCCCCTTTTTCTGATAGACCAACAAATTCACCCTGAAATTCTGTGCCAAGGACGTGTTTGCCCTGCAAAACTGTGTACTCCACAGGCACTTCCTGATTCAGGCTGATTATTGCCTCATTATCTTGAGGCAAGAATAGGTTATATTCACCGCCAATGCCGCTAATTTGATAAATTGTCACAGGGTCTTTCATCCCCTTGGGTTCTATTTGTTGTTTTCCAGCAATATGGAGGTCAATATTGGCATCTTTTCGGGTATTTTCGGAAATCAAAATCTGTCCTCCCACTGTATAAGACTCGATTCGTGCAGCCAAATTGACATGACTACCGATGACTGTATATTGAGCGCGTTTTTGAGAACCAATATTTCCAGCCACGACCTCACCTGTATTGATACCAATTCCCATTTCGAGGATTGGTAAATTCATTTGCTGATTTTGTTCGTTTACTTGCTGCATTGCCAATTGCATCCCCACCGCACAGGCGATCGCTCTTTGAGAATCATCTTTACGATTAATCGGCGCACCAAACATGACAAAAATGCCATCACCCATAAAATCACTAATGGTACCTTTATATTGATTAATAACATCCGTCATTGCTCCTAAATAAAGATTTAACACCTTTACAACTTGCTCAGGTGGAAATTGTTCAGAAATAGCAGAGAATCCTCTTAAATCAGATACAAGAACTGTGACTTTTTTCCGTTCTCCTCCCAGCTTTAAACCAGAAGGAGTTTCCAGTATATTAGCGACTATTTCATCAGTCAAATAGCGACCAAGGGTTTTTCGCATCTCAGTAGCGCTTTGGGCAATATACTGGGTTATAGCGATCGCTGCTCCTCCTAATGCCAACAGTGAAGGTACAACGGGAATCCACCAACCAGCAAGAAACGCCACAAAGCTGGCACCAACTAAACAACCCCCCGTCAGGAAAACACTGACAACCATGAGGTTTTTGTGTTTATTGTTATGGCGTTGTAACCAGCAGAGAGTCGCACCAATGATTGACCAGCCCAAAATCAATAACCATTCTAACTGCTCAGGTAAGCATTTAATTAGTGGACGACTATCCAAAGCCGCACTTAAAATTTGGCTAATTAAATTAGCGTGAATTGTCACACCTGCCATGCGTTCTGGGGAAGTAAATATATTACTGCTGTAAGGCGTGTAAAATAAGTCCTTCAAACTCTCAGCAGTCGCACCAATTAATACCACCTTGCCCCGCATTAAATCTGTTGGGATGCGGTCTTCTTGCACGTTTGCAAGGGAAACTCTAGTAAACTGCTCTATTCGTCCCCGGTAGTTTAACAGTACTTGGTAGCTACCAGCATTTGCTCGGACGTAACCCCCATCATTAGCTTCAAAAGTAGGAAAAACACCGTGACCTAATTGCAAGTAATTGGGGTTATTTGTTGCAGGATGGTCGATAATACCTTCAGCTTTTAAGTACAACAATGCCAGCTTCAACCCAAAGCTTTCAAGAGTCTCCTCCTTATTTAAATTTAGGTACAACAATCCGCGCCTAATTTTACCATCCCCATCTAGAGGTAAATCATTAGCTCCAATTTGCTGACGTTGTTTCAGCATTGGAGATGCATCAACCGCAGAACTATCAATAGTATGAGAGACTTTTTGCACTCCAATCAAATTGGGAGTAGACTCAAACACTTTAAGTAGTTCTTGATGACCGGGATTGACGGGTAAGTCACGGTAGATATCTAAACCGATCGCTCTAGGTTGCTGCTGTTTGATTTTGTTTAGCAAGCTAGCAAGTGACCCATCAGACATGGGCCACTGACCTTGTTTACGGATATCTGCCTCATTAATATCAACTATGACAATACGGGTATCAACTGGCTCTGGCGGTCGGAGGAGAAAAAATTGATCCAACGCTGCCAATTCCAACAATTGCAGTAATCCAGTTAAGCGTAGTGCAATCACCAAAACTGTAATATTGGGAACTGCAAATAAAATCGAACGCCATTGCCAAATTTGCGGTTTCAGCTTTGCCCACATAATTTTGAGATTCGGACAAGGGGGACAAGGGGGACAAGGAGGACAAGGGGGACACGGGGGAGGTGTTTGTCATTCATTTAGGATTGCTATATTTAGTAGTGATTGCTGAGGAGTCAGCACTATTGTGGTAATGAATTATCAGATGTGCAGCAATTAATGAATGGCTCTGAGACAATTGCATTTAGCCCAACTGATTGTAAAAATTTTTCCCAATTCATCTTAACTTTTGGATTATTTGGATCGGTACGGCGTAGCTTGACCAAAGTGGTTAGCGCCTCATGCCAAATCCCTGCTTCTGCATAAATAGTAGGCAACTTTTGCGAATCTGCCTTTGCTAAAGCTTGTGATAAGGGTAATTCTGGCTGAGTACGTTCCACCCAACCATCTACACTTAGATTTGCACTCTCGTCTTCAGCATCACAAACAACTGTCAGATACCAGTGGTAAGTTTTACCTACTGCAAGTGAAGGTGCATTATCAGGAAGAGTGAAGCTAATAATTCCTGGCTTACCCGGAAGCGTAAAAGATGTTTCATAAAATAAGGTTTGATCTTTATCTGTTAGGATAGTCAATTTAGCTGCTTTAGTGACAGATGTAGGTATATGCCAGAAAAATGTTGGATTTTTAGCAAATGTCAGCCCTAATTTATTTGGAGGCACTAGGGGCGTTATTAGTTTCTTTCCTTTTATGCAAGAATTACTACGGGTTGAACCACCAGCACTTACAGGAGGATTTCCCCGTTGTGGTGGCTTAAATCCCTGACTAATTTGCCAAGTTTTTTTGGTTTGCTTCGCCTGAAGCTGCATCTCGTGTGCTGTTAAAGCAGAAAGGGTAAGGCAGTTCAAACACAAGGGTAAAGAAAAGGCTAGACAATATAGGGATGGCTTAATCCATTTCATGTTGATATAAAAATGCCTTGGTTTTAGATGTAGCAAAACTCGAGACCCCTTATGTGGGGCTTCTGCTTGGGAAGCTAAATCTAAGTATTCCCAAAAGCAAGCTCAGATTTTGCATTCAATGCTTTTTTAAATCGAGCAAGGTGCTGCTTAACGAGAAAACAAGGGTTTCAGCGTTTAAATACTTTTGTAGTATTGATGTAATAAGGCTGGTCGCGGTTTTCTGTTCCAGAGGTCCCGTTGCTGCTCAAGCAGGCGTGGCGTGATTATCATAAAGGTGGGGACGCCGTTGTGTTCCCAGGATCGTTCGAGACCCTCAGGCAAAGAGCGATCGCTTGATATCCCGTCAATTTTAGTTGGAGTCTCCTGGAGGAATATAGATGAATAAACGACGAAATAATGTGCCCTTTGACCCTTACTACTTTGAGAAACAGGCGTCTAAAAGTGCAACATTTTCTCTGGTTGAAACCTTCCGTTACATTTACCAAACAAATTTTTGGTGTGGTCCCGATTCAGTTTCGGGGGGAGGGGCTAGCAGAAACCAAACGCACCAAATCGAAGCTGAACTTCCAGAACTACTGAAAACATTACAGGTAGATGTACTTCTCGACCTCCCCTGTGGAGAATTCAGTTGGATGCAGTTTATAAACTTGCCAGTTTCACGTTACATTGGCGCTGATATTGTGCCCGAACTCATTGCTGAAAATCACAGGCAATATGGAAACAAAAGTCGTCAGTTTCTCAAACTGAATTTGATAAGTGAACCTCTACCGACGGCAGACCTGCTATTATGTAGAGATTGCTTTGTACATCTTTCAATAGCGGATATTTTGTCTGCCCTTGATAACATCAAACAGAGTCAAATTACTTACCTGCTGACGACAACTTTCCCAAATTGTGAGGAAAACGAAGATATCACTACAGGTGACTGGCGCTTGCTCAATTTGGAGAAACCACCGTTTAATTTTCCTACACCTTTACGACTGATTAATGAGCAATGTACCGAGTCTGGTGATCTGTATCGAGATAAGAGCCTGGGATTGTGGCAAGTACAAGACTTATGAGCAATTTGTAGCATGGGACTGGGAAAACTTGATAAAGTGGCTGGGAGATAAATATCCCATCTGTTCCCACAGTGAGAAAATATGACTAAGTTGATAGAATACGAAGAAGCCAGCGACGAAGTCCGTGCAGTATATGACGATATCCGCGCCACGCGCAAGAGTGAGTATATCAACAACTTCTGGAAAGCCATAGCCAACCATCCCCCTAGCCTGGTGCGAACATGGCTTGTAGTCAAGGAAGTGATGACGAGTCCTGGCGAGATTGACCCGCTGATGCGGGAACTGATTTATATTGCTGTGAGTGTGACCAATGGCTGCGAGTACTGCATCGCCTCTCACACAGCAGCAGCACGTGTCAAGGGTATGAGTGATGCTATGTTCGGCGAACTGATGGCGATCGCTGCTACGGCAAACATGACCAATCGCCTTGCCAATGGCTATCAGATTCCGGTGGACGAGCAATTCAAGACCTGACGGAATAATTTGGAATAGACATAGTCGTGGAAAAAACGTAGAGACGCGATTAATCGCGTCTCTACCAAGGTTTTCAGGTAACGCATAATTAATTTTCACGACTATGTCTAATTAGCTATCTTCAAATTAATCAGTGCTTCCACAAGAGTTTGATTTTGCTCATCAGTGCCTACAGTGATGCGTAATTTATCGTCCAGTCCTGGCTGTTTGAAGTAGCGCACGAGAATGTTCTGTTCCTTCAGTTTTTGGTAAAGATGTTCTGCATTTCCTTCCTTTGGTTTCACTAACAAGAAGTTGGTTTGTGAATCCCAAACGTGAAAGCCTAATTGTTGTTTCAAGGCTGTTGCTAGCTTTGTCCGCGATGCTTTTACCTTTGCTGCACAAGCATTTTTATATGCTTGGTCTGTCATGGCAGCTGCCCCAACGGCACAGGCGATCGCATCAATATTATAGCTATCTTTCACCTTATACAGTCCACTCAGCAGCTTTGGATTTGCCACCCCAAACCCCAGCCGCAATCCAGCCAAGGAGTAGCCCTTAGAAAGGGTACGGATCGCGATGACATTCTCGTATTCCGTGACCAACCCCAATGCATTCTCTTCAGCAAAATCCACATAGGCTTCGTCAATCACTAAAACTCCAGATAACTTGGTTGCTAATTCTCGCAGGTCATCAGCAGGAACTACATGCCCCGAAGGACTATTGGGCGATGCAATAAATGTCACAGCACCATTGGCAGCAACCAGTTCTTTAAGGGGTAAGCGGTAGTCTTCACTGTAAGAAATCTCAGTAATATCCGCATCTTGAATCTGCGATAATGTGTGATATAGGACATATGTTGGTACGGGGTAGACTATCTGTCTTCCAGGTTCTGCACAGGCTCGAATCACTATGTTCAATATCTCATCGCTACCATTACCTACAATGATCCAATCACTAGGAACTCCCAAGACTTTACTAGTTGCTAGCCGAAACTCCTGGGCGAACGGATTTGGATACCGCCGCAACCACTCCCCATTGAAGTTCCGCAACACGAACATCGCCGCAGGTGAAGGAGGATAGGGGTTCTCATTGCTGTTGAGTTTAATGATCTGGGTATTGGGTTTAGGCTGTTCACTAGGGATGTAGCCTGCCATCGCTTCAATATTGGCGCGGAAGTAGTTGGTCATTGCTGAGTTTTTTGATTGACGACTTTCAACGGAACAAACGCGGTATGGATGTCACCAGAAGTGAAAGCACTCCGTCCGCTATCAACTGTACGGCGATCGCTAGAATAAAAAATCCCAACACCCGGTTTAAAGCTCCAATCCCATTCTTACCCAATCCATTAATCAATGAATCTCCCAAGGTCAGACACAGGTAGAGCAATAGTGCCAATAAAGCAATCCCTACTAGACACCCGAAATAATCACTCCACTGAGTTATCTTTGCAGATAGACCAATGACAACACCAATTGCGCCAGGGCCACTAACTAGTGGTATGGCCATGGGTGTAAAAGAAACATCCTCTTTATCCACAGCTTCTTTATGCTCTGACTCAGTCAATCGCTGGCGAGATGCAACCATCTCCCAAGCAGTATGAGCCACGAGCAAGCCTCCTGCAATCCGCAATACTCCCAAAGATATGCCGAAAAATTGCAGAATTGACCTACCTCCTACCAGAGAAACCGCTAGAATCCAGATAACATTCAACGCTGTTTGCCGAGCTTGACGCTTGCGGTAAGAGGGAGTGTCTGTTGACGTTAAGCTGTAGAAGACTGGTACCGCACCTACTGGGTTTGCGATGGGGAACAGAGATATAAAGGTTCCTACCGCAGAGGAAATGACATGCTGATCCATAATTGACTAGATGAAGACGGCAATATTATCGTTCCACCGACATCGAATAACGCTTTTAAGCTTAACCCGGTTTATACTCATACCGCTCGATCTGAGATTCGCTCTCGGTGGTTTCATGGTGTTCCAGTCACAGAAACGCTCCCATACATTGGCACTTGTGCGTTGTTGTAAGGTGGTGGTCATTGTTTTATATTTGCGAGAAATTTTTTATCAATGAATTAGGAGATGGAATTTTTGCTTACAGCTATGTTCAGGTAAATGACCACACTGTAGGGGTGCAAGGCCTTGCGCCCCTACAGTGTCGTGCAAATACATGAAAACTGCTGTACGAAACTACTTTACACTATCTTTACTGAATTTAAGCAAGAGAATTAGAGAATTAAATTTCTACGAGCTATCAGCTTTACTTATTCAAATTCCTGAATTGTCTCGGCAAACTGCTGGTGAACCTGCGCATTCACGCTCTCAATTGTGTAATATGGCACCCATTTATCCCAACATTGTCCAAAAATACGACTAGATTAATAATTATTCCTTATCAGCATATCTGCGTTTGGTGATAAGGAATAATTATCACCACTTTCTAAAAAAATCAAAATTCAAGTATTCATTTCTCTAGGGGTAGATTTTTATAAAGAAAATATGTATGCTTAAGGAGCGTCTAAAAAGGCATGTAAAAACCTCACGTTGTAGAGAAGTTTATCTGCATTATCAGGGAATCTCATTTATGAAATGAGAAAATGAGAGAAAACTTCAAAATTTCAAGTTTTCCGCATCTTGAATAGATTTAGTTGTTTGTTGAATACCAACAGAGCTTTGCTATGGTGCTATATCCATGTGTTGATTTAGTTTCCATGAAGTTCCCAAAAAAGCCAGTAATTACTGATGGTGTGAGTGCAGTAGAGGTCTTAGTTAGCCAGGTCAATAACTCTGGTGTCTACTAGACATCTGGTGAAAAAGAATGTAGAGACAGTAAATTTACGGTCTCTACAAAGCTAGTAGACAACGCACAATGAATTTCCACTCCATGTCTAGTCATCTCGTGACAATTAGATATCGACCCTTGCTGGATAAGGGTTTCATCTTCTATTTCACCAGATGTCTACTAGTTTGAAGATACGCAGTTTGCAAACGTACTTGGAGATTTTTAGATGAACCATATGCAATTGAAGGTCGCTGAAGAGACCCCTTTCAGTGAAATGACCGTATCAGAACTTCGACCCGGAAGCGCCTTAGTTGTAGAACTGGATCTGCCAGTCGAGCGCTCTTCAATACCGATCCAGGTCAACGTAGATGCCTGGCCAGAACACTCATTCAAGGAAAGAATTTTTATTCGGATTCGTGCCCAAGGAATCGGATGCACATTCAGATGCCGATCATGTTTTGCCAGCACCCTAACGCGGGCAATCAATCTGAACACAAAAGAAATAGTCCACCAAGTGCTCTGGGTACTCAACTCAGCACATCTAGGCCAAGCCAACCTCGCCGACCTGACTATTGCCTTCATGGGACTTGGTGAACCGTTGGCAAATCCCAATATTATTCCCGCAATACAGCAGCTTAGAAAATTGCTGCCGCAGGCGAAGTTTATTGTCTCTACCACTGGCCCAAAAATCGGCAGAAAGATTTTTGACAATCTGATTGCTTTGGTACAAGACTCAATGGACATCGACCTGCAAGTTTCAGTCCACTCTATCAGGCAAGACTGGCGTCTGGCATTCATCGGAGACAGCATGTATCAGGATAAACCGCGTGCATCGTGGACAGTACAGCAGCTTTCCGAACTCACAATGACGTGGAAAAAAGCCACGGGAAGACTTGCGCACACCAACTGGGCGATCGGTCCGGACTTCCACCCCTGGGATCAGGAAGATTATGACCGATGTGCCGAACTGTTTCCGCCTGACACCATAAAAGCTAAACTTTCCCTCGAAGGTCCGTTCGATGGTCAGCACTGGGACATGCAGCCTTACATAGCGGAACTCTCGCTCCGGGAATCCGCCATGAAAAACATGGGTTACGACACCTACGTCTATATACCGGACGGTTTAAACGAAGGCGGGAGCTGCGGAGCCCAGATTACAGGGGTGTAGGGGTGTGGGGGTGTAAGGGTGTAGGGGGGAAGAAACAGTCCCATTCCCCCTCTTCCCCCCACTCCCCACTCCCTACTCCCCACTCCCCACACAAAGTGTTTCTTGAAAGCAGAACGTAACCATTGGTACTCGTGTACTTCAAACTTGAAAAAAGGAATTAATAGCAAAGATTATGAAATCTTACAAAGTCAACGTGTGTGTTATCGGCGCAGGAGTAACTGGTCTTTCCATATCTCTTGACTTAGCAAAGTTGGGCATTTCATGTATTGTTGTTAATCAAGACACATTGAATTTGGCTGCATCTTTAAACTTCGCAGGTGTGTTGCACTCAGGTGCTAGATATGCCATAACAGATTTTCCACTTGCAAAATTGTGTGCTGAATCAAGTCGAGCGCTCCTTCAAAAAGTCCCTTTTGCAATTGTCGATCGCACAAAAGCCTACTATATTGGAACAGATATTAGCCATGAAAGTTATGCAGAAGATCTGATAGATTCTTGTCAGATGATTGGCATTAATCCTAATTATGTTGCTCCAGAGGATGTTTTGAAGAATGAACCTCATTTAACTAAGGACATTAAATTTGCCCTAGAAATTCCCGATTATGTATTAGACCCTGTCATACTGCTCAAAGCTTACATAGAACAGCTAGAAAAGCAGAATGTGAAAATCTTGAAAAATACATCATTAACTGGGATATCATTTACGAATGAGCAATGGAACATAGAAGTTAAAGAACATCAGAACGAACAACTATCAATCATAAAAGCCGATCTAGTTGTAGTTGCTGCTGGAGCTTGGTCTGCTGATGTTTTAAAGTTATTTGGAGTGAACATTTTGTTCAGATATATCAGTGGATCTATGGCTGTGATTCCCCAAAAATTAGTGAAGAGAATTATAAGCTTTTGTGAACCTTCCAGTTCAGGTGATTCCATAATCCCTAGCTATAACTCTACACTCATTGGCTCAACTTGGCGGCAACAAGAAATTTCTGTTCCCACCCCGGCAATTTTTCCAGAAGTTAAAGAAATTGTTCATAAAGCTTCACAAGGTTTGCAAGACTTTAACTTTAATCTGATCAATCATACATATTCTGCTGTCAGAATCGCTTTTGATGAAAATCATATGACCGGTATTGATTTCATTGATAGAAAGAAGAAACGTGATTATCATATATTGGATTGTGAAAAATTGTATTCGGTAAAGCGCTTAATTTCAGTGTTTGGCGGAAAGTTTACGTTGTATAATACAATGTCTAAATCTGCTACTCATTTAGTCTGCGATAAAATCAAAGCTGATTTTCGTGAAGACTTGCTTGAGTACAATGTATCACCGCCAACCCAAAAGCCAGATTTTCATTTAGGAAGTGTGGAGAAGCATTTGCTCTAACTTTCTATTTGTGATTTTCTCAAAATAAGTCCTTCTTGACTCATCCAACTCCCTAATGTCAGCAACTCCGCTCACCTATAGACGGAGTTTCCCGCAAACCTTTGATTTTTGAGATGAAGAATATGATGTTAATGACTCCAGGTCCAGTTTCCGTATCCCAAAAAATCCTCGATGCAGTCGCAAGCCCTGTTATCTTTCATCGCGCTGAGGATTTTGCAGTTCTTTACCAAGAAGTAAGCCAAGGTTTAACTGAACAATTTCGCGGCTCAGATAAGCATATTTCTTTGCTATTTTCTGGTTCAGGAACCTTAGCGAATGAAATAATTTTATCTTCTATCTTTCATGAAAACGATAAAGTTTTGGTCGTTTCCAATGGGGATTACGGTGAAAGAATAGCTAAGATACTAATGATGCATGAAGTCCCCATGCTTCATATTCAATTAGAATGGTATTCCATCATTGATCCAATGTTAATTCGCGAACAGCTGCAAACAGAAGGTATAACTGCCGTTGCTATGGTAGCATTAGAAACAAGTACGGGTATGGTTAACCCAGTTAAAGAAATAGGTCAATTAATCGGTGAGTATCAGGATCAAAAAATTACCTTTTTTGTTGATGCTGTAAGTGCTTTTGGCTCTGAAGACATTGATGTAACAAGAGACAACATATCTTATATTACATCTGTTCCAAATAAGGCACTAGAAGGGCTTTCTGGGATATCATTTGCCTGTGTTAATCTAGAAGACTATGAATCAAGAGCTTTATTGGTCAAACCTCAAAGCTTTTACATGGATCTCTCAAAATATATAGAATTTTCGAGGGAATTTTACACTCCAACAACTCCTTCGATTTCTAATTTTCTCCCGCTCAAATTATCTGTTGAATTATTAGCAGAAGAAACTATTGAGCAGAGAAGACTACGATATGAAAAACTTAGAGATTATTTGATTCAAGGATTTAGCAAGTACGGATTCTTGCCGATCATACCTGAGTCAAAGTATAGGGCAGCCGCAGTAGTTGCTTTTCAAGTACCATCGGAAGTTGATGCTGATGCGCTCAGGAAGTATCTGTATCAAAATGGAATAGTGGTATGGAGTCCTAAGCATTATCTCTATCGTCAAACTATTCGAGTCATGATAATTTCTGTGATGGGAACTGTAAGGCAGTCTCATATTGACCAGCTCTTTGAGTTAGTTCAAACATATAGCAATCCTAAATGAGTTCCAAACACCTCTTCCTTGTCCTCCTTGTCCCCCAAGTCTTCCTTGTCCCCTCTGTTCAGATCTCAAATAGGATTGCTATATCTCAATTAGACTGTCAGGGGTCCCTCGCTGAATTCTGTACTCAGAATCAGTGGCGCACAGATGCAAGTTTCGGTCAATTCTTTACTACACTGGACCACATAGCATCAATTACTGGAACAGTCGTAGTAAGGGTAAATCCTGCCGACAATCTTACTATGAATTAGTGTTCGCGGATTGCTCAATCAGGAATGGCTTTGACCCTCAAGAATTGCTTAATGTTGACGGGGATGTAAATCCCTCTATCAATATTAAACAAGTTGGTTACAGAATATATCATCATCACGTGTTAGTTCAGGAAACAAAAATGACAATACTCAATCAATTTCGTCCTCAGAGACTACTCTCCGTAGTTGGTCTACTCCCTGCTGTGGTTTCTGCACTCTTTCTCTCTCTCCCAGCATTCGCACAAAACTACAAGCAGACTAATCTTGTTACCGATGATCAAGCGTCTCTTGCTAGCAGTGGATTTAGTCCCGCAGCTTTCACTGACAAGAATCTCATTAATCCTTGGGGTCTAGTCATTACCCCTAGTGGCGAATTCTGGATTGCTAATCCAGGGAGAGCGGCGACTGGAACGCTAAATTCAGTACCGGGAACAGCTACTGCTTATGACGCTAATGGAAAGCCGCTCCGAGTTGTCCAGATTCCGCAGACAAGTCAGACTGCTGGTGCGGGTCCGACGGGGATAATATACAACAGTGGTTCTTTAGTCGTTGACAACTTGGACGGTTTAATCTCTAAGTGGAATACTTCGGACAGCTCAGCGCAAACTGTTTACAATTCTACTGGATCTGCGTATAGTGGCTTGGCTATCGGGAAGTACAACAGCAGTACTTATTTCTATGCTGCTAACTTTGGGAACAAAAAGATTGACGTACTTGACAAGAACTTCAAGCTCGTATCCCTCCCCGGTAACTTTACTGACCCTAATCTACCAGCACAATATACACCTTTTAATATCCAGAATATAGGCGGGCAACTATATGTCGCCTATGCGGTACTAAGAAATGACCCTGACAACGAGCCATTAGGTTCAGGGTTTGTGGATATTTTTGACACTAGTGGCAAATTTATTAAACGCCTGATTTCAGGGGGACAACTAGCTTCGCCTTGGGGTATAGCTCTGGCTCCCAAGGAGTTTGGTGAATTCAGTAACGCTTTACTAGTTGGTAACTTCAATGCGAATCCCAATTATGCAACCATCAATGCCTTTGATCCCAAGACTGGTCAATATCTCGGCACTCTCAAAAATGCAAAGGGTCAGTCGATTGAACTCCCAGATTTATGGGCTTTAACCTTCAACAAGAACAACAATAATGCACTCTACTTTACAGCAGGAATCGGCGACGAGAATCATGGTCTGTTCGGTAAGATAGAAGTCTCGGTTCAAGGCTCTGATAATTAAAACCCAGGCGGTTAGCTGAAACAGCGATGGCTAATTGCCTACCTCAGAAGCCCGGTTTTTTGAAAAAACTGGGCTTCTTATTTCTTAGATTATAGGTAACCCTATACACCCCTATGTTTCTTAAAAGTACCCACATGGGCCGCGCACCACCCGCTACGAATGAAAGAAACACCCCCATTCCCCCTCTGCCCCCTAATCCCCAAAGGGGGCCCCGAGTTCCCCCACTCCCCACTCCCTACTCCCCACTCCCGTCTTTCTTGAAAGATACTAGAAACTAAACGTGGTTCTTAGTACCCCGATCAAGGCATCTGCACCCTTATTTTGGTCTGGAGCATTCAAGTAAATAATACCGGGTGTCACTGAGATATTATTGTTCAGTTGATACCTGTAGAAGGCTTCGACGTGCAACGGTACTTTATTAGTTGCTGTCGAACCAAACAGAGCTTTTGCATTGCCTAAATAAGGCTCAACCCCAACAATCAGACCTCCCAAACTCCCTTTAGTGAATAAATCTGGCAAGGCAAATGTCACAGCATAGTTCCAGATTTGCCCATTAGGGTTAGATCTTGATTTAACATTGGCATTAGTATAACCACCCCAAGCACTAACAACAAACTTGGAATTAAATTGGTAAGATGCTTCGGCTCCATAGGAGTTTGTTGAGACGGCAGCATTAACACCACCAGGAAAATTGGCTAGGCTTGTCCCCACCACACCTGAAATTGTTGAAGAACCCTGAAGAGAACTGAATCCAAAGCTAAAGATAGGAGTGCTTGGGGTGTGATAACTGTTGATGTAAGTGAAGCCGAAAGTCAGTTTTTTGTTTGGATGAACCCTCAGTTGACCCAATGCTGAATAACTCCCATTGAACAAGCCATTTCCCTTGGATGGACTAGCTGCGGAGTCTCCGCCTCCAGCCAAATAGCCAGCACTCAGTTGAAAAGCGTCGTTGAATTGATAACTAAATCCTAAGCCTGTTCCTCCACCAATGTTATAGATGGAGTTATTCTTTCCATAAAGAGTTAAAGCACCACTTCCACCATCCCCGTTATCGATGTAAAGGTTGGTCGTTGGGGGCAAGTAGTCTGTATGAACTCCCAGAATAGGGGCAATATAAAACTGAGCTTTTTCTCCAATTGTGAAGTAGTAAGCTAACCAATCGATGATTGCACTATTGCTAGCATAGCCTTCTTGGATTGTCTGAGTACCTGTAGCAGTGGGCACGCCTGGAGGAGCAGCTGGGTTGGCTGGAAGGGAAAAGTTGGGAGCGTTGCCAGACCCAATGCGGGTATGCAATATATCTTTCCCTGTGAAGCTGGATTGTAAATCCAACCGTACCCGGTTTTGGAAGACAGGTTGATTGCTAGTTCCAGCTTTATTGGACGCAGCAGTAACTGTAAACACAGCCTCTCCCACGAGTTTAGTGGTAGGAGAAAACTGGTGTGCCGCTATCTGATCTGTTTGAGTTTCAAGATTATCAATCCTACCCCGCAGAATAGACAGTTCATTTGCAAATTCTTGTTGTAATCTCTGTACAGTTGCTAGGTCTTCCTGACGCAACAAATCAGTTGTTGCAGAAGCAATCAACTCGTTGATACGGTTCAAGCACGCATTCAGCCCAGCAGAAAATTCATAGCGGCTGACAGACCGTTTACCTCGAAAGGTGTTATCTGGATATCCTGCAATACAACCATACCGCTCAACCAGAGATTGCAGCGACTGGAATGCCCAATCGGTAGACTGAACATCTGAAAGATGAGACACAGAAGTGACTTGGGTCGTACTGGACTGCTCTGCTGAAATATCATTGGGTTGACCAGAGAACTCCATAGAGGTTAAGGGATGATCTAGCATCTCATCGACAGGAGTTGTTTGTTGAACCTCTGACAATTCATCCCTCACCCGCGTACTATCCAATTGTGTGTTGATTAACCCAGGAGCTAATTCAACTTTACTGTTCTGGGATGAGATAACTGCAGTAGTGGCTGGGGCGTTAACTGCAAGCACTGCTGCCTTACAAACGAGTGAACTCATTCTAAGAATGACAGGAGAAGATAGCAGATAATGCCATAAAGATAAATTCATCTTTTCTCGTCAATTTCTAGTTAAATAGGTTGATATCTTCTGTCGTGAACTCAATTTTCATAAACAACGCGCGAAAATGCTATCGCCCGAAGGTCAGTGGGCTAAAGCCCAATCGCCCTCTGTGAAACTTGTCCATAATACCACTGCAACAACTGCAACTTAAAGTCGATTTCTTAATTCTGCGGCTGCTATTTTCAGATAGACCAATGATAACACCAATTGCCCCTATTTCTGAGATTCGCTCTCGCTGGTTTGACGGTGATACAGTCACAGAAACTATCCCATACATTGGCACTTGTGCGTTGTTTTAAGGTGTGGTCATTGTTTTATGATGGCGAGATTTTTTTTATCAATGAATTAGGAGTACGTTAAATGATAAGGAATAATTATCACCACTTGATAAAAAAATAAAAATTAAAGTATTCATTTCTATAGGGGTAGATTTTTATAAAAAAATATGTATGGTTAAGGAGCGTCTAAAAACGTATGTAAAAACCTCACCTTGTAGAAAAGTTTATCTGCATTATCAGGGAATCTCATTTATGAAATGAGAAAATAAGAGAAAATTGGTGTCTACGCCTTCAGTTTGCACAGGTGATTAAGCGAGAACACACCATCAACGGAACAAACGGGGTATGGATGTCTGAAGAAGTGACAGCACCCCGTCGGCTATCAACTGTACGGCGATCGCTAGATTCAAACGGACACCCCTACACCCCTACTTTAATCACAAAATCAGGCTTCCATTTGACTCTGGGGTGGAAAGCCATGTTGCATTATGCCTTCGTCGGCATCAAATTTCTTGGAGGATTTGAAGAGTTTAAAGCGTCCATCAACAGCATAATTGGCAAGTGCAATCGCGCAACGCCTGCATTTGTGCTACTGTTATGGGTTGAAAACCACGAGCAATCTCTTAGGTGTTGCGATCGATGTTCCCACCCTAGTGTGTCATCTTGCAAACATAAATTTTTGCACCCCCCCTGGTTGCCTGAACTGACATCTTCCACGCCCAGAAGTGGGAGGGTAGGGTGGGCACTGCCCACCCTACGATCGGGATAGGCTTTTTGGGTTTTTCTTTTCGCAACAAGACGGTGGTGCAAGATATGAGCCTTCGACTAGCCGCGAAAATCGCCCCTAGTAACATATGAAAGAAGCACATTTTTTCATTTTCTGAAAGCCTTGCTGTATAAGGGTTATAAAATGTGCATCTTAGGAGTGAAGGCGATCGCTCTTAAATGTGTAAAAATTGTGCAAATTACTGTGGAAATTACTGAGGTGAGATAGCAGTGAGGGTAGCTAAGCTATCAATTATGAAACAGGAAGGACTACAAATCGCAACCGTTGGACAATGAGAGTACTAGTCCAACATCACGGTTCAATTCATCTGAATAATCCTCTTAAAATTGGGCAGCCTTGAAACCTCTACTTTTAAGTGTGTGACTCGTTACTCTTTTGTCCGAAGCCTGCCCAATTTTTGTAGTAAACTTCCTCTTCAAACCCAGCAAGGTTTCGCCCTGCTAATTTCCAAAGTCCTTCTCATAGTTTGGTTTTTCTTGACGACTTACTTAAATCTACAGATTTAAGATATGTGCGTTGAGTCAACTGGACACTCATTAAACAACTATTCACCGAGTTGTTTAGTTTATCATTCCCAATTTTTTTTCAGTATGACCACCAACAAAAACCGTAAAATCCGTAAGTCTTCTTCTTTTCTCCTTTTCCTTTTGACCTTTTCATTTGCTATCTGCTTACCCAAGTATTGGGGAAACTCTAAAGTTGGCACATCTGTTGATATGAGTACTGCTTCTGCTGCGGTTAGCCAAACCAATAGCCCTAATGTATACTATGTTTCACCAAATGGTAGTGATAATAATCCAGGTACAAGTGATCAACCCTGGAAAACCGTTAACTATGCGGTCAGCGAGAACTCTCCCATTCAGCCGGGTGATACTGTTCTGGTTCAACCAGGTATTTACACAGAGATCATCACCCTCGGGAAATCTGGTAATAGTGCGTCGGGTGATATCACACTCAAAGCCAATGGTGATGTCACATTGCAAGACCCAGACCCCAGCAGCAATGATTTCGCCAGAGGCGTTATCCACTCATCTGGCAAGAGCTATTGGATCATCGATGGCTTCCGAATTCAGAACACGGGCTGGGCTGGAATCGCTCTGCAAGATGCCTCAAACATGATTGTTCAAAACAACCATACCTACCAGACTGGTGCCTCAGGTATCATCATCCTGCCTGCAAGCTACTTTGGCGGTGGAGAACTTGAGATCACAAGTTCAAATGTCAAAGTACTCAACAACATCGTTGAAAAAGCTAACTGGAAATGGCTTGGCAGCTCTTATGGAGTTGGGACGCAGGAAGCAATGAGCATCTGGGGTGTGGATGGTTTCGAGGTGGCGAATAATACCCTCAATCAGGGCAACCGTGAAGGTATCGACATCAAAGTTGGTTCTCGCAATGGCTCAGTCCACGACAACAGTGTAACTCAACTAGCACTGGTTGAGGGTACACCAAGCGGCTATCAAGGTGGTTCTGCCATCTACCTTGATGGCAACCGTGCTAAGATGTTTAACATTCAGGTTTACAACAATCTTGTCTTCAATAACACTGCTGATGCAATTACCATTGCAGATGAAGATCCTTCCATTGGGGATGTATCTCATATCCGCGTCTACAACAACGTTATCTATGGCAATGGAATACAGGGAGTCAATGGTGGTAAAGGAATTTCCGTAGGTAGTAACGTTAATCACGTTAAAATTGTCAACAATACTGTTGTCAAGAATGTCCAAGCCATTTCTATCGATGGTGCTGATTACAATGGCGGTTATGCACCTCATCACATTCTGGTTCGCAACAATATCTTTGCCAATAGCTCCTACGTGAATGGGTTTATCCAAAGTGTGGACAAACTTACCTTGGATCACAACTTATTCACGGATCAGTTTGCTAACCTCTATGAAAGTGGCAGTGGAATTACGAACCTCAACGCTTCTGACAACACTCAAGTTTCGTCGGTGGGATTTGTCAATTTAGATGGCAATGATTTCCATCTCACATCTGCATCGCCTGCTATTGGTCTTGGCTCACAAGACATTGGTCAGTATGCACAGTTCGATAAGGATGGTTTGCAACGTCAAGCAAGTACTGGCATTGATGTCGGTGCCTACTCGACATCGAAATAGAGCCTCACTCATCCAAAAAAAATGCCGCACCAACATACGTCTGGCAAAAAGCATCGGGCTTTGTAGCCTCTTGACAACTGCCATGTCCGGTTGAAGACTGATCATTGCCAAGCTGCACAGGCAGAAGCCAGACCTCACCACACGGTATTTGTAGGAAACAATTCTCTGCCAACGCTTAATTGCCAACCTTGAACTAGCAGGACAGTATCCCTCCAAAGCGGGTGCAGCACATGGCACACAAGCCTACCGTTGCTGGTTTCAAGTCTACTACCCACCAGACGCGATTAATCGCGTCTGGTGATTGTTTTTTGGAGATGTCTAATGTTTACGAACTGCACCGTTTTCATCCATGCACAACTGTCCGTCCCACATACTCGTGGGCTTTCTGCTTCTATGACTGGTATTTACGCCATAGCAACGAAATTACGCTAACAGTACCAAATGCCAACACACTTAATGTCCCATTAGGCTCAGGCACAGCCTTCAAAAGAAAAGCTCGTGTTTGCTTTTGCCCAAGGTTATTAGTATATGAGCCATAACCGACAATTTGCCCAAGGTCATTGATTCCTGTTGCCTGCGTCAGATCCCAGCCAGAACCTCCAACTATTAGACTGTTGAGGTCCCAAATCTGCCCATTTTCCCAAACAAAAGCATGAGAAACTTCTTGATCTGTGTTTGAGAAACCAACTACCTGAGCTTGATTGTTGATACTCAGAGCATTACCGACGCTACCGCCAAGGCTACCCAAGTCAGTCTTGGTACCGTTTTGCCAGAGAAAGGGAGTTGTTTTATTTTGTTCAAGGACATACTGACCAACTATCTGGCTAGCATTATTGATGTCGAAGGCACGGCTTTGAGAAGCACCAAATGTCCCCAGACTCTGCACTTTAAAGTTTCCATCTACGTCTTTTTGCCACAAAGCCGCAGTGACTGTCTTTTGATCGGGACCTGTCGCAACATTACCTACCAGTTCACTCAAATCATTGATGGCTCTAGCAGCGCCAATATTACCCCCCAAGGTCGGTAAAACAGAAGTGACGCCGTTTTCCCAATAAAAAGCATGGGATGGACTAGGATCACCGCCAACACCCCTAGCATCTACGAACTCACCAGCCACTTGGTTAAGGTTATTAATGTCGCGGAAATACTTTTCCAAAACAGTAGGATCGCCATAGTATGTTCCGTCATAGCCTGAAGTAGCATTTTTTGTCCACACAAAACCCTGTTCAAAATCCTGCCCGACAACAGTGTCTACGGTCCCTGCTATGGTGCCACTGCCATTAATGGATCTGGCAACGAGATCAACATAACCAAATTCGGGTAATTGTGAGATTTTTCCGTTATCCCAAACAAAGCTATGATAGGCTTTGTCAGTTCCTTGTTCCCTACCAACAACCTGACCAAAATTGTTGATAGCATTGGCGCGAATATCGGTGCTATCGGGGCGTGTGCTACCAAGGTCGGTAATAGTGTACATGGACGCGGCAATAGCTGGGCTTGAGGTAGCTATTCCGGCAGTAGTTAGAACTGCCATCGCAAAGACAGCCTTACCAAGATTTACTGTAAGCATTTTCTTCCAAGTATTGATGTTTGTTGAGATTAGTTTTCGTTATGCAAGGGTTAAAAGCAGTAAAAAGCGTCGAAAAGAGCAACCGAAAGTCAGTTAACATCAACGTTCCGCCGATAGTTCTGCATAATTCCGGTTGGCAAATTTTGTCCGACCGCGATGTCGGTACATCACTATGCCAGTAATGAATAGAATCAACGGTACTAAACCCACAAAGGCGTAGAGAATGCGGGTGATAGATCCGCCAAAGCGACCAGAGTGCAAATTTCTAATCCTTAACAACACCTTAAATACAGGATTGGGTTTAATCACTTTCTCGGCTTTCAGTACAGTGCCTGTGTAGCGATCAATTTCTACCACACTCAAATCAACCTCCCCAGTCATTTGTTCTGGGAACTTTTTGTGGATATGGATAACGTTCGGTTGAGCTTCTGGAAATTCCACCACCGAGATTTTTCCACCAGGCAATGCTGCATTAGCGAGTTGCAACAGTTCACTCATTGCCACCGGAGTTTGAGCACTCATCAGTTTTACAGTCGGCAAACCTCCAATCAGAAGCTGCGCTATGACAATCACGACACCGGTGAATGCAATCATGCTCAACAAAGCTGTGGTTAAGATTCCGCCCACATTATGCAAATCAAAACTCAACACCGACATAGATGCGTTCCAACGAATTCTGAAGCCGTTTTTGAGATTTCTCCACCCTGTCCAGCGCAATGTGCCAGTGATTGCTGTTAGGAATAACAGAACGCCAAACACCCCTACTAAAAGACGTCCAGGAGTCCCTAGAAACAATGTAGAGTGCAACGTGTGCAGAAAACCGAGGGCAGAATGCTCCCACACTCTCGATCCCATCACTTGGGCTGTATAAGGATTCACATAGGTCTCAATGCGTTGTCCATTCGACATTTTTTGAGCAATGAGAAATGTATCTTCGGGCTGTTTAGGAAACAGAACATACCGGAACGGCACTTTCGGATGTGTTTGTTCTGCCGCACTGAAAATACGATCAATCGATTGCAATTGGGCTTGCCCAACCACATGCATTAAAGCAGGTTTCAGTGTGCGATCAACTTCTTTGCGAAACACGATCGCGCTACCTGTTAAGCCGCTAATTGCGAAGAATAAGCCGATCGCTATCCCCATCACACTATGCACACTGAAGACAAATTTGCGGAATTTCATCATTCACCTCATGAATTAAAATCGCACAGAAATCAAGCCAACCACCGTAAAGGGTTCTCCAACTTCGCGGCACATTAATCACGCCCCGACCAAATGCCAGCAATCTGGTATCATCAGGTCGTTCATCGTGAAAATATTCGTGCCTCCAGCGTCAGAACCGTGCGATCGGCAATATTCCAAGTCACCACAGGCGCAACAAATTGCGCTGCTCAACAGGGATGCCAGTCCTGCCCATAACTTGTTGCAAGTAATTCTTACTTATCTAGTAAAACTAATAAGATGTATAGAAATAAATGTCAAGTGTCAATAAGAGATTATTCCTGCTCTCACCCTACTCAAAATCATTGAAAATCAGTCCGAGCAAGTAATACAGCATATGTCATCTGGTTTTAAAAAAAAATTTTGTCATAAATAGCTCAAATTACTTGACAAGCACTTGCGTTTAGTTTTATTCTCTGTTGAGAAGTCTATCAGCAAGGCTTGTGGAGTGGAGCTGGTAGACGGACTCTGATTTATGAATTGCCCTACCCTCTCGTTGGCTATTGCTACTCAAAAACCCTAGCTATTGTCCCGGAGTTGTATTTACTGGCTGTGGTGAGGGTGGAGTTAATGCTCTTGGTCGCCTGCGTCCTGAAGTTGCTTCGGTTTCATTGGCAGCTGTTGCCGCCTCACGTTTTTTCTTTTCCACTTCTGCTTGTCTTTGTCTGCGTGCTTCAACTCTATCTTGTTGACGCTTCAGGGCTTCTCGATTGCTTTGCGACCCCGGCTGAGTGAAGTTAGCTACTAGTTGTACATTTTGTTTGCCAGCAGCTGCGGAATTTAATTTAAATTTTCTGGCTTGACTCACCAGCGCTTCATCCAGTTCTGTGTGCCCACTGGGACGGGTTAGCTGGATATTGATGACATTGCCATTGTTATCTACATCGAAAGTTATACCCGGTCTGCCTTCGATCCCCTCCCGTTTAGCCCTTTCTGGATACTTGATATCGCATTTAATGCAATCTACAAAATCAAATTGCGAAACCTCATCTCTTGGTCTTGGGGCTGTCGCTATTCCTGTTCCGCTTCCTCGGACACTGCCAGTACCTGAGCCAATACCAGAACCAGTACCACTACCAACACCGGAACCAGTACCACTACCAATACCGGAACCAGTACCACTACCAATACCAGAACCAGTACCACTACCAATACCAGAACCAGTACCACTACCAAGACCAGTACCTGTACCTGTACCACTGCCACCCCCAGTACCAGTAGCTACTGTGCCAGTACCAGTACCAGTGGCAATACGGGAACCACCGCCACCGCCACCGCCACCGCCACCACCGCTCTGAGTTGCTCTAGAGCCGCTTAACCCCCTTAACGTCTGTTTCAAATTTTCATTACTCTGCTGTGTAGGAGCAGGGTTAGGTTTGCTCTGTGTATTTTTTGGTTCAGTAACTTCCGGTTGAGGCTTTGGGATTAGCTTTTCTACTGGCGCTGTGACAATCCTTTGAGGCTTCAGTTCCAGCTTTCGCGGCGCGACCACAGTCTTGTTAAGCCGCAATAGTTGAGACTTCACCACTGGCTTAGGCGGTACAGGGACTACAGGCTGAGGCACCACTGGTTTTGGCGGCACAGGGACTACAGGCTGAGGCACCACTACTTTTGGCGGCACAGGGACTAGAGGCTGAGGCACCACTACTTTGGGTTGTTCAACTGATTGAGTTTTGATTGGAGCTACAACCTGCTTCGGTACTGGTGGAAGCTGTTCGACACGAGGCTTCACTATCTCTTTAGGCTTTGTTTTTTCTGGATCTGGTGCCTCTTCAATAACCGTGACTTCTATAGGTTCATCTTTGATTTGGGGCGCGATCGCCCAAAAATTGCCTATACCGGAAGCCAGTACAGCAATATGCAGCCCTAATGAACCAACTAGACTGAATGCTAGAAAAGTCCTAAGAGCCTTTGTTTCTTTCTCTCGCTGCTCTACAGCTACACCAGAAAAGCTCATGGTTTATTGCAACCTATTATCAGTAACTTAGAAAGATTAAAATATCTAGAAGCAAATGTCAACCAAAGAATAAATGGTAAGCTTGAGGGTGAGAGAGTAGCTACAGCGCCAATACTTCCAACACCTCCAAAACCATTGCCAAAATCTACACGATTAAATCTTGCAAAAGATTGCATTAAGTGTGAACTCAAATATCCAGACACGGCGAAACAGCGAGGCATTGAAGGAAACCCAGAGGTGACTATTGACTATGATGAAAATGGTCATGTAACCAATGTGCGGCTGACCCAGCCTAGCGGTAAATCTGAACTGGATCAAGCGCTCGTGGAACAAGCAAGAGAATTCATCTTAAAACCTGTCCCAGGAGGAAGACTTGGGGCGCGAGTAGTAGCTAATTTTCAGATTAAGGAGTCAGAGCGCGATCGGATGTTCCAGGGCAAACCTCAAGCAAGCGTCGGCGGCGATCGCAAGAAAGAGGCATTGCCACAGATCCAGTTAAGTATTTTGCAGCGCCTGAAAACCAAGATTTAGGGGTGGTTAAATATATCCGAAAGCCTGTCCCCAAGCTGGATTTATCACATGCATCCTCTACCCCCCGCAGACATTCGCACTGAGTCCCCGTGTGAATGCAAAGATTCATGTACGGTTCTGGAGAGTGCGACCTGAACTGGTCGATTAAGAAGGATGGCTGAAATGTCCCTACGGCGTTCTTTCTCGCCGTCTCTGGTCTAAAAGGCTCTATGGAGTCCGGTCACGTCCCCAGTACGATAACCCAATGTTTCAAAAAAATCTTGGTCAACAATTTAAAAAAACCTCGCAGACAATCTAGTAATGCTGCGTTGGTTTTGTTTATCAGTGTTCAATCTAATTGAGGTCGCACCCGTTTTTTAACGGGTGGACAAATCTTGACTGACATCTTGCACCTTCTCAATAAGGGTTGGTGGGCAGTGCCCACCCTACGCAATAATCAGGGTTTTACGCTGCTTTTTTTGCAATAAGATGATGGTGCAAGATATGAGTTGAGTTAAATTACCATGGACACGCCCACATTCCTGAGTATTATCAGACTAGGAATTATTCGGCAATTTTTTGTCTGTACAGGGTGTGATTTTGTGTGTTGGTGAAAGATACTCACCTTCAACTCCAACAGTTATTCCCCGCATTTGACGCAGTGCATTTATAGCTTTAGGACAGTCACAACCAAATTTTTTAATCGCCGCATCACTTTCGGCATCTGTCATATTGAGTTCTATCACCTTTTGATGAGCAGCCTGAGAACCTTCAGCTTTTGCCATGAATAGGCGGTTGAAAGTTGTCAGATGAGCATTACCTGTACAGTTTTGAAGCTGACAATTCAAAACTGCTTTCTGAGTATTATTTGTGTCAGCATTATCAGATGCTTTCTCTTGAGTAAGAGTGACTGCTTTGACTGATTTATCTGAGATCAAAGTCAGCAGCATCGAACTTAAAAATGTTGAACTAGAAAGGAGAATTAA
Source organism: Stigonema ocellatum SAG 48.90 = DSM 106950 (assembly GCA_016903675.1). GTDB lineage: Bacteria > Cyanobacteriota > Cyanobacteriia > Cyanobacteriales > Nostocaceae > Stigonema > Stigonema ocellatum. Next base: position 5,340 of record JADQBA010000060.1, on the reverse strand, counting down.
AGTTTTTTTTTTCACTATCTCCTCCAAAAGAGGTAGCTGGACTGCTCAATATTAGCACCGTAAAATCTAATTTTTGGTCGCTCAACAAAATTTAAAGCAAACTTAATTATGACTCTTAAGTTCTGTTAATAAAGTCAGTTTAATTCTAAGATTAAAATTAAACTGACTTGTGAAATTTTCATCAATTATTGATAATTGATGTATAAAAATATGCAATTAACAGAAGATAAGAAATCTACCTGTATCCCGTTAATTACTCCTGTCCCGCCCAAAAAATACCAACTACGGAACCGCCTCAGATTTTTTCTTCTATCAGTAGGGTGTGTAGAGGCTGGAATTCTACCCATTCTTTGCAGACAATCTCGTAACATAGCGGTGGGGTGATTGGTAAATTTCTCAATAAGAAAAAGCTAGCTTGCTCGCCGTACTCCAATAGCAAGACCACATCTGTGTGGGGATTATAATTATCCACAGCCTGGAGAATGTGAGCATTCATAAAATGCCTTTGGAGTAGAACTGTATCGGGTGCAGCCAGCCACGCATTCAGAAAAGCTGCCAGACGACAGCGAGGGACAAAGTGCGCCTGGAAGCTTTCTCCAGAAACACTGATAGTTGGTGCGTTAGTGCTACAGACAATTACACCGCGTTCGCGCAGCGTTCCGTAGGAATCGCCTTGCAAAAATCCATTCCAAGCGTTGTAACCAATTGCTAATAGATTAGTGGCGATAAACGCCTGCTGCCAATCTTGGGTGTTTATTTCAGGGGTCATTTTGGTTAACCTGGAGTAAATGGCGAATTAACGTCGTTTTGCCTGCGCCAAGAAATCCTTACATCACTGTAGCGGGAATTTTATGCATGGCGCTTCCTCTTTGTTGTCATGTTCGTAAAGCTTAAGTTTCTTGGAGATGGATTGGGTTTGCCGCTTTTGGTGCTATTTCGGAGTCGCATTGACTGACACCCGCAAGACTTTGGCAGCTTCTACCATATTTTTAATCGAGGGAATTACCTCTGACCAACGACGAGTTTTCAAACCACAATCTGGGTTAACCCAAATTTGTTTCATAGGCAAATTAGCAATTCCAGTTTGCAATTGTTGTAGAATCTGCTCAGTTGTCGGGACGACGGGACTGTGTATGTCGTAAACTCCATTGCCAACTTGATGAGTGTAGCCAGCCTCTGTTATTTCTCTTAGAGTTTGATTATTGCTGCGACTATTTTCAATCGAAATGACATCAGCATCTAACCGTTCGATATCCTTGATGATGTCACCAAATTCGCAGTAGCACATGTGGGTATGAATTTGGGTTTGGGGTTGGGCTACTGCTGTCGCCAAAAGAAATGCATCCACAGCCCAAGAAAGATATTCACTCCACCGTTGATGCTTTAGGGGTAAACCTTCACGCAGCGCTGGTTCATCTACTTGAATGACCTTTGCACCAGCAGCTTCCAAATCCGCTACTTCATCCCGCAATGCTAAAGCAATTTGGAAAGCTTGTTCTTGACGAGAAATATCCGTCCGGGCGTAAGACCAATTTAAGATAGTTACAGGACCCGTCAACATCCCTTTTACAGGTTTTTCCGTCAATGATTGAGCTACTTTAAACTCACGTACCGTCATTGGTGCAGTGCGAACCACATCACCGTAAATAATTGGCGGACGAACATAACGGCTACCGTAGCTTTGCACCCAACCATTTTCAGTGAAAGCGAAGCCTGATAACTGTTGCCCAAAAAATTCCACCATATCAGTCCGCTCAAATTCACCGTGAACTAAAACATCCAACCCTAATTCCTCCTGTAGTTTAATGCTGTCGGCGATTTGAACATCAATGGCAGCTTGATACGCTTCTTGACTCAATTCACTCCGTTTGTAGCGTACCCGAAGTTGGCGTACTTCAGAAGTTTGGGGAAAGGAGCCAATTGTGGTTGTTGGGAACAGAGGAAGAGGAATTTGAGAATCCAGTCGCAATCCATAGGATAAGGAGCGCTGGAAATCAGCAATATTCAGAGTTTTCAGTCTTCCTTGAACTGACTGATTTGCTGGACTAAACTGCTCGAATTTACTCCAATTTGACTCAAGAAAATCTTGCTCTACTTGAGTGTTTTCTCCTGTTATTGTTCGAGCCAAGAAAATCACTTCTTGGAGTTTCTGTTCGGCGAAACTCAAAACATTACGTAGCTGGAGTGGAAGTTGTTTTTCCCGTTTCGCATCGTCGGGGACAAACTGCAAGGAAGCTGATGGTTGAATATGTAGAGATGTTCCATGTAAAGTCAGGACAATTTCTTGCAATATGGGGAGCACTTTTTCTGGATAAATTTGCCAAATATTTCTGGCATCTACAATTCCTACTCCTAAACGCTTATCTTGTGGAAAACCGTAATTTTTAATGAACTCTAAATTACGTCCGCGTGTGAAATCTAAACTAATTGCACTGACAGGTAATTCTATGACCCAAGGGTAGGTTTCACCTAAATCATCGAAGTAGGTAACTAGATTTAAGGGTAGCCCTACCGAAGAAAATGAGTTGTAAGCTGTTTGAAAATGTTCTTTCCAGGAGTTTGCGTCACCTAAAACTAGCGCTGGTTCGTGCATTTGTACTTCTTCTACTCCCAGATTTTTCAAGTCAGTGAGTAGATTTATATAAAGCGGAATTAACTTGGATACTATTTTATCAATATCGATATTTGGTTCTAGTTTACTCAAACGCAGGAGAGTACAGGGACCAAGTACAATAGGAATTGCCCGGTTTCCTAATATTTTTTGAGCGCGACAAACTCGTTCTAAAAAGTCGCTGAAATCTGCTGATAATGTTTTTTCTGCAATTTCAGGCACAAGATAATGATAGTTTGTATCGAACCATTTCGTCATTTCCAAGGCGGCGATTCCTTCTTTACCCCGCGCCATGACAAAGTAGCATTCTAACCCTGAGAATTGTTGGAATCTTTCGGGGATTAAGCCGAATCGAAACATCCAATCTAGTACGTGGTCGTAAAGTGAGGTATCTCCGACCCCAATTTTATCAATACCTGCCTCTAACTGTATTTTCCAGTTAGTTTCTTCCACTTCTTTGATGGTTTGTAGGAGTGCTTCTGATTCAAGCTTTCCACTCCAAAATGCTTCTAATGCTTTCTTAACTTCCCGGTTTTTACCAATACGGGGATAGCCTAATGTTGCGGTTTGAATCTGCATCGATTTCTGTTCCTTTAAAGACTAATTGATTGAGATACTAAGGATGGGAAATTGGAAACTTTTACCCAATCATTAATTAACAACAGGTTATGTTTAATTTCGCCCACTTATTTAGTGGTGGAATCTTTGCTAAAATTCCCTTCTTTAATGCTTCCGGTCGTTCTGACCAGGGTAGCGCTCCATCATGTTTGGTATAATATTGACTCGCGCATTTTAGTATTGCAGAAGCACTTCCCTCTACTGGTAAATCGCCAAACAGGTAGGTTAATTTCCCGGATGCTTCAAAGGCAATGACGCAGGAACGGTTACAAGCACTCATGCACTCAACTCCCTGAATTGGGAATTTATTTCGCAATTCCCAGGAAAATGCAAGTTCTTGAAGCTGCTGTAGTAGTTGTGCCCCTCCACTAGAACCAACTCGCTTGCCGTCTCGCCACACGCTGGCACAAGTCGTGCAAACAAATAAAATATGCTGAATGTCTTTCATTGATTTTGAAGTATGTAGGAGTTCGTCCAAACCGCAGATATCACACAGCGCTGCCAGCGCTTAAGTCCATCTTGGCTGACGCATTGTCCCCTGAAAAATAAGCCAGCCTTACTACAACGAGTATCCAACTACGCCGACAGATCAACAAAACAAGGCTGGCTTATTTTTCTACGTGGAAGACCCTGTGACTGTGCAATATACTTATTGAAAATTATTAGCAACAATTTACTGAATATTACAGACATTTACGCCTAGAAAAACCCCACAAGAATAATACTTACACTTGGAGGTGTAATTTGTAGCGTAAATTAACCGTCTACCGTCTCGTTGCAAGCCGTAATCTGTAGCGGATCTCTGGCTCTTTGAAGAAATAAGACTCACTAATGGTGGAAATATCTATACTTTTGTTCATCTGTACCTCGCAGACGTGTAGAACTTATCAGTCAATTTCGGCGGGCGTTCTGACTTACAAGGGAAGCCTTGTTTACAGCTGCGGGACAGCGCCGGACTCACACCGGACTTTCCCCCTTACCTCTAGTGGCTGACTCCCACTAGAACCGAGATTCATTTGTATATTAACACAACTTTTAGGAGATCACAAACTCATGGAAAAATAGGTTGCTTGCGTAAAAATCTCCGGTCGATCTATACTGACATGCGTCCTGAATCAGGAAAGTTTCAAACTTGCTCTGAATAGCTGGGAGTATCTCATTTTGGCAAATTGCCCTCAGACTCTTATGTCTAGTTGACCGCTTACAAAGCCTGACGAGCGCAGGTTAATTAGGTTTTTTCTGGCACTGGGATGCACCCGAATGGCTCAAAGACAATTCTTTTGACAATTTTTAAACGAGTGCGAACTTTTAAGGGCTACCAGCGTTTGATGACGTGCGCGATCGCTCTCCAGTTTTTCAAAATTGTCAAACCTAGTTAACAATTCTTTTCAATTCTCGCAACTATTTTTTATACAATTCATCAATCTCTTTTCTATGCAGGTTCCATACACAATCGCTGGGCACTCCACAACGGATATCCATGCGTTCATCGCGATGGTTCGACGACACCGTTAGAAATTACTAAGATTCGCACAGTGGTTAATTGGGCAACTCAAGGACTTTCGGCAAATTCCATCGCCCTAGAAGCACATCTGACCACTCGGTTACGTCCTGGAATTACCACGCGAGAAATCCAAGATAATTTGATTCGCTGTGCTTTGGATTTGTGTAGCCCCAAAGCGATCGCCTTTAAACGAACGCTGTTTTCCCTCTGATTCACTTTAGGCTGAAACCCTCATTGTTCCGTCATTTTTTGAAAGTTTGTGATCAAGCTGACAGTTGTGTTAATATTCAGATGAATCTCGGTTCTAGTGGGGAACAGCCAGTAGAGGAAACGGGGAAAGTCCGGTGTGAATCCGGCGCTGTCCCGCAGCTGTAAACAAGGCTTGCCTTGTGAGTCAGAACGCCCGCCGAAGTTGATTTGTAAATTCTATACATCTGCGAGGCACAGACTAAGTATTTTTATGAAGATTTCTACAACTACTAAGCTTTACATTCTCATAGCCCCACATATTAAGACGCTACAGATTACGGCTTTCTATGAGACGGTAGGCGATTAATTCCTGGTAAAAATTGTGTTTTTAGATGCAGCGATGGTGAGAGCTACTCCC
>JADQBA010000398.1 GCA_016903675.1 Stigonema ocellatum SAG 48.90 = DSM 106950 | reverse complement strand
GTGGCTGTTGCACAACTCTGCCTATGCATAGAAGGCCGAATGGGTTGAGTTTTTGTATCTTCAACCATGCAAGGCAAAAAAGACGACCACGAAAAACTCGTCACCCATTTTCAACTTTCCAGCCGCATTCCGAAAGGCAATTTCTACCGTCGGCTGAAGGAAATGCTTGACCTTACTTTCTTATATGAGCACACCAAAGCTTGTTATGGCTCAACAGGCAATCCCTCGATTGACCCCGTGGTGTTCTTCAAATTCATGCTTATCGGGCATCTAGAGAATATCACTTCTGACAGAAAGCTGATCGAGCATTGCTCCATGCGCATGGATATGCTGTATTTCTTAGGCTACAACCTGGATGAGCCATTACCCTGGCACTCTACGCTGAGCCGTACCCGCCAACTTTACCCGGAAGTACTTTTTGAGTTACTATTTGATAAGGTATTTAGCCTCTGTGTAGCCAATAGTATGGTAGCTGGTCGGCGAGTAGCCATCGACTCAGCCCCCGTCAAAGCCAATGCGTCGATGGAACGACTGCTTGAGAAACAACCTAATCTACCTGGTCCCAGGTTGGTCCAGTCGGCTGAAGTTCAGCCGAAGACTTCCATAGTTACCCCCAGCCCCCGTCAAGCTGCGCCGGTGATTACCGCAGCTGATCATCAGCTAAGACAGTTAAAAAAGCGCCAGCAAAACCTGAAGCATGCACCAACAACGCTAGGAGCGGGCAACGAAAAGGCAAAGCTACTCAGCAACAAAACCCATTACAGTCCTGCCGACCCCGATGCCCGTATTTCGATTAAGCCGGGTAAAGCCCGCAAACTCAACTACCATTGTAGCCTGGCAGTGGATACCGCCGAAGGGATTATCAGTCATGTGCAGGCCGATTTTGCCGATGGTCGGGATAGCCAGAATCTACCTGATATTACGCTGAAGCTTCAACAGCGGCTAGCCAATAATGAATTGTGTTTAGAGGAGATACTGGCTGATTCTGGATATTCCAATGGTGCTAACTACGCTTTACTCGAGCAATGGAACATTACGGGTTGGATACCCGTCTTCGGCCAATACAAGCCCCAAATCGAAGGCTTTCCCTATGCCCCTGAAAGTGATCGCTTTATCTGTTCGCAGGGTAAGCATTTAATGTTTAAAACGTTTGACAAGACCGCGGACGGGGGTTGGCTGAAAGTCTACCGGGCGGATTATAAAGACTGCCAACAGTGCCCGCTCAAATCCACATGTGTTCCTAAGAGTCAATGCCGACAGATTATTCGGACGGCCTATGATCCCTTCTACCGACGAGCTTTGGAACGCCAGCAAAGTCGGCGGGGTAAGCGTATGGCACGGCTTCGCCACCAAACAGTGGAACCGGTCTTAGGCAGTTTAGTGGATTACTATGGCTTACGGAAGGTGAATGTACGAGGCAAAACCGGAGTTCATAAGGTGATGCTGATGGCGGCTGTAGGCTACAATCTGAAGAAGTATATGAAGTTCACTATCAAGTCTACTGTCAGCCAGGCCATAGCCCTAAAGGTAGAGTGGTCTTTGGCTTCTGGAGCTACTTTACTGAGCTTTCCCAGGCTTTTTCTCAACTGAGATGGGGCGACGAGGTCAGAAAGTCTGATCACTAACTTATACAGGATGAAAAGCCGATGTAAAAAGCAGAGTTGTGCAACAGCCAC
>JADQBA010000340.1 GCA_016903675.1 Stigonema ocellatum SAG 48.90 = DSM 106950 | reverse complement strand
GCCATTTATATTGACATCGCCACCTACTAGTAGTAAACTCTTACCATCTGGTACTCTTAATCCTGTCACTTCCACCCCTATTGGGTTTAGTCCTGCGGGTGCGAGGGACCTATTGCTAATCCCTGGAATGGTAAGTTGATTGAAAAACAACGCTGATGGATTTATGGTCAGCAATGCCGGAGTATCTGGATTTTCGCTCTAAAGAAACCTTTATAGCTAAATTTAATAGCGCTGGCACTTGATGCGACAAACGAACCCCCAACATTCAAACTAGCATTTGGTCCAAAGATGATCCCATTTGGATTTATCAGAAACAGGTTAGCGCTGCCTAATGTCCGAATCAACCCATCTATATTAGAGATAGACCCACCTGTCACCCTGCTGATGATGTTCTGTATGTCAACCGCATTGTTAAAGAAAGCAGTCCCTCCTGTAGGAACGGAAAACTCTCTAAAGCTGTGAAACAAATTAGCCCCTGAAAGAGTACCACCTGTAATATTGAAAGTGCTACCATTTGGTGCCACAACAGAATTATTTGGTAATGTCCCATCGGGTGTAATCTGGGCAAACCCCCTGTCCCCAGATAAAATGTTTACCCAAATAACCGCAATTCCCAATAACCACCGTGCCTGGACGCTCATCCCCAGCATTGTATTTTTTCCTACACAGTAAAATTACGCTGCACAAAGATTCAGTTAATCACATCTTTGAGGGCAGCACAACCGTTATCCAAAATCTCACTAGAATTACCCCCATGAATTTACACGCGCGTAAAGGCGCAAAGAGAAAGAGTCTCTTCAATAGTTGGAATTACAGGTTGAAATGTAACTGTAATTTCTAAATCTGTATTAGTTAGCCCTATAGGAACATCTAAATGTAAGATGCCATCCTCACCAACACGATAATTTAACGACACAGTTTTCATAGGTTATCCTCACTATAAAAAATACTTGCCTTTTTAAATTAAGGGGCTTCCAGAAAATAAAATATCCCAACCATAGACCGATCAATCCTATCATTCGTAAGGGCGGGGTAAAGAGCGCCCCTACAATTTGGGATAATTTATTTCTTGGTGTTCCCTAATACTCACACTTTTTGAAATTTTAGCTGGCGTGAGGGATAAATGCTCGCGATCGCGTCACTTTTGATGGCAAAAGCAGCAGTTTCGACAAGCGCCATAGCAATTCTAAATGATTGGCTAAAGCACCTGAAACCCGTTGTCTTGAAGAAACCCTCCTCAGTAAGCATTCGCCCAAACTGTTGCCTGTTGCCAGAAGCACGATAACAGGCTACTATTTGCGAACATTGGGAGATGTTTTTCATAGGTGGTTGGTGGTTGGTTAGCAACAAACCAACCCCACTCCTTACCCACCGCTACCTCCCGCACAGCCGCCTTACACCAATTCTCTAAAATCTGGCAACAGATTCAGACCTGAAAACCCTTATGAAACCTGAACTTATTATTAAAGATTGGTCAAATGATGGAGAAATATGCAGATTTACCAATGGATTTAGCTGATGCTTCTTTGGTAATTTTGGCAGAACATCTAGGGCTATTTCATTCTACACTCAATGCCAGGAACTCAAGTTCAAGGCTCAAAGCTCAAGTCCGTTGAAACGGACTAAATTCCTGAAAGTTCTAGTCGGCTTAAGCCGACTTCAGCTATTAGCCGTGCGTAATTTATTCCTAGGCGTGTGGGTTACGAGATTAGATTGAAAAATTAAATCAAGAGTATGGAGTAAACCTTAATTATTACACTCTCGACTCAAAACAAGATGTCCATTCGGGAGTTGATACACGCCTTGGGCGTCCCCAATCCTGATTGTATTCCAGCCCGCAGTATACTTCCTCCTGTCAAACTCACATTCTGAGCATTAATGGCGATGCTACCACCGTCAAGTGCGCGGACATTCACGGATGCCCCATTGCTTAGAGATACGTTTGCCCTTTGTACATCTTCTGTCATACTTAAGGTCAAAATATTTTGTCCTACATTTAACCCCACCGTTCCAGGGGCTGCTAATCCCGCTAGGAAGACCCGTCCCCCATAAGCTCTCAGGCTACCGCCATTTATATTGACATCGCCACCTACTAGTAGTAAGCTCTGACCATCTGGTACTTTTAATCCTGTCACTTCAGTCCCAGCAGGAGCAAGACCAGCGGGTGCAACAGAACTATTGCTAATCGCAGCGATGGTGCTTTGATTGAAAAACAACGCTGATGGATTTATCGTTAGCAAGGGTGCGGAAGCATCTGGATTCGTAGCACTAAAAAACCCTTGATTCCCAAATTGAATAGCGTTGGCACTTGATGCGACAAACGAACCCCCCACATTCAAACTCGCATTTGGTCCAAAGACTATCCCATTTGGATTGATAAGAAAAAGGTTAGCGCTGCCTAATGTCTGAATCGACCCATTGATATTAGACATAGACCCACCCGTCAAGAATGCTGATGATATTCTGGATGTTAACCGCATTGTTAAAGAAAGCATTCCCTCCCATAGGAACGGAAAACTCCTGAAAGCTGTGAAACAAATTAGCTCCTGCTTGAGTACCACCCGTAATATTGAAGGTGGTACCATTTGGTGTTACATGCGTTCGTTGAAATCCTTGGTAGGGGGGGTATTGCAATACACCCATACATCATTTTTGGAGATGTCTAATGGACATTATCCTATTCAACCTCCCAATCCTCAATATTTAACCCTTCAACTCGACTAAATTCACTAATATTGTGTGTTACCAGTGTTAAGTCATGAGACAGAGCGATCGCAGCGATTAACAAATCGTTAAAGCCAATGGGTGTGCCAAGATTGGCAAGCAGGGCGCGAATTCTCCCAGCAATTAGAGCTGCAACATCATCAAAGGGAAGACAAACAAAAATTTTCAGAAACTTTTGCTGTTTCTGCCAACAGGCATCAGGATCTTTACTTCTCATCGCTCCATAAAATAGTTCCATCTTGACAATAGAACACACTGCTATGTTTTCCAAGTCAGTAGCTTGTAATCGGCGCTGGAGGGCTATGGGTTCACCGTTGAGATACTTCACGCAGACGTTAGTATCAATCAAATACCTCATGCTAGCTCTTCATCCTCGTCAAACACACCTTCAGAATCAATTACTATG
>JADQBA010000137.1 GCA_016903675.1 Stigonema ocellatum SAG 48.90 = DSM 106950 | reverse complement strand
ATTAAGGCTTTGAGCGGATTTTTCCTGTGATAAAGATTGTTATCATAGGAATTAACCGATTTTAAGGTAGTGGTTCAATTCCAGCTACAGCAAGCCTTTTGGGCTTAGCGTACGTTTTTGTTCCATTGCTACTCCCTGGCGGTGTCGCGACCACCATTCCCTCCAGTGGCGGTGCAAAGAATTTTATCTGCCAAATGCGCTACTTTTAGGTGAAAGTCATTTTTTTTCGGAAACATAGGCTGGGTAAAATTTTCAAACGACGCGTGGCGGCAAAATGCGACTTGGCTATGTTTACCCCTTTTAGAAGCACTTCCACTCATCCTGACTTTAGATGAAAAATGGTTGTGCCGATAAATACTGTTGCTGGATCGTGTCTTGATTAGCGTCAGGGCGATCGCGCTTTCAAATTGCCACTTTGCTCCCAATCTCATAATCGAAAAAGACTATTTCTCCAAAGAGTTCTTCACGTTAAAGTTTGACGTATCCTGCCAGCAATGCATTAAAAATGCTTTGACTCTTGCGTGTGGTGAATCATTTGATTCTCTAGATGCATTAAACTGCACCGCTGTGACAATGTATTCAAAAATAATCACAGACTCTTTCTTGGGTGAAATTCGTTTAACAACAATTGTTTCACCTACTTGAGGAATTTGAGGAAGTTCCACTATAAACTGTTCAATTTTTGGCGTCTCTAGCAGATTCTTGTAATTGAAATATTTGCAGTAAACAAGGATTTTCACTACGCACCCCAACAATATAGTAATTAGCGCAAATCGCCTACTAAGCAGTACAGAACCTCCAGAAATTAGGATCGATTTGATAGCTGGAGGTCTGCGACTAGTTGCACACTCTTTGCTGGATATCTTTATCACTGGTTGTCAAGACACACCAGTAATAGTGGTTAATTCGAGAGTAATTTGAAGATGGACTCTTCGGTGAGATAAAGCGATCGCATACTGCCACTTACAGCATCAAAGTAAGTGGCGAAGCGTTTTAATTCCCCCGTTGTCAGTTGAACTAAATAATCAGTGGCAGCTGCTGCTACTTGTTGGTTGATACTCAAGCTTTGAGTATTGAACAGCGCCATTTGTTCACATGATAAATTGTTATCCTCCAATTCCTCTGGTAGTGGAACTAAAAGTTCTGGATGTTGGATTGTTGGGGAGGGGATTTGGCTACAGCCTAGTGATCTAAAGGTATAGTCTTGTGGGTCATTGGATAGACTTGACCCTAATAGAACCTGTCCGCTGCTTTTACTATTTCCACAGTCTAAATACCAGATTGAAGGAGCAGACCCGTGATTGTACTCGTTATGTTTTAGCACTTGTGAAAGTGAATCTCGCGCCGAAGCATTATCCACGCACCCAATCACAATTAACAGTGTTTTGTACCCTGCCTGTACCATTTTTGGGTTAAAGCATTTGGTTATTGCTATGATTTCTATCCCCCAGGCAATTGAATATCTCAAAGCTAATGTTTGGGCTTTGGGTAAGCCGATTTCTTTGTAGCAGAAGCATTGCCTTAGTACATTAGCCTCTTCGACAACATCATGATCTACGAAAGTGACTTGCACCTCTTTGCCTGTATTGCCTAAACTGCAAGCAAGTCGAACAACGCTTGCAGCCAGCCAACTCCCAGTCCCTCCCATTCCAACAACCCAGAATTCAATGCGGGAGTGTTGTAGAAGAATTAGCTTTGATGCGTTAACCAAATCATAGTTTAGGTTCATATTTATCCAAAGAATCATCTAGAATTGGAGAATTAGTGTTCGAGTAAAATTTGTAGGCAATTGCCGGGTCACAAGAGATGTCACGCATAAACTCAGGTAGTTCAAAGACATCGCTTGCAGGGATATCCCAGTAGTTTCTGAAAATTCCAACTCTGACTCGGATTTCAGGTTCTTTGGTGTTAACTCGCCCCAAAACAGCATAGATACGGAACCCTCCTTCGTCAGCATCATCGGTTTTTGAGAAGAATGCTTTCATTTCGTGATGGGAATGCACGTCTATAGTGGCGTTGTGGAACGAAGAATCACCGTCGAATCTGGTTGGTTGGCAGCTTGCGCTATGCTGAGTTTGATCTGGTATTTCTAAGCGCCACCCGTTCTGTTCATGGTGAATGTGAAAGACAATTTCTACTGCACCTTGAGTGTTACAAGCAAGACAGCTATGTCGCCACATTTCTAGAAGTATTGTCTTAGGAATCCGGTGTGTTTTGAGTTGTAAATAAGGTTCAAGAATTGGCAATCCCCGGATATTTTCTCTGTAGTATTCCACGGGCATTAATACTTCTAGCCCTGGACGTATGCCTCTGATGAATACTCCATTCCCAGCAAAGAGATATTCAAACAGAGAACTGGTATGGGGTGGTGGAGGGAGTTGACGGACAATTTTGTAGTCAACTATTCCCTCAAAATTAACTAACTGAACCATCGGCAATTTCTGAAACTAAAGTTGCAATAGTAGCCTTTTTATCTAAAGGCACAAGGTCTTTGAGGGGGTAAGTGGAGTTTTTCTGCTGATGCAAGCCTAAAAGTTGACGACGGACATCATTTGTGCTATGCTTCGATTTGCCATTGCTCAAATGGGAATTAAACGGACTAGAAATGAAAAGATTCCAAGCCTGATTAATGGACTGGGTAGAAGCAGATGGGTGTTGATTTTTACCCCAGCAAACTTTTCCCGACGGTGTGTACACATTCGGCAGTGGGGCATGGAAAAGGCAGGCATTGGGGTCGAATATCTTAGTTTTAATTGCCCATAACCAGTAGGTAAAATTTTTGCCGATAAACACCATTGCAGGCATTGGAATTTGAACTTGCCCTAGTTCGTCACAGTCAAGTAATGTTCTTTGTGGCGGGATGAATTTGACTACCCAATCACCAGAGTTACCAGTACCCCAGCGAACTACACCTTCGCCTATCCAACCAGAGTCCATAGGTTCATTGCTGAAGGCAATGCGGAGTGCCGTAGGTGAGAGACATTTGTAGTGCGATTCTTGTCCAGATCGGTAATGCAAGATGTAAGTGCCATCAAGGATTAATAGTTCTGCTTTGATTGCAGATAAACTTCTGGGAGGGTCTTGTAAAAGCTCCCTGATTATTTCAGCAGTGATGATATTTTCCATATTCCCAAAACTAGTTCAAAGTGGTTTATGAGATCTTGCTCCAGCCATTCGATAAGTTCATAAACTTGCTCAAGGATGACCTTGGCATCTTGCCATTCACTGTGCAAAAAGTTGATGTTTTCAACTGTCCAGGGTAATGAATCCTCTGGCTGATCTGTTGCACAATAATCCAGCCAAATGTTATTGCTTTCATAGTCAAGAAGTTGCAATGCTAAAGGCAGGAATTTCAGTGGTTTGGCAGCACGGCAGGATAGTTTTTTTAACAATCGAGTGTCGATATCTTTAGGGTGTGTAATCGCCTCACATGACACCCCAAGTTCGCACTCATACCAATCAGTGCCTTCCACTGATTCAAGCCAGTAGCGTCCTTCTGTGCTTAAAGGGAGAAGAATTTGCCATCCAGACCGCAATGATTCAATGTCCTCGTGTCCGATCCAATCGCAGCCCATTGGCATGAGCGGAATTTGGTGGAGGCGTTCTTCGTAGGCGTTTTCTGCTTGTAACTCTGAAATAGGAAATAGGTTTTGGTTGACTAGATATAGAAACTCAATTTCAAGGGGACTGTGACTGTCAGGGTTATTTAGGTCTTCGGGGTAGGGTGCAGCTGTACTGTTCTTGAATTCATCTGGGAATAAGTTCTGATATAACGCCAGCAGTCGATAGGTATTGAAACGGTTTTCTAGGTAGTCAACCGCTTGGTTAGGGTGAAGAATTCTTTGGCACTGTCGCAAGCGGTGAATCGCTGATAACGCATTTAAAAGAGAAGGTAACATTGCTAGAATCCGAATGGAATCGCGCCTGGTGATGGCATAATTTTCTGGAGGAAGCGTAATGTTTTCCGAATTACACTGGAGTATTCGGTTCCCTGTTTGATTGCTTCTTCAATTTCATTAGAGAGGGCGTTCATGCCTTCGTAATCAAGTTCTCCCATCAATTCCATGTGCTGAACTTTTCGGCACATGGTTACTGCTGGATTGACTTCTTCAGGTGAGGCGATTAAGACGAATAGAGGTGTTGCACCTTTAGGACCTGCTCGTTTTATGATTTTGATAATTTCCCCTGGTTTCCTCTCAATCACAGAATTTGCCATGTCAGGATAAAAAGGTGCGAAAAGGTCGCGCAGTAATTGGTCGTTGGCTGCAATGTTTTCATCTACAGGATGTTGTTGTCCCTCGAAGGACACTATTACTTTAACCATTGTGAAATTCTCCTGTTTAAATGTTGTTAAATATTGAACTAGACCCCAAACAGCGTTAGCTGTGTGCCTTTGCTGGTAGGGCTTTCTTCTTTGGTTTTGACAGGGGGAGAAGCAGCGGGTTGTTTCTTCTGGGTGTTCTTCTGGGCCGCTGCGTCGGAAATAGCCCGTCGCACTTGTCGGTTAGGGAAATCTGCTACTAATTCGTTAAGAAGGTCAGTGATAGAAGGTGGTAATTCACCCATTTCATCAAGTCGCAGCATTTTGTTGACAGGAAAGTCGCCGTGGCTGCTGGCTGCTAGCATCACCTTTCTACCTTCGGGAGAGTTGTTATCAGGTAAGAAGGTAATGGTTAGCTTTACTGTGCATTTTTCAAAGATGTAGGGTTCTAGTTCTTCTTCTAGTGAGTTTGTTTCTGAGAAGAAGTTTTGGGATTCTGAGTCGTCATCATTCGACTCGTTCACTTCGTTGTTTAGGAAAGCTGCACCTGTTGTGTCAACTATTGGTTCTTGTTCACTTGGGTGTGAATTACTTGAAGAGTTGTCGTTAAGTTCATCACTCTTGGGGCAGAGGAGTGTTAAGTAATCAGACGCGCCTGATGACCAGCGATTGCGATCAAAAAGAAGTCCTAATTCTTGGAACCGTTCTTCTGTTGTTTTATGTTTTTGAGAACGATTGGGGTAAGAGTTGAGAGTAGCAGGGCTAATTGAAATTTGAAGCAGTGAGACAGCTTGTTCTGGAGTTAGCCAGTTCATGATACGTGTTTTTATACATTAGTCAATTGTTTTGTTTGTGGGGGCGATCGCCCCTCGGATTATTTAGGGTTTCCACATTAGTAAATCTGGGGTTTCGTTAGTTGTTGAGCGCTGATGCAGTCATCTAATTGCTGATGCTAAATCTGTGTTTTAGCGCTCCACAATCAATCATTTAACGGCTAAAGTCTATCTATTGCCTATTACTGAATCTGTGTTATAATGCTATATAATTGTGCTAGTTGTTTCCATCGCTCAGTAGTAGAAGTGGGTCTGGATCATCCGCCTCTACTCTGACGCCAGCAGTCATAGCGTCGGCTATGCTTTCTCGGATATCGCCCAGTATTTGGAATAATTTACCGTCTTTGATTGGGAAGACAATTGCGATTGTGTTGTGTTCGTCGCTGATTCCTAGAACAATTCTTTCCCGGTCGATCTGGTGGGAGAGGGTGTCCAGTGGGGATACTTCAATGGTGTGGTGTTGTTGGTGACTTCTTTTCATAATGCTATGGTGCGCGTGCTACTAGGTAATGGTTGTTGCAGAGGGGAGATAAATGTGAAGAAAAATTTGGCATGGCGTGACTCTTAAGTAGTTTAAGGGGGTGTAATCATGCCAGAAGCGAAATTGGTATTGATAGGATATGCGTATTCGGTAGAATAATCAGTTGCACTTCGGTTACTAATTTTTCAAGCACCAAATATGCTTATTATTTGGTGCTTGAGTTCATCAACTACTTCACTGCGGAAGCTTTCTTTTTTCCATTACGTTTTTGGTGGTTATCCTGAATGTCTTGGATATTTTTCGGAATTATTCCATACTCGACTTTCCGCTTGCGTTCTATGTGCGTACCGTCTACGGGTATGCCTTTTTTCCAATCAGCGATGATTTTCTTTTTGTCAGGCGTAACTACTTCTTTTCGGTTGATGTACTCTTGGGGTAATTCCTCCGTAGGAATCAGTACCTCACAACTGGGTGGGTTTTCCTTGATAGTAATGTGGCGAGATTTGCCCACTAATTTATCTGGTAGAACTCCGGTGGAGTGGAAGTACAGTAGGGTAGAGTCTAAGGAAAGCCGCCAGCGTTGCAAGCGATCGAGTGCCGTTTTATGAATTTCTACCAGATGTTCAAGGCGTGCTTTGATACCAGCTATTTCGGCATCTAGCTGGTCTGCTAACTCAGCTTGCGTGTCAGTAGATGTTTCTTGGTTTTTCTGGTTTTCCCAGAGTCTTTTGAGAATAGCTTCCTCTTCCTCTGGGGTTTGGGCGCTTTCTAGCTGTGTCCAAAGTTCAACAGCTTCAAGTGAATATTTGGCTAGGGTTGCTTGAGCTAAGTAAGACATTTTTACCACCTTCCGCAGCTATGTTTGTAGTCCCATTCGGCTTCAATTTGGTTGATAATGATTAAAGTGCCTATATCGGGTTTTAGTTCAGACGATGTCGTAACTGGTGGAATACTCGTAGTTATTTGATGTTCAAGTGCAGATAACTTTTGTTTTGTGACTCGTTTTGGCATAATTGTTAGTGCCATTATCAATGGTTATACAACTGTTGTAAAAGTCAGAATCAGGGAAAATGCTGCTGACATTTAACGCTGATAGCGCGGTAGCGCAGTGCTTGTATGAAAAGGAGTCAGATATTCTGAATCCAGGAGTCAGAATACCCAAGCTGTATTCTGGCGAAGTAGCGCATGTATTCTTCTTCGGTAAGGTGCTATGTTGAGTTATAGAGGGCATTGATAAGGTTTTCAAGAAGCGTTATAATCTGTCAATATTCGCGGTTGTTAGATGTTGTCAATCTTCATGCGGTAGAAGGCATTGAGAAAATTTGGCGCTACTATAATTTGAATGGTTATACAACTTTTTAATCCAGATCCACAATCAAAGGACTATAAACCAACGCTCTCGCGTTTAAGTTATGAGTAAGGGTTTTTATCCTGTAGTTCTTTATCCAACGTTGGTCAGCAGGTTTTGTGCAGAAAATCCCTTACCAATTCGAGGGGAAGGTGCTACACCAAAGCTTATTCCTCCTGTACCGCCGCGATCGCCTCAGTTTTATGAACGAGTTTATACTTGGGTGCTACAGGGGTGGCTTATGAGCGTAGGGACGTTAGTGCTGACTCAGTGGTTGTTCGGGCTTTCATTAGTTGCGTTTTCTCTAGCATTGGGTTGCTCTGTAATTAGTGGGGTAGCAGTTTGGTATTACTTGCGTCTGCGCGATTCCCAAGCAGAAACACGGTATAAACAACGTTTGGCTGAGTATCAGCAGCAATTGTCGGAGTATGAAAATCGTTACAACCGTCGTTTGAAGTTAATGGCGACGGGTACTCAAAAGTATTCTTTACTGTTGCAAACTCGTCAGAAGAAGTTGAAAGCTTTGCTCAACGGTCGTATTCAATTGCCAAGGGATTCGAGTAATGCTCAGCAAGGGGTAAGTGAAGAGCAGTTTTTTCGCTATTTACTTCGTTATTTTCCTACTGTTTGTCAGGGTATGGAATTCCAAATCCCTGACTCGTCTTTCCGTTACTCGGCTGATTTTATCCTTTACCACCAGCAATCTGGTTTAGCTATAGACATCGAAGTTGACGAACCCTATGAGGGGCGTACAGGAGAACCACATCATTGCACAGACCAAGGCAAGGATAGTCGGCGCAACCAATTTTTTATTGAGAATAACTGGATTGTTATCCGGTTTTCTGAAAAGCAAGTTGTACAACATCCGGATTCTTGCTGTAATGTAATTGCTAGAGCGATCGCTCAGGTTACTGGTGACTACAGTTGTTTAGTTTCTCTTCAAGATGTTCCGGCTTTGCTTCTTGATAAACAGTGGACAATTAAACAGGCAAAACGGATGGCGAAAATTAATTATCGACAGTCTTACTTACCGGGTAAATCGTTTCCAAAGCGTAGTCCTTCAGTAAGGAGCAAGCAGTCGTTGCTAGGCGACCATCGTAAAAAAAGACGCTCTTTTTAGAGATGCATGAATGAAAACGGTGCAGTTCGTAAACATTCATGTGTTCATGAAAAGGAGTCAGAAGTCAGAATACCCCATGTCTAAAGTTAGGGGTTTCAAGAAGAATGAAAAATTTTTCTTGCTCTCCAAGGGTTAAAAACGTTCTGCTTTAAACCGCGATTCATCCACCCAACTCAAGTCGGAGACGCTGCTTGTCACGCTTGCGCGTCTCGAACGCGAGTGCGTCTCCCCGAGTGAGAAGGGGTACGGCGGGAGTGCAGTCGCACAGAATACCCAAGCTGTATTCTGACTCCTGACGGATGTATTCTTCTTCGGTAATGTAACATTATGTCAGTTTTGTAGAGTAGGTGATACAGTGCCAGTGAATGCCGACAAACCCCACTTGTGGAAACAAGATATTGCCCAGTCGGTAGACTTTTACAACACTTGGTTCATGCAGTTCGCTCCCCAAGCGTACCGCGACACTCGCATTGCCACAACTCAACAAGTCGAATCGGCATTAACTTGGACAGCCAATTTGACTAATATCACGCCCGACGTGCTGCGCCAACATCCGTCTGTTCTGCTTATACTACGCATGTCAACAGCACCACCACTAGCCCGTGACCGTCTTATCGGTCTAGCTGGAGTGCCGCCCAATGTTGTAAAAAACATGGAAGAGAAAAACAGAATTCCACCCCGCATGAACAGTGCCATTCTGGATGCCGAACTGCAAAAAATTGGTCA
The DNA here is from genome assembly GCA_016903675.1 of Stigonema ocellatum SAG 48.90 = DSM 106950. Classification (GTDB taxonomy): domain Bacteria; phylum Cyanobacteriota; class Cyanobacteriia; order Cyanobacteriales; family Nostocaceae; genus Stigonema; species Stigonema ocellatum. The sequence goes on along the minus strand of JADQBA010000137.1, from coordinate 14,506 downwards.
AATCATTATACGATTGACAGACACAGATATTTTCCCTTGGCTTTTGAACGGGCTGGAGCCAACCGATACACAAGTCCGAAGAGCAGCAACAATTGTTGCAGATCGTCTCTGTGGTGCCCTAGCTGACCCCATTATTCGCAATGCCCAAGAGCAAAGGCAGCTTGCTTTGATTCGGCAGTGGCTGGAACAGCGTGGATACTCATACATTAGAGGAGGATCTGGGTTAAGCTTTGAGACGATGCAGCCTGGTAATTTCTCGTTTCGGCTCAATATTCCGGTGAGCCTACAGTCCGGCAGCAAACAGGTTAATATCCCGATTGACACTGTGATCATGCCGCTAACGTCTCACCCTGGGGACTTACCGTTACTAATTGAGGCTAAATCAGCAGGCGACTATACCAATCCCAATAAGCGGCGTAAAGAAGAAGCCATTAAAATCGCTCAATTAAGGCTTAACTATGGCAATAATGTGCGTTTTATTTTGTTTCTTTGCGGTTATTTCGACAGTGGCTATTTGGGCTATGAAGCGGCTGAAGGGATTGATTGGCTATGGGAACATCGCATTGATGATTTGGCGCTGTTTGGAGTGTGAAGTATGATTATAATGTCAACAACTGAAAAAGCAAGGGTTTTGCTTCAGAACCAACTTGATGAAGGCAAAACTCAGACTGAGCGAAATAAACTTGGTCAGTTTGCTACACCAACTGCACTGGCAATAGATATTCTGGAATATGCTAGTGCGCTATTACCATTAGACTTCAAAATCCGGTTTCTTGACCCGGCTTTTGGTACTGGCTCCTTCTACTCGGCATTATTGCAGAGATTTCAACGAGCGCAAATTGTTGAAGCGGTAGGGTACGAAATTGATCCACACTACGGGGATGAAGCTATTAAGCTTTGGGCGAAGACGTCGCTACAGTTGAACATCGCTGACTTTACCTCCGCGACACCACCCAACTCTAATAAGGCGAAAGCTAACTTGCTCATTTGTAATCCACCTTATGTTCGACATCATCACTTGAGCAGAATTGAGAAGCTGCGATTACAAAATAAAACAGAGCAAACGGCTGGCATAAAGCTTAGTGGGTTAGCCGGACTTTACTGTCACTTCCTTTGTATTTCTGATGCATGGATAGCAAAGGATGGTCTAGCTGGGTGGCTAATCCCCAGTGGATTTATGGATGTGAATTATGGACAGCAAATTAAGGAGTACCTACTGAATCGAGTGACTTTGCTGCGTCTTCATCGTTTTCATCCAAAAGATGTGCAGTTTTCTGATGCACTGGTGTCTAATGCAGTTGTTTGGTTCAGGAAGGCTAAGGCACCAGCTAATCATGCTGTTGAGTTCACCTATGGCGGTAGTCTGATGAACCCTAATGTGAAAGAGGTGATTTCAGTGGATGTGTTACGCAGTACAGTCAAGTGGACTAATTTTGGCTTGGGATCTAACAGTATAAATTCCAATTGTCAGCAGATGAAGTTGTCTGACTTATTTATCATAAAACGGGGGTTAGCGACAGGAGCTAACAATTTTTTCGTGCTGACACCAGAGCAAGTTTCTACTTACCAACTTCCGTCTCTTTTCTTAAAACCGATTCTACCCAGTCCCCGGCATTTGTTAGTTGATGAGATTGAAGCTGATAGTGTTGGTAATCCCGTTTTAGATCGTCAACTATTTCTGCTAGCGTGCAATTTGCCTGAAGATGAGGTGAAAGCAAAGTATCCGTCGCTTTGGCGATATCTCCATCTGGGAGTAGAGAATGGAATTAGCGATCGCTACCTGTGTAAACATCGCTCTCCCTGGTACTTGCAGGAAAACCGTCCTCCCTCCCCATTCCTGTGTACCTATATGGGGCGTGCTGATACCAAGAGGGGCAGACCCTTTCGATTTATCCTGAATCATTCAATGGCGACGGTTGCCAACGTCTACTTGATATTGTATCCTAAACCAGCTTTGGCTGTTGCACTTTCACAGAAGCCAGAACTGAATCGGTCAGTGTGGCAAGCTCTTTCTGAGATTTCTGATGAGACACTGATGGGTGAGGGTCGCGTGTATGGGGGTGGGTTGCATAAGTTGGAGCCGAAGGAACTGGGGAATGCGATCGTGTCCATTACGCTACAGTCCTAGCAGTTTGACAAACAACGGTGCATCCCGATGAGCGTAAATCAAGAGTGCGAGCATCTTGCACGAAAAGTAGTCTCGCATTGGCTTTCCGGCTCACACTACTGATCATTTTTTTGACAAAACTGGGATGCACCCGTTGTGTTTTAGCTGCGGTAGCAGCGTTTATCGGAAAAAGCCCCGGCATAATCGGGGGTCAAATTGCTGTTTCTCCTGCGTATATCAATCATCGAAGGGTGACTTCCATTTTGAATTCCCTAATGTTTAATTGAACGATTCTGTTTTGAATAAACCAACTAAATATCTGATTTATTCTGTATAATTGTATTGCGATGCTCGTTCCGAGCCGCTACGCGATCGCCACCAATTGATGCTTCTAACAATTGAAGCTCCGTCTCGCGTAGGATGAGCGGGTTTGCTGTTAGCACTTTGCCAAATTAATAAAGCTTCTTCTGTGTCTAACGGAGGGTTACAGCGTTTGCAGTATTGGCGGAATAGGCTTTGCGGTGTCGGATAGTAAGCTATGCCTTGCTCTTCCAAGGCGGCAGATGTACCTAGTAGGTTTCGTGCTAATTTATAGCCCGAGTTGTTGCGGTTTCCTTGTGAGTCTCCTTGTTTTATTAGAGTTTGGTCACTTTGGGTTAAACATATAGATAATGGAATGGTTTCAGCGCTACCGCGCAGCTGTTTTAGAGGTAAAGAAGTGCTGTTTTGGCGGTAGAGTCGCTGCATTGTCTTGCGCTTACTGTGTGAGAGCAAGCGCTCATTCGGGACATTTGGCTGCAACTCTTTTAGCAACACTACACTGCTTGGGTTTACGTCTTCTCCGTTGTGTTTTTTTCGGAGGAGATAAACCCATTTTCTCCATCGTTCATCTGATAACCCATAAGGGAATAAGCCAGTCGAATTAAGTGCGCTCTCTAGCTGTTCTGGACTGTACTGGCAATTTGACCACTGCTCAACAGTGATTGGGATTGGTTTACTTAGGACTCCATTAACAACTCGCCGCCGGAATAATCCTGGTAGCCGCATAGCACGAGCTAAGTTGCAGATAGCTGGGTCTGAGGTTTGGGTTATGGTCAGTTTGCGATTGAGTACTAACCATTGCTCAGGAGTTAAAGCAGTTTTGGCGCGGAAATAGCAATGCAGCGATTTTCCTCCAGTGAACACCACAGCAGCAGGTTCTAACTTTGTTTTCTGTTTGAGTTGTTGCAGTGCAGCCCACTGGTTCTCTAATGGCAGATCGTCAATTTCATAGAAGATTGTTTGGCAGCTTTTAACGTGGTCGTTGCTGATGCCACGGATCGGTTGATTTGGGTAAAAACTAATTGTGGCACCGATGCGAGACAGTTTGAAGACATGAGCAAAGCCGTCTGTGTGTTTTTTAGCTGACTGCTTCCAAATCGTATTCCCGTATTTGTCGCGTCCTCCATATGTGCATTTGATTAGGCTAAAGCCTTTGCGAGTAATTCTCCCGCAAAAAATGTATTGACAATAGACAGTTTTGTTATTTATGCGGTACTTTCTCCAGCGAGTAGGGGCTGGTTCTGTTTTGTGATCCCAGGAGGCTCTGATCCAAATTCTGGTTCCTCTGGCAAAGCCTATGGTTTTGAGAAAACGGATGGCTGTTTTTCTGGCGCGATCGCTCATTGTAAGGGTACGTGTAGCGGTTATGGCTTTGTTTTTCAGGAGCATCTGACTATGCTCTGCACGGAACGCAGCAGCGATCGCTGCACTGCAACTATGAAAGTATTCAATTACCAAAAATTAAATCAAAAATAACTCTTCAATTTGGGTATCTATTTCAGCATTTTAATCCTTAATCGCCCAAATCCTATCACTAAATTTAGCTAAGGGTTTCTCACTGCGGTGACCAATCAAAATTGAGAGTATATTCAATTCTCGCTGTTCTTTTTGTTGTTTGAGCTTATCAAGGAACTCCTTACTAATATCGCATAAGGCATCAGTAATCATGACCACATCTGCCTTATTTAAGCTCTTATCCTCATCAATATATTTGATTGCCTTGTCTAAAACTGTAACCTTGCTGCTGCTCGTGACAATAAGTCTGCACCTTCCGTGCTACCAGAAGTGGTTAGCGACTCTAATGAACAAGAATTTTTGAAAGCCGCTTGATTTGTTTTCGTCCACGATCGCCCAATACGGTTCAGTTAAGGCTGATGGGTAGGAATTTTAGGTTGTGTAGAGACGCGAAATTTCGCGTTTCTACATAGGTTGTCGGTAGGTCAATTATCTTAACTGAACCGTATTGCACGATCGCCCCCGTGGTCGGTTAGTATTTTGGCGATGTCTCCCAACCCCAACTAGTGATTCAGCAACTGGGGAAGATTGGGCGGCGAAGCGGAGTGAAAGCGTGCGGGCTGCTACAATCGAGGGTTGCTAATACTAGGTATTTATAGCCCGTACTAGGCACCGCCCAATAAGCGCGTAGCGTTCCCCAGTTGCGTCACTTACCCCCCTGAACGGATATGATAAATGAGGGTAGTGTTAACTGAGGAGATCGAAATCTTAGAAAGTGGAGGCGTAATACTTTAATGACTTATCAGACACATCAAATACCAAACTTTTACGCATTGTTGATAGGCATTGACTACTATCCTAATCTGTTAGACAGAAACTTAAGAGGATGTGTACGTGACATTAATCTCGTAGTGGACTATTTGCAGAAAACATTAAAAATATCTCCTGAACGAATTTTTAAGTTAACGGCTCCTAATCCTAATTCATCGGGTTTATGCGAAACTAACAATCCTTTACCAACCTACGAGAATATTGTAGTGGCGTTCCACAAAATCACTGAGGAGGCTCCTGAAAAAGCTCAAGTTTATATCCACTATTCTGGTCATGGTCATGGGATAAGCTTAAAGACAATTTACCCAGAGATCAAGGGAGAAGATCAACCAGATGAAGCGATTGTGCCGATGGATATTGGCGATACCCAAAGTCGCTATCTTCGTGATGTTGAGCTAGCAACCCTCATCAAAAGGATGACAGATAAAGGATTAATTGTCACGGTTATTTTAGATAGTTGTCACTCGGGAGGTGCAACACGAGGTGACGACTCTGACATTCGGGGCTTGGATGAACTTCCTGAGAGTGCATCACATAATAAAGATAGTCTGGTAGCATCACGAGAGGAATTAATTAAAAACTGGCTTACCTTAACAGAAGGAGTAAATGCTGGTAGTACATTAGGGAAATGGCTTCCTCAACCCAAAGACTATAGAGACTATGTTTTACTGGCAGCTTGTCGTCCTAGCGAGTATGCCCGTGAGTATGCTGTTAATGGTAAGGAGCGACATGGGGCGCTCACTTACTGGATGATAGACACTTTAACAAGTAGTTTTTCAGGACTGACTTACAAAGCACTTCATGATCGCGTTAGCGCCAAAATTCAGAGCAGGTTTCCACTGCAGCAGACACCTATGCTGTTGGGCGAGGGCGATCGCTTTGTTTTCGGCAGCGATCGCATACAACTACAGTATGTAGTCAACGTGCTTGAGGTCAATGAGACAGATTCAGTACCTAAGCAAGTCAAGTTGAATGCTGGTATAGCAAGTGGTCTTGGTATAGGTGCGCGTTTTGCCATTTACCCACTAGGTACGACGGACTTCACGAAGAAAGAAAAGTTGTTAGCCATTGTTGAAGTCAACAGAGTTGGTGCATCGGATGCATGGGCTGAAGTCATTGAAATCCTTCGTCAAGGAAAAATAGAGCAAGGTGCTCAAGCGGTCATGCAATCAGCCCCTGTCGATTTGGTTCGAGGAGTTCGTCTGTTCAAAAAACAAGCAGGCGAGAAGAAGAATGAATTACCAAAAGAGCTAGTAGATAAGCAAGATGAAGCATTAAAGGCTGTTGAGGAGGCGATGGGAGGAAATGGTTGGTTGAAGCTGGTATCTGATGAACAACAGAAAGCAGATTACCAAATCGCCATTAATAGGAAAGGTGAGTATGAAATTTGTGTTGGAATACCAATTGAAAATCTGCGACCACTACTAAAAATCGGAGATTCAGATGCTGCTCAGAAGGTAGTACAACGCCTGGTTCACCTTACAAAATATCAAGCGATTCAAGAGCTTGACAATCAATTTTCAGAATTGACAAACCAGCTTGAAGTTGAACTACTGACACAAGAAAACTGGCAACCTGGAATACCCCAAGCTCCAAAGCCATTTCCCGATACCCAAAATCCAACATTAAAATCTGGTGGATACGTTTTCTTAAGAATTAAGAATGCATCCTCTCAAACACTTAACGTTGTTGTACTAGATCTCGAACCAACTTGGGCTATCTCCCTAGTACCCTTATTAAGGATACAAGAGACATTTCAGGAATTTCAGCCTGGTAGAGAGTTAATAGTTCCACTCCAATTACATTTGCCGATTACACCCGGATACGAGAAGGCGAAAGAAATTATTAAAGTTTTTGCAACAGTTGGAGCAGCTGATTTTCGATGGCTAGAATTACCTTCTCTCGACCAAGAAATTGCTAGTAAATCAGCAGTAGCTAACCGAATAGACAACCCACTTGGAAAATTACTGGCTGCTATCGGCACAGATGTAGATGCTAAACCTCCTGAAACACGCGTAGTAGTACCTGTTCTTGATCCGAATCAGGAATGGACAACAAAGCAGCTAACAGTCAATATAACAACGAAGTAAGCAATGATTCAAGACTTTTTCAAATTCCTAACGGAAGTATTACACTCAGATAGTCAAGGTAATCAGCAAGTGTATCAATCTTTAAAGCAGTTTGCTAGTCATCTATCTGCCGCCGACCAAAGTACCCTAGATTTTCTGCTTCAACTATTAGAGACAATTGACGAAAGCGGCGGGAATCGGCAAGTAGTAGACCCCTTACTTAGGAAAAATCTTGATAAACTGGATGATAATTTGACCAGAGTGCTGCAAGATTGGGGAATGACAACGCTGGCAGCAATTGACGCAGAACAAGCAAAGGACATTGCAACAGCGCTCATCTACTTTAGCAATTTCATCCAGCAGTTTCATCAGGGTAATAAGGCAAGTAACATAGAAACTGCTATTATGGGCTACAAGGTAGCGCTGCAAGTCTTTACCCGCAACCCTGACTCGAAAATCTGGGCATTAATACAAAATAATTTGGGCAATGCCTATCGTGAGCGCATTCGGGAAGAAAGGGCACAGAATCTAGAAGAGGCAATTGCTTGTTATCAATCAGCGTTGCAAGTTTACACTCCTGAGGAATTTCCCACCGATTGGGCAATGACTCAAAATAATTTGGGCAATGCCTACCGTAACCGTGTCCGTGGAGAAAAGGCAGATAATATTGAAGAAGCGATTATCTGTTATCAATTAGCTTTGCAAATCTACACTCCTAAGAAATTTCCCACAAATTGGGCAGGTCTGCAAAATAATTTGGGCAATGCTTATCTTGACCGTGTCTGTGGAGAAAAGGCAGATAATATTGAAGAAGCGATCGCCCGTTTCCAAGCAGCGTTGAAAGTTCGCATTCGTGAAAGATTTTCCACCGATTGGGCAATAACTCAAAATAATCTGGGCAATGCCTATCTTGACCGTGTCCGTGGAGAAAAGGCAGATAATATAGAAGAGGCAATCGCCCGTTTCCAAGCAACGTTGCAAGTTTACACTCCTAAGGAATTTCCCATCAATTGGGCAAGGACTCAAAATCACTTGGGCAATGCCTACCGTAACTGTATCCGAGGGGAAAGGGCGCAGAATGTAGAACAGGCAATTGCTTGTTACCAATCAGCGTTGCAAGTTTTCACTCCTGAGGAATTTCCCACTGATTGGGCAATGACTCAAAATAATTTAGGCAATGCCTATCTTGACCGCATCCGGGGAAAAAGAGTACAGAATCTAGAAAAGGCGATTGCCTGTTTCCAATCAGCGTTGAAAGTTCGCACTTTTAGGGAATTTCCTACCGATTGGGCAATGACTCAAAATAATTTGGGCAATGCCTATCTTGACCGCATCCGAGGGGAAAGGACAGATAATATAGAAGAAGCGATCACCTGTTTTCAAGCAGCCTTGAAAGTTCGCACTCGTGAAAGATTTCCTATTGATTGGGCAAGGACTCAAAATCACTTGGGCAATGCCTATCTTGACTATATCTGCGAAGAAAAGGCTCAGAATGAGAAAAGGGCACAAAGTGTAGAAGAGGCGATCACTTGTTACCAATTAGCTTTGCAAGTCCGCACTCGTGAAAGATTTCCTATCGATTGGGCAATGACTCAAAATAATCTGGGCAATGCCTATCTTAGACGCATTTGGGGGAAAAGCTCACAAAACTTAGAAGAAGCAATTATCTGTTACCAATTAGCTTTACAAGTCCGCACTCGTGAAACCTTTCCCCAGAACCATGCAGAAACTCAATATCACTTGGGTCTTGCCTATCAAGGCATTGGCAATTTTCAGGCAGCTTATGATGCCTTTGCGGTTGCTATTGACACTGTCGAATTCCTCAGAGGCGAAATCGTTGTGGGTTCTGGCATTTCAGAAGACCGACAAAAACTTGCTGAAGAATACAATAGAATTTATCAACGTATGGTAGAGGTTTGTCTGAAACTAGAAGACTATGCCAAGGCTCTAGAATACGTTGAGCGTAGCAAAGCCCGCAATCTCGTCGAACTCCTAGAAACCAAAAACCTCTACCCCAAACGCGACCTTTACCACAACCCAGATGATTATCAGCTTCTTTGCCGTGAACTCGACTACCTACGACAGGAAATCCCAGCCAAACAGCGACAAATAGAGATTGCCAGGAGTCGGGAATCAGAGGAAGTATATCGCAGCACAATACAGGGTTTGCAACAACAGTTGAATAACTTGCAACAGCGAGGGGATAACCTCCTGAAGGAAATCAACCAAGTAGACTCTGACTTTAAGTTAACCCAACAGGTTAAACCCATACCCTTTAGCGAGATTCAAACCCTCACAGATAACCGCACCGCTATCATTGAATGGTATATTACTAACAATCAGATTCTGACCTTTATCATCACCCGTAACAGTCCGCATCCTACGGTTTTACAATCTGCTTATAAGGACTGGGAAGCTTTGATGGGTTTGGATTTTGTTCACACACTGAACAGAAACCAAAAATACCAATGGCAGAAAAACTCAAATCAGCTACTTAGCCAATTAGCCCAGATTCTTAACATTCATCAAATTTTGGCGCAGATTCCGCAAGCATACAATCAGTTGATTTTGATTCCCCATCGCTGGTTGCACTTGTTACCCCTTCATTCCTTGCCTTTACCTGATCAGCAAGACAAATGCCTCTTAGACAAGTTTGAAGCAGGTGTGCGCTATGCCCCTAGCTGCCAATTGCTGCAACTGAGCCAAAAGCAGAAAAAGTCTGATTTGAGTTCCCTGTTTGCTATCCAAGACCCCTCTTCTAACTTGAAATACGCCAACTTAGAAGTGGAAACAATCAAATCGTTCTTCCGTTCTACAGACGTCTTAGTAAAAAAAGAAGCTACTGAAGCTGTTGTTAAGACCAATAAAAACTTACAATCAGCCCACTGCACTCACTTCGCTTGTCATGGCGAATTTAACCTAATATCACCTTTGGAATCAGCACTGTTGTTAGCAGAAGATGAAGGCTCAGAAGATGCACGCCTGACCTTAGCCGAAATTTTTGGACTAAGTCTTAATCAATGCCGTCTTGTCACCCTCTCCGCTTGCGAAACTGGCTTAACTGACCCCAGTAGTCTCAGCGATGAATACATTAGCTTGCCCAGCGGTTTTCTTTACGCAGGTAGTTCTAGTGTTGTCAGTTCCCTATGGACAGTTAATGACTTATCCACTGCTGTTTTAATGATTAAGTTCTACCAAAATCTACATCATGGTAACTCTGTAGCAATTGCTCTCAATCAGGCTCAACTCTGGTTACGTGATGTGACGAAAGCGGAACTGAAAAAATGGATTGAAGAAAACCACTTGTCCTTAAAGCCAGAAGTCATATCAAATCGTAAACTGATTCCAATACTAAATAGTGACCAATCGTTTCCACTAGATAGGAACCACCCGTTTCGAGAACCCTTTTACTGGGCAGCTTTTTGTGCTATTGGTAATTAGGCGTGTATAAGCACGAAAGTGTTATGAGAAAATAGCACAGCTTTTCCTAAAACAGAAGTCTGTAGTATGCTAGTAACACTCTTGAAAGAGTTGGGGGAGCAGGGGAGGCAGAGGAAGCAGGAGGAGAAAGACACTTTCATGCATGCGCTTGCGGTAGACTTGGCCTCCGGCACACTTCACGAACGCAACAACTGAAGCAGAGAGTTCAGTCACTTTGGAGCGTCAATCAATATCTAAGCCCAGGTCGCCTGTCTGCTTTTTAGGAAGCTCTTGCACCTTGGATTTAATATCTTCTGTCTCGTCCGTTAGTATCTTGTTCCAACCTGCCATACCAGGGTTTATTCGTCTAGCCTGGGGTAAAGCAGCAAGTATTTCTTCAGATACTGCATCGCCTTCTTCATCCCCTTTCAAACCCACTACGACAGTAGGTAATTTCTCCAAAAATTCTTTGGGAATTGCTTTGACGTTATCGGCTGCCAAGTATAAGGTTGGCGTTTGATTAAAGTCCGGGTCGATCGCCATTACTGAAAGCACTTCTACCGGATCGCTGGTAAGAACTGCTCTTTGAATTGGGGTGAAGGTGGCTACCCAGAAGCAGCCAGTTAAAGTTGTGTCCTCCTCATCAGGGGTAGCAGGTTCATCTGGGTCAAGGCGAATAGAAGAGAATGTGTTATCATTCAGCACAAATGCCCCGGTCTGCTCACCCTCAAGAGTCCGCCCGACAAATACAGTTTGACCTTCATCGTCGGCATAGATCCAACCTTTGGCGTGCAAGAGTTCTACTATTTGCTTAGGCAACTGGCGATCGCCTACCAAATACTCTTGCACCGCCTGCCAGTTGTTCTCGTTGCGGTCGGGCAGCACTGTGGCTATTGTTTCTGGGGCTGCGTCGGCAAGCTGCTGTTTGGGTATTTGGGGCATCTGGTCAAACTGTGACGTAGGCATAGACTCTGCCCCATAAAGAATTTGCTGCTTTGACTGCCCAGCTACTTGGTTAGACTGCTCAAGCCAATAGACACGTTTTGCTACATTCACTTCCTCATCTTCAAGTTGGGTGTCAGATTCTTGGTTTTGTGTCTGGATCGTGGGTTGCCTCAGTCGGTCAGATTGCTGTTCTTGGGTGTCGGAGTTTGTTTGGGAGTAGTCACGATTCTGGGCAGCCTGGGATTCCCCTTGGTGTAGTTTTGTTTCACGTTGGTCGCCATCCACATCTCCGGATCGCCGTGGCTGCTGAATAGTCGAGGCAGTTTCTGTTGCAACATCAAAAAGCTCTTGCTTACGCTTGACTTCGCTGTCATTATTGTCTATATTATATTGCTCAAAAAATGATGTGTTTTCGTCGTCCAAAATAATGGACTGTTGTTGCTGAAGACGCGATCGCTTCTTATGCTCCTTCTTGGCTGCCTGTTGCTGCTGTTTAAGATTGACGTAGCTTTCGGGTCGTTGCTCGCTGTCCAAGTTGTTTGGCGTGGCAGGGTAAGAGTCAGGTGAGGACGTGGTTTCAGTACGGGATTTTTTCTCTTCCTCCTCCTGGCGTTTCCGAATCTCGTTTTGATGTGCGAGTTGAGCCTGCTGTTGCTGCTGTTCCTCGGCTTGGGCTACTGGTGAACCCAATGCTTGCTCAACAACTTCTTGCTCTTGTTTCTCGCTGTAACTAACACCCCTGTATTTCTGCAATCCTTTGAAAGTGTACGCTTTCCCCAAGTGGATGCCAGAAAAAGCAATGCCGTTCAGCTGATAGCTAATGCCCATTTCTCCTGTTGGTGTTGGCGACACCCTGACATCAATGCCTTGGTCTTTTAGCTGCCCAATCAAATCCGGCATTGTGGGACTATCTTGGGTCAGTTGGTCAATTGTATCTTGCAGTGTCTTTCTGGCGCTGGTTTCTCCGGTTCGGTTCGTCAGACGGCGTTCTCCCGTGGTTGGGGATCGGCGTTCTTTTTCAAAGCTTGATGGTGCTGGTGTTAGTTCGTATTTTTTCTCCAGATCCCTGATGAGTTCCTCAGAACGCTTATAGTCCTGCCATTCAGAAACAGTGGAACCATTCAATCTGAGACGGCTGGCTACGATATGGACATGGTTATGTTCGGTATCGGTATGACGTGCCAAGATGTATTGATTGTCGTCAAATCCCATACCTTGCAAATAATCTTCTGCGATCGCGCACCATGTGTCATTGGAGAGTGTTTCTTCTGCTGGCACACTTAAAGTAGCATGATAAACGACTTTGCGGGTTGGCTTTTTAGTGCGCGTTCTTTCATGACGTGCTAGAGATAATTGAAATTCCTGGGATAATTCAGCTGGTGTCTCTCCTACCATATTTCCGCCTATTAACTCGGCTCCTTCTTTGCCCAGCACATAGTCCAGACAGCCGTAAAAGTCAGTTCCCTTGATTTGTTTACCAATCATTCTAGTTGTCTATTAACTACAGTCTGCTGTGTGTTTGCTTTGGTTCGGGGATTGTTTGTCTCAGTCCCGATTCCTGCTATTTCTTTACGGGTTTGGATGAGCAAGGACTGGAGTTGGTGCAGGAAGTTAAGGTCTATGGGGATGTCTTGTTGACATGAAGCTACCGAATCTTGTACAGTGGCAGTTAATTTCTTCAGGTCAGCACCAATGCGTCCTAATTCCCTGTAGGTGTCGATAGAAATGTCTGTGACGATAGGGGGAAGGTGGCGAGATAGGGCGCATCTTCGTATGTATTCGCTTAAACTGTAACCTGCTTCTTTGGATTTGGCTTTCACTTGTTGGTAATCCGAGGCATTGAAGTGGACGGGAATGTTACCACTGGTGAGAGGCGATTTGGCACTCGTGATATGTTGTATTTTCTTTGGCATTTTAAGTTTTGGGAGTAAAAGGGTTTTTGAAATTTATTCCAAGCTTCGACTTGCTTTGCTTACCGCTGCTTTAGCTTGCGATCGCCTTGACTATAAGCGAGCAAGATGCTCGCACTACGAATTTACGCTCATTGGGATGCACCCGATGTAGTCTTCATAGGGCGAAGTGTGAGTTGACTTTTGGTGCTTACTGTTAGCTTATTCTAGTTAAGTGTTATTCATCTTCCCACTGAAGAAATAATGTCACTAAAAAATTGGCAATAATCTAATTTATGGCAATGCGAAACTAAGGCGTATCTAATGCGAAGCTAATTAGTAAATAAGTCGAAAATCAAAATTAATTATGCTTTGCAAGCTTATGCTGACTGGTGAAAAGCATATAAATAAAATATGGCTTGCTAAGATTAAAAAAAATGAATATTATGTTGAATTAGTCTGTCGTAAGACACAAAAATAACTTCTACCTTTTGTCTGAATTCAGAAGCAATTCAAGTGAGTTAAGAAGATAAAAGAAGAACAAGCAAGCAATTTTAGGACGTGGAGAATTGTTAAGGCTAAATTTTGTGTCTTCTCAAATCTTCTAGCTGCCTAAAAAATGCAGAGTTTCTCTCAAGCTTGCTTGCAAATTGCATCAAATGTCTTGTAAAATCTTGGCAAGTAAATGAGTACAAATACTCAGCAAAAGAAAGTGGCACTGTTGACTCTGGCTTTAGATTTTGGAGGTTCGGCTACCAAGATCGTCTACGCCACGTCTTTAGATCAGAAAGCGCGGTTGCTGTGCATGGAGCCGGAGGTAGCAGTTCTAGGTCGTGAATCTATTTTGGAGTACGAGGGCGGTAAATTAGGATCTTCAGATCCAGAGAATGTAGCTTGGGTTGCGGTAGGTGAGCAATATAGAGCTGTAGGGTATCTGGCTCAATCTCGCTTTTATGCCAATGCGGGTTTATCGGAATTGAAGTATGAGCGAGCTATCTACAAAACTCTAGCTGCGATTTGGGTGATTAAAGAGAAGCTTCAGCTGGGTTCGCGATTAGGAGTAGCGATCGCAGTGTTGTTACCGCCTGGGGAGTACGAAGATAGGGAGCGCTTTGAAAAGATGCTGCGATCGTCGCTGGCTGAATACCAGACTCCGACAGGACGCATGAGTGTGTCGCTAAAGGCTTTCAACTGCAAGCCAGAAGGCGGTGGAATCTATCTGGTGCATCGCAGGAAGGTAGGAGAAGTTCTTAAAACTAGGGTTTGTGCCATTGCGATGATTGGCTATCGCAATGCTAGTGTTCTAGTTTCCCAGCGTGGGGTTATAGGTGTAAGGAACTGCAAACAAGAACGCTTCAAACCGCAAACAAGTCAAAATTGAAACCACATTAGCTGCAAATAAGAGGGGTCTCAAAACCACATTGGGTGCAAATGAAACCACATTATTTGCAAACAAACCACATTAACTG
>JADQBA010000384.1 GCA_016903675.1 Stigonema ocellatum SAG 48.90 = DSM 106950 | reverse complement strand
AAAAAGTGCGTTACATACCAAACGATGAACTTTTATAAAGTTAGGGCGGGTTCGGCATAAAACTTCTGCGTCAGAACCGAGAAGTAAATGGATGTCGCCAAGGCACCAATCACAAAATTCTCCGCACTGTTAAATTATCAGGCGGGGTTTTCTTTGACGAACACTAATTGTGGTTTACTCAAGTAAGAGTGCAACTGCACTGTAGCTAGGGGGGTGCTGCTTGTCCGGGATAAGTACTCGTAGTCGCTGGTTCTTGGGGATGGCAATGGGTGGTGCGATTGGTGGTGCTCTAGCTCTGTCCACAAATTCCGCCATTGCCCAAATTAGACCAGATAGCACTCTACCCAATAATTCCACCGTCAGATTAGATGGTTCCACCCACATTATTGAAGGTGGAACCAGGGCGGGGGGTAACCTGTTTCACAGTTTTGGGGAATTCTCTGTCCGCACTGGAGAGACGGCTCACTTTAATAATGCTGCTGATGTTCAGAACATCTTCGGTCGGGTGACGGGTGGTGCAGTATCGAATATTGATGGGATACTTCAAGCCAACGGTACAGCTAATCTGTTTATGATTAATCCCAATGGGATTATTTTTGGTAAAAACGCCTCGTTGAACATTGGTGGCTCTTTTCTGGGTACTACGGCAAGTAGCCTGAAATTTGCTGATGGCACAGAGTTTAGTGCCACTGCTCCACAATCTGCACCCTTATTGACTATCAGTGTTCCCATTGGCTTGCAATTTGGGGGGAATGTGGGGAGCATTCTCAATCAATCCGTTGTGCTTGATAGCAGTGGTATACCTGTTGGTCTTCAAGTTCAACCAGGGAAGACTCTAGCGCTCGTGGGAGGTGATGTGGCGCTCTTGGGTGGCAATCTGACAGCAAAAGCAGGACGAATTGAGTTGGGTAGTGTAGTTGGTTCCAGTCTAGTCAGCCTGACTCCGACTACTCAAGGCTGGATGTTGGGATATGAGGGGGTACAGAACTTCATGTTAATCTTTCCGGGGTCAGCCCTGAGGGGTTCTCTGGTGGATTATTTGCAAGCACCTCTGGAGTGGGGCTTGCAGGCAACATCACTGTTAATAGTAGTACCTTCAGGGTAACAAACGGTGCAGTTGTGAATGCCCTTGCAGCAGCCGAGGGAAATGGTGGCAACATCACAGTGAATGCAAAGACCTTTGAAGCGGATAATGGTGGTCAAGTTCTCTCCACCACCCGCAGCAGCGGACGTGCAGGGAACATCATTCTTAATGTCACAGATAACGTTACCCTCTCTGGTAGTGATCCCACCTACGCTGACCGACTTGCCCGATTTGGTAGACCTAGAGTTTCAAACCAAGGTTCTGCCACCGGGTTGTTCGCCAACACTGATACCAACTCCACAGGAGACGGCGGCAATATCTTCATTGACCCAATCAAGTTAACCCTTACCGATGGTGCTAGCATTGCCGCGAATAGCTTTGGAAAAGGGAACGCAGGTAACTTAGTGATTCAAGCAGGCTCCGTCGCTCTCAACCGTGGGGCATCCCTCTTTGCAGAAACGTTCAGCAGTCAGGGTGGCAATATTGACATAGGGCTAAAAGATATCCTACTACTGCGTCAGGGTAGTCGAATTTCTACGAATGCAGGCACTGACCAGAAAGGTGGAGACGGCGGTAACATCACCATCAATGCCCCGTCGGGTTTCATCGTCGCCGCCCCCAGAGAAAATAGTGATATCACCGCAAATGCGTTTATTGGTAGTGGTGGCAAAGTCCAAATCAACGCTACTGGTATTTATGGTTTGACAGTACTTAGCCGAGAAGACTTGATGAGACTATTGGGAACAAGCGACTTAACTCAGGAGATTGACTTTCAAAAGCTTCCAAGTAGCATCACTGCAATT
>JADQBA010000397.1 GCA_016903675.1 Stigonema ocellatum SAG 48.90 = DSM 106950 | reverse complement strand
GCGTTCTATTCGCTAATAGTTGCATTTGTCTTGCTTTTTGCAAGTAGCTGTGCAATTATTAATATACAGTAACTTGAAAAATTTACTGTAGTTTATAACTTTGATTGCAGCCAAGCACCATAGTATTTATTCGATTGGCGTGACTTATGGCTATGGAACTGAGCAGGAGCAATATCCTTGGGAGTTATATTTGGTGTCAATACAATTAGCAGAAGATGACTTTCAAATATTAGGGTGCTTTCCTGTTATGTCCCAGTTGCGTCCGCACCTCGATCAGGCTAAGTTTGTGGAGCAAGTTCGGTATCAGATGAAAGAGGGATATCAACTTGCGTTCTTTCAAGTAGAGGGGAAAACTCTGGCAGTTGCTGGATTTCGCATTTCTACCTGTCTAGCATCGGGAAGGTTTTTATATATTGATGACTTAGTTGTTGATAAGTTGAAGCGGTCACAGGGCTACGGTCAAAAGTTATTCCAATGGCTAATTGAATATGCAAGAAAAAATAATTGTGAACACCTAAGTCTTGATTCCGGTGTTCAGCGATTTGAAGCTCACAGGTTTTATCTAATGCAGCACATGAGCATCACAAGTCATCACTTTTCGATTGAGTTGTAGATGGTAACAACTGTGTTCAATAAATTGAGCAACTATACTCGATAATTTCCAGATTTTACACTCCTGAACTTTTAGAAGACGATGTTGAAGATATGAAAGCTTTTCCGTCAACCAACAATCACCCAGTAGAAGCCATCTGGTGCAAGTAACCCAAACGAAGGTTCACCAAACTCGTTAGAGACAATAGGTGTAACGTTGGTAGCGCTACTGTTGGATATACGTTGATGGAATTCTTGAATATCTTCAACTTGATATGTAAATAGGCTCACGCCTAACGAACCAGGTTGGGAAAATTCCCGTTGATCGGGTGTAGGATAAAGAGGAGTATAAATTTGCAGGACGCCTGCAATATCTTTTGGTGAAGAAAATACTGACAGATAAAATTCCTGCCCTTCTTTGAGTATCAAAGTTTGCCGTGTTGAGGGGTTTTGATAGCCTGAACGTTTACCATTAATTTCATTGGGTATAAGTCCAAAAGCTTCGGTATAAAAAGAAGTCAGGTTATGGTCAGCACTCACCAAACTAGAGTGAGTTCCTTCGCTGACTTTTAGGGGAGAACTAGGAGCGATCGCTCCATAGCCAGGACGAGTATAGTTGTATCGTTGAAAAAAAGCCTGTCGTGTTTCCTTCCCAATCACGAACATTTCCCTAACACCAACAAAGCGGTTATACAACCCTTTCCCCTGATTTCCAAAACCTTCAATAGCGCGGACTGGTTCAGTAAAAATCCAGTCACCTCCGTTGGCCAAGTCATCAGTAAAGGCATCAGCGATGGTGTAAATATCTTGCGTGAGGGAAGCAAACCAACGACTACCAACAACCATTGGCAAGGTTTTTTCTAAACCTGCGTTACGTGGTTGCGACCATAACATTATCCGTACCAATCCATGAGCTGCCGAATCTCCATTTTGCAGTCGCCTGGAAGTTAACGCGACCGGATGCTGATAAAGTAACCCTGCTTGTTCTGCACTCAACTGTCCCTGCTGGATGAGTTGGTAACCCAATTCATCCCAATATTTTAGGGCTGCCGCACCATCTATTGTGCCAATGCAATTTTCAAAAATTCCACTTATCATTTAGAAACTTTAAGTAGGTT
>JADQBA010000063.1 GCA_016903675.1 Stigonema ocellatum SAG 48.90 = DSM 106950 | reverse complement strand
TAGAAACTCATGTTATCGCAACTACCGAGTAGGATTATCTAAACAAGAAGATATAGAACCAATTATTTCGTTACTTCGAGAAGAAAGTCGAATGATTATTGCTCTGATTAAGAAGCTAGAATCATAGTCCCTCTTCCCTTTTTCCCTTCTTCCCTTATTTTCTTCTTCCTTTTAACATTCTTCCCTGTTCCCCGTTCCCTGTTAAGAGTTCCCTCTACCAAATTGTTAATTTAGCATAACAAGTACTGAAGAGCCCTATTTCCTCCCGATTTAAGTTAGCAAATTTATCAATCACCACCGTTTTAATAAATTCTACAACCGCTCGGATCAGCAAAAATTAGAAACCCGGTAACTTTTACGAAACCGGGTTTCTGGCACCTCACGGGCATCTCAAGAATCCAAAACCTACGCAGTATTGGAACGCGAGGCAATTTGGCGATCGCAACACCAAGATGCACGCTCGTATTATCTCCTCAATCTTCCCCTAAAGTTAGTAAATCTGCTTTTCTATCTACAATCAACCGCCGATTTTCTAGCCAAGGTAAACCTATCAAAACTTCGGTAATAGCTTTCCCGCCTAAAACTGGGATAGTCAATTCTTGACCATCGAAGCCAACATTACCTACGTAGAGATTAAACTTTCCTATTCCCCGTGCAGTTCGCCTTCTTTGTTCACGGATATACGACCATCCCAAACTTTCTGCGTCTTGAATATCAATTGCTAGCCAGTCAGTATATCCTGTGTCTAGCAAGGCATCAACTATTACTATAGAACCATCAGCAGCTATCAAATCAATCTGAAAATATAGCTCCCCATTTTCACCAAAACTGCCTTGAATCATATTCTGCCAACGGCACCTGTTTCATTTAGACGCATTTCCATGATTCTGGCATTAGGGTGTTTGGAGCGGATTTTTTGGAAAGCAATCTCTGCATCGGGGTCAATGCAATAATCTCGACTATTTGGGTCAATCATTATCGACCAATTGTAATGCTCACTGACTAATTCCTGGTATACTTGCTGGAAAATTTCCGCACAACGTCTGTCAAATTCTTCATCAAGAGCATCGCGTCTCGCTTTTTCTTCTGGGGAAAGGGGAGGGCGATTAGGAAACATCGTGCCGCCTCTTGGTACTCTTCTACGCTTTTTCTCGGTCATCTTTGTAACTCCATAACCTCTATAGTTGCCTTAATTTATATTTTAAGCAAATGGCGGCGTCATCAACAAACCGACATACTAAATTGATAAAGTGCGCTCAGCGCTTGGTGTATGATGGGAATGGACGCACTCTGCCAAATCGCAGGTGCAATTGCCAACTAAATCGGGAAATTATCGTTTTTGCTAGTTCATCCACATAGAAGCGACGTAAAAACGGTAAAAAGAAATTCAAGTATCCAGGAAAGTCTCCTTCATTACTTTTAGTATCGTATCATAAATGACGATAGCGTACCAATCTTGATTGGGTGGTTGATATTGAGTCAAATAAAGAATAACTTTTCCGACAAACTGGTTGTAAAAATTCTCATCTTTTTTAGTAAAATAGAAAAGTGAAATAACCAAAAAACTAAAAAATCGTGAATCCAACTTCACAGGACACTAATTTTGAGATAAAACAGTTTCCTATTCGGCTGCAAAAGGGTGGGCAAATTACTGTCCCTGAGTTAGTACAACATGACCTCAACTTGACTGAAGGAGATATATTGACGCTGCTGCAAGTAGAAGATTTAGTCTTGCTCACTGTTAAACAGCCCCAAGTTCCCCAGCTAGCAGATACAATCATCGCCATTATGGAAAATGAAGGCGTAGGCTTGACTGATTTGCTAGTAGGTTTAGAAGCGGAACGCGAGGCAATTTGGCGATCGCAACACCAAGATGCGTAGAGTCTTTGCTGACTCTAGTGTATTAATTGCTGGAGTCGGTTCTCGTAGCTTACTAAGTTTAAATACTAAAGATTTTACTCCCAAAGTCGCTGCCCAAAGTGACCTAATTATCCAGACTCCCGCCGATTTCGTTAGAGAGATCCGAGGAATTATAGAAAGAGGTTTGCAGTAAAATTATCCTTTTCTCAAGACACCCAAATAGTCTTTTAGATCCAGGGCTATTTCATTCTCATTTAATCCGCATTAGAGGATGTTTGAAAAGTCCTTAGTTATGTATCAAATACTTTAATATCCCCCTAAATCCCCCTTAAAAAGGGGGACTTGGATTCCAGTTCCCCCCTTTTTAAGGGGGGCTAGTTCCGATCAATAAGTCCGAAGATACCGCCAACAACTTTTCAAACAACCTCTAAGGCTCATAGTAAAACTCGGCTAAAGCCGACTATTAATTATGAATTTATACCAATTTGCATTCACAACCGTAATAAGCGAAATTCTCATTCCCTACTCCCTAGGACTTACGCATTGACAAAAAGAATAAACTATGTATATCTCTCGTTACAAGCATCGGCTTGTAATGCTCTTCAAGTGGGCTGCTGCCTCCCCTCCAATCGGGAGGCATCCCCTCCCTTAATCACATTCTGTGGCAGAGCCTGGGAACGAGGCAAACGGCGGAATTTCGTTAAACACATGATGATTGATTTGTCTTGTGCGTAAGTCCTACTCCCCACTCCCTACTCTCGATTTTGACAGTTACGTTAAGATGCGCAGATTGGTATTAGTCCGTTTTAACGGACTTGGGCTACTCGCGCCCGGAACTTCAGTTCTGGGCGGGCGGGCGGGTTATGTCTAGAATGAAATAGCCCTGCTTTTAGTTCAAAGCTTCTTCTCCACTGGTAACTCACCAAACTTTGGACTCCACCAGCCTTTTGCGGTCAAAAAGTAAACAGCTTGCTCATGCTTTTTGTCTTTCCTAGCACTAGCATCAGAACAACGCAGCAAGCGTTTTTGTTGTCCTTCCTTCTCGTAAGCATATTCCTCTAATGGTTTTTTGCAAACTGGACACAGATAAGCCGTTTTTTGGGCTGGTACAGGGAGTTGACCATTTGTTGCCTTTTTTGGCTGGGGTTGTTCCCACTGCTTTGTGCGATCGCTCCAAAACAACACCACATTTTCACAGCCGCCGACACACTTAAGAAAATACTTCTTGTTCACCTTCTTACTAGGAACCTTTCCCAGATAATTCTTGCACTGGGGACAGCGTGTTCTGGAAAGGTCTAGGGTTTTAGCAGCACGGGGAGCGGGAGTTGAAGTCAGATGCTTGGGAATCACCTGTTGCGCTTTTGCCAGTGCTGGAGTAAAATACTCTCGGTTCCAACTCGTCAGATAGCGTTGCCAGTCTTTTTCACCATGGGCGATCGCGTCCAATTCCGTTTCCATCTGCGCTGTGAAATTGGCTTGCAGCAAATCCGGTAAAGCATCTTGCAAGAAACCATCAACCTCCAGCCCCAGAACCGTCGGATGTAGATTTCCTTTAGTCAACTCCACATACTGCCGCAGCTTCAGAGTTTGAATCATAGGTGCATAGGTGCTGGGTCGTCCGATACCCTTGCGCTCCATCACCTGTACCAACTTCGGCTCACTGTAACGCGGAGGCGGTTGGGTTTGCTTCTTTTCATGTGCTGCTTGAGCCAACGTTAGAGGTTGTCCCTGTTGCAGAACTGGCAGTTCTAACTCAGCGCTGAGATTGTTCCAGTATTTGGTGTAGCCTGGAAACTCTACGACCTGTCCTTTTGCCTGCCAAAACACGGAACCGGATTGGGTAACAATTCGTGTCTGTCGAACCTTTGCAGATTGACACTGAGAAGCCATTGCCCGTTTCCAAATCATGACGTACAGAGAAAACTCATCGGCAGACAGTTCCAAACGCAGTTGCGCCGAGGGACGAAACACATCCGTCGGGCGAATCGCCTCGTGTGCCTCCTGGGCGCTTTTGCTGCTACGATGTTTTGCCGTTTTCTGAGGCACATTGTCCGGGTCGTTTTTCTCCAGCCAGCGACGTGCTTGCTCGCAGAACTCCACGCTGAGGGCAACGCTATCAGTTCGCATGTAGGTGATCAAGCCTGCTTCGTAGAGCGACTGTGCTACCTGCATGGTTTTCTCTGGGCTGAAGCGTAGACGAGAACCTGCTGCTTGTTGTAGGCTGGAGGTGACAAACGGGGGTGGTGGAGTACGGCTGACGGTTTTACCTTCGATTGTCACCACTTGATGGGGGAACTGTTGGGCGATTTCTACTAAGCGATCGGCTTCTACCTGACTCAACACCCGCTCCGATTCCTGCACGGGTTTATCTGCAAGTGCTGTTGCATCGTCGCTTTGAGCATCCTCGGTTGTGGTTGCGGTTGCATTGCCTCGGTAGTAGGCACGGAAGCCCTCTGCATAATCGACGAACACACTCCAGTAGTCCTGGGGTACGAATACTTGGATCTGGCGCTCTCGTTCACAGATGATGTGCAAAGTCGCGCTTTGCACCCGTCCCATGCTCTTCGCGCCATTGTGCAACTGCCAGAGTAAGGGAGAACCTTTGTAGCCCACCAGTTTATCGAGGACGCAACGGCACAAGCCAGAGTTTACCAGATTTTGGTTAATGGTGCGGGGACGGGAGACAGCGGCTTGCACTGCTGTTGGTGTGATTTCGGTGTAGACGACTCTTTGAGGATTTTTGAGGTTCAAGGCTTGCTGAATGTGCCACGCGATGGTTTCCCCTTCTCGATCCGGGTCAGTTGCCAGCACCACGGTTTTGACCTGTTGCACCGCAGATCTGAGATTTTGAATGGTTTCCTTACCTTGTGAACCCCTTGCGACAAAGCGACAGCGTACCGTATCGCCACTGATATCAAAGCCAAGGGAGTCTTCCCCATCGTCTGCAAGTTCCCGCAAATGCCCCATGCTGGCTCTGACTAACCAATCGGAACCCAGAATTTGACTGAGCTTTTTGACTTTTCCCGGACTTTCCACAATCAGGAGTTTCGTCGCCACAGCACATTACCTTCTTGACTTGGCGGGATACATTGGGTGAGCGATCGCACGATTATTTTTACGTGTGACCTATAGCAATTATACTTGAAAATCCACATAAGGGGGTTTTTTCAACAAACCCGCACATTTTTTCATCTTTGATTAAGTTTGTAGTGAGGACTTTAGTCCTCAAAAATACGAGGGCGTTGCTGAATCACGGTATGAATTTACACGCGCGTAAAGGCGCAAAGGCGCAAAGAATCGTTGTTTAATCAACTCGAAAAATGTCAATTCATACGACCATTCAGCAACGCCAATACGAGGCGTTGCTGATTTAAAGTATGAATGAGCCTCACGCAAAGACGCAAAGCCGCAAAGAATCGTTGTTTAATCATGTCGAAAAATGTCAATTCATACGAACATTCAGCAACGCCAGAATTTCGCTTATTACGGTTGTGAATGCAAATTGGTATTAGGAGCGCCCCACAGGCGGCGCACCAGCCTGAAGCGGTGAGAAAGTAAACAGCTTGCTTATGCTCTTTGTCTTTCCTCGCACTGGGATTAGAACAACGCAGCAAGCGTTTTTGCTGTCCGTCCTTCTCGTAAGGATATTCTAAAAGTGGTTGAAAGCAAACTGAACACGGATAAGCTGTTTGTTGGGCGGGTGTAGGGACACATTGACCGTTCGTTGCCTTTTTTGGCTGGGGTTGCTCGCACTGTTTTGTGCGATCGCTCCAAAACAACACCACATTTTCACAGCCGCCTACACACTTGAGATGATCAAACCCCAAGTGGAGCAACTGACATTAGCGAAGCGATAGCGGGGAACGAGCGTCGGAACGAGCGTTCACCCGTAAGGGCATCCCCACACCACCAAGGACATGTGTGGGTTCCTAAGTCATATCAGGTTCGGTTAATTGCTTATCATAAAAATATCGAGTGAAGCAGTGTGTCACCGCATCCCCGCGTCAGTCCTAATCATAAGTATTCAACCGAACATGATATCACCCACACATTTGTGGGCTTTCACCTTGGATTCCTGTACAAAATTATCTGCTGCTCCCCATCTCCCTGCTGCCAATACAAGTAACTTGCCTAACCGAACCGTATTGCAGAAGAGAACGGTCAAACTGTTATCAGTGTTCAAAGTAACAGCTTTAATAATAACACCATTAATGGACAGAGCATTAATGCTGTCTCTGTTACCAACTACAACAGTATAGTAATATATAGCAATCCTCAATGATTCGTGAACACAGAGAAACCGGGTTTGGTAGGGGCGTATTGCAATACGCCCCTACTTGACGTGTTCAGATCTCAAATAGGATTGCTATAGGCATCCTAAAGTATCAAAACAAGACATTTCGTAAATAATTCGTGAACATAGAGAAACCCGGTTTATTTAATAAACCGGGTTTCTTGCACATTGAATTTTCACGAATCAAATAGGATTGCTATATAACACCATGTAAGTCTTCCGGACAAAACTCCATTAGTTGTGTCTCTAAAAGTTGTCCACGCACATTGACCTAATCAAATTTGCTGGATAAAAATAGTATGGAAACCCATCAAACTGTTAATAGGGATTTCTGGAAGAAAATCCTCTACCTGCACCACAGTATTTCCTCAACTGTTTTACAATTTGACAGGTTGAGTAAAAATAAGTATTATTTGTGATAATTCATTGCTATTAACATTCATATTTTCAGACATAAAGCATTGATTGGTGTCCGTCGAATAACGAAAAAAGGCTTGATTTTAATAGTGAATTAATCAAGAATGTAATCAGGGTTAAACAGATTCAAAGTTTAATCCAAACACCAAATTTATCGCTAAGAATTTTTTAGGAGAAAAACAATGGCTGTTATCAAAATTTCTGAACTACGTCCTACTGGTTCTGAACTGTTCCAAGATTCTGAAAGCTTCCTCAATGAACTAACGAGCGTTCAGGAAGTTGGGAAAGTGATTGGTGGTTGGTCTTATAATTATGTCAACAGCGTTCAGTCAAACGTTGGTAATACCCACAATGCCAACACTTTCAACAATGCCAACACAATAGTAGGCAACTACACTTTTTAGCACTAAACTCCGAGCGAGAACGTTGTGATTTTCCTGCTATCAGTTTAGCTATCTCATTACTGTTACCTTGGTGATGGCAGGATATAGGACCTCTTATCGGTTTGCTCCAAACGGGATAGTTTTCAGCCATCCTTGACTAGGCAACCGATAAGAGTTTCTGGTTTCTGACTAATGCGTCTAGATGCCACTTAATTGCTTTATATTTACAGATGTCTACCAAAATTTAGGTAGGTTGAAACTTAAAAAATCTAAAATTATGACATTTTTGCTAAGCTCTAAAAATGTTTTCGAGTACTTAATTGGAAAAGATATATGTACTCAAGAAGAGCAGGATCTGGGTAAAATTGAGCTAAGGTCTGCCAAAAACTTTAATTTATTACTGACTTTGCCACACGATCGCAAACTTCTTGTCAAGCAAGAGCCTCGCAATCGAGAAGGAAAAACAGTTGGTGAATTTTTGCGCGAATGGCGCATTCAAGAATTTTTACAACAATTTCCAGAAGAACTAAGCCACATGCGCTCTTGGCTTTCAGAGGGGATCTATTTTAACGCAGAGGATTCACTCATTGTTTTTAATTACTTGGATAACTATCGCGATCTGATGGAGTTCTACGGCAAAGAAAATATCTTTACTCCGGAAATCGCCACTACCATCGGTACGATTATAGCTAAAATTCATCGTCTGACTCTAGACCGTCAAGACTATCAAGATTTTTTCCAAGTCCAACCGGAGAATCAATCCCCCGAACCAAAAGCCGAACTGGTGAAGAACATAGAAAGGATTGGACCAGAAATTTTGTAACCGTTCAGGGGGTAGAAGAGCGATCGTAAAAAATTACCCCCAAAATCTGATAAATTAAGTGACATGGAACAGAAGCGCGTCAATCATTTAGAGCAGATACCCCCTGATGATTGGGGAAAAACTCCAACCAGTGTCAAGAAACTGGTGGAGGAGATGGCGCAGCAAATAGAACAACAGGAAAAGAAACTAACGGAAGTCCTGACAGTTCAGGAACAGTTATTAGAAAAAATTAATCGGACATCAAAAAACTCATCATCACCACCCTCCAGTGACCCACCGGGATTTGGAAAAAAGCCTCTAAAACAGACTCATGGGCAAAAAACGAGGGGGTCAACCAGGTCATAAAGGTCATAACCGAGACTTATACCCCATAGAAGAATGTAGCGAAGTCATAGACCATCATCCAGCTATATTGCGCTAGTTGTGGAGAAACCCTTAGTGGAGAAGATACAAACCCCTATCGTCACCAGATAGTAGAGATTCCACCAATCAGTCCAATAGTCATCGAGCATCGTTTGCATCAATTAACTTGCACTCTCCTTTTGCTACGACCCGTGCAACATTGCCTGAAGACGTGAACCCAAGTGGTTACGGGGTAAGGATTGTGGCTCTCGTTGCATTCTTTAGTGGAGTATATCGCAATAGTCAAAGAATGGTACAAAGTGCCATGCAAGAAGTGTTTGGGATTTCAATATCATTGGGAACCGTAAACAGACTTCGGCTTGAAGCAAGCAATGCAGTGGCAAGCTGTGTGGATGAAGCCAAACTTTATATCCAAGGCTCAAACATCGTCGGAGCAGATGAAACCAGCTTTAATCAAGGAAATATTGACGGTTTTAATCCTGAACAACGCTCATGCTGGCTGTGGGTTGCATGTACACAGTAGTAGTAACATTTTTTGAAATTGCTCTGACCCGTTGCACCCAAGCGGCTCAGAACTCCCAAAAGTGAGAACTTTGGGGGGATTTTAAACTCCGACGGGGTCTTCCACGTAGAAAAATGAGCCAGCCTTTGTTTGTTGATTTGTCAGCGTAGTCGGGTACTCGTTTTAATAAGGCTGGCTCATTTTTCAGGGGACAATGCGTCACCGTCATGGTGCGTACAACTGGGTAAACCTAGAACGCCGCCAATTATGTTGGGCGCATCTGCGACGGGAATTTATCAAAATCTCCTCGCGTCCTGGAGTATCGAAAGAATTGGGAACCTCACTGGTTAAACAACACCAGAAGTTGTTTGAACTTTGGCATCGAGTCCGAGACGGTACTCTAGCTCGTTGTGATTTTGTGGAGTTAGTCAAAAATATTCGCGCCTCAATCAAAGCGACTTTACAGGAAGCTGCCGACTACGACCTTGGGACAAGGGAAAAAACACCTCTGGCAAAAACTGTTCGCACCTGTCGTCAACTGCTTAAAGTTGAGCCGGCGATGTGGTTGTTTGTCACAACTGTTGGTGTAGAACCGACTAATAATGCTGCTGAAAGGGCTATTCGTCCCGCAGTTATCTGGCGACGGACTAGTTTTGGATCTCAAACTCAAGGTGGTAGTAATTTTGTGGCGCGGATGCTGACTGTGGTTACGACCCTAAAGTCTCAGAATCGAAATGATAAGAGAGTTTATGACTCAGGCTGTTGTTGCTGCACGCCTTGGTAAACCTGTTCCTTGTTTGCTTCCATTCGTCGATTCTCAAGAACGTATATCACCTGCTGCCTAACTTATTAATGTCTCAGTTGTGAAACTCAAGTCTTTATTCCCTCCACGAGTGATTCAGCAACTGGGGAAGATTGGGCGGCGAAGCGGAGTACCGGGTGCGGGCTGCAACAATCTCAATTGCTAATACGCTTGTCTTGGTAGCCCGTACCCGGTACCGCCCAATCTAGCGCAGCGTTCCCCAGTTGCGGCACTTACCCCCCTGAACGGATACGAAATTTTTGGCTTGGTTCCTGCCGATGGGTTGAAATTTTTTGCCCTTTATCAACGCTATGATAGTCTGGGGCAAGCGATCGCAGAACTAGGTACTTCTTTAGTTCCCTGTTGTCTGGTGCACAATGACCTGAAGCTCAACAATATTTTGTTGTCTAATAATTGGGAACAAGATGCCAGCAACAACATGGTACGATTAATTGATTGGGAACGTTGCAGTTGGGGTGATCCGGCATTCGATTTAGGCACACTCATCGGCAGTTACCTATCCCTGTGGCTGGGTAGCTTGATTACCAGTAATGCGATGAGTATTGATGAATCTTTGCGGATGGCGACAACTCCTTTGGAAATCCTCCAACCATCGTTGGCGGCTTTAGCGATCGCTTATTTCACTCACTTTCCAGAAATTTTAGAGCGTCGCCCTGACTTCTTGCGGCGAGTGATCCAATTTTCTGGTTGGAATTTGATTAACGCCATTCAATCAACACTCCAGTACCAAAAATCCTTTAACAATAGAGGTATCTGTATGCTTCAGGTAGCTAAGTCTTTATTATGCCGTCCAGAACCATCTATCCCGACGATTTTCGGCATGAAAGCATCAGACCTGACTCCTACAAGTTTATCTCGCGCTTAGTTAGAAGCAAGCCCCATGCAACTATTAAATCCCCTTCAAATTCAATCGTCGGCGCTTTCAGAGACATTGCAGACCTCGCTGCAAGATATAGTTAATAATGTTCAGATCCAGTCCCATTTTTGTATTAGCCACCCAGACTACAAACCTTTAGAATTGCCACCAGAGGCTGTCTCCCGGTTTCAGCAATTGCCAAAAGATGTGCAAAATAAGTATCTGTCGCTGCAATTGTCTAATTTTCTCTACGGCATCTATTACAATGGTTCCCTAAAAATTGCTTTAGCATCCGATGGGGACACAAAAAATTTAGCTTTAAACCAGGATCTAGAAAACAACACCTTTCTGGGGGTGGATGTAATATTCTACGATCGCTTGCATGAAAGCAACAATGGTGAAGGTTACTATAGCCCAGATTGGCTGGTGGTGAAACAAGAAACAGATGGTGCTTTGGCAGTACATAAGGGAGGGTTGACACTACATATTGAACGCGATCGCCATCTGCAACCAAAAGACCAAGCTGCCAATGCAGGCGACTCGGTTGCCATCAAAATGCCCAAGAATCTGGTGCAAAATGGATTCTATATGGCGGTTGGTAATGCAGGTGATCGCAGTCAGGATATAGTGCGTGTCTACTTCAACTTAAGCACAGAAGGTGCCGTCGCAGTCATGGGCAGTCTAACTTCTGAACTCAACGCCATCGCCGTTCCCTTCTCATTTAAAGCGCTATACAACCCAAAAGACTACGGGCGTCACGATTCAGCAGTGCTTTACTTTGATAAAAGCAAGTATGAAGCTGTTCACCCAGTATTGGAGAGGGTGTATGCAGAACACCAATCCCATTTTCAGCCCGAAGTGCCTTTGTTTACCAAGTTGATAGCACCAGGGTTGGCGATCGCCGAAGAACCAGACTGCAAATTTGGTGAAAAAGAAAGTTTTGGCATGAACCGCTGCCAAATAGTTGCTAACGGTTTGCTGGAAGCTTGGCATCAAGGAGATGATTCCCCAGCAGGACGGATGACATCAATTATACAATTTAGTAGAACTGATGCCAGAAGTCGTTGAAGCTATTAGCAAGGCCAAAGAAGGCGAAATTCTAGGTCCGGTTCAGAGCAAATTGGGTTATCACGTTCTCAAAATCGAAAAGTGGTTTTCCATTGAATTGAATCAAGCAGTCAGAGAGCAAATTATGGACTCTTTGTTCCAAGTTTGGTTACAGAATATGAAGAACTCCAGCGGTTGAAGTCTTGCCCTGCCTAGTTCCCAGGCAGAGCCTGGGAATGCGATCAAGGAGGCTCTGCCTCCCGTCAAACAGGGAGGCAGAGCCTCCCACTAAAGCATTACAAGGCAGAGCCTTGTAACGAGGGATATGGAAAAAAACAAATTTTTTGCATTAACAAATTAATTCGCAAGTACCTTCAATTACGAATTACGATTTATTCGTGATTAGTGTGGTTTGGGATCAAAGAGCCTTTCCCGTATACTTTACCTTGCTACCCAAGGCGCGGTAGTAGCAATATTGATGAACAGAAATCGGCTATATCTCAAGTTTTCCCACTTTTTAATCATTATCAAACCTGCGTATTGGGAGCCCGAGACTTTTGTTCAGTAAAGCTGGCTAACTGGCTTGCAGAAAAGAATGTATACTTTGGTCTGCGTCTCAAAAAGAATGAGTTTGTAGAATTTAAAACTGACATTTGGCTGGAGTTAAATAATTTAGGATTGTCACCTGGAGTATCCTTTTTTTTGAAGGGAGTTAAGGTAACAAAACAGAAAGGTTTTGCAAGTTTTAATGTGGCAGGTAAATGGAAACGTAAGATATTGGGAGTAGAGCCAAAAGAAGGATGGTTTATTTTAACAAATCTGGATACTCTAGAATTAGCGTTAGCGAAGCGGCTCCGCAGGAGCTTCGCTGCTTATAAAAGAAGATTTGACATTGAAGAAATGTTCCGCGACTTTAAGACTGGTGGCTATAATCTAGAGGATACTAATGTGTCTGGTGAGCGTTTAATCTCCCTAATTTTATTGATAGCGATCGCTTACACAAAGGCCACAATCCAAGGACAACAAATTAAACGCAAAGGAATACAGAAATATGTTGGTCGCGTTAAGGAATATGGGCGCATCGAAAGGCTCTTGTTGTTTTTATATCGGTTTGTATGGTCAAGATTGGGTGAATTTTATGGAACCTTGTATGGAGTTAGTGACCGAATTAATGAAATTAAATCGCAATAAGCAGAAGTATTATCAACGAGGATTAAGGGCTATGAGGCTTATTATATCTGTATCCTAGCTCTTTTTGTCGCCCCGTCAGTCTACGATCAGGTTGCTGGGTTAAGCTTTAGTCATGGCTCTGAATGGTGTTATATCTAAGTATTTACCCTGGGGGGTGATATGCGCTCTCAAACCCTTGCTCTGTAAGGAATAGAGGGCGCAAAGACATAAAAAGATACAATGGGAATTAGGCGGTTATTGAACCAGTTCTCAATAAACAAAAGCTAGAAACCTCATTTTTGGTCAAACTCTGCCGTTCAACGAATTTCATCTTTTTAAAGCTCATCGCATTCAAATGCTTAACCTGTATGGTTTTGGGCTTGCGTGTCACCCCGTCAGGATCGTAGATCAATGTTCCGGATTATGGTAAAGCGATTGGCAGAAAAATTGCACCCTCTTAACTTTTCAAACATCCTCTCAGCCAGACAAATTGAATTGTCAAACAGCAGAAGGAACAGCAAGACCTACTTGCTGAGCTTGCCTGCTATTTCCTTTTCCTAATTCTCTGTGGATTAGAAGTCAGACGCTACCTGAAAGACCAGGGTAAACGCATCTAAAATCAAGGCAGTGGATGCTGGGGAGGCGGTCGGGCAATTTAAGCCCGGATGGTGAAAAAACCTTTACACCACCTAGCAAACCTCATCCTTACCCTCATCATCATAATTCTCCATACCGTGAGTTATAAGCAAACAGTTTGAGGAATTTGTGAGGACAACTTTATCTTTAAATTAGATGCGTTTGCCCTGCCTGAAAGACTATGTTAACTAAAAGAATCATGAAAAACTGAAAAAATTTTCAACAGGTCGCGCCCATTCCTCCCCGACTCAAGAGTGCAAGTCTCTTAGGAATGGGCGCGACGGGATTGGGTACAGAAGTTCGAGGTGATTGGGAAAAACCCCAGTCCCCAGTCCCCAGTTAAGAGTCCCCGTCAGTGGGCTTTCTTCAAATCCCCTTAGACAATTCCTAAGAGTCCCCAGTCCCAAGTATTGAGTCCCCAATCCCCTTTAACAGGTTATTCTATGTCACAATTTGAAACCGCCCTCGCCGCCTATCAAAACTTTACAGACCTCTTCCAAAGCGTTATTCTCAGCACCGTTAGCGAAGATGGTATTCCCAATGCTAGCTATGCTCCCTTTGTAATGGATGAAAGTAAAAATATTTACATTTATGTCAGTGGTCTTTCCACCCACACTCAAAATCTCTACTCTATGCCTAGGGTAAGTGTACTGTTTATTGAAGATGAGTCTCAAACTCAGCAAATCTTTGCCCGTCGCCGTCTAACGTTTGACTGTACACCCACCGTCGTCGATCGCGATACTGAGTTGTGGAACCAAATCGTCCATCGCTTTGAAGCACGTTTCGGAGAAATTATTCAGGTATTTCGTGACTTGCCAGACTTTCGCATTTTTCAACTGATACCCAGCAAAGGTCGCTTTGTCATTGGCTTTGGTGCTGCCTATGAAGTAGACCCCAACAACCTTAGCACTTTAGAGGAGTAGGGGTGTGGGGGTGTGGGGGTGTGGGGGTGTGGGGTGTAGCGGTGTGGGGTGTAGCGGTGTGGGGTGTAGCGGTTTTAACTTACATTCCAAAGTAAAAGCGAAATATATTTATTCATGGGGTTTCCCCACACCCTTACACCCCTTCTCTTTATCCCCCACACCCCCACACCCCCACACCCCCACACCCCTTCTCTTTATCCCCACACCCCCACACCCCCACACCCCTTCTTTTTATCCCCCACACCCCTACACCCCCACACCCCTACACCCCTTCTTTTTATCCGTCTTCAACGCCAGACTAAAATAGTAGTCTAAACCAGGATTAGCCACAATTTGCGATTCTATGACTTCAGCAGCTTTAGTAAAAACTGAATATGAGGCGATTATTGGTCTAGAGACCCATTGTCAGCTCAGTACCAACACCAAGATTTTCTCTAATAGCTCTACTGCATTTGGTGCTGACCCCAATACTAACATTGACCCAGTTTGCATGGGTTTGCCTGGGGTGTTGCCAGTACTGAACGAAAAGGTACTAGAATACGCCGTCAAAGCGGGTTTAGCGTTAAATTGTCAAATTGCCAAATATAGCAAATTTGACCGCAAGCAGTATTTTTATCCGGATTTACCCAAAAATTACCAAATTTCTCAATACGACCTACCCATTGCTGAACACGGTTGGTTAGAAATTGAATTAGTTGATGCTAACGGGAACCCAGTGCGGAAAAAGATTGGGGTCACGCGCCTGCATATGGAGGAAGATGCCGGAAAATTAGTACACGCTGGTAGCGATCGCCTTTCGGGTTCCACCTATTCTCTAGTAGACTACAACAGAGCAGGTGTGCCATTGGTGGAAATTGTCTCGGAACCTGATCTGCGTTCTGGACAAGAAGCCGCTGAATATGCCCAAGAATTACGCCGCATTGTACGCTACCTCGGTGTTAGCGATGGTAACATGCAAGAAGGGTCTCTACGCTGTGATGTCAACATCTCCGTGCGCCCCATTGGTCAAGAGAAGTTTGGCACAAAGGTAGAAATCAAAAATATGAACTCCTTCAACGCCATTCAACGGGCGATTGAATATGAAATTGAGCGCCAAATCGCAGCGATAGATGCTGGGGAACGTATTGTGCAAGAAACTCGTCTGTGGGAAGAAGGCACTCAACGTACAATTAGTATGCGTATTAAGGAAGGTTCCAGCGATTACCGCTACTTCCCCGAACCAGATTTAGCACCCATTGAGGTTAGTGATGAACAATTAGCAAAGTGGCGCAGCGAACTTCCAGAACTACCAGCACAGAAACGCCATCGTTATGAAACTGATTTGGGACTTTCGGTTTATGATGCGCGGGTGTTGACAGAGGATCACATAGTGTCTGAGTATTTTGAAGCCGCGATCGCAGCCCAAGCAAATCCCAAACAAGCTGCTAACTGGATTACCCAAGATATCAGCGCCTATCTTAACAAACAAAAACTCCCCATCACCGCAATTGCCTTGACCCCCACCAATCTAGCCAAGACAATTAATCTCATTGAATCAGGCACTATCAGTAATAAACAAGCCAAAGACAAGCTACCAGACTTGCTGAATGGTGGTTCTCCTGACGAAATTTTTAAAGGGGAAGAGAAAATCTCTGATATTAATGTACTCGAACCGATCATCGATCAAGTCATAGCCGCAAATCCCAAAGAACTAGAAAAGTATCGCAATGGTAAAACCAGCCTTAAGGGCTTCTTTGTAGGACAAGTGCTTAAACAAACTGCCGGACGCGCTGATCCCAAGCTAACAAACGACTTGGTCGAGAAAAAGCTGAACGGCTAAACTTTGTAGAGACGTTCCATGGAACGTCTTTACAGTTTGAAGGGTTTTTTCGTATATTTCTTTACAGTATCTTTACGAAAAAACTACAAATGAAGGGTTTCACCCCTCGTGCATAAAATGCTATACTATGTTAAGTAGATGCACCCTGATGATCTGGAGAGCGACCCAAGTGGCTCTCCTTTTTTTCTCCTTGGTCAAAAGAATTTCTTAATAATTTCTTAACAAAAAAAACATAAATAAAGGGTCATACCCCCCAGCCCTAATATGATATACTTTGATATGAAGATGCACCCTGATGATCTGGAGAGCTGCCCAAGTAGCTCTCTTTTTTTTTTGAATTATGAATGATGAATGATGAATTATGAAACTATAGGACTTACGCATTAACACCCAAGAGATAAAAGAGAACCCCTAAGAGCCTTCGGCACCCCTCAGAGCAAGCGGGGAGGGGTTTTTTTATCGTTCGTAGTAGCGCTTGGGCGCAAAAAAAACCGCGATTTAACCGGCGCTAAAGCGCTACTACAAACCCATCAAAGTTAATTTAACTCTCCCCAGAAATTCTCTACTCATAAAAAAACATTCATAATTCATAATTCATAATTCATAATTCATCAACAAAGCTTGGTATAATCGCTCCTCAAGCAACTAAATAGTTGTCGGGGAGGAATAATGGCAGACTGGCAGAAAATTACTGGTGGTGTAACAGCACCTAAGGGATATCGGGCAGCAGGTATTACAGCAGGACTAAAGCCTTCAGGATTGCCAGATTTGGCCCTGATTGTATCAGAAGTAGACGCGATCGCATCAGGAGTATTCACAACAAGTGTAGTGAAAGCTGCATGTGTGGATTATTGTCGCCAGCGCTTACTCTCAAAGCATAGCGCTCGTGCTATTCTGTGCAATGCAGGACAAGCAAACGCCGCCACAGGGACTCAAGGGTGGCTAGATGCCCTCGAAAGTGCTATGATATTAGGACAAGTACTCAGTATTCCTTCAGAATCTGTGCTGTTAGCTTCTACTGGGGTTATTGGGAAAAGAATTCCTATGGAGACACTCAAAGCAGGGATTCCCAAACTAGTAGCAGCGCTATCAGAAACAGGGTCAGATGCAGCAGCAGGTGCAATCATTACCACAGATTTGGTAACAAAGTCTATTGCGCTAGAGACAACTATTGGCGATCGCCCGGTGCGCATTGGCGGTATTGCCAAAGGTTCTGGGATGATTCATCCTAATATGGCAACCATGTTAGCATTTGTAACCTGTGATGCAGCAGTATCACCCACACTGTGGCAGCAAATGTTAAGTCGAGCCGCCGATAAAAGCTTCAATGCCATCACTGTTGATGGTGATACTAGCACAAACGACAGCTTAATCGCCCTTGCTAATGGACAATCCCGCACCCCAGCCATTACGGAAATGGGGACAGAAGCAGAAAAATTAGAGGCAATGTTGACAGCAGTTTGCCAACATTTAGCGAAAGCGATCGCCCGTGACGGTGAAGGTGCAACCTGTCTCATTGAAGTGCAAGTCACTGGTGCATCTGATGAACAATCAGCGCGTCAAATTGCCAAAACCATTGCTGGGTCTTCCTTAGTCAAGTCTGCCATATTTGGACGCGATCCCAACTGGGGAAGAATCGCCGCCGCCGCAGGACGTGCGGGTGTGCCTTTTGAGCAAGAAAGCCTAAAAATCAAGTTAGCTGACTTCTTACTCATGGAAAATGGTCAACCGCAACCATTTGACCGTGCAGCAGCGAGTGCATATTTAAAACAAGCCGCAGATGATGCTTCTTTGCCAAAAGATGTCATTGCTACCAACATGAGCAATGATTTATCAGTCGAACGCAGCACTGTAAGGGCGCAACGCCTAGACAATCCAGTGGTCATTGCTGTCAATATTGGTAATGGTCACGGTGTAGGTCAGGCTTGGG
Organism: Stigonema ocellatum SAG 48.90 = DSM 106950; assembly: GCA_016903675.1. GTDB lineage: Bacteria > Cyanobacteriota > Cyanobacteriia > Cyanobacteriales > Nostocaceae > Stigonema > Stigonema ocellatum. The sequence continues at coordinate 33,884 of JADQBA010000063.1, read as the reverse complement.
GTTGCGACTTGAGTTATGACTACGTCAAAATTAACGCTGAGTATACGACGTAATTTCTTTGGGCGTTGCTGAATCAAGATATGAATTGTGAAAATCACGATTTTGTAGAACGCCACGCGTTCTACAAGGTTTTAATAAAATTAGGACTTACGCAGGGCTATTTCATTCTCATTTAATCCGCCTGAGAATAAATAGCGTTCTCGTTTGAGTCAAATACAGAACCGCCCTCACCCCCAACCCCTCTCCCAAATTGGGAGAGGGGCTTGGGGTGAGGGCTTTCATTCACAGGTATTGGGCTTAAACTCGAAGCTTCTAGACTTGCTAGATGCGCCCCGTGTCTACTCACTCGGGGAGACGCGCAAGGGACAGACCGGGATTGCTGACTATGGAATCAGCAGAACAATTTTACCTATCGTAGATCCAGTTTCCTGCAACTGGTGAGCTTTTGCTGCATCTGCCAATGGAAGCTGATGACTGACTTGGATTTTCAACTTCCCTGCATCAATCCATTGAGCACACTGTTCTAAAATTTCTGCTTGGTGCTGTTGCGCTTCTACCATTCCTTGCAACATTGGTGTCAGCATTAATTCTAAGCTAATGCGAAGATTACGAGATCTTGCTGCTTTCCAAACTGTATTGGCGTCTGGTTCCAAGATCGTCACTATGTCACCATACACTCGCACTGCGGGAAAAGTTTTCTGGAAAGTCTCTCCACCTACAGTGTCAAAAGCTAAGTCCACACCTTCGCCTTCAGTCCAATCTAACACCGCTTGGGCAAAATCAGTTTGTTTGTAAAAAATGACATGGTCTGCACCTAGTGATCTGACGAAATCAGCTTTTTGGTGAGAACTCACCGTTGTGCAGACAGAAGCACCCTTGAGTCTCGCTAGTTGAATAGCAACGTGACCGACACCACCAGCGCCAGCATGGATAAAAACTCGTTCTCCGGGTTCGAGTCGTCCCCGTTCATACATTGCTTCCCAAGCGGTGATTAAAACTAAAGGTGCTGCTGCTGCTTCTGCAAAGGATATGGAAGCAGGTTTACGGGCGACAAACCGCTCGTCAACAGTGGTATATTCCGCATAGTTGCCTTGATGTGCACCCAATCCGCCATTACAAAAATATACTTCTTCGCCTACGCGAAAACGCTGAACGCTATCACCAACCGCCTCTACCACACCTGCACCATCACATCCTAAAATGGCAGGCATTTGATTCGGGTAGAAAGTTCCGCGTTTACGAAGTTTGGTGTCAATTGGGTTGATGCCAGCTGCCCGTAAATGTACCAAAAGTTCAGTTTTTCCCAGAGAACTAGGTTTTGGTACATCTTGCACTTGCAAAACTTCGGGATTGCCAGGTGCTGTCATTAACACTGCTTTCACGACTTCTTCCTCAACTTTAAACCGATTTGCTGCATTTGCCACTTTAGCGCAAGAGGTCTGAGGGGGCAATAGACGGCTGAAAGTAGGTATCCAATTATTACAACCGATGCCATACTACTTGAAATTGGTAACGCACTCTCACGGATTGCCTGCCAAGAAGCCACTACTTTAACTTTTTTTGCGGAATTCCCCACCCTCTACGCAGTAGGGTGGGGATGGATAGCGGTAAAATAGTAGGGTTCGATGCCCTACTATTTTACTCTCGGACACCTAATTGATTTTGGATATACTACTTTACTGTTTCCAGTGGGGCGACTCCACAAGATACATGGTGATTTCGAGTCAATCAGAAACATTTGCATCATTAGGATGAGGAGTTATGTCTTTCAAAAGTAAAGAACAGAAGGAATTAGATAAGGAGAAAAACAAAAATACTTATATTTCAACAGTTGTGCAGCATCTCAAATTGTCCAATCTTGGTTACGCTGTCATATCGGATATCTTGTCACATGCAAACAGTTTATACAACACTTTGACTTTCAATTTGAGGCAAGGTTTCTTTGTATATAACACCTTGAATTTCCAGTCCATAACTTATGATTTGCAAACTGATTTCAAGGAGAATTACCATTACAAGATGTTACAATCACAGGCTGCACAATCTGTTTGTCACAAAGTAGCTGAGAATTTTAAATCATTCAAACAACTTTTGGATAAACATTATGGCGAAGGTACTAAGAAGCCAAAATTACCGGGTTATCGCAAAAAAGGAGGTATGTTTGAGGTAACTTATCCTGGTCAATCTGTTCAGATAACATCAGAGCATGGTATTGTATTTGCTTTTGTTTCGACAGGATTGCAGTTTAAGAAACAACACAAAGAAAATGTAATCGGTACTGAGTTGAATGAACGCTTAAAATTTCGAGTTCCTGATGCAGTTGATGTTTCTAAACTAGTTGAACTTACTATTACGTCTAAGCATGGTGAAATTTATGTACATTGGGTGACAAGAAAGAAGAATGAAACTATTGTTTCTTTGAACCCAGACAGTGTTTTGGGTATTGATATTGGTTTGAATAATTTTGTAACGTGTATTCCTAATACCGGAGAACGAGGTTTTATTATAAATGGAAGACCATTGAAAGCAATAAATCAGTTTTATAACAAGACTGTATCCAAACTTAAAAAGGGAAAAGACGAGAACTTCTGGAGTGGGAGTCTAGCCAGAGTAACACAATCGAGAAACAATCAAGTACGTGATTTTATCAAGAAATCTGCACGTACAATAATCAATAAGTGCTTAGAGTCAGGAATAGCCAAAATTGTATTTGGCTGGAATCAAGGAATCAAAAATGAAATAGATAATGGGCGTGTAAATAATCAAAATTTTGTGCAAGTACCGTTCACTTCACTGCGTGACACGCTCAAGTATCTATGTGATAGATATGGCATTGAATTTCTAGTGATTGAAGAATCATACACTAGCAAAATGTCGTTTTTTGATGGGGATGAATTGCCCGTATTCGGAAAAGAAACCGAAGCCCAGAAGGAGCAGAAACCTTCAGGGAAAAGAACAAAACGTGGTGAATATAAAACCGGGAACGGAATAGTTATCAATGCCGATGCCAATGGGGCAGCTAATATTTTGAGAAAAGCGAAAATTGACATTTCTAAAATCACTTTTCGAGTGTGCCAAATTCTCGAAAAAATCAATATTTGGGTGGGCAATAAAAGTAAAGGTACGACTATTAGCTTGTCTAATGGTACGACTATAGGAGCAACTGAACCTGCTCTGTAAACTAGAAACCCCATCCGCCATGCGGTGGGGTGGTTCATAATCAATGCAGTCAGATAAAGTATCCAAACACATTATCCCGTGAAAAGTCAGGAGAGTGGATGGGGGTTCGCGCACTTGTTGTGCGCGAACCCCGCTGTGGAATAACAAGGTAAATGGGAAATATAGCGGTTCTCACGAGAGTACATACATAACGCCCTCAAGATAGCCCTAACTGGCACCCCTCTCCCAAGTTTGGGAGAGGGGTAGGGGTGAGGGCTGTTGACTGTATGGGATTCAACACCAGAACCGCTATAATCGTTACCTTCTAAGGAACACATTTTGGAACCCTTATCCTGCAAGGCTTTTAGAAAAACGAGACAAATGTGTTCCTTTCATATGTTGCTAGTGGCGATCGCCGCTAGTCGGAGGCTCATATCTTGCACCTTCGATAGGGAGGCTTGGTGGGCAGTGCCCACCCTACCCAATAATCAGGGTTTTAGGCTGCTTTTTTTGCAATAAGATGATGGTGCAAGATATGAGTTACTGGTTTGTAGTTGCGCAAAGAGCACTCTTAGCAACTACGAACAATAGATCCAAAATTGCAACTGCTGATCTACGCAGATACACGCAGATAGAATAGACATAGAAATCATGTAGGGGCGCAAGGCCGCCGCGCCGCAAAAGCGGATTTCAACGAACGCATAGTTAATTTTCACGACTATGTCTAATAGACACTTAACCCCTACTGCCCGGATGGCGTCTACGTCGGCGGTTAAAATTCATGTGTTTTTAGGTAAATCATTGCACTCCTGAGGTTGTTTACCGTTTTTGGTGTAGCGACAACTGGAGTGGTAGTTTATTTAATGAACCGCAAAGGACGCAAAAAAAAGTCGTTCTTGCTACTGACATGCCAGGTTATAAAGATTGAAGCAGAAAACCCTATTTTTCTAAAGATGGGATGAGATGAATGGATGGCAGCATCCTCTTAGCAGTAGGCTGTTACGTCTTCACCACATTCATCTGCAAGATAACATAGAGCCTTGAAACGCAGACCAACCACCTCTTCGTAGAGAGGATTTAATTTACACATGGGTGGAATGTGAAATAGCTTACGACCAAAGAGTGTGATGTCCCGTTCAAAAGGACATTGGGCTGGAATGAGTTTACACAAGAAATGAGCGAGTTTGGGATTGTGAATTTCTCTCGATTCCAACCACTGGCGGATTGGGTGCAGTAGGTCGTTATGTACCAGGATTCCAGTAAAGTTTGTCATTGTTTTTACCTTATAATTCCAAATTTGTACGCAGGGAGTTTGTTTGTTGAATTTGAACCCTTTTGTATTTATATAGCTTCAGTTTGGTTGACTTATGCAGTTTTTACTTGTTCCCTAGTTGTCCAAAGATAGCGTTGAATGCATCTTTCTTATTTAGTAACATACATAAATACAAATTCAACTAGTAGTATTTCGGATGATTGGACGGGTATTTTTGGAAAATACCAGATATTTACTTAGATTTGCGGCTGAATGTTACGCAGATCAGCTTGCGCCGTTCTTTCTGAGGGATTTGTATTTGCGCTCCTCTCAAGAAACACAGGGGTGTAGGGGTGTGGGGGTGTAGGGGTGTAGGGGGAAAAGACAGTGTTTTTTTCATTCATAGGGGGTGGTGCGCCGCCCGTGTGGGTGCTCTTAAGGAACACAGGGGTGTAGGGGTGTGAGGGTGTGGGGGTGTACGGGAAAAATGTGTTTCTTTTGAAGTCGGCGCGATCGTGTAGCTGATTATTATGGGGTTGCGTTGGTAATAAGCGTGCGCTAGAATACTAAGTATTAGATCAAGTATACTATATTTTATATGACTAAGTACAAAAAAATAAAATTCTCTGTCATGCCCCACCATACCCACTGCATAAAATAACTCCATTAGAGCTTAAATTTCAGCATCTCCAGTTTATGACCAAGAACGGGGTGTGGGGTGTGCGGGCGTGGGGTGTAGGGTTCGATAAAACAACCACACCCCAAACGGGTACAAGCCGAACGTAGCTTGGATCGCTTTCTTGACCATATTCCAACTTCTCTCTACATTTATGTATGAAATCAAAGAAAAATGTATTTCAACGAGTAGGCGCAAGCGTAAAAGGCGTCCTTATTTGAAACCCCTGATTTTAATTATGGGGTTCCCTACACCCTACCCCCTACCCCCTACACCCTTTTCATGGCATTTTATCCAATTTTTCATAATGCTCTAGAAAGATTATAATATAGCAGATAAAATCCTTAATTTTCAAGATAATTATCAAATGGAAAAGCGGGAGATGCCAGCATCAAATTTTAGTCGTCTATCTTCTTTAACTCGTCTTATCAAGCGATTTTTAAAATTTCGTAGTGCGACTTTCATTTTATTAGGTATAATAGCTTTTTTTTGCGTTCTCGCTATAGGCTGGTTTGCAGGGGAAGACAGAATCAGTGGAGTTTTTCTAAGGCTTCAAGCTTGGCAAGAAAATCCACCAATATGGCTAGCAGTGCCAACACTGGAGAAAAAATATTTGCTAGCGCCCACTTTAGCGCTCTTTTTGACTGTGTTGGTGGTCATGAAAATTTCTCCTCAACCTCGTGTTTGGTCGCGGCGGCTAGTGGTAGGAATTTTAATGATATTAACTTTGCGGTATATCCTGTGGCGATCGCTTTCTACCTTAAATCTTGCAGATCCACTGAATGGGGTTTTTAGCCTGGGTTTGTTCTCCCTAGAAATGCTAGCACTACTCAGTGTTACTATCGAGCTATTTTTAATGGTAAACGTCAAAGACCGTCGCCACGAAGCAGACAAAAACTCAATAGCCGTTATTGATGGCAGCTTCACCCCCTCTGTTGATGTGTTAATACCGACATATAATGAACCTGTTTTTATACTGCGTCGTACCATTATCGGTTGTCAAGCTCTAGATTATACCAAGAAAAATATTTATCTCCTTGACGAGACAAAACGTTCAGAAGTAAAAAAATTAGCTCAAGATTTGGGGTGTGAGTATATAACGCGACCAGATAATCGTCATGCTAAGGCAGGAAATTTGAATCATGCGATCGCCAAAACCAACGGAGAACTCATTGTTGTTTTTGATGCCGATTTTGTCCCCACTAAAAACTTTCTTGTTCGTACTGTTGGCTTCTTTCAAGATAAAAAAGTGGCACTGGTACAGACCCCCCAAAGTTTTTATAACGCTGATCCCATAGCGCGTAATCTTGGCTTAGAAAACATTCTCACCTCAGACTCAGAAGTGTTTTATCGACAAGTTCAGCCCATGAAGGATGGCGCGGGTAGTGTAGTTTGTTCTGGGACTTCCTTTGTCGTTCGACGCAATGCACTAGCAGAAGTAGGAGGCTTTGTCACAGATTCTTTATGTGAAGATTACTTCACAGGAATTCGTATATCTGCCAAAGGCTACCACGTAATTTATGTAGATGAAAAATTAAGTGCTGGTTTAGCAGCAGAAGACATTGCTGCCTATGCAACTCAACGGTTACGATGGGCAAGAGGCACACTCCAGGCATTTTTTATTAATTCCAATCCTTTAACTATTCCTGGACTAAGTCTGATTCAGAGGTTAGCTCATTCAGCGGGATTGCTGCATTGGTTTAGTAATATCTCCCGTGTTTGTTTTCTGTTAATGCCGCTAGCTTATTCCTTTTTTGGCGTAATTCCAATCCGGATAACAGCAGCAGAATGGATATATTTTTTCTTGCCTAACTACTTAATAGGGTTGGCGGTATTTGCTTGGTTAAATAATCATTCGCGTTCAGCTTTACTATCAGAAATTTATTCCATTATACTGTGTTTTCCTTTAGCATTGACTGTCATCGAAGCGATGCTCAATCCTTTCTCTAAAAAGTTTAAAGTCACACCTAAAGGAAAAGTAAGCTATCGCTATACTTTCAACTGGAACTACGCCTTCCCCTTAATTATTTTTTGGATTGCCAATGCTTTTAGTTTGTGGGAAATTTCAGGAATATACTGGGTAAAATATGCTAACACTACCACAGTCCTGCCAGCGATCGCCATCCAATTTAAAGGAATCAACTTGGGTGTGTTTTGGGCTGTATATAATTTTATTATGATTAGCGTTGGGCTGTTGATTTTCCTAGAGGTACCCAAACCAGATGTAGCTGAATGGTTTGATTTGCGGCGAGTCGTCAGGTTGAGTGTTGGGGAACAGAGTGTTTGGGGGGTGACTACAATCATTTCTGAAGTTGGTGCTGAAGTTGCTCTTACTCAATATCCTGCTATGGATTTAGGCAAAAATATGCCTGTAAAACTAGAAATTGTGGAGGAAAATTTACATCTTGATGCAAATATTATTCGCAGTGGATTTAAAGATGAATTCCCCACAGTGCGCGTGAGGTTTGAATCAGTGACTTTGAGTCAAAATCGTCACTTAGTGGAAATATTGTTTTGTCGTCCTGGTCAGTGGAAGTACAACAAAGTGCCAGGAGAATTGTATTCGCTGTTACTGATATTTAGAGTTTTACTCAAACCGCGATTTTTGTTTAAAAGACGTGTAGATGTGAGAGCGATCGCAGTTTCTCAAGTCTAAGGTTTAGCTAATTTAAAGACTGAGTAATGGTTATCCTGATAAACAACACTTTCTTTAGACTTGTACTTTTTTTCTATTTCCTTTCGCAATTTTGGTGAAGGATTTAGTAAAAAAACATTGGAAAAGCCCTGAGGAATTTTGGGAATATTTTTGTCCTTGATTAACAGAAACCTTACTTTTGGCTGTAAAAGATAGCTAAGAGAAAAAACATTTCCATAATTAATTTCAGAAGCATCACTCATTAAAAGTGGACTATCAGCCTGATTAATGATTCTGGCAACTTGTGGATTGCCATAGCTAATATTCTTACTCCACCAAGTTTCTGCCTGGGAACTCACCCCACAAGAAACTACGCCACCTATAATCATCAGTACCATTATAGTTTCCCAGATTCTGCGGCGTAACAAACTTCCGTTATAGAGGTGATTAGCTAACAGGTACGCAACAGCTAGTTGAATACCTAAATAAGAAGGCATTAAATATCGCTCAGCAAGTGACCGCACACCCCCAAAAATTAAATCGGGCAGCATGAGAGGAAGTGCAGGCACGGCAATTAATGTTACAATAAATAACCAGACTTTTGGATGAGTTGTACGATAAAGAAAATAAATTGAATACCCTACCAGGATTAAGAAAATCAGGGTTATTAAATAGCTCAAAGGATTTTCAAAGCCAAAGTCTAAATCAAAAAAAATCCGGCTGTTCTGCATGAGCCAAGATTGAATTAAAGTCACCAAGGGTAACTTCATTGCTGTCCAAGCTGTTGCTATCCGAAATTGGGAAAAGTTAACCAGCAGAACTATGAGCCAAGGCGTGAAGGCTAAAAAAGCCGCTAGGGATGCTAAGAAATAAGCTTTTACTGTCTTAGTCCAGCGGTGTTTTTTGATTGCAGTTACATAAATTCCATGAGCAACTGCTACAAATCCACTTAATAAGAATGTATAGAGGCTGAGTGCCAAAGTAGCTGCATAAATTCCCCAAGTCAAGATGCGCTCTGAATCTAGCTGTCGTTTTGATTCTAACCGCATTGCTCGTAGCAGTGAGGCGCTGGATAGTAATACAGTGACTGCCCACAGAATATATTCTCGTGCTTCTTGAGCATAGGCCAGGTGAAGTGGAGAAATTGCCATGAGTGCGATCGCAAGGTATGGTACGGATAAAGGTACCGTAAATAATTCTCGGCATAGCCAATAAACGCACGGGAAAACGAGCAAGCTTAGAAAAGCCGACAAACTTCTGATCGCCGTCACCGAATTGCCAAAGATTTGCACCCAAAATCGCGCTATTATATAATAAAGTGGTGGATGTTGTGGGTCTTCGATAGCTAAAGATTTAATTGTGTCACTTAAGCCTTTTTCGGGATTGGGACGCTGGAACTTGGCAAAAGCTTCTCTAGTAATGACATGGTTATTAAAGATTTGCTGCTTCACTTCAGCAGCTGTGTAACCAGAAATCCGCAAGGAGGTAAAAGTCTCATCATGCCAGTAAACTTTGCCGTCGAGGTTAAGGAAGCGAAAAAATACCCCCACCACCAACACGACGATAATTAGAAACCGCAACCAATTTGGAGCAAGTTTGAGATGCCGCATAGCTAGGTGTCTCAAGAAGTTGTAGAAAATTACCCAGTCAAGCGATCGCATTACCTGTCTTAGTTTGTCAGATGAAATAGCCAATCTAGATTAAGCAATACTATTAGAGGTGGAATTTACATGAAAAACTGTTCATTCTTAGAAAGACCAGCTAACACAACAGCATACCGCGAAGCTCACGGCTACGCTACTTATCTTCGAGCCAACGGCTGCGAACAATACGGTAGACTGTGATTAGTCGTGAGCTTTTGGGTTAATTAATTTTCTGCTCAGATTCAACTGAGTGTTGAGGTGATATGTATGCCGCTGTTGGAATTGACCGTTGAGCAGGTCATTGAATTAGTAAAGCAATTACCGTCCCAGGATCAGTACGCGGTATTGCACGCTATTAAGGCATCCCAGGATGCTTGGTGGTTGGAGAGGGTAGCACGTGGAGAGCAGAATATGCGCCGCATAAGTGCAGAGAGAGGACTCGATTGGGACAAAATGAGTGAAGAGGAACGAGAGGCATTTGTGGATTCACTAATGCATGAGGATGAGTGAATAATTACGTTGTAGTTTTTGATACGAATATTCTGTTTTCTGGATTGGGTTGGCGGGGAAGTCCGTTTCGCTGTCTGGAACTGGCACGAGAAGGACAAGTGATATCCATAACGTGCCAAGAAATATTGGCAGAGTTAGAGGAAAAATTACGACTTAAACAGAATATGTCCTTTACTGAAGCGGCTCAAGATGTGGCTCAAGTTCTTTCGTTCTCACGTCTGGTGACAATCAACAACACCCTCAAGGTGATTACCGATGACCCCGACGATGATATGGTTTTAGAATGTGCGGTGGTAGGAGGCGCGAGTTACATCGTCACAGGCGATCGCCATCTCTTATCGTTAGGCAGTTATGAGGATATCGCCATCGTCCGGGCAGCAGATTTCCTGGCTTTCGTCTATCATCCCTGATTGCAAACCGACAGGCAAAGGCGAACACCTCAGGATACCCTAACCATGTTCATCTTTGGAATAAAAAAATAGCGGAACAGCATGACTACTAACCAACCACAACCAGAACAAAACCGACTTGACCGCTTGGAAGCAAGGCTAGACCAACTAGTAACCGTCACTGAAGCACTAGTGCAAACTACCAGGACTTACGCACTTTACAAATCAACCATCATGTGCATAACGAAACTTCGCCGTTTGCCCCGTTGCCTCGTTCCTGGGCTGCCGCCTGGGGACGTAATTAAGGAGGGCTGCTGCCTCCCATTAAACGCGGAGGCAGAGCCTTGTAACGAGAATGTGATGCATAGTCTGCATTCTCTGTCAGCCCCTACGTTCCATTCAAAATTATGAATTCAAAATTCAAAATTAAGAACCCCATAAATAAATTTAGGGGCTTGAAAAAAGGACGTCTTTTTCCTGGCCCAAGCGGCGACGCTCCGCGAACGCACTACGTGTCTCGTAAACCTATGTAGAGACGCGATTAATCGCGTCTCTACTAAAATTCTCGCGCTATCCCTTCTCCCTCGCATTCAATAGAGATCAAAATCACAAGACTTTTCTTTTGTCAAGTCGCGTGATTATTACTGTAGTGAACCCTTGTTCCTGCCCACTGCAACTTCTCTCGCAGAGTCTTATAATACGAGTTGTTTTCGCGCAAAATGATAAACTTAGATAGGCAATTTGCCATCCGGATATCAACACGGTGTGCAGGCCAAATTGAAGTAGCTAACACCCCATCCATCCACAGCTTGGTGCTTAAATCGTAATCACCCAAAGGCCAAATGCTGACAACGCAACCAGGGGGTAAAACGATGGGGCGACTAGAAAGACTCATGGGACAAATGGGAGTGATGGTAATTGCTTCCATGCCATCGTGGATTATAGGACCATTGGCAGAAACGGTGTAACCAGTGGAACCTGTAGGTGTGGAAACAATTAACCCATCTCCCACATATTGATCGACTACCTCACCATCTATTTCCATCTCTAAGATAGAGGTAATCATACGGTCAGCAGAAGCAGGCTTGACACACATTTCATTCAAAGCGAGGTAGCGTTCAGTCACTGGTTCTAAATTTGTGCCGTGACCCTCAAACACTGCGGCTTGCAACATCATCCGCCGTTGAACAGCATAGCGATCGTCCAACAGCCGATCCCAAACTCGCTCTGTATCCTGAAACTCTTCCACCGACTCGGTTAAAAACCCCAGATGACCTCCCACATTCACTCCCAGAATTGGGATACCAGCAGGGGCTAAGTGTCTTGCACTAGTTAAAACAGTACCGTCACCACCAAGCACTATAGCTAAATCGATTGGTTGAGTTGCTGAAGCCAAAAACACTGGATATGGGTTATCCTTGGGGCCACTCGGTCCTATCAACACTTGGCAATGACGATGTTCTAGTTGTTTAGCACAGATTTCTGCCCACCGTTTAGCCTGGGGATCTCGCGCTTTATAAGCAATGATTATATGCTTGAGTTCCACAGAACTACCATTTGAGGAGGTTAAACTGCTCCATATCGACAGTATCACGGTTGCGATAGATTGCCAGTACTATCGCCAACCCGACTGCTGCCTCAGCTGCTGCTACGGTAATGATAAATACAGTGAAAACCTGACCCTTAATTGCTGTTGGGTCTAGGAAGTTAGAAAACGCCATTAAATTGATATTAATGGCATTGAGCAGCAACTCAATTGACATCAGCACCCGTACGGCGTTGCGGCTGGTAATCAAGCCATAAATACCAATACAGAACAAAGCTGCTGCTAATAATAGAAAATACTGGAGTTGCATAATTGTTGTTTGTTGTTTGTTGTTTGGTGTTAGTTGTTAGTTGTTTGGTGTTGGTTGTTGGTTACTAACAATTCCCCAATCACCTCTTCCCCAACCAACAACCAACAAAATTACTGAATATTGCGGTTAGCATCTCCCACAGATACCAGTTCTCTGGGGCGTTCTGGCAAAGTCAAAACGGGTTGTTGGTTTGGAGATATTGCCTGATCTGGCAAATACTCGCGACGCGCCAAAATTATGGCACCCACCATTGCTATCAACAGCAAAATGGAAGCTAGTTCAAAAGGCGGTAAAAAGTCACTGAAGAAATGCAGACCAATCACAACTATTGAGTTGTTGGTGGGGACAGCAGTGGACTGTGACCAAGGCGTCGTCAAAACCATCGTACTTAAAAGCGCAAACAATCCCAAACTGATCACACCCGTTAATGCTTTACGTACCCAAGCAGTAGGAAAAGGCACAAAGTTCTGCCGCTTGTTCACCAACATAATGGCAAACAATATCAGCACGTTAACTGCGCCAACATAAATTAGCAATTGCGCTGCTGCTACAAAGTCAGCATTCAGAAGGATGTATATCCCAGCAATGCTGGCGAACACCCCTCCTAGCAGAAAAGCAGAATAGACGATGTTGTCCAACAACACCACACCTAGTGCTGCCCCAATCATCATCACAGCTAGTATGGCAAATGAAACAACCTGTACTCCTTGGGCTAAATTCACTGTCTTTTGTCCTTTGTTGGTTGTTGGTTGTTGGTTTTATTTTTCCTGTTCTACAAGGTCTTCTGGGCGAGAACCAGCGCGAGGTGCATCGGCGGGAAGGTCGTGGGGGTCCATGACGCCTTTGGGCAGGTAAACCAGTTCGCGCAATGGTGTAACCATTGGGTCATCAGTTACCTTGTATGGCAGACGACCTAGCGCCACGCTATCATAATTCAATTCATGGCGATCGTAGGTGGAAAGCTCGTACTCTTCTGTCATTGATAGACAGTTTGTTGGGCAATATTCCACGCAGTTACCACAGAAAATACACACTCCAAAGTCAATGCTGTAGTGATCGAGCTTTTTCTTTTTACTCGCTTTGTCAAATTCCCAATCTACTACAGGCAGGTTGATTGGACAAACCCGGACACAGACTTCGCAAGCAATGCACTTATCAAACTCAAAGTGAATTCTACCCCGAAACCGCTCACCTAGAATCAGTTTCTCGTAAGGATACTGGACAGTCACAGGACGCCGCCGCATATGGTCAAAGGTGACAGCTAGCCCCTGACCAATGTAACGACCTGCTTGTACTGTTTCCTTGGCGTAATCACCAACTTGCTTAAGGAACTTTAGCATAGTGTTTCTCTGTTTTAAAGTTAGGAGTGAGGAATAAAGTTAGGAGTTAGGAGTTAGGAGTTAGGAATAAATAAAGTTAGGAGTTAGGACTCGGGAGTGATTAATTTAAAACTCATAACTCATAACTCATAACTCCTCACTGTCCTGTTAGCCTCCGAAGGCAAAGGGAAAGGCTAGTTTCAGGGCTGCGGTGAGTAGCAGGTTCACTAAACCGACTGGTAGCAAGAACTTCCATCCTAAATCAAGCAATTGGTCAATGCGAACGCGGGGGACTGTCCAACGTAACAGGATTGCCAGAAAGACTAGGAAGTAGGCTTTGAGTAAGGTCATGGTGATTCCTAGTGAGGCATCTACAATCTGCAACACGGGATTGGTTTCACTCACTCCAAACCAGCTACCTACTAAGCTAATAGGAATTGGAAAATCCCAGCCACCTAGGTATAAAACTGATACTAGTAGGGCGGAAAGTACGAGGTTAATGTAGGAACCTAGGTAGAACAAACCGAATTTCATCCCTGAATACTCAGTCTGATAACCAGCCACCAGTTCTTCTTCTGCTTCAGGTAAGTCAAACGGCAATCGTTCGCATTCAGCAAGAACCGCTATCCAAAAAATGATAAACCCAACTGGTTGTCGCCAAATGTTCCAGCCTAGGATACCGTAGCCGGATTGCTGATTGACAATGTCAACTGTGCTGAGGCTGTTGGACATCAGGGCGATCGCCAGCACCGCGAACGCCAAAGGAATTTCATAGCTAATGGACTGCGCCGCAGCCCGTAAACCACCCAACAGGGAATATTTGTTATTGGATGCGTAGCCAGCCATCAATAAACCAATCGGTTGAATGCTAGACAAGGCAATCCACAAGAAGACCCCCATCCCAACATCTGTAATTATGAGATGCTGTCCAAACGGCACAATCAAATAGGACAGAAACACCGGAATTACGACAATAATTGGACCGAGGGTAAACAGTAAGGAGTCAGACTTGGCTGGCACCACATCTTCTTTAAAAACGAGCTTGAGACCATCCGCTACCGGAGCCAGCAAACCCAGTGGTCCAATGTATTCTGGACCAATCCGCTGCTGTGCGGCTGCGGAAATCTTCCGCTCTAGCCAAACACAGGTTAACACACCCACTGTCGCACCGATGATCATCAGTATCATCGGCACTGGCAGCCAAATCGCTTTGGCTGTGCCTGCTGGCAGACCCAAATCCATGAGGGATTTAATAAAAGTTCCTTGCAGATCAATTCCTGGATTCATGTTTGTGGTTAGTTGTTAGTTGTTTGTTGTTTGTTGTTTGTTGTTTGGTGCCAACCAACAAGCAACAACTACTTTGTTAATAACTGTAAATTGATCCACTCATATTTCTGCCTAAATCCGGCAAAATTTAAGATTTTTTGCAATCCCATGCCTAGTATACCGTTTGGTATTCATCCAAATTCGTTAATAAAATATTAGGGGCATAATGCCCCATGAGCCATGCCCCACTCCCTAAGCTCGCTGTTCAATGGGTGTATAAGGATGGTCGTGCCGACCGTTGTAAATCTGGGTTGGACGGAAAATCCTGTTCTCTTCTAGTTGCTCTTTCCAGTGTGCTAGCCAACCGGCAACACGAGAAATGGCAAATATTGGTGTAAACAAGTCTGTGGGAATTCCCATTTTCCTATACACCAAACCTGAATAAAAGTCAACATTGGGATAAATCCCTTTGTGACCAAGTTTTTCCTCGATCACTCTTTCCATTTCTTGGGCAATGTCATAGTACTTGTCGTGCCCAAACTTCGCAAACAGTTGTTCCACCAAACTTTGCAAAATTGTGGCCCGTGGGTCTTTCACCTTGTATACGCGATGTCCAAAGCCCATAAACCTGACATTGCGTTGGAGGCTATCGTCGATGTAGGGACGTACATTTTCTACAGAGCCGATTTCTTCCAACATTTGAATAACTTCTTCATTGGCTCCACCATGAAGTGGTCCTCCTAAGGTTCCCACGGCGCTAGCAACCACAGCGTAGGGGTCAGTCAGGGTGGAAGCCGTCACCCTGGCACTAAAGGTGGAGGCATTCATGGTATGTTCGGCTTGAAGTATCAAGCAGACATCAAAAATTCGCGCCAACAGTGGATCTGGTTCTTTCTCATTGAGCATATACAGGAAGTTGGCGGAGTAGTCTAAGTCATCACAAGGGCGCACGGGATCGTTGCCTTTGCGCATCAACTGGAACGCCGCCACCATCGTCGGAATGTTTGCCAACAATCGAACCACCGCGTCTCGAATGTAAATAGGGTTGTGCAAGTCACGGCGTGAATAGAACAAGCCTAAAGCTGCTGCTGAGGCTTGCAGGGCATCCATTGGGTGACCGCTTTCCGGAAAGCATTTCATCATGTCGCGGATGCGGTATTTGATCCGCCTGTGGCTGTGAACTTCATGCTCAAATGCTTCTAGTTCTTCCTTGTTTGGCAACTCGCCCCAAATCAACAGATAAGCGGTTTCCAAAAACGTACTTTTTTCTGCTAGTTCCTCAATCCGAATGCCACGATATTCTAGTATTCCGTTTTGCCCATCTACGTTGCTAATACTGGATTGGGCGGCGGGAATGCCCTCCAAACCAGGCTTGAATTCGCACACCATCATGGCAATACCATCTGTTTTATACAAGATTTGCACGCTAGTCAATTACCAGAAAACCTCTTACCACAACAGCATCGGTTTTCACGAAAATTTCTTCGCAAACGTTGAAAAACTGTTAAAGCAAGTACTTGGGTGGTGTCAACCAGAACATCTGACTACGACCCAAGGGAGTTCCTTTCTCTGGTAGTTTTATCCCAATCATACCCGCTTTTTTCAAGACTATGCCTCCGTGCTCTTGCTCCCAAACGAGAATTTCTGCCCAGGAGCTAAGATTTGGTTCATGTCCAACCAATGCCAGTTGGGTTTCGGGAGAATATTTTCTTGGTTCTAGCCAGTCCACAACCCAACTTTGGATCTGACCATTAGGTGCGAGGTGGGTACATTCCTCTAGATGAGAACTTAGTCCAGCAGATACGAGGATTTCTGCTGTTTGACGAGCGCGTACTAAGGGACTGGTAGCAATCAAATCAAAGTGCAAACCCAGCTTTTTCAGTCGCTGAGCAACTTTCTCTGTTTTTTGCCATCCCTCTTCTGTCAGCGATCGCTCCTCATCCTTCATGTCACGTCGCCCCTCTTCTGCAATACCATGACGAATTAAATAGAGTTCCACAAATTTAGGGAGTAGGGGAGTAGGGAGTGGGGAGTGGGGAGTGGGGGCAGTGGGGAGTGGGGAGAGTGGGGGGAGTTAGAATTACTATTTCCCATGGACCACTCCCCATTCCCCATGGACCACTCCCCATTCCCCATTCCCTATTCTGACTGTATCAGGTTGTCTTTGGGACTGACCAATCGCAGCAGCTTCTGCTTAATCTGAGCATCGAAAACTTCCCATTTCATTTTCGCATAGGCAGAATTTTCGTTACTCCCAGATAAGAAACCCATTGGAATTTCAAACCCACCCGCGCTTGTCCGTCCGCCACCGAAAAAACGTCCACTGCTATCTTGCCCAAAGGCTTCTTTGATGAACTCATCGGGGTCAAGAGTGAGTTTGGAGGTTCTCAGGGAGCCAATGACCACTTCGAGTTCATCATCTTCATCGTGAACAATGCCGTAAACTACAGCAGTATGGACGTTTTCTTCGGTTACGAGAAAATCTGCTGCTTGGGGAATGGCATCACGGTCGTCGTAGCGTAAGTAGCCCACACCGGCAATGGAAAAGTTATTTTGCACGATGCGGTTTTTCAGCGATCGCTCAATCACATCCATAACTCGCTTAGAACGATTCGCCTGTAGTACAGCGTTCAACAGTTGAGCGTCATAAAATTTACTCAAATACGCTGCTGCCATAAAATCTTCCTCCTGCGCTTGCATCAGCCTGTTTGTATCTGACCGCAAACCGTGCATTAAGGCAGTGGCGCATTTCACATGTTGATTGATGCTGCTATCTAAATTCAGCAACCCCATCTGGAGGTATTGGGTAAAAATTGTTGCTGTTGCTCGTACATCAGGACGTATATCCACAAACTCTGACTTTAAATCTCCCTGGAGATTATGATGGTCGATGACCACTAGGAGTGGAATTCCTACGTGTTGCACCATGGGCACTAACCCAGAAGTGGTTCCCTGGTTATCAATTAATACGAAGCCTTGGTATGATGATAAGTCCTTGCTTTTGAGATTTTGCAATGTCCATCGCTGGGCGGGTAAACCGGTCAGCTTTACTAGGGCTATATTTTCCTGATGGCTCAACGTGCCAGCATAAATAATGTCACATTTGATATCGTATTGCTGAGCAATTAATTGGTACGCCCAGGCAGCGGACAGGGCATCAGGGTCAGGAAAATCTTGCAGAATTACCAGATGGCGTTCATGTCGGTGTGCAAGAAACATCTGACGCAGTTCTTCTGACTTCTGATGTGCTAACGAATGACAACGCTGACCAACAGAATTACCAGATTCACCTGTTAATCCCACAATGGATTGCTTGGAGAGTGGAACTTCAACAGGTTTATTGTCGAATTCAGCTTCATCTATGGTTGGATTTAGTATCAAAGGCAAGCTCTCAAACTCAGTAATAGAAGAATTAAATTGCATAGGAATTTTTTCTTAAGTGTGAAGCTGGCAATACTTGTAATATTTATTACAAGTATTCGATTTTCTTAGTTGTTGGCTGTTGGTGGTTAGTTGTTGAGTGCCAACCAACAACTAACCACTAACGACTAACCACTAACCAGCCAGTCATTCATTAGGTTAGCCACACATTCTTCAGTCTTCTCAAAAATCTAAAAAAATCTCATTTAGCACACAGTAGATGCTTTGTCGAGATGCTCTTTATTAGTTTATTTTATTAAAGACGCTTTTTTCCATTTTGCTTCATAATCAATTGGGAAAATTAAGAACCAATCTGTTTTTATCAGCGTCACTATATGCTATATTAGCAAGGTCGGTTGGGAGTTCCGAAGAACTTTGGCAAACGGCTCTACCAGCTTATAGGATATTGTCTCCATGATAAGCCTTAACTACCCACTTGGTTAACCAAAATGTTAGGCAGAAATACCTAATGGTGCCGAGAGGTTGTTTTTTTAACTAGAGCAGAAATAGTCAAAGACCGATAACATATTTTTGCCACTCTTGGTGAGATCCATTTTTGAGGTGTTTAGTAACCTCAAAGTAAAGGCTGCTGTAAGGTCTACGGGGTGTATGCCGTAACGGCATATGTGCTTCGTGGGGTGTACGGTTCCCCTTGTAAACATTGCAGCGGACGCAGGCTGTAACAATGTTTTCCCAGGTATCGCCACCACCACGCGATCGGGGTATGACATGGTCTAGAGTCAACTCATCCCCTGTATAACCGCAGTATTGACATGTATGACCGTCACGGTGCAATATATTTCGACGAGTCAGAGGAATTTCCTTATAGGGAACACGCACATAATGACGCAACCGGATAACGGTTGGGAGCGGAAAGTCAGAGTAGATTTGCTTATTATTGAATTCTACCCGCTCGGCTTTACCCTTAATCAACAAAATCACAGCTCGGCGCCAGCTCGTGATATTGAGCGGTTCGTAAGACGCGTTTAGAACTAAAACCTTCACCATTGATCAACGCTCGAAGGTATTAATTTTACAGATCTTAACACGATTAATCGGGCTTTGGCTATCAGAATAAATTATACTTCCGGAAAAATTCCATCAAAGAATAGGAGGAGGGGAGTGGGGAGTGGGGAGTGGGGAGTGAGGAGTTAGGAGTGAGGAGTTAGGAGTGAAGAGTTCATTCCCCATTCCCCATTCCCCATTCCCCATTCCCCATTCCCCATTCCCCATTCCCCATTCCCCATTTAAGAAATGTTAAGCCACGATATCGGTGATTGGTTGTCGCAACGTGCTTGGGTGGAAATTGATTTGGCAGCATTGTCGCACAATGTGCAGCAGGTTGCTAGTTTATTATCATCGCCCACTCAGCTAATGGCAGTAGTAAAGGCTGATGCTTATGGACATGGAGCGATAACAGTCGCTCAGACAGTGTTAGAATCGGGAGCTACTTGGTTAGGAGTGGCTACAGTTCCAGAGGGGATTGAATTGCGAGAAGCTGGAATCAAAGCTCCGATTTTGATTTTGGGTGCAACCCACACTAAAGAGCAAATTCACGCCATCGCCCACTGGAAGCTTCAGCCAACACTGATAAGCCCCAAACAGGCTCACATATTTTCCGACACTCTGAAAGCCATAAAATGTCGTTGTCCTCTACCAGTACATGTCAAATTCGATACAGGAATGTCCCGACTGGGTCCATCTTGGCAAGAAGCTGCTGAGTTTGTCCAGCTGGTGCGACAGTTTCCCAATCTTCATATTGCTAGTATCTATTCTCACCTAGCAACGGCAGAAAATCGCGATCAAACCGTGATGCAACAGCAGCAGCAACGGTTTGAGTCGGCGATCGCCCAAATCAAGGCAATGGGAATACAACCACCACTTCTGCACCTAGCAAACTCAGCCGCCACCCTCACAGAAAATGCATTGCATTACGACATGGTGCGTGTGGGTTTAGCGATTTACGGACTCTACCCAGCTGCTCATTTGCACTCACGTATCAGTCTTAAGCCAGTTTTACAACTAAAAGCGCGAGTCACGCAAGTCAAAAGCATTGCCCCAGGAACTGGCGTTAGCTATGGTCATCGGTTCATTGCAGGACGTGAACTCCGCCTTGCTGTGGTGGGAATTGGCTACGCTGATGGGGTTCCTCGTCATCTTTCCCAAAAAATGCAGGTATTAATTCGTGGAAACCGGGTATCCCAAATCGGCGCAATTACAATGGATCAGATGATGCTGGATGTGAGTGCCATACCAGATATCCAAGAAGGCGAAGTGGTTACCTTAATTGGGCAACAGGGAAGTGAACAAATCTCGGCTGTTGATTGGGCAAATCAGTTAAACACCATTTCTTGGGAAATTCTTTGTGGATTCAAGCATCGTTTGCCTCGTGTGGCTTTTTAATTAGGGGAATGGGGAATGGGGAAGATGGGGAAGATGGGGAAGATGGGGAAGATGGGGAAGATGGGGAAGATGGGGAAGAATAATTGTTTACTCCCCTATCTCCCCTATCTCCTCTATCTCCCCACTCCCCACTCCCTATTCCAAAATCTATGTTGCCACAAATGAATTGTTATGCTATCATTTGTTAGTAATGCGGATGTGGCGGAATTGGCAGACGCGCTAGATTTAGGTTCTAGTACCGCAAGGTGTGAAGGTTCAAGTCCTTTCATCCGCACTTTTCTGTTTGAACTGGGGATTGGGGATTGGGGAGTGGTGACTTTCTAAGATTTGGATGGGGATTGGGACCCCATCCAAATCTTAAAAGAATTTTTTTGCCAATCCCCAGTCCAAGCGTCCCCAGTCACTGCACGCCCATTCCTCCCCGACGAAAGTGGCCGAAGTCGGGGAGGAATGGGCGCGACCAGTTGAAATCTGATCAAGGGTGTGACCACTTGCTTCTCCCCTTGGGAGACGCTGCGCGAACGCTCGAATTCAAAAGCACGGAAGGGGTTGACCTACGGTTCAAAGCAAGTCGTGGGTAAGAACCCCATAAATAAATGATGTTGTTGGTCAATCTCTAATGGGTCTGACCCCTCATTGACTCGTTCCTAGCCTGAGGCTAGGAATGCAAGGGTTGAGGCGAGGCCTCGACCAATAGACTTGAGGTCTCGCCTCTTGGTAGCACATTCCCATGCTGAGCATGGGAACGAGGCGTTAGAGGGGTGTGACCCCTCATCAATTCGCCAACAGCATCATAAATTTAGGGGCTTGTACCTTTTTCTTTTTGGTCAAAGAAACCCCGTTTCTAGGCTGGTGCGGCTCCACGACAGTATTGGGTTATACATATAATAATATTAGTAAAAATACTGGTTTTCCATAAAAGCTCACCTGACGGCTATTTTCAATTGATTACACCACAAATTGTAGGTGAGGCTTTGCCCTAAAAAAAGCAAGTTTTATCCCGTAAATAAAAACTGTATCATTGCGATCATGGTATAATTACAAGGCTTACTTTGAGGTAACTTTTAAGGAACACAGGGGTGTAGGCGAAAAATGTGTTTCTACAGGATGTTACGATTGCGCTCTTTGCGCGATAGTTAGAGGCTCATATCTTGCTTTTACACCCTATTCGTGTGAGGCTACACAAACAAGGCCGTGATTAGCAGGCTAACAACCCTTATTTTGCGCTGTATTGAAAACGCAAAATTTGACTATTAACACATTGGTGCAACATATGAAGTAACTTACTTTATAAAATCTTTACATTTTCTTTACTTATTATGTAAAAATACCTGATAATTTCAGTAGAAAGCAGTATGTTAACTGCAACTCACGATTGATAGAGATTTTTTGATCTTAGAGACAAGGGTGCTACCATCGAGCTTCGCCACAAACCCTAGATGTAGAGTTTTGTGTTTTTAAAGTCTTGCTAAAAATTTAGCTCACACCTGTTGAATTTAGCCGAAATTAACGCAAAATGAGCACAACTCCTATAGGTAGCTACAAGTTTTCCCAAAAACTGCATCCACTATCTCTGTTAGCACAACTCACAAGTCGGCGTGCTACAGGCTGTTTACGGGTGTTTATCGAGTCATTTTCTTGGTCAATCTATCTAGAAGATGGTAAACTGACATATGCCTCCTGTTCGGATATACTGTTTGATCGGCTTGATCGTCACTTAGAACGCCTGAGTCAGCAATTTTCACCTCTCAACCGTGCAAGTCTTATGCAGGTACGAGCCATATTTGAAACGAACAATGAAAATCAATCAATTTCACAGGCTGATTATCAAGCTATTTGCTGGCTAGTAGAGCGGGAGTATATTAACCGACAACAAGCAGTAGTCCTGATCGATGAGTTGGCTAAAGAAGTACTGGCGTCATTTCTAACGATAAAAGAAGGAAGCTATGAATTTAGTAGTGTCAGTCCTTTAGATGAACTGCCAAAGTTCTGTCGTTTGGATCTGCGATTACTAGTGGAATACTGTCAACAACAGTTACGAAATCAGCACCAATCTCACCCATTATCTCAAAGAGTGGAGACATCCCAAGATTTGCCCATATCTACAAAAGTACCACAAACTCAAATAAACCTTGTAAGAGACTTACCAACACAAACAAATTTTAGTAACTCTGATAATAATAACAAAAATGTTCAGCAATCTCTCAGCAAAAATACATATAAAGTAGCTTGCATTGACGATAGTCCAACAGTTTTAAATTCCATCAAACAGTTTTTGGATGAAAACACATTTTCAGTTGTAACTATAAACGATCCAGTCAAAGCTTTGATGCAAATTCTTCGTAGCAAACCAGACATTATTTTATTAGACGTTGAAATGCCGAATTTAGATGGTTACGAGTTGTGTTCCCTGTTGCGGAGGCATTCAGCTTTTAAAAATACACCGATCATTATGGTGACTGGCAGAACAGGGTTTATAGACAGAGCCAAGGCAAAGATAGTGAGAGCCTCAGGTTATTTGACCAAACCTTTTACACAATCGGATTTATTAAAAATGGTGTTTAAACATATTGCTTAATTTATTAAGTATGGTAATGAGTACAGCTACTGAGCGTTTTTTAGGAGATGTAGAAGTGAGTCGGACTTTGCTTGGCACAATTTTGATAGTAGAAGATTCCCCCAGTGAATTGGAACTAATGAACCATTATCTCCAAGAAAGTGGTTACAACGTCATTAAAGCTAATGGTGGAAAAGAAGCTTTAGAAAAAGCTTTATCACACAGTCCAGACGTGATAGTTACTGATGTAGTTATGCCTGGAATGAGCGGGTTTGAGTTGTGTCGCGCCCTCAAAAGAAATCCGGCGACTCAACAAGTGCCGATTGTCATTTGCAGTTCCAAAAATCAGGAAATAGACCGTTTGTGGGCAATGAGACAAGGTGCTGACGCCTATATCACTAAACCTTACACTCGCGAACAGCTTCTTCGCGCTATTAATTCAGTAGCGATTTGAACCGAGAAATGAATAGTTCAAAAATTACACTTTCCACAAAGCAAATCCACAATAAGTTGGGAGACGGCTATCTGAGGTTTCATCTCAATAGACAAACCTCTGCCCTTTTATCAATGAAGCACACGCAAGAAGCGATGATTGTCCCTTTCGAGGCTGTAACCCCAATGCCAAATATGCCGACATGCATACTGGGATTAATGAATTGGCGGAGTCGCATAATTTGGGCTATCGATCTCCCAAGGATGCTTAACCTAGAATACCTAGACAATAGGCTGCGGCAGTACAACGTGATAGTTATCAGGGTGGAATCAGTGCTGTTGGGCTTAGTTGTGCAAGACATCAAAGGTACAGCTAAGTTGATGCCTGATGATATTCGCTCTCCGCTGGGTCACATTGCCTCTAGTTTAGTTCCATATTTACGCGGCTGCGTTATCCAAGAAAAAGAAATATTACTGGTATTAGATGCACAAGCTATTGTACAGTCTTCTATTCTATGCGAGTGATTAGGGTTTACTACTTAAAAAATCGACTTTTAGTGTTTTAGTTTATGTTTAATAAAACTCATACAGATCAGAGTAGTGATGCTGAAAATACGGCATCACTAAATTCATCTCAAAAAATTGTCAAAGTAGAACTGTCTCAACAGGGTAGTAATGAAAGGGGTGCGAATTCTCTCCTGAATCAAGTAGTCGCTAAGGTTGGGCAGCTAAGCTTAAGTACTAAAGCGACAATATTGGCGATCGCCATTGGAACTTTGCCGATTCTGGCAGTTGGTACACTCGCCTATCAACTAGCTAGCCAATCCATCACCAATAAGGTTACCAAATTTCAAGAAGCCCAAGCCCAGGACTTAGCAGACAAGGTAAACCGTTTTATGCTTGAACGGTATAAAGATATTCAGGTAATAGCAAGTCTGCCAACTCTGACAAATATTCAAGCTAGAGAATCGACAACTGCCAAGGAAAAACAAGCAGTGCTGGACAAATTTGTAGATACTTATAAAGTCTATGACAGCATTGCCTTGTTTGATTTAAACGGGGATGTGATTGTGCAATCACAAGGCGATTCTCTTCCTAACCAGAGCGATCGCAGTTACTTTAAAGCAGTACGGCAAACTGATAGTCCCTTCATCAGTGGTCAGCCAGAAGGACCAAAAAACGCAAAAGCTCTGACCATTTCTGCACCTGTTAAAGATACCGTCACGGGTAAAACTATTGCCATAGTCCGAGAGCGTATGCCTGTAAAGTATCTTGAAAATGTGATAAAAAATTATGCAGAAAACGCAGGAAAATACTTTTTAAGCGATCGCACATCTGGAAATTTTTTCGCTGCATCTGAAACATATCAAATAGATAGAAATACTACAACAGATTTTCCTGGTTTAGATGAACTGGAAAAGACAAAACAGGAACAATCTTTTATTACAATTCGTAAATCTGATAACAAAGAGTATTTGGTAAGCTCTGTATCCAAAACAATAGAAGGTTTACCAAATTTGAATTGGCAAGTATTACTGGCAACAGACACAGAAACTGCATTTGAGACTCAAAGACAATTGCTACTAACAATAGCAATAGGAACCGGACTGACAGCATTAATTGTGGCTCTCATCGCCGCATGGTTGGCTAAAAATGCCACAAAACCAATTGTGAATGCCACAAAAGCTGTGGCAAGACTCGGTCAAGGTGAACTCAATACCCGTCTAGAGGTACAATCAGAAGACGAGTTAGGCGTCTTGAGTGCCAACATTAACTACATGGCGTTACAGTTACAGACTCTGTTAAAAGAAAAAGAATTGGACGCTGAAAGAGAAAAGTCGCTGGCAGAAATGACCGTGCGTACTCGTAGAAGCCTCAAAACAGAAGATGTTTACAAAACAGCAGCTAGAGAAGTTCGCCAAGCCCTGAAAACAGACCGGGTAGTCATGTATGAATTCAATCCAGACACCTGGGATGGAACAATCGTCGCTGAATCGGTTAATGCTGGATTTCCAAGAATGTTGGGAGTGGAAATCGACGACCCCTGTTTTCGGGAACGCCATGTAGAAACTTACAAAGATGGTCGAGTGCGAGCAATTAACAACATTTATCAAGATCCAAATCTCAGCAATGCAGGTTGTTACATCAGAATGTTGGAAAAATTTGCAGTCAAAGCCAATTTGGTTGCACCAATTATTTCCCAAGGCGAACTTGTAGGCTTAATGATTGCTCATCATTGCGACAGTCCTCGGATTTGGCTACAAGATGAAATTGATTTGTTTAACCGGTTAGCAATTCAAGTCGGCTACGCTTTAGAGCAATCAACCCTCATAAAGGAACTACAAAAAGCAAAGGCTGTTGCGGAAACATCCTCCAAAGATGAACGGCTTCAAAAAGAAGCCATACAAATGCAACTCCTAGAACTGCTGAGTGAGGTAGAGGGTGCAGCCAAGGGCGACTTGACAGTACGTGCTGAGGTGACCGCCGGAGAAATCGGCACAGTTGCCGACTTTTTCAACGCCATTGTCGAAAATCTGCGAGATATTGTTACCCAAGTCAAAGAAGCTGCTACAAAGGTGAACCAAGCCATTGGCGCTAACAAAGGAGCCATCCGTCACCTAGCAGATGAAGCACTCTCTCAAGCAGCAGAAATCACCCACACCCTAAATGCTGTTGATAACATGACCCATGCTATGCAAGAGGTAGCCGCTAGCGCCCAACAAGCAGCTACCATTGCTCAGAATGCTTCTCGCACTGCCAAAAAGAGTGGACAAGCCATGGATTTGACAGTACAAAACATTTTGCATCTGCGGGAAACTGTTGGCGAAACTGCCAAGAAAGTCAAACGGCTAGGAGAATCTACTCAACAAATTACCCGCGTGGTGGCATTAATTAACCAAATTTCCATGCAAACCAATTTGTTAGCCATCAACGCCGGGATTGAAGCGGCGCGTGCTGGTGAAGAAGGTCAAGGATTTGCCGTGGTAGCAGAAGAAGTGGGGGAACTAGCAGCGCGGAGTGCGGTGGCGACCAAAGAAATCGAACAAATTGTCGAGAATATCCAACGGGAAACCAGTGATGTGGTGGCGGCGATGGAACTGGGAACCACCCAGGTAGTGGAAGGTACCCGCATTGTAGAGGAGGCTAAGCAAAGTCTGAGTCAGATATTGGATGTTTCCCGCCAAATTGACTCCTTGGTACAATCGATTTCCAGCACCACCACATCTCAGGTAGAAACGTCGCAAACAGTCAGAGCCTTGATGAAAGACATCGCCGTTGTGTCACAACGCACCAGCAATTCTTCCCACCAAGTTTCCGAATCTTTGCAACAAACTATGGAGATTTCGCAACAGTTGCAAGAGACTGTAGGTACGTTCAAAGTGAATTAATGCCACTATGTCACAGGACAAAGAACTTGAGATCCAGATGCAGTTTCTGGAGGAAGCAACTGATTACCTGAATACCCTGGAAGGGGTATTGTTGGAAATCGACAAGAGCAACCGCATTGCTCCGGAAAAAATCAATGCCGCACTCCGAGCTGCTCATTCCATAAAAGGTGGCGCGGGGATGATGGGATTTCGCGCACTGAGTGATTTGGCTCACCGTCTGGAGGATTCGTTTAAGGTCTTAAAAACTCGGAAAAATACTCTTGGTCTTGATACTGAGTTGCATAGTTTACTGCTATCAGGGATAGATTGGCTGCGTCAAATAGTGGAATTGCTAGTAGATGGGAACCCCATAGATGAGCAATGGTTAACCACCTTTTGTCACCCAGTTTTTGAAGAACTGCATGAGCGTTTGGGCGATCCGACTCCAGAAGACGCCACAACCATGCTGTCAACAGAAGAGGGGCAAGACATTATACCCTTGCTGTTTGAAACAGAAGTAGAAGGGTGTTTGCAGCGCCTAGAGTCTGTGTTGGCAGATAGCGAACAGCCCTGTCTTAAAGAAGAAGTTGCTATTATGGCAGCTGAGTTGGGTGGTTTGGGTGAAATGCTGCTGCTACCAGCTTTTACCCAGCTTTGTGAATCGGTCACAAGCCACTTGGAAGCCGCCTTACCCTCTCAAGTAGAAGAAATTGCCCGTGCATCATTGGCAGCATGGCGGCGATCGCAAGCTTTAGTGATGATAAATCAACTAGAGAACTTGCCAACAGCAATTGAAGTCGCAGCAGTCGAAGCAACAGATACGCATCAGCTAACAATAGAAGAAGTCCAAGAACACCTTGCCCAAACAACAAGTTCAGAAGACACTGAAGAAAGTTGGCTGGATGAAGAAATCATTACAGCAGATTTTGAAGCGTTGGAGGCTGCATTTGCAGATGAAAGTAACTTTGAAGACGATATACCAGAGCCAGCTACAGTAGTTTCTCGAGAAACTCCACCAAACGATTACAAAGTTATCGAACGCAAAGCTGAACAAACTTTTGCTGGTAGTAAGAGTGAAGCATCAGAAAATACAGTCCGAGTTCCCAGCAAGCAACTTGAACAAATTAATGATTTATTTGGGGAACTGATCATCCAGCGGAATGGGCTAAACGTGCAACTTGAAAGATTGCGCAAACTCGTTCGCAATCTTGGGCAACGAGTGCAAGTTCTGGATCGAGAAAACCACCAACTACGTACAGCATACGACAAAATAGCTACACAAGGCGTAGTCCCATCTGGGATCTCATCACTGGAGTTGGCATCTGGTGAGACGGTTGAAGATAACTTGGCATCTGACAATAGCTACCAGACACAAGAAGGTATCAAAAATGGCTTTGATTCCTTAGAAATGGATAGCTACAACGAATTAAACATGCTGTCCCAGGAAGTCATGGAAACCATCGTTCAGGTGCAAGAAGTGACAACTGACATTCAACTCAGCATTGACGATACAGATCAAATTGCTAGGAAGCTAAACAAAACATCTAAGCAGTTACAGCGAAAGCTCACTCAAGTCCGAATGCGCCCACTATCCGATCTAGTGGATCGCTTTCCCAGAGCCTTACGCGATATGAGTGTAGAGTACGGCAAAAATGTGCAGTTGCACATTGAAGGCGGTAACATCCTGATCGAGCGTAGCATTTTAGAGGCTTTGAATGAGCCTTTGATGCATTTATTACGAAATGCCTTCGATCACGGCATTGAAGATCCTTCCACTCGCCGCGCCAACGGTAAGCCAGAACAAGGATTGATTGAAATTAAAGCCACTCATCATGGAAATCGTACACTCATTACCATCAGAGATGATGGTCGCGGTATTTCACTGGAGAAAATTCGCGCTCGTGCGCTGTCTATGGGGTTGGAGCCAACTTTGCTCTCCCAAGCTACAGATGAAGAACTATTATCGCTGATTTTTGAGCCTGGTTTTAGCACATCCGAGCAAGTAACGGCATTATCCGGTCGCGGTGTGGGGATGGATGTGGTACGTAACAAGCTGAAACTTGTCCGGGGAGATATCAAAGTTGATACAGTACCGTCCGTGGGAACTACCTTTACGCTGTCAGTGCCATTTACACTCTCAGTGACACGCGTTCTGTTGGTAGAAAGCAACAGAATGCTATTGGCATTTCCTACAGATGTGGTTTCTGAAATCTTCTTACTTCAAAAACAGCAGGTTTTCTCCATGGCTGGCAGCGAAGTCCTCAATTGGCAAGGAAACATGCTAGCATTGATTCGCCTTGGTCGCTACTTAGAGTTTAATTGCCCCCGCTACGACAACCCAAACTTGGAGACTCCCCCCGCAATTAATGCTCCTAGTGTATTAATAGTTCACCAAGGTAATCAACCAGTGGCGGTGTGCATAGACCGTTGCTGGGGTGAACAGGAAGTTGCTATGCGCCGTGTTGAGGGAAATATACCTCTGCCTCCTGGCTTCAGCAACTGCACAATTCTGGGTGATGGTCGGGTAGTAGCACTGGTTAATACCAGTGAGCTGCTGTATTGGATTACTACTCATGAACGTACATCGAGAAATAATCAACTACCGTCAGCAAACTTGAAGACAGTATTTCTCGCGCCGTCTCATGACCAATTAGCAGCACTATCAACAAACGAAAAAGGCACGATTTTAATCGTAGATGACTCGATTAATGTTCGGCGCTTTTTAGCTCTGACTCTCGAAAAAGGAGGGTATCAAGTAGAACAAGCTAAAGATGGTCAAGATGCCCTAGAAAAACTTCAGAGTGGCTTGAAAGTCCAAGCAGTGATTTGTGATATTGAAATGCCTCGCGTTGATGGGTATGGCTTTTTAGGTCGGGTAAAATCCAACAATGATTTTAAAAATATACCAGTCGCTATGCTGACCTCTCGTAGCAGCGATAAACATCGCCAACTAGCAATGCAATTAGGTGCTCGAGCTTATTTTTCCAAACCTTATAACGAACAAGAATTACTCCGTACACTCGAGTCTATGATTTTTCCTATGGCAGGAGCACATTAGGAGTGAGGAGTTAGGAGTTAGGAGTTATTAATTCAAAACTCATAATACCAATTCTTTATAATTAACCATCATGTGAATGGCACGCAATTTCAGCTAAAAGTCTTGCCCTGCCTCGTTAAGAGCCTGAGGCTGGGAATGAGATCCCAGGAGGCACAGCCTCCCGTCAACCAGGGAGGCTGTGCCGGACACAAGAGCATTACTCATATCTTGCACCATCATCTTATTGCAAAAAAAAGCAGCCTAAAACCCTGATTATTGCGTAGGCAGGGCTAAAGCCCACCAACCCTCCCACAAGGGAGGTGCAAGATGTCAGATTACAAGGCAGCAGCCCAAAAACGAGAAAAGATGCACAATTAGTTCTTGTTGTCAATGTTTCAGTCCTAATTTTTTTAGTTTTTGTATTTGACATTTTTTTATGTTTAATACTAATTATGCTCTAGGGTAGAGCTTACCCTAGATTTTTTATGGTTTTCTTCTATTAATACTAAGTAACCCCGGTAAAGAGAAAAGGGGGTATTAAGTAAGTGTGGATTTGGTATAATTTTTATGTAATTTTAGATACATTATTATTGGGTTAAATTATTGTAATGTTATATAACTATATACAGACTTTTTGTATTGATGCTCCTTTAGGAAAATTAGCTGCGAAAATGTCTTTACTACAAAGGTTTTATAACATTCCTATTAGCCGCAAACAAGTGATTGCTTTGATTGCCTGTGAGTTGGCATCTATTTTGGGACTTGGGATTGGAGGCACATTAATTATTATTCAAGGTTTGGAGACTCAATTACTTGAACAAGTCAAGTCAGAATTAGCTGTTACTGATATTAATTACAATATCAAACTTGATCAAATGGGCTTTGGGTTTCGTGGACAATCAGATAATCCGGCAATTATTAATGCAGCTATCATTCATAATGATGGGCAAATCTTAAGCAAAAGTTTAAAAACTGAAGTTAAGCAGATTCTTGTCAACGAAATTAAAGCTCGCAAAATAGAGTATGCTACCCTGATCGGCAAAGATTTGCAGATTATCGTCAATGCTAATGCTGACCGACAAGGGGAAGTTTTTAATCCAAGCAACTTGGTGAGTGAGGTTTTTAATAATCCTCAACAAATTAAAGCTACGAGAATTATCAGTTGGTCGGAACTGAGGAGAGAGTCACCTCCTTTACCAGATGGTTTTAAGAATCAAGATGCTCTGATTCGTTATACAATCACACCTGTAAGAGATCCAAAGACACAAAAAGTTATTGGTGCTTTAGTTTCGGGTGACATTGTCAATGGTAAAGACCAGATTGAGAGAGTCACCTTACAAGCTACTGGAGGTGGCTACAGTGCTGTTTATTTACGTAAACCTACAGGAGAAATTGCCCTAGTTACAGATCTGGAGCAAGGTCAATCTGAGGATTTAAATCGAGCTAAGCCTAATATAGAATTATCTCCTGAAGGTAGAGATTTACTGAAAGCAGCAGCAAATACTCCTGAAGGCAAACCAGTTACTGGGCGTATAGTTTTAGGGAACCAAACCTACACAATGGCGGCAAAAGCTCTTCCCAATAAAATCGTTGCAGAAGCTTCTGGAGACGAAAGTGTTTTTGGGGAACAACCTGTTGGTATTTTGGTGCGCTTAACTCCTGAAACTGCTCTGAATAATTTGCTGAGAAAAAGTTTGCTAGAACAAGCGCTTTCTGTGATTATAGCGTTGCTGCTGATTACTCTTTGGGCGCTGATTCTCAGGAAGGCGATGATTACACCGATCAAGAATCTACAGCAAACAACCCAAAAATTTGCCGCAGGCGATCGCTCTGCCCGATGTAAAGTTTTCGCTACTGATGAAATCGGTCAATTGGCTGTCAATTTTAACTCCATGGCAGACAACATTACAGCACAAGTCCGCAGCCAAGAAAAAGAAGCGAAACTAGCACAGCAACTCAATGAAATTACTACTCGCATCCGGGAATCTTTAAACACTGAAAAAATCGTGAGGGCATTAGTATCAAATACACGAGAAGCCATACAAGCAGATCGAGCGCTGTTTTATCTTTTGCAAGAGAACTGGCAAGGTCCGATTATTGCTGAATCAGTTGGTCATTCTTACGCAGCTATAGGAGTAAACTTTCCTCAACCCTATATTGCCGAGGAGTACTCCCAGGAGTACGAAATGGGTAGTGTCAAAGCTGTGGAAAATATTTACAAAGCTTCTTTGAGTCAGTATTACCTGGAAGAACTTGAATCATTCTCCGTTAAGGCTTATTTACTAGCACCCATCTTCGTGAACAAAAAGCTATACGGTTTATTGGTAGTTCATCAGTGTTCAGATTTCCGCAAGTGGCAAGAGATAGAAATCAACTTGTTGAGGCAAATTGCAATTCAAGTCGGCTATGCCCTAGAGCAAGCGGCGCTTCTCCAACAGATACAACAAGGTCGTCTTTCTGCCGAAACGACTTCCTTTGAAGAACGCCAACAAAAAGAAACCCTACAAATGCGGATACTGGAACTGCTGAGAGAGGTAGAAGGTGCAACCCGAGGCGATTTGACAGTGCGTGCTGAGGCAAGCACCGGGGACATTGGTATAATCGCCGAGTTTTTCAACTCCATCGTTGAAAGTCTGCGGGGCATTGTGACTAAAGTAAAAGCATCGGTGATAGAGGTGAATAAGGCGATCGGCTCCAACGAAGACGCCATCCGTCAATTGGCAGATGAAGCACTCTCTCAAACGTTAGAAATCACCCACGTTCTGGATGCGGTTGATGTCATGACGGAATCAATTCAATCGGTAGCCATCAGTGCCCAACAAGCAGCTACCATTGCTAAAAGTGCTTCTCGCACCGCCAAAAAGAGTGGACAAGCCATGGATTTGACAGTGCAAAACATCTTGCATCTGCGGGAAACTGTTGGCGAAACTGCCAAGAAAGTCAAACGTCTAGGAGAATCCACCCAACAAATTACCCGTGTAGTAGCTATGATTGACGAAATTTCCTTGCAAACCAACATGTTAGCGATCAACGCCGGCATTGAAGCGGCGCGTGCTGGTGAAGAAGGTCAAGGATTTGCTGTGGTAGCAGAAGAAGTTGGGGAACTAGCAGCGCGGAGTGCAGCGGCAACCAGAGAAATTGCACAAATTGTCGAGAATATCCAACGAGAAACTAGCGATGTTGTGGCGGCGATGGAACTGGGAACCACCCAGGTAGTGGAAGGTACCCGCATCGTCAAGGATGCTAAGCAAAGTCTAAGTGAAATATTGGATATTTCCCGCCAAATAGACTTCTTGGTGCTATCGATTTCCCGCGCCACTGCATCAGGGGTGCAAACATCGCAAACAGTCAGATCTTTGATGAACGACATTGCAGTTGTATCACAACGTACCAGCACCTCTTCCCAGGAGATTTCCAAATCTTTGCAACAAACTCTAGAGATTTCGCAAGAGTTACAGGAGACTGTGAGTACGTTCGAGGTGAGCTAACTCTTAAGAAACACGGGGAGTGGGGAGTGGGGAGTGGGGAGTGGGGGAAGAGGGGGAAGAGGGGGAATGGGGGTGTTTCTTTCATTCATAACGGGTGGTGATGTCTGACGACAAGCCGCTAAGAGCGTCTACACCGCCCGTGGGGTGCTCTTAAGAAACACGGGGAGTGGGGAGTGGGGAGTGGGGAGTGGGGGAAGAGGGGGAAGAGGGGGAAGAGGGGAGAATGGTGGTGTTTCTTTCATTCATAGCGGGTGGTGTTTCTTCCTTCTCGGAAGTAGGCGCTCAGACTTCTCGCCTTTGCGGGAGACAAAAATAATCTTTATCCAAGAACTCTAGGACTTACGCATTGACAAAAAGAATAAACTATGTATATCTCTCGTTACAAGGCTCTGCCTTGTAATGCTCTTCAAAAGAGGCGCTGCCTCCCCTCCAATCGGGAGGCAGCAGCCCAGGAACGAGGCAAACGGCGGAATT
>JADQBA010000402.1 GCA_016903675.1 Stigonema ocellatum SAG 48.90 = DSM 106950 | reverse complement strand
GTGGGCAAAGCGCGGATACGATTCATCTGTGAAAGAGCATATCGCGCTGTTGCCTGCACTTCAACATCAGGGTCTTGTGCCGCATGAGACAACATTTGGCTCATTTGAGACATTGAGTCATATACGCGGGTCAGGTCACGGATGGCATTTTGCCGCACTTGTGGGCTTTCATCTTGCAGTGACGTTGCCAAAGCACGGTTCATTGGTTTAAGAGTGCGGATGCCTATTTCCGCCAACGCTGCCAAAATTAAGCTGCGTTGCTGAGAATCTGCGTCAATCATCAGATCCACCAGTGGCTGAATTGCCCGCGAGTCTCCCT
This sequence comes from Stigonema ocellatum SAG 48.90 = DSM 106950, assembly GCA_016903675.1. Lineage (GTDB taxonomy): Bacteria > Cyanobacteriota > Cyanobacteriia > Cyanobacteriales > Nostocaceae > Stigonema > Stigonema ocellatum. Next base: position 1,328 of record JADQBA010000402.1, on the reverse strand, counting down.
GCTGACCCAAATCCCAGATAGCCTTGCGCCGCTGTGTTGGATCAAGACTGTGTAACCCTGGATGGTGAAGCAATCCAACCGAGTAAATTACTCTACCAATAAGCGCCAAGTTTTTGATAATTTTCCGGAGTCTCCTCAGGTTTAGGTCTTACCCAATATTCATTATAGAGAGATTGGAAAAAGGGACGACTATCCCATCTCTTTCCTTTAATTCCAAAGAGAATCTGAGTAGCCCCTCCAAGATGAACGGCTTGTTTCCCAAGAGATTTAACATAGGCTGCCAACGGTAGTCCATAAGCGCCACAGCCAATGATTGCGAGATCAAAATCATATTCTCTAATTTGATCTCGCATCCAATCATAAGCATCAAACCAAGTATTGAATTCTGTTATAGTTCCTGCTGCAGACTGAACTGACTTAAAAGTCATCAACTCAAATTGGGGAAGAATATCCTGATTTTTAAAAATAAGTTCTCTATGGTTTCTGTATTGCTCTTTAATAGTATCGCTAAAAGGATGAATAACTAAAACCTTTTTATCTTTGAGTACCCTGCTCCATGGATTGTGGTGGTAGTAAGGTTCAAGAGTTGCTAAATCTACAAGAGTTGCTTTTGGACAATAACTTCGTATCAGTTCAGCTTCTCCAGGCAAAAACCACCAGACTCCTAAAATATCTATTATCTTCGATGATTCTAAATAAATTTCACTAAATCGATCTAAAAGCTCTTCTTCTCGGGGGAAAAAACCAGCACAAATGCTCATTTCATCCATCATTCCTGTTTTGTAACGACCTTTCATGTAACCATATGCACAGTCCAATTCAACATTGCCAAAGCGACTAATCATGAGAGGTTCATAGTTTGACAACCTATCAAAAATCAATGAATTGCCTTGTTCTGGAGATAAAATGTGACTATATAAATCAATATTCCTTTTAATATAGCTCTCTCTCCTACGTTGTAATCTCGCTGCGGAAGCCCATTGGACAGGTTTGATAACCCACGGTATATTATCCTTGATAAATTGTTTGATAGGTTGAGCGAATACCATTGAGCGAATCTCCAGAAACACACATATCTAAATACTCAATATAAAGCAACAGGCTGACTTACTTATTAACCAAGGAAATTTCCTGGTTTGCTGTTCTCACCCTCTGTCTGTTTTTCTGTATTCTCCTCCACGGACTGAGTGGGCAAAGCGCGGATACGATTCATCTGTGAAAGAGCATATCGCGCTGTTGCCTGCACTTCAACATCAGGGTCTTGTGCCGCATGAGACAACATTTGGCTCATTTGAGACATTGAGTCATATACGCGGGTCAGGTCACGG
>JADQBA010000013.1 GCA_016903675.1 Stigonema ocellatum SAG 48.90 = DSM 106950 | reverse complement strand
ACTGCCATTGAATAATGACAAACAAAACCTAGTTGTACCGCAATCTGTTGTAAGTGGTTAGAACGAAAATCTTTGCCGCCATCTGTGTAAAAATGTTCCGGCAAACCGTAAGTACCCCACTCTTGATGAAGTCCATATTCTATCACCGATGATTGCGTGTTAATTATCACCAACCGCGAACGAATAAATCCAAGGCGACTTTTTAGGTGTTAGCGAAAACATCTATCGTATGACGCAGTACTCACCCGATCGCACGAGTTTTGTCTGTAAATAAGAGTGCAAACAATTTGACGTACATTGTAAGTACGAGAGGACACGCAAAATTGGGGCTATTTCTTGAGGTAACAGAGTTATATTCTTAGTACAGTTGTCATGACCGCGCATAAATTGATAGCTTGAAACAAATACATAGGCAAAAACGCTCGTTATGAACGCAGACAACCGGATAATGGTGCGGGTTAATACCGCAAAAAAAGACGCTTTTATGAAAAAAGTTAAGCAGGAGGGCAAAAGCGCTTCTGAAGTACTTTTGGAGCTAATCGACGGCTATTTAGGTGTATCAGCCAGGAAAAATGAATTGGAGGAACTTAAGCAGGGATTAAGAGAGGAGATTAAAAAGGAACTTTTGCAAGAATTTGGAGGTGAAATTGCATTACTCAAGCAGCAACTTCTGGGGGAATCAGCAGCCTGAGAGCGGAAAACGAATCTCTCAGGCAATGGCGCAGTCGCGTCCTAGAGACATTGAAAGAAAAGCCCGCCCAAGATTAGATTAGGCGGGTTTTGTTTTTTGTAGATCAATCGGTACGTCTTGTGTTATTCTAAATGTAATGACAAAGCAAAGCCCCCAGTGATTGTTTCCGAGGCAGGCACTGGAGGCAGTTCCACAAACCACTTTTTTGATTTTTGAAATATACGTAGGTGGGCTATGCCCTACACATCCGGGTTATGGTGGGCAGTGCCCTACACTACTTAAAATTTTTCATGAATGATTTAGGATTCCTATATGGCACATAATCAAGATATTAACAAACATAATATAGCTGGTCAGCTAGTGAATGCTGAAGGAGTAATCATTAGCACACAAGTTATTAACGAAGTGTGTCTAAATTCCGAAATTTTAAATTACGAATTACGAATTACGAATTATTCGCTCAAGGGGACAGGGTTTTGCAATGCCGTAGCCTTGAGCATAATTCACCCCAAGTGCTTTAATCTTTTCTAAGACGGCATCATTTTCAACAAACTCTGCAATGGTTTGAATCCCCATAATTTGTCCAACGTGGTTAATCGCTTCAACTATTGCCGAATCAATGGGATTATTCAAAATCTGCTTAATGAAGCTGCCATCGATTTTCAGAAAATCTACGGGCAGATTTTTGAGATAGGCAAAAGAGGACATCCCACTACCAAAGTCATCCAGGGCAAAGCGACAGCCAAGACTTCTCAATTCACTGATGAATTGAGAAGCTTTGCTCAAGTTGCCAATGGTAACGGTTTCGGTAATCTCAAAGCAGATCATTCGGGGTGGGATTTGGTGCAAAGCAAATTGATTGTGCAAAAACTCCGTAAATTGGTCATCATTGATGCTGGCACCAGAGAGATTAATAGCATAGAGATCTTGAGAATGGTTCTTTGTTTTGCTTGAAAGCAGCCCTAGAGTGGCAAACAGGGTGCGGATCACCCAGCGATCAATTAGGTGCATGAGGTTGTAACGTTCTGCCGCAGGAATAAACGCCATTGGTAACACCAAATTACCAGTTTCGTCTTGCAGGCGCAGGAGAATTTCAAAATGTTGTTCTGTTTTCAACTCAGTTTGAAAAACAGGGACAATTGGTTGGCAATAGAGGCGAAACCGATTCTCTTCCAGAGCATGAGCAAGGCGCGTCACCCATTGCATTTCGCCCTGCTGCTTTGCTAAGTCGAGATCGTCAATTTGATAGACATGTACCCGATTCCGCCCGCGATTTTTAGCTGCGTAACAGGCGACATCTGCAAGACTTAAGGCCTGAGCAACGCTTTGAGTGTATGTGTCAATGATAACCAATCCAATACTGACCCCAATGGTAAAAAGTTTTTCCTGCCAGACAAATCGGAACTCCTGAACCTTCTCGCGCAGGGAATTAGCAATTCGTTGTGCCTGCGCGAGCGGGCATTGATCGAGCAGTAAGCCAAATTCGTCTCCACCTAAACGGGATAAAGTATCTGTCTTACGCACTTGGCTTTGAAATAATGCTGTTACCTGACGCAAGAGTTCATCACCAGCAAAATGACCACAGGTATCGTTGACAATTTTGAACTGGTCTAAGTCGAGATAGCACAGGGCGTGCTGTTGATTGTGCGTCTTGGCATTGTTGATCGCCTGCTCTAGGTTGTTTTCAAACTCGCGCCGATTTACCAGTCCAGTTAAAGCATCGTGCCTAGCTTGCCAAGACATTTGCGCCTCTGCCTGTTGTCGCTCAAGGAGTTCAATTTGTACTTGCTCGAACAGTGCGGATTGCTGGATGGCAATTCCCACTTGGTCTGCCAATTGCTTGAGCAAATCAATTTCCATCTGCTCCCACTGTCGAGATGCCGAACAGTGATGGGTTATCAGCAGTCCCCACAAATTTTCCTCTTGTAGAATGGGGACAACCAGATTCGCCCTGACTTGAAACTGAGCTAGTAAGTCAACATGACATTGAATTAAACCTGCGGTGTGAATATCTTCTACAGCAAAAATGCGACCGTTTCTGTATGGCTCAATCTTAGTTTGAGTAAAGCAGGGGTCATATATCGTTGTTGATAGGATCGATTTGTAGTCTGGGCTGACAGATTCTACAACTACCGTGCCCTGCCAGTCTGGCTGAAAGCGGAAAATGAGGACGCGATCGCTTTGTAGGAACTGCCGCACTTCTCGCACAGTGGTATTGAGAATTTCATCCAGTTTAAGTGATTTGCGAATGTACTGGGCAATACGCATGACCAGTTGCTCTCGTTGGATTTGCTCAAGCCGTGCCAGTTCCGCCTGCTTGGACTGAGTAATTTCCATGACCGTGCCAAGCATCTTAACTGGTTGCCCGAAGCGATCGTCATGAACCTTGCCTTTGCTATTTATCCAATGCATGGAACCGTCACACCAGATGATGCGAAATTCAACGTCGTGTTCCGTCCCTGACTGAATGGCATCAGCCATAACTTGAGTTATCAACTCGCGGTCTTTAGGATAGACAACATTGATCAAGGCTTCATAGGTTGGTAGACAGTAGCCAATTGGAAAACCAAATATTGGTCCTACCAGGTCAGACCATACCAGGCTGTTGTTTGAGATGTTCCACTCCCAAATGCCGATTTGTGCCGATTCTAAAGCTAACTTCAGTCGCTCCTCACTTTGTTGAAGTTTCCCACGTAACTGGGTCTTTGCCATCGCACTATTCAACGCCAAATGTAGTTGATCAGCGGTTGTCCGTCCTTTAACCAGGTAGTTCTCGGCTCCTGCTTGCAGAAACTGGACTGCGAGTACTTCATCTCCCTGCCCCGTAAGTATAATTACGGCGGGGTGTTTCTCCATCACCCGAGATTGCAGTTGTGCAAGAAATTCCAATCCATCAATGTCTGGTAACAAGTAATCTAATAACACGACATCCGGTTTGAGGCAAACGCATAACTCCAACCCTTCTTTTCCTAATTCTGCTGCTAAAATGGTATAGCATGACTCACGATTGTGAAGAAGATAACGGCGATAAGTCTCGCGGTCTTCCGGACAATCATCAACAATCAAAACTGTGCATTGTTGCTGTTGGCGTTCGGTTTCAACGGACGGTTTAGAAGAATCGAAATCGCGCTCATACTGTGAGAGTTTTTCCTGAGGCATATTATATAAAATTAATAACTACGTAGGATGCACTCACGGTTGCCTGAAATAAGGGCTGCGAGTTAACTAAAAGCCAAATAAACTCCCCATAAGCAAATTTCCAAACATAATTTGTTACAGCTTCATCTAAATCTTCAGTGTTTTTCCGGAAAAAAACCTCAGAAATAATACATAGAATTCAGAGAAAGTAGAATTATATGCTGCGGTATACTACATTATTAATTACGCAATTATACGCATTAATACGCACAAAAAAACACCAGTACAGTTTAGTTAAATCACAGGCAGATATCATCAGTGATAAGTTAAAGTTGCGTACATTTTGTCAATACCTCTAAGGAAAGACATCTCCGAAAATTAACTATGCCTATGCATTACCAGAAATCCTTGACCAGACGCGAAATTGGACTTCGTCCCGCAACGCTTACGCGTCTCTACATTCTATTTCACCAGATGTCTAATGGGAAAAAACGTGGCGAGAATGGTAATCAATGGTTGTGCAAACTATAAGCCAAGAAAGTCGGTTTTTCTCACGATATGGTGAGCGATCGCTCCCCTCTCCAATTTGAGAGAGCAGGGTGGTTTCATACAAAGAAAGAAAAATCTATAAGTCTTGATTTTTCGTGTAGTGCAGAACCATTAGCCCCTCTCCAAACCTCTCCAAGAGTGGGGGAGAGGCTTTGAAATCCAGGGAAGGTTTTTTTCTCTGGTTGTATGAAACCACCCTGCCTCTCCAATTTGGGAGAGGGGTTGGGGGGAATGGCACTCTTGTTAACCTAAAAAGGGGCTGACACGGTGACGCGGTGACGCGGTGACGCGCTTAAAATTCTATAGGAGTGCGAAGGAGTGGTTCTCCCCTCTGGGCGTCAGTCTCAACCCTTAACGAGCGTAACATTCGGGGTTGGGGGCGACTGGGCAGTTCTCCGTATCACCTTGTAGGGTGAGTGCGATCGCAATGAGAGTGGTAACGTCCAGATAAAATCAAAACGAACCCCAAAAAACCAACCAATATTTATAATGTGAATATTACCAATGAAGGAAATTTACTCAAAAAATCATGCTTAATGCGATTGACGCTTTATTTGACGGTCAAGTATTTCATCCCGAGCAACCAGTTACCTTAAAAGCAAATACCCGTGTCCGCATTATTATAGAAAATTTATCATCAGAAGAAAAGGAATCTACCTCTTTTTTAGATACAGCAGAATCTTTGAATTTAGACGGATATTCTGACTGGTCTGCGAATATAGATTATTATTTATATGGTGAAGAAAAAGAGAATGAATCTTGAGAAATTTCTCGACACAAGTTATGCTATTGCCTTATCTTCACCTGCTGACGATTATCATAATAAAGCCGTTGTAATTGCCAAAGAATTGAATGCATCGAAAACACCTTTAATTACAACCAGAGCAATAATTTTAGAAATTGGCAATGCCTTATCCAAACAAAACTATCGTGAAAAGTCAATTAAATTTTTATCTTCATTAGAAACCGATAAAATAGTAACAATTGTTCCTATGTCAGAAACGCTTTATCAAAAAGCTTTTCAACTATATTGTGAACGAAAAGATAAAAATTGGGGACTTGTTGATTGTATTTCATTTATTGTGATGACAGAGTATAGAATAACGGAAGCATTAATAACTGATATTCATTTTCAGCAAGCTGGTTTTCGAGCTTTATTAAGAGATTAATCGTGGCTAATATCTCACGAAGGGTGTTCTCCTGATCTTTTAGTGCGACTTCCAATAACACAAACTCAGTGGCGATCGCACTCTGTTAGCCTCAACACATAGGCAAACCCCATTGCTGTACAAATGGGAACTACCTCGTCATTTGTTGAGTGATGGTGACGAAAAGTTGGGTTTAAAAATATTTTTGAACCACGAAGACGCGAAGAACACGAAGGTTAAATGACGAAAAACTGCAACAAGCTATTAATCAAGCAAAAAACAATTTTGAGACTAAATGGAAAATCTCCTCAGATAGTCAAACAATTATTAAACCAGCCTACCCTTCGGAGTATGCTGGCTTGCAGGTTGTTGATTACTACCTATGGGCTTTACAACGATTATATGAACGTCAGGAAGATAAGTATTTTATTCCGCTTGCTCAGAAATACAGGATGATTATGGATTTAGATGATCGGCGAAATAAGAACTATGGGGAGTGGTACACCGATTCTAACCCACTATCACTAGATAAACTAAAATGGTTTGTGGGCTAGGTTTAAGTAGACAAGCTACCCAAACACACGGCATGAAGCCGACGTTCACCCACGTTTATATTCTATCATTTATAATGGAAAGTCTCAAATATTTGGCTGATGTTAAAAAATAGACTTAGGTTTTGGCTCCCCATATCCTAAATTCGCTTCTGAGACTTCACCATCTCCCCAAACGCCAAAAAACACCTGTGACACCAGCCAGTTAATAGGGTTTGAGGCATCATCAAGCCCATAAATTTGAGGAAACGTGGCTAAATCATCGGGTGAAATCGCCTGTAACCCTCATTCTCTCGTTACCCCCCGGAACGGTTACAACAAAACAGCCTTAAATATTTTTATCGTTCAACCCGCTCCGCGCGATCGCCCCGTGGTCGATTACTTCATAATTGCGTCTCTATTTTATAATTTTTGACGGTAATTCTTTGGAAAGCTTTCCGTAATTGGCAATTAACATGAGGTAGTTAGATTTGTCCTGAGTAAAACGGTGGAAATATGAAAAAACCGAATCTTCAACCCACAGATAAATCAAAGAACACCCAGCCTAATCTAATCTCAGATCTAAATAAATCCAATACTCGTGAAATAGCTTTTGACGACGGTGGTAGTACTGATAAACCTGATAGAACTGAGCCTGGGTAGGGGGGAGTGTGAACGGTTACGAATCTGTTAGATCCTCAATCCCCTGAAAACAATGCAATTGAAAAGCATAAGCCTGACAAGCCGCTACATTTTTCCTAGACAAAAACGGACAAGAAACTATAAAACTTACTACACTCTTTCAAGATCTTGGGCATTTTTGGGGACGCACAAATCCAAAAAAAATGAGGCAGCCTTATTTAAAACTAATTAGTCTGAACACCAAACACACCGATCCCGAAGGCACGCCGTGGAATGATCAGCAAAAAATTGGGCAGGCTTCCGTTTGTGGATCTGTCTTCGTAAGCCTGTTCTCGTTGTAATAAGCCGAACCTATTTTTTGGATTTATGCGTCCCTCATTTTTTTCGCTTATAATTCCACGGCAGTAATTGACACGAATTCTCGACTAGCACCCGAATTGACGTACCATAATGCTTCGTTGTCCGTTTTTGTCGCTCGTTCGACCCTGCCCTTCGGGCGGCTCTGGGCAGGAGGCAGAGGGCAGAAGGTGAATGTAACGGTTTATACATTTGTATAGAGTCCCTTTTACGGTCTAATTTCTTTCGGGTCATGATTTAACTCCATTCATAACCCTATAATATCATGATAAAAATCATGATATTATAGGGTTATGAAGGGCAAAAAATTATACCCTCATCAGGAGGTGATAAGTTGACAGATCCAAATCATAAGGGTAATGGAAAAGGTGAAGGCTGGATGCCAGTATTCCGAATTTTCCGCTTCTTATTCGGATCTTGGTTTGAATCAGATCCGAGGACAAGACGGGATACCCCCACTGATAGAAGGAATATAATCGATGACCTTGATATCAGTGAGGACAACGAAGAGAATGGCCATAGCCAACGCTAATCCCTAACCCTAATAGCCCTCAGCTAGCACCTGAGGGCTTTCTTTTACAATCATAACCAAAAAGGTTGTATGGACAAAATCATTTATCCATCTCATTACCGAATCATATGGCGTGAAATCACTCCACAAAGTAGGTACTGGGAGTTTCTCAAGCCAAGGGTCTTTTTCAACCCCTTCAATTTACCAATGGAGGGTGATGTTGAATGGGCTTTTGCCACAACCAAAAAGAAAATAGTCGTCGAGCTTTTTCGGATAAATATGGGTAAGCCTGGGTACTATTTAGCGGATCTACTAGAACGCAAATATTACTACTGTGGTCTTAATTGGGAGGATGTAAGGACAACGCTGTTAAGCCTTGGGATTGGTCGGATCGATCCAATAAAGAATTAATCTTTATTCGGTCATTCATCTCGTTATATCAGGTTCGGTTAGAGGTTGTTTGAAAAGTTGTTGGCGGTATCGAAGCACTTATTGATCGGAACTAACCCCCCGAACCAAGGGGGGAACTGGAATCAAAGTCCCCCCTTGGTTCGGGGGATTTAGTTCTATATAAAAGTATTTGATACATCACGCTTGGACTTTGAAAACATCCTCTAACACGCGATCGCATCATCAACGAAAAAGTCTGTTGGCAAATGTATATATCAATATAGTGATCAATCCCTTAAGGGACGCTATCCTGTCATTAATATTGATCGGGAAGGGCTTTATATCCGCCAACTTGGAAGCAATTAGAGATCAGAACATTACGAGAGCCAAAGCAGCGATCAAACGAGTTCGCAGTATAAGACGCAGTAGGAGAAGCCTTGGTGTAGATGGAATCTGCGAACACGTCAAGGATGTTGACGGCAATTGGCTGGAGAACTGGACGGATGAGGAAACGCGAAACCGGGTTTCTGTCTGGGTGCTTATCCGAACCGTATTGCGAACACTCTATCTTAAGATAGTTCAGCTTTTAAGTGATTAAGGTAAACTCTTAATTGATTGCAGGAAAGAAGGATTACAAATGAGTCCTAAAGATGAAACCCACTATAAAAAGGCTGTTGCCAGAACTGTAGCCGCAGTTGTTACTGTTATCACCGCTGCCCTTGGGTTCTTTGCATTCAAAAAACCTTTGGAAGATCATTTATCAAAACTCCAAACATCAACTGTGCCCGATGTCTCTACCGCGCCAACATCTTCGCCATCAACAAATTTTCAACAGTTGTCATCGCCTGCTGCTACACATAAAACTAAACAAGATGATCGCGATGATGACGACGATGACGATGATGACGACGATGACGACGATGATAAACGAGGCAACAAGCGCGACGACTAAAGGGCAGCTTAACTCTCTTTTTTACAACGAATTAACTTACTCCCCACCGCGAAAGTCCTTCAAAAGCTTTTTACCTTTGGCGACATAAGGGGCTATCTCTTTACGAATAATTTCACTCATCGTCGTACTGTTGGCAAGACACCAAGTATCAAAAGCCGTCTTGTCGTCTGGATCTATTACGATTTGTATATAGTCTCTTTTACGGTCTAACTTCTTTCGGGTCATGATTTAACTCCATTCATAACCCTATAATATCATGATAAACATCATGATATTATGAAATGATGAGGGGCAAAAAATTATACCCTCATCAGGAGGTGAAGTAACTGACAGATCCAAACTACAGAGGTAACGGTAAAGGTGAAGGCTGGATGCCGTTATTCCGAATCTTTAGATTCCTGTTTAGGCGGCGTACCTGGATCGAATTAGATCCGGTATCAGGACAGGAAACTCCGATTGATAGAGAGGATATCCTCAATGACCTTGATATCCAAGCGGACGACGAAGAGGAAAACGGCGATAGTCAAAGCTAATCCCTAAGCCTCAAAGCAGCCCCCAACTTGCACTTGGGGGCTGCTCTAAGTATAGTGTAACCTAGGTGGTACAGATATGGAGAAAATAATTTACCCCGTCGAGTACCGAATTGTTCAACGCCACATTACACCAGAAAAATCTTACTGGCACTTCCTCAAAGGCAAAGTGTTTTTTAATCCGTTAAATCTACCAATGGAAGGCGACATCGAGTTTATGTTTGGTACAACCAAGAAAAAGGTTGTTGTTGAGCTTTTTCGGATAAATATGGGTAAGCCTGGGTACTATTTAGCGGATCTACTAGAACGCAAATATTACTACTGTGGTCCTAATTGGGAGGATGTAAGGACAACGCTGTTAAGCCTTGGGATTGGTCAGATCGATCCAATAAAGAATTAATCTTTATTCGGACATTCATCTTGTTATATCAGGTTCGGTTAAACACTTATAATATCTGTAGGTAGTAGGTTGGGTTGAGGAACGAAACCCAACCTACATTGATATAGCGCTTTTCAATTCAGTGAGGTAGATTTAAGAGTTAAGAAACCGCAGATAAACGCAGATAAATCTGTATTTCATCCGGATGAAAATCGCTATAAATTTTATTATAAGTAATCACCCGAACTTGATATTACTTCCCCTTCGCAATAAGACTTGAATGAGGAATTATTAGACATAGTCGCGAAAATTATAGCGGTTTTCAACCGGGTGAAATACAGATTCATCTGCGTTCATCTGCGTACCCTTCTCCCAAGGGGAGACGCTGCGCGAACGGGAAGCCGCCCAAGGGGCGTCTACATCTGCGGTTTTTTAGCTCTTTGATTTACCTCACACCAATTGAAAACCGCTATAGCAAACAGCCCCTACATCATTGCTGGAGATATCTATTAAGAATTTTCAACCTTTGAGAGATTCTTATCCGTATTCTCAGATTGACGTTTGGGTACAAGTTTGATACCGGAGAGTGCAACTTGAGCCAAGGATGGTAGGAGTTCAGGCTGGAGTAGCCTGTCATCAAAAAAGCTCATGCGTCGAGCATTTTCTTGGAGACAAGTTGAGATCAGCTTCTCTACACTAAAGCCATCTAGAAAGACGCTGGCTTCAGTCGCTGAAAAAGAATTACCACTCTGTTCGCTGCTACGACCAATCACAGCCAACACTCGTTGAACAGCTTTGCCGTAATGCCAAAGTGAATGTATGCCTCGAAACAATTTGGCTTCCCGACCTCTACTTGCCTGAAGATAGGCTACCCAGTTCACGAAGAACACGATGTGGCGTGTTTCGTCTTGCAATAAGCGGTCAAATATGGTAAACATCGGTTCTGGAAGGAAACCAGACTGGCGGGCGATTTTAAACAGCCCAAATCCTAAAAAAGCATCCAAACACTCACCATAACCAAAATCAATGAAGGCTTGCTCAATGTTTGTAGGTAGCTTAGCAGGAGGATGTCCCGAAACGTCAATGCCATAGTGTTGAATCATATACTGAAATAGCCGACCATGAGCTGCTTCCTCCTCTCCCATGAGGGCGACTGCTTCTCGCACCAGTGGATCAGTAATCATTGGGAGGTAGGTATCAATCTTTGCTCCGGCTTCCAACTCAGTGTTCAGGGCTTCTTCCCAAAAGGGAATTTGCCGCAGGCGCTCAAGTTCTGGACCATCAAGTTTAGGCCACATCAGCTGTTCAGGCTCAATGTTCTGGTGGCTTTCCATAAAGCTGCGGCAGAATAATTCCTTATGAGTTTGGGAACCAATTTTCATAATTTATTCTTTACTTTCTGATTTGATTATAGTTTGTGAGTTCAAAGCCATTTGTCTCTAGTACTTTGCGTACTTGCTCACTCAACAAAGCAGCGAGTTCTGCTTCACCTGCGCCTGGTGGTCCATTCAGCGCCGGGTGGCAATAAATCTCCACTAGGTCTGCCTTGATCTGGGGAATAAGACCTAGCAAGTATTCCTCAGTCATGCAGCCCGTTTGCAGCAACCCGTAGACCCTGTCAGCAAAGCTGATTCCGTGAGACTTCAGCAACTTCTCACCATGGCGGCGCAGTCCACCAAACACCCCCGACCAAACCAGCTTAGTCAGTAGCCTACCACCATCAAGCCGCAAATTCATACCGAGTTCCTCAGCAGGAAGACGGATGACTCTGATGTCGAACTCCTGTGCTAGTTCCACCAGGATATTTAGTACCACTGGATGAACGTGCATATGTAAATGCCCATCTACATGGGAGAGGGGTAGTCCGGTGGAGCGGAATTTTTCTAATTGGGCGCGGATTTCTCGCCGCAGTTCATCATGGGTAGCCGGATGGAATTGGTAGCGTAAGCCTGCGATCGCTGGGCTGTCTGAAAACTGACCTCTGGAGTCAACCAAGTGGGGAATCTGGTCTGGTGGTAGAACAGATCGACCACACACCAGAACTAAGTGTAGACCAACGGCTAGGTTAGGGTGAGAACGGGAGGCGGCAGCTGCCTCAACAGCTGCCTCACCCGTTACCATCAGACTAGTACTGGTCAGCACTCCTTCTTCATGGGCTTTGATAATCCCTTGATTAACGCCACAAGAGTAGCCGAAGTCATCACCATTAATAATGGCGAGTCTCTTAGCCTGCATACATTCTGGTGTTATTGTTCCGAAAATTGGGCTGTGGGGTTGTTGTGTTTTCGAGATGTTAGTCTGAGAATGGGCAGGGCAATTTTAGCAAGTTTGGGGATCAGTCGCGGCTGGAGTAGCTCTTTGTCAAAGACGCTCATCCGTCGAGTGTTTTCTTGAAGACAAGTGGATAAAAACACATCGGGGGTCAAATTATCCACAAAATTACTAGCTCCCGTAGCAGTGAAACCCTCCTGTTGGTCCTCCATGGAGCTACCAAAGACATTCAGTTTATCTTGAAACGCACGAGCGTAATGCCAAAGAGCTTGACCCCCACGCAACCAATTAGCCTTGAGACCCTCATTAATTTGTTGGTAAGTCACCCAATTGACGAAAAACATGATATGCCGTGCTTCTTCGTCAAGAATTGGATTGAAAATGTCGAACAATGCTTGAGGGAAGTAGTTTGCTTGGCGGGCAATTTCAAAGATCCCAAAGGCTAAGAAAGAATCGAGGCATTCCCCGAAACCAAAGTCAATGAAGGCTGTTTTGATATTGTTAGGAAGCACAGGCTCTGAAATTGGGGAAATTTCAATGTCATAATGGTTAATCAAAAACCCAATGAGTCTACCGTGGCGGTCTTCCTCCATAGCCTGAAGGGCGATCGCTTCCTGCAATAAGGGATCGCTCACCGTCGCTGCAAAGGCGTTTACCATAGCCCCAGCCCCTTGTTCTGTTCTGAGGGCTTCTTTCCAGAAAGGAATGCCTCGTATCCTTTCTTGACCTACACTGTCAAGAGTGGGCCATGGGAGTTGTTCAGGCTCGAACTTTAGGTGGCTGTCGATGAAGCTGCGACAGAATAGTTCCTTGTGGTTTTCGCTGCCAAGTTTCATTGGTGGTTGGTGGTTGGTGGTTGGTGGTAGTTGTTAGGTGGTTGATATTGGTTGGTATTTAGTAGATTTTCTACTAACCACTAACAACCAACAACTAAGAACTAAGAACTAAGAACTAACAACTGATTGTGCTTTAGCGGTTGCTTGGGTTCGACGGTCTTTCAGGTAGGAGAAGAACTCGCGACCCTCTCGCAGACGGCGCACTAACATCTGGGGATCGCTGAGCATTTCACCGACAATTGGGATGATAGCTTTGGGTCGAAAATAGAATCGACGGTACAGCTGCTCCACTGCATCTTCAATTTCAGTGCTGGAGAGGTTAGGATATTGCAGTGAAGACATTTGAATACCGGAATTCGCCACCAGGGAATTGTTGGTAAACCAACCGTTAGCTTGGGCTTGTCGATAGAGTTCAGTACCTGGATAGGGGGCGGCGATGGAAACTTGGATGGTATGAGGACTAATTTCGCAAGCGAAGCGAATGGTTTCCTCAATTGTCTTGCGGGTTTCGTTTGGCAAACCGATGATGAATGTGCCGTGTACGGTGATGCCGAGTTTGTGGCAGTTTTCCATAAACGAACGCGCCACTTCCAGCTTAATACCTTTCTTGATGCCGTCCAGAATTTGCTGATTGCCGGATTCAAATCCTACCAGTAATAGACGTAAGCCGTTGTCGCGCAGTTGCTTGAGAGTATGGTAATCTAAGTTAGCGCGGGCGTTACAGCTCCAAGTCAGCTTCAGTCGCTTTAAGTGTTCGCTGATGGCGATCGCCCGCTGTTTATCAATTGTGAAGGTGTCGTCATCAAACATATATTCCCGCACCTTGTCACCAAAGATAGCTTTGGCTTCTTCCATCTCTTTGCCTACTGCTTCTGGGCTTTTAGCGCGGTATTGGTGACCACCAATAGTTTGAGGCCAAAGGCAGAAGGTGCATTTTGCCGGACAGCCCCGTCCAGTGTAAAAAGAAACGTAGGGGTGCAGGAGGTAACCGATGAAATATTTCGTAATATCTAAATCATGGGCATAAATGGGCAGTACACTGGGCATAGCATCCCAATCGTGGATCAATTCACGCTCCTGGTTGTGACATAAGTTACCATTCTCGTCTCGGTAGCTTAGGCCATTGATTTGATTCCAAGGTTTCCCTTCTGCCAGTTCCTTGCAGGTGTAGTCAAATTCGTTACGACACACAAAGTCAATGACCGGGTTTTCACGCAGTGTCTCCTCCGGTAATACTGCTACATGCGCTCCGATGAAGCCAATCTGTGCATTGGGGTTCAAAGCTCTAATTGCGAGGGCGCACTTGGCATCATTAACCAGGGAGGGGGTGCTGGTGTGCATGATAATAAGTTCAAAATCAAGAGCGATTTTGAGCACATCTTCCACAGTTTGACCATGTGGTGGAGCATCCACCACCAAGCTACCTGGGACGAGGGCGGCTGGTTGGGCTAGCCATGTGGGATACCAGAAGGAGGTAATCTCGCGCTTGGCTTGGTATCGGGAACCTGCACCACCGTCAAACCCATCGAAGGAAGGAGGATTGAGGAACAGGGTTTTCTTCACTGATATCTCTCCTTTAGTTGAGCAGAGTCATAGATCCATTGCACGCAATTCATGTTACTTACTGCACTCCAGCAGTTAGTCAAGTTGATCAACTCATGAGAGTGGCTGACGTTCATTTGAGATCCATTACCTGCTCAATGAGTGCAAGAACATCACTACGGCTAAGTTTATCTTTGCCATTGGCAAGAGCATTCAGGGTGCCATAAGCTAAGGTTAAGGGAATTTGGCAAAAGTCTAAAGCTGGACCTGCTGGGAGGGCGTTGGTGTAGGTATCTGCCATGGCTAGATTCCGATAAGCATACTTTTGCATATGTTCTGCACTCCAACCTTCAGGGAAGAAGTCCACCCCACGGGTCAAATCATCTGTGTGGTTACGGAGCATATTAACCACTTGTAAGCCCCGACCAAATCCAATAGCCTGGGTGCGGTTCGTCTGCGTTCCATCGTACCAAGCCCATAAATCTGAGAGCAACAAGCCAACTGCACCTGCAACGCTAAATGTATAACGATCTAAATCCGACTCTGTGTCAATTGTCCAGTTTCTCTCTGCCCAGAAAGCCATCCGGTCTGCCATTGCTGCTGTAGTATCCCAAATCCGAGGTGCAATGGTCCCAGACGCTAGTAGGGTCCATTCTCTAATCCTCATGGATACCTCTGGTAATAAATGCTCGTGTGTATTCAATCCCACGAAAGCATCAACGTCAAAGCCATCAACCCCAGCTTCTTGTAATGTCAAGCTAATCCCACGCAAAAGTTTTGCCTTAGTTGGGTTATCGAGTTCTGGATGATCTTCAATTTCGTCAATAGCACGAAAACACAGGTAGGCTGATGCCACTGCCTCTTGTAGACCAAGCGGTAAACGAATGATTGGGATGTAAAAAGTTCGGCTAGTCTCTTTGAGGATGTTCAATGCATCTCTGTATAAGTCCATTTATTGCAACTCCATGGGGTTTTGTCAACTTAGACTGAATATATTTGGTGAAAAATTAACTGTTCATCATAAAAACCTGGAATGGTCCAGAAGGGAAACCTCTACAAAAGTTCATAAATTTTAGTGCACTGTAGGCTGGGGCAAAAGGAAAAATGTACCATGTAAAAGACAAAAGTTCAAACACTTGAGAACCCGCACTTAGGTTCAGTAAAGGCTCCGCTTTTTCTCGTCGTTTTCCCGGAGTGCCTATCTGACGATAGCAGCGCTCTGGGTATAACTTTTGCCTACTTAAACATGTCATTGCCGCAGGAGGCTGGGTTTCATCTCTGCCCACATCGCATTCCTTTGCCTAGGTTGGAAGTATTTGTTGTATACTGTCTGTCCCTGAAAGTCGCCGAATAGTTCCCGCAAAGTGCAAACCTCTTGGACAAGGTCAAAAGACGACCCGTTGCTTTTTCACGGTAAAGTAAGGGTTCTATCAACTGCCACTGATGACTCTTAGCTACGGTGTTAGCTTTTGGGAGTATCACTACAGGACTATATACCATTGATTGCTATCATTAGGTTTGCTTCATCCTTTTGCATCTCCCCTTCACTGTTTCTTTAAAAATGGTCATGTAGTAAAAAATGATTGAAAACAGAAAAATCTGCTAAACTGCAATCAGGTTACGTAGAAGCAGCAAAATTTCTGGCAATGAATTTTACCTAGTTTCTAAAGTCACCCTTTTTGAACCCCTGAATTTGACTCTCCCAGATTATACTCATCATTTCGTATCGTTTAAACATGGGTCAAGCACGGTTGAAGAATTTCAACCGAATTACTAGATTGACCAATCATTTTATCGGTCAACGGTCTTACACTATCAAAGCAGAAAGCCCACTTGGTTGAGAGTTGAGTATCTGCTCAATTTTCAACCGTCCGAATCCCAAGGGGAGACGCTGCGCGAACAGGTGTGGGATGAATGCGACGCACCTTATCGCAGTCAATAGAATTGTGTGCTATAATCTGATTGGTCAAGCATTGCACCTTAAAACCTACCCCCGGACTGGGGGTAGGGGCGTATTGCAATACGCCCGTACGCCCTACACTCGAATTGACGAGGTTTGAGGAAATAACACTCTACCCATAGGGGTGAACTTTCTTGTGCCGGGGAACCCGCAAGGGATATACAAAGCGAAATCTTTGTAGAATCCCACTCCTTCTAGGCGTGGGAGCGTCAACTGCACAACCTGTCAAAATTTATGTGGCGGACTAGTATGATCGACCCTTGATTGTCGCAGCCCGCACCATTGCCACCAGCCATTAAGCTGCCACCTGCAACCCATCGGGTAATTCACATCTTGCACCAGCCTGGCAGTACATCAAAAAAATAACTCAGTATTTAATGGGTTTCTCACCCAGACCACATCCGCATGGGAGGAGAAGTCCCATGCTAATAGCATACGTGCCAAAAACGGGAAAAATGTACGCGCTTGACTGGAAGTGCCTCATAGCATACATTTCAGATGATGAATATACACTCATATCAGGAGAACAGCCTTAAAGCCTTGAAAAGGCGTTGTTTTGACCTATTTTGACATCTCCATTTAGTCACAATCAGAAGAATAAAAAGCTCAGACAACATCTGAGCCTTTGAATCTTCTTTACAAACGGGAACAGATGTGATGTAATCAGGGTATCTGAACTTGAGTGGTTTTAGCTTGTCCCCAGAAAAGTGAGATTGCAGCTTTGTCAAAGCTGGTAATTGTTACTTCTGTAATAAAGGAAGAGTTGCTTACTTCTTATACCAATTCTCTATGAAGCTTTATTCATACGCAACTTCATAGAGAATTGGTATCATTCCACCACGATAGCTGAGAAAATACAAGCTATTTAGGGATCATCGATTCAGACTGACTAAAGTTTACGAGAATAACCAAATTATTAGGAATTTGGATTGCAGCTATATTTCCAATTGGCTGAAAGTACCCACGGTTGGTGGTGAATCAATAATTGTAGTGGTGGGTGGTGGGTTACTTCGTTAACGCACCCTACAAGATCGGCGATCGCTGGCTATACTTCGCTACGAACCAAGTTCAACAGCTTACCCTGAACAGATTCCAAAATAAAATCTCGGATGTAATTACTGGCATTGAGAATTTCCACGCCAATCAACTCTCCGGCTGCATTCAGTTCAGCAGTGACATTTGGACTAATTTCAACACTTGCTGATTCAGGCTCTTCGGAGATTAGCAGGTGAAGAATATCCTCTTCTTTGAAGTAGTTCATTTGTGGCAATTGTTGCTTGATATCAGACATTTGTGATAAACCGTCCGGTTTTTAGACGAAATCGAATTTGTTGTCGAGTTGTGGCGTGAATTGTAATCGGTGTAATTATATTTTCACTTTGTTCGTAGGGAATTAAAACTAGCTGTTCACCATGCTTTCCAACTGCGATCTCCCGATCTGTTTCTACATCATAATATCGTTCGCTGGAGAAGCGTAGGATATTTTCAATTAGACCCAAGTCAAAGCCCCTTCGGGTTGCACGATAACGAAGATAGGATGTCCAAATAATCTCAGGCATTGGTTCATGATTAGCGGTTGTCCTCACTCACTATAATTTCTTTGATCGCCCTATTCTTTTAGCTGTAGCCTTGTTGCTTCAAACTTCTGTTGATCAAAAACTTGATTATTGATTTCTTCCTGTGTTGGGGCGTACCCTTGACACTCTCTGCCCTAAAGGGTCAGAGATTCTTAAGACTTTTCAGTCCTAATATCCCTATCACTAGGGTTCCCAGGCTCAACAGGTTTGCCCATAGGGCGTGCTGATTTCTTCTTGTGGTGTTTCGGGCGTCTACGTTCCCCGAGTCCGGGGGTAGGTTTTTAAATTTTGTACTGATTTTTGTATTGTATCACGGCAGCTTTAAAGCTGCAATGTTGCCCATTAGTTCTGGAAAAATATCCCTCGCTGGGGAAACGGGCAATCTTCGGAGTGCAAAATTGCGGCAACGAATCGGCTACATGAGTCAGAAGTTCACGCTCTACGATGATTTAACCATTCTAGAAAATTTGCAGTTCTATAGTGGGGTTTACGGCATTCACACCCCACACCCTCACACCCCTACACCCCTGTTTTCCTTAAGAGCGCCCCACGGGCGGCGCACCACCCGCTACGAATGAAACAAACACCCCCATTCCCCCCCTCCCCCCCTCCTCCCCTCTTCCCCCACTCCCCACTCCCCACTCCCTACTCCCCGTGTTTCTTGAAAGTTACTGAAAATTAAAAGTTTATTTCTATTAAAGAGCAGTCATCTGTAAAGATTTTAGTACCTGTTGAACTTCTTATGCTTTCTAAAAGAGAGTCTAAGCTCAATTTATCCAATTCATGGGGTTGATGGCATACCATCAGTAAATTGATGAAGCTGTTAAAATTCCACATACTACCATCAGACTGTTCAACTTCGTAAACTCCATCACTAAAAACATAGAGTTTACTTAATGCTTGAATATCACAGACAGCATTATAATATTTTGTTTCTGCACCCACCCCGATTGGTAGGCTTGGAGTGGCTAACTGTTGCACTTCTAGACCAAACTCAGTTGATTTAGAAAGCAGTAAAGCTGGAGGATGACCTGCGCTAGCGTAGGTCAGCTGATAAGAACTTCGGTTAAAAACCCCATACCAAATCGTAAAGTACCGAGCATTGTGCTTATCCATTGAGAATATATCATTCAAATTTTGAAGAACTTCGGATGGTTGATAAAGACTGGCATTAGGAAGAGAATGCGCTCGTAACAGGTTATGCACTGAAATTGAAGGAAGAGCAGCAGCCAATCCATGTCCAGAAACATCAAGGAGGTATATGACTAAGTTATCCTCATCTAGCCAGTAGTAATCAAAGCAATCACCACCCAATTGGCTGGAGGGTAAAAATGTGGAGTTTATTGTGATTAATCCCGAGATGGGGTTAGGAAGAATAGATTTTACGTAATCAGCGGCTTCATTTAATTCTGCTTCTAAAAGCTGTTTTTGTGTCTGTAAATCCTCAGCTAATGTTTGAAGTTCTTGATTTGTTTGATATAATCGATGAGCTTGACGAGTTTCCTGAGCCAGCAATTGTGATTGGGTGATACCAATACCCAGTTGATCTGCCAGGTGTTTGAGGAGATCCAATTCTAATTCAGTCCACTGCCTAGGCTGATTGCACTGATGGGCAATCAATAACCCCCATAAATTGTCTCGCACTAGAATCGGTACGACCAGATTAGCTTTTACCTGAAGTCGGCTTAAAAATTCCACATAGCAAGATTTCAATCCTGCTTTATCCAGGTCGCAAATGGCTGTAATGTGCCCTTCACGATAAGCCTCAAGGTATCCTTCCTGAAGACAAGGGTCATAAATATCCTGGTCTAAAATAGGTGAGCATCCTGGAACAACTGCCTCCTGAACAACTCTGCCGGAACCATCAGGGTTTAATCGGAAGATTATGACGCGATCAGTAGACAAAATCTGCTGAACTTCCTTAACCGTTATTTGGAGAATTTCATCCAATTGCAAGGATTGACGAATTTTTTCAGTAATCCCCTTGAGCACAAGAGCTCGTTGGTATTGCTTTTTTAGCTCTTCTTCCACCTTTTTGCGTTCGGTAATATCCAGATGAGTTCCAACCATTCTCAAGGATTTTCCTTGGGAATCGTGGCTCACTAACTTACCTCGATTCAGAATCCACTTCCATTCTCCAGATTTAGCTAGTAAACGAACTTCTACCTCATAGAAAGGAGTATGACCCTTGAGGTGGGCTATGAGTCGTTGTTGCATTAGGGACTGATCCTCCGGATGGATCAACTTATTGCTAACTTTCATATTGTTTTCCAGCTCATCTGGGTCATAACCTAGCATTGTGAACCAACGTGGGCTGCGATAAACTTCTCCAGTTTCCAAATTCCAGTCCCAAAGACCTTCGTTTACAGCATCTAAAGCTAGCTTTAACCGTTCTTCACTTAACCTGATGATATTTTCAGATTGTTTCCTTAGGGTAATGTCGTCATATTTCCACAAATGACCATATAATTTATCATCAATTACAATTGGTACGTAGTCCTGTGCAAAAATTCTGCCATTTTGGAGATGCCATTCTTTATTGAGAACTATTTTTCTTTGAGTGACAACCTCATCTACGTACCGAATAAATTCCTCTGGCTCAGCTAAGAGTTCTTTGTTACACTTAGCTACAAGCCGACAATCCATGCCTTTTAAAGCCTCTGGAGTCATGGGAATGTCAAACAGATGACAAAACTGCTGATTTGCCAGAAGGATATGTCTGGTTTCATCTTCCAGTAAAACGCCAATTTGTAAACTTTCAATCAGCGTTCTCAATCGTGAGGCTGTTGCTTGTAATTCGGTTCGCTGAACTGTTAGTTTCTCATGGAGTTTTTTGCCATCTGCAAGGGCAGCATTTTTACCCTGCAAAAGAAACAGATAATCTAAAACAGAGTCCCATAAAGGAAAATCATTTAGGCTTAGACCTAGCTTTTTTAAATCGGCAATATCGGTAATCCAGGGAGAGCCAAGAAAAAGCAGATAATCAGATGCTTCCAGATATATCATCTGTCCCTTAAACTGCATTTCCTTGTAGTGAGATTCCAGGAGAAACAGCGATCGTGTTTGCTGGCAAATAGCTTCAAAGTTAGCTGGGCATTTGGGGCGATTGATGGAGAAACATTCTTTTAAAGAAGAATCAAGGATCTGAATAGGTTTAAAAATGCGCTGAATTACCTCACCGACCTCGACGATCTTCATTTCTCGATCTATGACCAGATGGAAAGGAAATAACTTTGTAAATTCTTCGGTGGGAAGACGAAGTTTTCTAAAATCGGGCACCAGATCAGATTTCATAGGAATGAAAATCAATGAAAATCGTCGTATTCATATTATTCAATAGAGAAGATGTCGTGAGGAACACCCTGTTGATGAAAACTGGTTTGGGTCACATCCACATTTGTCTTAAAACCTTTTCCCAATCCGTGAACTAAACCAATCAATCGCCATTGGAGCCACCCCCACAAGTTGATTGTTAGTGCAGTTTCATGGACTTTTTGAAAATATTTTTATATGATTATTATTCACGGAAACTAAACTTTATTTCTCAGTAATTGTCTGGGTAAATGATGCCACATCGGGAAACACTTCAAACAGATTGTTCGTATTAGTTAAGTTAAAGAGCATCTTAATTTGGTCGGTGATTGAACAAAATACCAGTCTTCCCTGCTGCTGTTGAACTTTTTTTACCATCAATAGCAGATTCCCAAATCCAGCGCTATCCATAAAGGTAACGCCTTTAAAATCAATCAGAATTATTTTCGTATCTAGGGCAATAATTTCACTGATTTCTTGGTAAATAACCCTACTTTTTTTACCATCAAAAATTCCCTGAGGCTGAATCAAATTTATTTGACAATGCATATGTTTCACTGTAATATATCGTTGCCGAGCAAGAACAAAAATCACGTAGCAAATAATAAACCGCAATTAAGAAGCTAGCTTTTTCTCGAGTATTAAGCAGTTTCTATCATCCACATCACGATTGTAACTAATTGTCCAGGCATGGTCTTTGCTTAACTTTAGTAAAAAGATACAGCCCCATTGGGGACCATGGTTTAAAGGATGAAATGCATGAGATATGGTTTTTTGACTGAGATTTTCCAAAGCTGCTTCTAGATTAAAAGTATCGCCTTGATCCCAAATGCAAATCTGGAAATATTTAGAGGATACTTGGACTGTAATATCAACAGGAGTTTGAGGACTAAGATTTTTGTGGGCATGGCGAACCGCATTCGTAAAGCCCTCAATCAAAGCAGTTTGACCTTGTAACCACAACTCATAGGTTACTGGTGCGTGGTTGAATTGATCAAACCATTCCAAAATTGTCATCATTACCTCAAGGGTGCTGGGAACTTTGAGGCTAGATTTATGGATTAATGAATCTGTTGTTCTTAACATTTATACTGCTATTCTGCTCCAGAATCCTTGTGGAACCTGAGTGGATGATAACTTCGTCTCAATGCCTTATCCAATAAGGATTATAAAAGAGTAACCCTTGAACCATCAAAACAAATTGGAAACCTATCCCAACATAAAAATCAGACTTTTGGATCTAATTATTGAGAATGGAATCAATAAAGCGAGAAAATGATGTTTATCTTTTCATAGCAGAACCGTTCAAAAGCCTTTCTGCTTCTTTAGTTGAAGTTCAAAGGTTTTTGTCACCCCCTCAGGTCAAATATAATCTCTTGGTTTAAAGCTAACAGGATCTAACCACAAACGTCAAATTTTTCAAGACGAGTTGCTTCGATAAAGTCATTTTGTGAGCGTCTCGGGAGCAATGCGATTTTGTTAGATGAACCCAAAGAACGAGCGCGAGCGCTCGTATTTCCCTCAGTAGAAAAAACACTCTCTGAATTTTGATTAGTATTAATACTTAAAAAACCGAGAATATCTGATAAAAAGCGTCCGTGACAAGTGATTGGAGTACGCCCTATAGCCTTCCATTTGAGATCTGAACAGAGGGGACAAGCCGCTACGCGGAAAGTCACGCATTCAAAAGTCAAAACAATGCGTGACTTTTGAGAGAAGTCTTTCCGCCGGCCTCCGGCGATGGCTTCGCCAACGTCTCCGACGAACAGAACTTCGGTGCTTTTGACTTTTGACGAACCCAAAGGGGTGGGGGTGTTTATAAATCCTCCACGGATTGCTATATTTTTATGAAGCTCTTGATGAGCAAGATTCCCAACCCAAGGATGATGACAGCCTAAAATGCAAAGCCCAGGCGATCGTCAACGACCAATATTAACAGTTGGGAATGTTTTGGTTACTCTAGTATTACCATATGTAGTAACAATACTTTACAATACCTTTTCCCTGTGCGCCTCTGTCACATGATCGAAGTAGTGAGCTTATGAGGTTGAAATTTGAGTATCCGCTCAATTTTCAACCGTCCGAATCCCAAGGGGAGACGCTGCGCGAACAGGCATGGGAGGAATACGACGCGACTTTAGTCGCCTTCAATATTTCTCACCCATCTTTCTATAACTTCACTTACGCTTATCCCTCTGACAAGAGCAATCTTTTTTAATTTATCCCAAGAACTCGGAGTTAAAGACAAATGTTTGCTTGTCTTTACTTCGTCGTGCAAAGCAGGCTGATTTTTTACTCTCTTTTTCCCTTTTATTTTCGTTATTTCGCTTGACATGATTAGCTTATGGCTGTATACTATAATTCTAGCAATCAAAGGAAATCAATGCAAGTTCGATGGAATTTTAAATTGTTGCCTAACCAATCTCAGCTTTGCACTCTTGAAGACTGGTTGGTTACGTTAAGAAAACATCGTAACTACGCCTTAAGAGAACGTATTGAAGGTTTTGATTGTAACAACAAAGATAACGAATCATCTATTGTTTACGCCTATGGCTCGTATTGTGAGATTGAGTCAAGAATTGAGTTTGGTTCTTGCTGTCCTCTTACAAGTCCTGTAGTCAAGCATGGCGTTATTCCTCATGATTTGAATCTTGCGTTTAAAAATACCAAGATTAAGGACTTTGAAACGAAAGAAGCTGTTAAAACTGTTGTTAAATGGGACTCTGCATCTGGTATCCAGATGAAAGTAACCACACAGTTAAGAAAATCTCTGGACAATTTTGCAAAAGTTGTCTTCCACAAAAATAAAAAGACACTACCTGCGGACTGTGGGAAAGTTACGCTCAGTAGACATCAATCCTTACAGGTTGAGACGCTTGTTCCATGCCTATGGGGTTGCTGGTAATGGTGCCAGTAACTCGACAGTCAGATATGTAGGAGATACGGCAGAACCTCTTACAGAATCCCATCGCCTTTAGGCATGGGAGTGTCAAAATAGATTTGTAGTCTGGAGTTATTAGTCGTCCGATCCCGAAGGGGGTTCCCCCCAAGAGGAACTAGCGAAAGCCTCTGCCAACTTGAAACAGCTGGCGTTGGGGAGTAGGAAAGAGAAATTTTTATGCTATGTGTAGTGAACTCTGTTCATGGGAGTCTGGGTTGAATGAAGGTACAGGAAGGTAGTATGGACAGCAATAACTGGATGAAGCAATTAGTAATGCTTGGTCTTGGGACAACATCCTTGGTGGCAGAAAAACTGCGAGAAGTCAGCGATGAATTGAAAGATGGTAAGCTGAATCCTGAGCAAGCCAAGGTGGTGATGGATGAGATTGTCCAGCAGTTAAAGTCAGAGCAGGGAAACTGGGAGACACAAATGCAACGTCAACTACGAACTATGATGCAGGAGTTGGGGGTTCCTCGCCAGTCAGAAGTGGACGAACTGCGGGGTAGGATTGATCGCTTGGAACGTCAGGTGCGCGATTTAGAAAATAAGCTTTGGCGTTAAAGTGCGCTTTCTGATTTAAACTTAGTCTTGTCCTACTGGTTATCTTATTCCCATATCACCTAGGTAGGGAGGGCTGATTTTGAAATCAATTTTACTGACCATGGGCTTCATGCTCCTTTGTGTTGTAGTTTTGGTGTTAGCGCAAGTAAGCGGTGGCAAACAGGAGTCTGCTGTAGCTGCTAATTCGACTGAAACCACACCAGTGGCAACCACTGTAACTGACAACGATACCCTAATAGCGAGAAAAAAAATGTCTGATGCCAATGTCGTCACCACCCCTTCTGGACTAAAGTATACCGATATCAAGGAGGGGACTGGAGTGACTCCTCAACCTGGACAAACCGTTGAGGTTCACTACGTCGGCACTCTGGAAAATGGTAAGAAGTTTGATAGTTCACGCGATCGCGGTGAACCCTTCAAATTCAAACTCGGTGCTGGACAGGTCATCAAAGGTTGGGACGAAGGGATTAGCACTATAAAAGTTGGCGGTCAGCGTAAGTTAATCATTCCCCCAGAGTTAGGTTATGGCTCTCGTGGTGCTGGTGGTGTAATTCCACCCAACGCTACGCTGATTTTTGAGGTGGAATTGCTGAAAGTTATTTAATAGTGTGTTGATAGTTGATAGTTGATAGTTGATAGTTGATAGTTGATAGTTGATAGTTGAAATACAAATTACCATTAACAACCAACAAATTACTATTAACAACCAACTATCAACAACCAACAGTCAACAGTCAACAGTCAACAGTCAACAGTCAACTATCAACCAATTTAGTATTTATTGGGTTTGGCTAAATTTTTAAACTTTGTCAACTGTGGATCGAAAAGAAGTTTCACACTACCAGTAGGTCCGTTGCGGTGTTTAGCTATAATCACTTCGGCAATTCCTCTGTCAGGACTGTCAGTGTTGTAGTAATCATCGCGGTAAAGCATAATGACTATATCCGCATCTTGCTCAATACTTCCACTTTCCCGCAAATCAGACAACATTGGGCGCTTGTTAGTGCGTGATTCTACCCCTCGACTCAACTGAGATAAAGCAATAACAGGGACACTTAATTCACGGGCTAAACCTTTGATACTTCGGGTAATTCTAGATAACTCTTGCACACGGTTATCACCTGCTCCTTCCATCAATTGCAAGTAGTCTATGATAATCAGTCCCAGTTCTGTGCCTACTTCCGCCTGCAAACGCCGCGCCTGACTCCGCATTTCTGTCACTGTAATATTTGGTGTATCATCGATAAAAATTGGCATTTCCGAGAGCAGACCAATAGCACGACTTAAAGGTTCCCACTGAGTTTGACTGATGCGTCCACTTCGCAAAAAACCAGTTTCAATTCCGGCTTCGCTTGCTAACAGTCGCTGCACCAGTTGCTCTTTTGACATTTCCAAACTGAAAATAGCAACTGGTAATTTATATGAAGCGGCAATGTTATGAGCAAGGTTCAAACAAAAAGCCGTATTGTGAACACAGATATCATTGGCAACAAAATTGTGGGTGTCTGGAATGGTCAAGTCATACACTTGTTTGTTACCCACTGACTCAATAGCAACGATTTCATCCCAATAAACATCACTGGTTGTTAACTGCTGAAGTGGCACAGATATATTTTGAACTAGGGCAGCCTCGACTTTGGCTAGTGCCTCTTGTTTTCCAAATATCCCAATTTCTGAAATAAACGTTTTGATTGACTCGGCATCAGTAATATCTAATTGCCAAGCTTCTATGTTGGGGTCTTTGTATTTAAGAGGTCCCTTTTTAAGACCAGCAATGATGCCAAACCGTAGGAGTAGATGTTGAATTTGTCTTGCTAGGTTCTCACTGACGCTGCAATAGCCCAACTGTGCTTGACCACTGTTCAGTACAGTAGCCCATCCATCTGTGGCGAAGAGATGGTTGAGGAATAAAGATAATTGCGATCGCTCCAATTTAAAAACAACTGGTGGGATATTTTTACTTTTGGCAAAGTTCCCTGGTATATCTGGTGTGCTTCCGGTCAAGCAACCGTCACTCATTGAGTATCCTAGTAACTTGACCTCATCTTCAGTTAGGGTTTCTGTGCCAAATATACTCATCCTGCGAGGCACTGCAATTTTATCACCAACTTTCAGTTCCTCTAGCCTTTGCCAGCCTTTAATAGTTAAATACGGGTGGACGATAGTCGTTTCAACATACCGCCCCAAGCCAGTTGTGACACGGAAAACTGGTTTGATTCCGTCATCGACAAATGCAGATGGTTGAGTTAAGTGGAATTTCCAATCATCCTTCAGTGTCAGCAGTTCTGCTTGATGACGCTCGTAGATTTCTTTTATTGTTGATATAATACCATTTTTTAGGAGGATAACAGTATTTTCACTTAGACACTTTCCCATAGACGGGCGACCAGCAACAATAATCAAATCAGAACGTTGAAAACCACTGGTCATGGAATCTAAATCATAAAATCCGCAGGGAATACCTGGTAAAGCAATACCTTGGTGACGAGTTTCAATATCCTGGAAAGTATTAATCAAGGTGTCGGAAATTGGAACTAGACCTGCTTGGGGACGCGCCTGAGTAATGTTAAAAACTTTCTGTTCAGCCTGATCGAGGACGATTGGTATCTCAGTTTCTGTCTGAAAACCTAGCTGCACAATTTCATGACCAGCTTTAATTAACTGACGCCGCAGGTATTTTTCCGTCACCAACCCTGCTAAAGCATCGATGTTGATGGCTGAGACTGTGCGGTCTACCAGAGATGCTAATTTAGTTCTACCGCCAATCCGAGCTAACTTGTCGTTGTCAGCAAGCCAACTTGTGACCGAGAGCAAATCTGTGGGTTTACCTTGACTGTGGAGACGCAACGCCGCTTGATAGATGTCTTTATGAGCGCTAATGTAAAAAGCTTCTGGAACTAGGCGATCGCTTACCCTGCTGATCGCCTCCGGATCTAGCAAAATTCCCCCCAGTATCGCTTCTTCGGCTTCAATGTTTTGAGGAGGGAGGCGATCGCTGCTATTACCTTGAAAGTTTAGTTCTTCAGACATTACTAATTTTAGCTTCGGGAGTGGTTAGGAGTTAGGAGTTAGGAGTTAGGAGTTAGGAGTTAGGCGCACCCGACAGGCGGCTTGTACCACCCATTATCAATGGAAGAAACTCCACCATTCCCCCTCTTCCCCCCACTCCCCACTCCCTAATCCCCACTCCCGTCCCAAAATATAAGGTGTTAGCTAGATACTACCTGGATAGTGACTTTTGCTGTCACGTCTGAATAGAGCTTAATTTCTGCTTCGTAGGTACCTATCATACCAATATCAGGTATGGTAATGCCGCGCCGATCCACTTCCAGTCCTGTGATTTGTTTAATTACATCTACCACTTCTTGGGTGGTTACAGTACCAAAAATAGCATCGGCTTCACCTACCTGCTTGGCAATTGTAAAGCTACCGGCATTTTCTAAAGCTGCTTTTTGCTCTATTGCTTGTTGCTTAAGTTCTAATTGCCGTTGGCGTTCTAACTCACGGCGACGTTCGACTTGCTTGAGAATACCAGCAGTGGCATGAGTTGCCAACTTCTGGGGAATCAGATAATTACGAGCATAGCCTGGTGCGACCTCTACTAAGTCGCCGGATTTTCCCAGCTTAATGACATCCTTGTTTAAAACTAACTGAACACGTTTCGCCATCGTTGTTTGTTTTCTGGTGTGTTTTGCTAATAGCTAATGGTAACAGGGCAATCAGCTATTAGCTATTACCTCTAAAATTGGTCTTTCATTCCCCGAAGACGCGCAAAGGTTTGCACTGGTTCGCGAGTCTTCGTGGCTGATTGTAATGCGGGCTGATCCCAGCGTAAAAAGGGATTTGTAAGTTTTTCCACTCCTAGCAGAGAGGGAACAGTAGCTTCTCCCCGACTGCGGTATGCCTTCACTTCATCATAACGACTTTGGAGGTTGGCATTGTCACTATCCACTGTGAGGGCAAATTGCAGATTTTTCAGAGTGTATTCGTGGGCGCACCAAACGTGTGTATCATCAGGTAGAGAGCGGAGTTTACCCAGGGAATCTACCATTTGCGTGGGTGTCCCTTCAAATAAACGACCGCAACCGCCAGCAAATAGGGTGTCGCCGCAGAATAAGTCGCCAGTTTCACCAACTTGGGTTGGGGGAAAGTAGTAGGCGATGTGGGCGCGGGTATGTCCAGGAATGAAGAAAACTTCCCCTATTCGGTCTGCAAAATGGACGCGATCGCCCTGTTGCAAAAACACCTGCTGTCCCGGAATTCTCCCTTGATCCTCCGCTCCACCATACACCGTCACTTGGGGGAATTGTTGCATAATCTGCTTATTACCACCCACATGATCCTGATGATGGTGCGTGTTAAAAATCGCCACCAATTCTGCTTTTAATTCTTTAAGTTTTTTTAAAACTGGTTCAGCTTCAGCAGGATCTACTACGGCGGCGATATTTTGCTTTAAATCATGCAGCAAAAAGATGTAATTGTCAGAGAGTGCCGCAATACGGATTACTTGCATTTCCTGTGATCCCTCATTAAGTTAACTTTGACGACTCCACCTACGCGTACGGGCGTATTGCAATACGCCCCTACGTTATGGGCGCAGCACAAGGCGCGGTTTAAGGTAGCATTACTGCTTTTTTTGTTGTTTTCATGTAATGTATTATTTTGATACCAGTAATTTTACGGTAGAAAAACTTAGTTTATAAAGCTAAGCTTGTATAAATTTATTATATTATATTATAGATATGCTCAATTTCTAGCATACCACATTTGTCTACGGCAAATGAAATGCTAACTTAAGTAGCTGTCATGATTTCCATTTCCCAACGCCACTTGCTACAACTCTCAAGGGTTAACCAACCCGGTGATTCCTCTCCAAGTCTCTAATTCCCACGCTTTGCTAACGTAGAGGTTCCCAGTTCCCCGTTTTCAAGACAGCTTAATTTTAAGTTATTCAAAATTTGCTATTGAGGATTGATTAATCCATGGCTCCCCTAGTTTCAATTATTCTACCTTGCTATAATCGAGCTACTTATCTGGAAAAGTGCGTTAAAAGTGTCTTGGAACAGACTTTTCCTGACCTTGAATGTATTCTTATAGATGATGGTTCTACTGATAATACTCGTGAAATTGCTGAAAGGTTAATGAATGTAGATTCACGAGTTAAGTATTTTTTTAAAGAAAATGGTGGATTATCCTCTGCACGAAATTTTGGAATTCAAAATGCCCGAGGATATTGGATTCAGTGTTTAGATCCTGATGACTGGATTCACGAGGATAAAACTAGATTTCAACTCAGCTATTTAAGTGAGTTAGAAAGCCAAGAAGTTATATTTTACTGTGACTACGAACGAGTCTATCTAGATAACGATCAGAATATTATTAAACGGGAAGAGAATATTGTTGGTCTCCTAACAAGAGAAGAATTAATTCAGCGATTGCTTCTGCCTGACTTTTTAGCAAATTCTCCTTTTCCACTATTGCAACAATGCCTGTTAATTAAAAAAGATATTTTTACAAAGAAAATTTTTGATAATCGTCTTAAGGCTCTGCAAGACAGAGACTTTGCACTAGATTTGCTAAATTTAGATGTTAATTTTGTTTACACGCCAATTGTTGGCTCTTTTTATACAAAACATCAAACCAATATGAGTAATCAAGGGGATTTGATGAAACAAGACTACATTTTATTTTATGAAATTCAACATAATAAGCATCAAAATATGCAAAAATATTGTCTACCAGCTTTAGAATTTCTTATTGATGAAGCAATTCAAGAGAAAGATAAAAACACTTTTGATAGATTGAGCAGAATAGTTCAATTTCCTATTCACTTATTATCAGGAAAAATTAAATTAAATAATGTGATTTCCTTAAGATTAGCTTACAGTTTGAGGTTAATTATACCCAATTTTATACTATACAAAAAGTACCGAGGACCGCGCTCAAAAAAAATAATGTCTATTTTGTCAAGGCTACCTATGCTTGTAAAAAGTAACTGATATAACTATGGATTTTTAACTATGACCAATATGCCCTCGGTTTATTTTTATCTTCCTAAATCTCAATGACCTAACAGCAAAATACCATTGAATAGTCATATTTATTTCCCCCTACCTACCTTCATAATTCATAATTCATAATTCAAAATTCAAAGGTGTAAATCGTGGTTTTAAAGCAGCATGGAATAAAAACGAAGGTTTCTTTAGTTGTGAGCGATTTATCTGGCGGAGGAAGTGTTCGCGCCTTCTTATTAGCACAAGTACTCAAAAAACTTAATTACCAAGTAGAAATTGTCGGCTTTGTTTTTGGCAAAGACCTGTATGCAATTCCTCCAGATGAAATTCCGGTGGTTTCGGTGACAGGCAAAAACTATCCTGAGTTTTTTAGTGCAGCTCAAAAACTGTTTAAAAAAGTCGATGGAGATATTATTTATGCAGTCAAACCCAAGGTGACAAGCTTCGGTCTATCTGTATTGAAGAAATTTACCAGCCGTCGTCCTCTACTGCTGGATATGGATGACTGGGAACTCAGTTGGTATGGAGGCTTTGAATGGAAGTATAGTCCGAGTCCTAAGCAATTTTATCGTGACCTTTTCAAGAAGGATGGTGGGTTAAGATTTCCCGACCATCCACTATACATACAGTGGATGGAAAGCTTTGTCAAACAAGCAGATGCAGTAACAATCGACACTCAGTTTCTTCAAGAACGCTTTGGCGGTGTTTATTTGCCTAATGGCAAAGATACCTCCTTGTTTAACCCCCATGAGTACGATCCAGACACTAGCCGTAAGCGTTATGGTCTTTCTGGGTATAGAATTCTCATGTTTCCAGGGGCCCCACGACCTCATAAGGGAGTAGAAGATGTTTTAATGGCGTTAGACAAGTTAAATGTGTCAGATTTAAGACTTGTCATTGTGGGTGGAAGCCCTTACGATAACTATGATGAGGATCTGATGAAAAAATGGGGACGCTGGATTATCAAGTTACCAAAGTTTCCTGTAGAGGTCATGCCTGATGTTGTAGCAGCAGCTCATATTGTGGTCGTTCCCCAGCGAGACACGGTAATTGCTCGCGCTCAATTTCCCCTAAAGTTGACAGATGGCATGGCAATGGCTAAACCTGTACTATCAACACGAGTTGGTGATATCCCAGAAATTGTAGCTGATACTGGCTATTTAGTTGACCCTGGTGCTCCCGAACAAATTGCTGAACAAATTCAATTGATATTTGAGAATCTAGCGTCAGCAAATGAACGAGGTAGACAAGCAAGAGAAAGATGTGTAGAAAAGTATAGTACAGATACCATGGCGTCTACGCTTGCTAAGGTAATTGCTCTTCTATAAGCAAGCCCAATAATATTAAGTAATTGGGCATAATTAATTTCAACTATGTTTTGACACTTAACCCATGACCCAACCTTGATGATTGTATAGCAATCCGTGGAGGATTAATAAATACCTCTCCCTCGTCCCCCTTGTCCCCCTTGTCCCCCTTGTCCCCCTTGTCCCCCTTGTCCCCCTTGTCCCCTCTGTTGATATCTCAAATAGGATTGCTATATTTATTTTCGTCCAGATACTTAATAACTAGTAAATTGTGATTTAAATTGCCCATGTCTACCAGCAAACTATTACTAAGATTTGCTAAACCCTATCCAGGCTGGATTCTCCTGACGATATTTTTGGGGTTTTCTGGCTCTTTATTCAATGGGATCGGGACAGCACTGATTGTACCAGTGATTCTGAAAATCCTAGGACAACCAGTGGATTTAACCAGCGCTCCTCCTGTTCTCAAAGCGATTATGTCTCCCTTTGATAACATCCCAGAAAATTACAGAATAGTGGTAATGACAGGGGGAATCATACTCACAATAATTTTAAAAAATTTGGCTAGCTACGCCAGTACATTGGCATCGAGTTCCTTAGCACGAATGCTGACATCAGATATGCGCGAAGCTGGTTTGCAGGTACTACTAGACGTAGATATAGATTATTACTCCAAGACAAAAGTTGGTGATTTAATCAACACTATTGGTGGAGAAATTGCTCACGCTTGTAGTGCTATAGGCAATGTCATCAAAACGGTTATCGTTGGGATTACAATTTTAGTTTTCGTGGGTTTGTTGCTGTCGATTTCCTGGCAGTTAACGCTGGGTTCTACGTTTTTGCTGTCTATAGTCACGTTGGTCAATCAGTTTGCAATTTCTCGCTCAAAGGATTTTGGAAAAGTTCTTTCAAATACGTCTAAAGCTTATTCAATTGCTATGCTGGAAACATTGACCGGCATTCGCTTAGTCAAAGCAACTGCTAATGAAAAACGAGAATATCAACGGATTTCACAGTTAATTCGTAACCGTGAAAGAGCAGAGTTTAAGTCTCAGGTTTATTCTGAGGTGATCTCACCGCTAAGTGAGGTAACGGGTGTTACCGCCTTACTGTTGATTGTGGTTTTGAGTCACACTTTATTTGCAAATCAGGTTGCTTCCCTTTCAACGGTACTATTCACATATTTATTGCTGCTTTTACGGCTTCTCCCGTTTATTTCTCAGTTAAATACTCTTCGCAGCAGCTTTGCCAATACCAGTACCAGCGTAAATGTGATCGCTAATTTCCTGAGCTTGGATAATAAACCTAAGATGGTCCAAGGTAATGTAAAATACACAAAGTTACAGAAGGGAGTGCATTTTAACCACATATCCTTTGCCTACCCTAGTCATGAGAAGTTGGTACTCAAGGATGTAGATTTATATTTGCCACGTGGCACAACTCTCGCTTTGGTAGGTAGTTCTGGTGCCGGGAAATCTACGATAGCAGACCTATTACCAAGATTTTATGACCCGATATCAGGTAGTATCACCATCGATGAGGTGGATCTGCGTGAGTTCGATATCCATTCGCTGCGCAAAGCAATGGGAATTGTCAGTCAAGATACCTTTCTGTTCAATGACTCGGTACGCAATAACATTGCCTATGGACGACCTGAGGCGAGTACTGAGGAAATTATGACAGCAGCAACGCGGGCAAATGCTTATGAGTTTATTAGCAAATTGCCTGAGGAATTTGAAACTCAGATTGGCGATCGCGGCGTCATGTTATCTGGTGGACAAAGGCAAAGATTAGCGATCGCCCGTGCATTACTGCAAAATCCAGAAATTCTCATTCTCGATGAGGCGACGAGTGCGTTAGATACCGTTTCCGAACGCTTAGTACAATCTGCAATTGATGACCTCAGCCGCGATCGCACCACCTTAGTGATTGCCCACCGCCTTTCCACTGTACAAAAAGCCCATCAAATTGCTGTATTAGATCAAGGATATGTGGTAGAGGTGGGAACTCACCAAGAGCTTTTAAAAAAGGGTGGTTATTACTCACGCCTTTACTCTATGCAATTTACTGATCATCCTGAAGCTTCTATCAAAGGAAATCAAAGCTTTGTGCGCCTTTGTGACCAAATGCGGACACAGCTTAACCCGATGATTAGTTGTTTACGCTCGTTAGTTGATGGTGTGGTTGATGATTCCCAAGAGCGGCAAGAACTAATTGTACAATCATACCAATCTGCTTGGAGAATGCTCAACTCCATTGATGTTTTTGAAGATAGTGTTAAGCTGCACATGGATTCTTCATCGTCATTTGCAGATTCAAATCACCACGGGAGTCCCGAAACTAAAACTTGCACTCACATCTGTGATGAGTTGAGGATGTATCTGGAACCCATGCTTACCTCTCTGCGATCGCTAATTGGCAATTTAGCAGACACTCCCGAAAGGCAAAATGAATTAATTAAGGAAGCTTATTATTATTGTATCCAGATGCTGGAGGCTTTAGAGGTTATTCGAGGGAAAGAATAGGAAATGAAAAATTACTACATCTACTATACTCCCGAAATAGTACTGAAGCCAGATACTGCTCACGAAATTCATGATGTGCTTTGTGCTGATGCAGCCGCTAACTTGGGTTACTCTTCAGTGTTGGTTTATCCAGATAAAGGCAATGGCGCACTCAATCCATTACGCTGGTTTTTTCCTTTTCAACCCAAACAGCCAGATGCCAAGTTTGTAGAATTTTATAATGCTCAAAAAAAGCTAAAAGTTGTTCCTTTGCCAATGCCTTGGCTTATTGATAAAATCAATTGTAAATTAACTAAATCCAGTACAATAGTAACCAAATATTATTTACCTTTTTATCTCCTGTCTCATACAAAAATTGTTCACACCAGAGATTGGAACTTTGTGAAAGCATCTATCAAAAATAAAATTCCAGTTATCTATGAGCGTCACTATTTTCAAGAATTGTCATTTGAACCAGAAATTGTCCACAGTCCATTTTTTCAAATTGCTATAACTCAATCTGAACCAATCCGAGAAAGCCTAATAAGCTATGGAATGCCACCAGAAAAAGTTATTTGGTTACATAACGGATTTGAGAAGTCATTTTTAGTTAGACAGGCTGAAGCTGCTCAACAATGGCGTGGAGAACTACTGGTAGATGGACGGAAGCAGTTGGTTGTTTATTCTGGTGCTTTGTATCGTTTCAAAGGCATTGATCTATTAATTGATGCCGCCAAGGAATTGCCAGAAATTCAGTTTGCTATCACAGGTGGAAAGGTGACACAAGTGCAAGCTTATCAGCAGCTAGCTAAGGATAAACAGGTAGAAAATATAAAATTTTTGGGCTGGATACTACCACGGGAACGATTAGTGAGCTTGATGCAAGCAGCTGATGTTTTAGCTCATCCTCACTGTTCTGGTGAAGAAGCAAATTTCACAAATCCAGTTAAGTTTTTTCAGTACATGGCTTCGGGAACTCCCATTGCAATAACAGAAATTCCACCTTTAATTGAATTTAAAAATTCTCCCTTAGTTGCTGGTTGGTGTGAACCAGATCATCCTCATAAATTGGCTGAATGTATTAAGTATGTATTGGAAACCTATCCAAGAAGAATAGAAGGTTATACAGATAGTATAAGTTTTGCCAGTCAGTTTACTTGGGAAAATAGAACTCAGAAAATTCTTAGTTATGTAGAAGAATCTTTCCGTCCACAAATACTGAATGAGTCATTGGATTAATATATGAGTAGAAAGATTGTGGGAATGCTCAGTAGCTATTCTGGGCTTAACTATATAGATTGGTTATGGCAACAAACTCCCTATGCTTTTGGAAAATGGGGCAATATCCAAATGCTAGCGCAAGTACCTCAGCCAGATTTTTTACTAATGTATCAGTTTGATTTTCCCCAACCATCCCAACCGAAATCCTGGTGGGATGGTTTTCGCAAACAGCAGCAAAAATCAGAATTAAATATTAACTCTCTGCTGCGCGGTGTCCCCAAGGAACGGATAATGTATCTTTTAAGAGAACCGCCCCTTGATGAAGTTTTAGAGGCCAATAAAAAAAATTATAAGCAAGCTCAGCAGTATTGCGGTTACATTTCCGGTCCCGATGATTTTGCTCCTCATCCTGACTATATGCCAGCTATTTGGTATCATGCCAACTCATTTCGCGACTTGAATGAAATGTCACCTCCAGAAAAGGTGGAACCTTGCAGTTGGATTACGTCTGGAATTAGTCGCACAGCTTCCCATCGTCAGCGTTTAGATTTTTTAAAGTCTTTGCAAACCAGCGGAGTTAAGTTTGATTTATATGGGCGTAACCTACCTGAATGGGCGCAAAGATTTGGAGAAATTAACCAAAAATGGTACGGAATGATGCCGTACTATTACAATCTGGCAATTGAAAATTATGCTGGCAATAGTTGGTATGTCAGTGAAAAATTATGGGACTCTCTGCTGGCGTGGTGTCTACCAATTTACTATGGGGGATCGGCTGCTGATAAATTATTGCCACCAGGTAGTTTTTTGCGGCTACCTAGCTTGGATGAAAAAGGCATTGCCTATATAAAAGAAGTCACTGCTACTCCTGATGCTTGGTATGAAGCAAAAGAAGCCATTAGAGAAGCCAGACAAATTATCCTCCACAAACTCAATCTGCTCAATTGGCTTTCTGAATATATTGCCAAATTCTAATTTCGTAGTTACGCTTTAGCATAAGCCTTTAACTATTTTTAGCTTAACTTTGATTATGGATGGAATTTGTACCCTAGCAAACGACCGAGTTTACGACCAACTTGTTGCCCTACTTAATAGTATAGAGGCAATTCTAGGGCCAGAAATGCCAGTTTGTGTCTATCCTTACAACGATAATACAGAAAAAATTTCACTTGAAATTGCTAAACGTCCGAACGTGCAACTGTATGACAATAAAGACTCCATGCAGCGATGGGATCAGTTTTTCCGTTCTGTGTGGGATGCCCATCCCACAGCCCATCAACGGTGGAAAGAAATTGGTAGTAACGGGTACCACCGCTTCGGCACCCATCGACGCTTCTGTGCTTTCGATGGTCCTTTTGACCGCTTTCTCTACATGGATGCAGACACTTTACTCCAGGGACCAGTAGCACCAATTTTCAATCGACTGAATGACTATGACTGGGTTGTTTATGACTTTCAGTATACAGATTTGACTCACGTCTATGATGTCTCTTCACCTAAATTATTAGAATTATTTACACCAGAACAAATTAAATCAAAAATATTCTGCTCTGGCTTCTATGCAGCAAAAAAGGGTTTATTTAATCAAGATAAAATAGATTGGCTGCTTACCAAACTGCGCGAGGGAGAAGCAGAGGTTTTATACACCATGTCCGCTGACCAACCCATTCTGAACTACATGGTCATTAGAGGAGATATCAACAGTTGTAATTTAGCTCTACAATTACCTGAAAATGAAATAACAGGTTGCTGCGCCGATTCTTCTCATTTTGAAGCCCGAGACCATATCTTGTATGACCGAGGCAACCGCTTAACTTATATTCATTATATTGGTTTCGGGTCTGACTTATTTAACCAAATTTGCGCAGGCAATAATATAGATTTTCCCAATAGAGAGCTTTTCTTCCATTATCGCTATCTCCATGAACCAGAAAAGCGCCCTCATTTCAAGACTAAACCAAAAGCCTATGATGCCCCACCAAGTTTAGCCAAACGCATTTTAAGAAAATTAGGATTAGCTAGTTAAACTGCCTTTCTCTTTCATCTGCGTAGCCTGCGGCAAGCCGCCTAAGAGGCGTCTACATCCGCTACAGGGTGCGGTTGCAATAAAATATTTTGAGGACATAAAAATGAATCGCGGAATTTATATTATTGCTAACGATAAAGTGACAGATCATGCGATCGCACTACTTAACAGTATCCGATTACATGATACAGAAACACCAATTGTCATGATTCCATATAATGACAACTATCATAACATTGCCAATACCCTCTCCAAACATTATGGAGTACAAATCTACGAAGACTTAGACTTTATTGAACGCTTATCAAATAAACTACACGAAATCTTTGGAAGTCAGTTTTTTGCTCGTCCCAATCAATTTCGCAAGCAGGCTTGTTGGTTTGGACCATTTGATGAATTTTTGTATATAGACACTGATATTGTTGTTTTTGAAAAAATCATTGACAATCTTAACTATCTAGCCACCAGCGATTTCATTTGCTGTGATTATCAACATTTGGGTGGAATAGAAAATGTTTTTACACCCAAAGTCTTAGAAGAAAAAGTATTCACTGAAGATGAAGTTAAGGATATTTTCAACGGTGGTTTTTGGGGTTCCAAGAAAAACTTAATCTCGGAGAATGATTTGTATGAAATCTTCGCCGAGTGTACCGCCCATCCAGAATACTTTGATTTTTCCCAAAAAACATCCGACCAACCGATTATCAATTATATGCTCCTCAAGCGGATTCCGCGCCGCTTCAACATTGTCCGCAGAGAAGGTAAAGCGCCAGGAAATTGGGGAGGGACACCTTATTTTCAGACTCAGGGAAATATCCTCATAGACCCCTCAGTTAATCAACCCCTGCAATATCTCCACTGGGCAGGCATTCCCATTCAACCCGGTTGTCCCTACTGGGAAATTTGGGAACATTACCGCAATTTGAATCCGGAACTGCCATCACCAATTTTCCCAGAACCTGTGAGAAAAAGTCAATGGGAGCAAACTGTGGATAACGTGAAAAATCAATTGCGGCAATTGAAAGCTAAGCTTTAGATCGAGGGTATACTCATATCTTGCACCATCATCTTATTGCAAAAAAGCAGCTGATTATTGCGTAGCTGACATCTTGCACCTTCTCAATAAGGGTTGGTGGGCAGTGCCCACCCTACGCAATAATCAGGGTTTTAGGCTGCTTTTTTTGCAATAAGATGATGGTGCAAGATATGAGGTAGGGTGGGCACTGCCCACCAACTGATTATTGCGTAGCCCACCAACCCTTATTGAGAAGGTGCAAGATGTCAGTATATAGCACTCCTAAATGATTCGTGAGATCAAGAAACCCGGTATCTCCCAGATACCGGGTTTCTGAGGTTCAGTTACCTTAAGCCCATATCCGCCTGGGACTCGAAGTCCCAGGCTCATAGCATAAGTCCTCTAAGAGAGGACTAATTTTTTCAAAATGAGAATTGCTGGCGCTTCTAGATAGAATGTCCGTGTCATTGTCAGATATTTTATACCAGTACCCGTGTTCTTGCCACAATTATCCTGTTATTTCTCGGTAGGCTTTCAATACTTGAAACTCAGGTTCCAATACAGTTCAGTTAAGCACCTGATGCTGTAGGCGAAATATTTCTTAACATTCGCGCACCAGGAAAACCCCGTTTCCGTAAAAACCGCTATCCAACGGTTAAAAAAAGAGCAAATAAGCCACGCAAAGAAACATCTATTGCGGTTTAATATCAAAGCTTGTTCATACTTTTGGCAAGTCTGTTATTAACGAGAGCCGTGCTGGGTTGTTTTTCATGCCTTAGTCTAAACTCCAGTAACGAGTCACCGTCATATAACTACCACGGTATCCAAGTTGTTGAATTTCCCAAAACAATTTTTTGACTTCGTAGCAATGCTCGTTCCATCGTTTGACAAGGTATTCCTTATATGGCCCCTTGCAAACTCTTGCCACGGTCACTACGTGATTGACGTTCAGGAAACTTAGGCTCTAGCAGATAGCGCTGCAAGGTGGAGCAGTCGGGGTGGTGTGGGGAGTAGGGTGTGGGGCGAGGTGACGGCGGAAACTTTCTTGCGTGAGGTACGGCTTTTGTTCAGTTGGAAGTTAGCGATCGAGAATAGAGAATCGCCCCCTAATTTTAATTCATACAAATTGTCACAGAGAAAATACTGATAAGCTAGTTCAAAAATACTCAAGGCAAAAGCGGAAACAGAAAATCGCTGTAATGCATACCCGGTAGGACTAAAATCTCGTCCAGATCGAAAATGATTTCTTCTATAAAATCAAAGCATCTGGACAAGAAATCAGCCAGAATCGAGTATTGAAAGTAATACGGCTGATTGCGTACTGGGTGAGACTGAAAGAGTGCGATTGTGGGGGCAGTGGGGTGTGGTCGGGGTAGAGGACGGCGCAAGCCTGTCGTGATGCAATCGGGGCAATAATTCTGGTAGTGATGCGTAGTAAGGATAAAATAAGGAAGTATTGTTCAATACAAGAGCTATGCACTGCCCTAAATGCAACTCGAAAAACATAGTCAAAAATCGACCACCAAGTTTTACCGCAAGAATTAACGGACCATAGTGCTTTAGTTAAAAAAAGGTGCAATTGATGGTATTGTACTCCTGAGCGCGTTGTCAGCCATTTGAGACAGGTTTTTCTCTCACTTTCCCATTCTAATCAACTTATGCAAACCGAAAACACCTTGCACGTTAAAGCCATAATACTGCTGATTTTTATTAATCTAGTTGGGGCTACAACTTTCCCATTGACTAAAAACATAGTTAGTGACCTTTCACCAAGTGCATTGATCGCCACACGCTTTGTGCTAGCAGCAGTGTTTTTTGCCATAAACTTACGCAGTCTCAACGCACTTTTGCTCCGCGATGGTCTCATTTTAGGACTTTTATTCTTCCTGTACGTAGCTATCGAAACAATTGCACTTCAGACCATACCAGCAAACCGAGCGGTATTTATTGTTAGTTTGAGCGCACTCATTGTACCTCTGCTGGGATGGGTAAGCGGTCAACGCGTGCTCCTGAGAACTTTCCTAGCCGCCGGACTCGCTGCGATCGGCATTGGCGTGATGTTTTGGGAAGGGGGAGAGTTAGGAATTGGCGATCTGTTGATGTTTGGTGTTGCTGTTCTTTATGCACTCTATACACTGTTGCTAGAGCGAGTCACCTTATCCCACCCTACTTTATCACTGACTAGTATCCAACTGTTGTTCATTGGGGGGCTAGGAGCACTCTGGAGTAACTCGCAAGTCCTCAATCAGTTTGAGGCAATAAGCCAACACTGGAGAGCGATTGTTTACCTAGCGCTGGTGGCGACTGCTGCTGTCATCTGGCTTCAGACCTTGGCACAGCGTTGGGTTTCAGCCTCAGAAACTGCCTTACTCTACACAATAGAGCCAGTGTTATCAGCAATCTTGTCGTTTTGGCTACTTGACGAACATCTGGGAATACGCGGTATAATAGGCGCGATTTTTGTCTTCGCTGCACTGGTTTTAAGTCAAAGCGCTCAGAAGGGCGAGCCAGATGTGGCGGTTGAGGTACAGAGCAGCTAACCGATTGTCACCTTGTTGGTTATTTTTAATGCCCGATCAACCTGATGTCAAAGAATGTTGCTATTAACTTTTAACGCAGGGTAAGCTCATCTAATTTTGTATAAAATTAGCTTGACAGTTTAACAAAAATAAGTTCAAAGACTTTGTCTTCAACGTACTTGACCAGAGAGCAGGATCAATGAGATGAGTTAAATGCTGTCGTCAAAAATTTTCAGGAGTCAGGTTGATGTCAAAGGGCTTTGGGTATTCGTGTTGAAAATGTTTTCCTGTCAAGGGAGCGATCGCGCCATAAATCCAAAAATTCTCTCGTTGCCATTTTACCTCTACAGTGGGCTTAACTCCAGCAGCAGTAATTACTTTCCCTGTTAAAGTTTTGAGTCCAACCCTAGTTTCATCCTGACAGAGGTAGTAGACATGCTTTCCTTGTGCCAAAAGCTTTTCGAGACAGTTCAGAATGATGCCAAGTTTTTTTTAAACTCAGATACCAACTCTTCATCCTGCTTGTAGCTTTGAGGA
This sequence comes from Stigonema ocellatum SAG 48.90 = DSM 106950, assembly GCA_016903675.1. Classification (GTDB taxonomy): domain Bacteria; phylum Cyanobacteriota; class Cyanobacteriia; order Cyanobacteriales; family Nostocaceae; genus Stigonema; species Stigonema ocellatum. The sequence continues at coordinate 70,301 of JADQBA010000013.1, read as the reverse complement.
CGTGGTACTTTTAGTTTTGCTCCTAATCGATATCGAACCAATGTATAAACCGTTCCATACTCAATATCAAGTCCATGTTCTTTTTTCAACCACTCTACTATCGCACCATAACTACTAAAACCAATTCCAGTTTTTAGCTCAATTTTGAGGGAAGCGATCGCAGCATCATTGATTTTCCGTTTTGCTCCTGGCGCTTTCTTAATTTCCAATAAACTAGACAGTCCACCCATTCTATACTTCTGCAACCATCTTGTCACTGTTGAAGTATCTCTACCCAAGCGTTTCCCTATTTCCTGCTGTTCCTTTAACTGTCCACTTTTGAGCCACCACAACATCTGTAGTTTTTCTTTCTGGTTTCCCAAGTTAGCTGTTTGTAGACGTTTTTTTAGTTCCTCTTCGCTCTGTGCGATTTCAATCTTAAACGGACGGCTCATATGCATCTAAAATTATCGAAGTTGCACTCTTACATTATATGCAGCTTCATATTAAATTGGTATAAACTCCAGTGTCTAAGGTGACTGCTCCTTAGCTTTTTAAGCAAAAATATGCGATATTCACCAAAGGATAAAACGCTTGCCAAGGAATTGGTGGGTCTATACAAGTCTTCTACATTTCGTTCTGTAGTGGTGCTTGTTGAAGAGTGGTTAATTATCTGCTTTCTCGCATGGATTTCATTAAGTATCTTTGCGGTTTGTGGTGTGGGGGTTTTAGGGATATTTTCTTATCTGGGAGCAATTTTAATCATTGCATCTCGGCAGAGAGTTCTTGAGAACTTTCAGCATGATGCTTTGCACTTTAACTTAAGCAGGAATCATATCATTAACGATATGCTTGCGTGGGTTTTTATTGCAGTGCCTTCTTTTCATCATATAAACAACGAACGAGAAGCACATTGTATAGGGCATCATAAGCACTACTGGCAAGAAGGTCTTGACCCTGACTTACTACGCTATCAACAATTTGAGATGGATAAACTACAGTTTTTCAATCTTAAAGATTTTTGGCAGCATGTAGTAAGGCAGTATCCCAAGTATTATGCTACTACCATCGGAGCCTTTTATCTGTATGAGAATGATGACTTATGGTCTGTTCTATTACGGATAGTGCCTTGGGTAGCTGCATTGATTATTGCCTGGTTTAGCAATGTTTTTCACATTGTGGTGTTATTTTGGTTAGTTCCGCTTTTAGTCACACTTCCTATAGTGCGATACTTGTCTGAGTTAACCGAACATGCTGGTCTTACCTGTAGTACAGAGCCACTGACATCTGCAAGGAATAGCTTGGGACTTTTTAATGAGCTATTTTTGCATCCACGAGGTGAGGGTTTTCATCAGATACATCACATGTATCCAAGTATACCTTGGTTTAACTTAAGAAAAGCACATGCTCTTCTTATGCAAGACGAGGAATACTGTGAGAGGACTTGCACAGTTTTTGGGTTTATTGACACGTTTAGAAGCGTTGCCAATATTCCAAAAAGCTAAAGAAGATATTTAGAAAACAAAAGGAGGAGTTTATATTTTGTATAAACTCCTTTTTTTGTTCTGAATGAACTCTATCAACTCTTCCATTTCTACTGCCACGCACCCTATCAATGATTTCCAATGTCCACCATATCAACAACTGTGATTTTTCACAACTCATTTAGGATTGCTATATCTTCGCCCTGAGGTTACTACCGTCATTGTCCGATTAAATGTATTTTATTACACATGAATAGACTCCAACTCAAACTTGTTGAGGAACTTTGTATCACATGTAAATACACACTACAGAAAAGGGAGTTTTCTAGCGGGAAGGGAGTAGTCTACGCTCGTAATGGCTATGAATCTTATGCGTTGCACAGTTACAAACTGGGCAGTTAACAACTGTTCGCGTCGCAGTTACAGTCAAAGTTATAGTAGCTTGTGTTTCGTCTACATCCCAACTTTCGCTTTTGTAGATTCTTTGTCTTGGGTAATAAGTGGCGTAGCACATCCACACAACAGTTGAGGCTCATTTTCTTACAAGTTTGAAGTTTGAAGTTTGAAGTAATTCGATTATACTACTTCTTCCTTCCTTCTTTCTTCCCGAATGCATAGCTGCCCTCAGCATAGCTGCCTTAAAACGGGTTTCCGTGTTGATCACCAAAATTGGACAAGAACCCAATTACCTTGTTAATCTTCTCCACAAAATTTCGGACAAGAACCCAATTATCGTGTTAATCTCTCCGACATCATACTACATCCCTTCAATCCCTTGCCATTCCGAGCTTCTAGCTCTTTCTCTTTCCTGACATGTATCAGGAATCAGAAGTTAGAATCATTGTGTGGTGTTGCTTAAATAATTAACGAGGCGATTAGCAAAATGCAAACTTTAAAAGCTATCTACGAAAATGGTGTATTTCGCCCTCTGGAAAAACCTGAATTGGCTGAAGGACAATCTGTCCAACTAATAGTTGACACTACTAATCCTCTTACTCCTCAAGAAATGCTACAACTAGCATCTGAGGTGTATGAGGGATTATCAGAAACGGATGTTGACGAAATTGAAGAAATTGCCTTTGTGCCAACAACATTATTACTCCTTTGACTGACGAGATAATTGTCCAAGCATCTGATATTTATGCGGAACTCAGAAAAAAAGGAATTACCATTGGGGATGCTGATATTTTAATCGCTGCTTCAGCAATGGTTAATCACATAGCTGTTATTACTAATAATCAATCCCATTTTTGTCATATTTCTGGACTGACTATATATAACTGGTTAGTTTAACGACTCCTGACTCGATTGAAGAATCCGAAAATTTCAACCGTTCTTTCAAAAAACCTGTAAAAATTCACGGGGTTGGTGTGGTTAAGCTTGTCACTGAACGGAAAAAGCCTCAGAGGATGTTTGAAAAGTGGTTGGCTGTATCTTCGCACTTATCGATCCCCCCTAACCCCCCTTAAAAAGGGGGGAACTGGAATTAAAGCCCCCCTTTTTAAGGGGGGTTGGGGGGATCAATAACGTTTTGCTACCGATGAAAGGACTTTTCAAACAACCTCTCATCTCCGACCTGGATTTTTCGGTATCTGTAGCCAGCGCCAGAGGTACAGTTTTTTCTAATAATTCAACGAGAAAGTCTGACGGTGGTACTAGTGTCGTGTCCGGGAAAAGTACAAATCAGTTGATTGGAGAGGTTTTCAGTAGGGATGATATGGGGTTGCGATCGCAATGACAAGCAAGATTAACATATGTTACCTGCGATCGCTGGCTCAAATGGTTACGTTGATGGCTGCTAGTTCAGGTATACTAGTTAGCTTAGACAGATCATTAAGGTGACTACCTCAAGTTGATTCAAGCTGTTGTCACTAGAAGTCCAAAGCCCTTACTCATGGAGAAGGTCTACAAGTAATAACCTTCAATTCCGATTGTAATGTTAAGTCAATACCATATCCGTGTTAATTTATAAAAATTTATGGTAAAACAAATTAGCCTTAATTTAGATGGCGATATTAAACAAGTAGTTAACGTCAATCCAGTCTTTGCTCGCCATGAAACCTTTCACCCCCGGTTCGGTTGGATTAAGAAGGGTTTTGATGCGGCATTGAACTCGGAAGTTTTCTTGCGGGAAGATGCTCCGGTACGGTTAGGTGTTGGTAAAAACATGGTAAGCTCTATTCGCTACTGGTGTCATACGTTTAAAGTACTGGAAAACGATAGACCAACTGATTTTGGCGATCGCCTTTTAAAAGATGATGGCTGGGATCCATATCTCGAAGACCCAGCATCCCTATGGCTTCTACACTGGAACTTACTCAAACCACCATGCAATGCAGCAGCTTGGTATTTTACTTTCAACGTCTTCCGGGGAACAGAATTTTCCCAAGAAGAATTATTGAATGCGCTGTGTGACTACAGAGATAGTGTTGCACCTCGCATTGTCGAATCTTCCCTAAAAAAGGACGTTACGTGTATCTTACGAATGTATGTAGAACAAGGAGCCTATAAAACTGGTATCAGTGAGGATAGTTTAGATTGTCCCTTCACTTCCCTGGGAATTATTCATAAAGCAGGAGACTCCAGACACTATACCTTCCGAGTTGGCTCCAAAGGGAACTTACCAGCAGAAATAGTAGTTTCAGCTTCCCTGGAATACGCCAGTTGGGTTGGGCGTCAACAAAGAACTATCTCCATTTCTCGCCTAGTTTATGACATTGGCAGCCCAGGCATGGCATTTAAGCTTTCAGAAAGTGCAGTATGTGATGCCATTGAACAGGTAGCAAGGCGGTCAAATTCAATAGCACTTTCTGAGTCTGCTGGCTTGATTCAATTTTCCTTTACTGAACAGCCAGAAGTGCTAGCAGAGGATATCTTAGACAAATATTATAAATACTAGGCTGGTGGGGTAAACAATGAACAAACCTTTATCTGAATATTTCAGCCTCAAGCGTCGCTACTCTCGTTCCATCAACCTTGAGCGGGATTTAGATAAAATCCATGCACTAGAGGGATATATTCCCACAGAAAGGTCAGTTGATGCAACTAGACGCATAATAGCAGGATTCAAGGGAACTTCTGACCATTGCGCTTGGACGTTGACGAGCGTATATGGTACTGGTAAATCTGCCTTTGCTCATTTTTTCGCATCCCTGTGCGCTCCGGAAACCAGCGAGATACGTTGCTCTGCTCTAGAGGTTGCATCCCTAACATTAGGTTATCATAGCTCTGAGTATTTAGCTCTTAAAGAGAATATACCAAGCGTTGGTTTGTTCCGGGCTATAGCCACCGCACAGAGAGAACCAATAAGCAATACAATTGTTCGTGCGCTGCTTAAAGGAGCCGAAGTTTTTTGGTTGCCTCAAGAGTACAATAAACTGAGGGTAGCTCGAAAATTGGTAGACCTTGGCACACAAGTTGCAGATGGAGGAAGAGTAGACAGCCGGGAAATCCCTAATCTTGTGAAAGAAGTGGCTTTAGCTGCGGCAACAGATGTCCTACTGATCATAGATGAACTCGGTAAAAATTTAGAGTTTGCTGTCCAAAACCAGGGTGCTGAAGATTTATACCTGCTACAGCAACTGGCTGAACTTCCTAAGGATAAAGGTTATAAAGTTTATATAGTAGGTTTACTGCACCAAGCATTTGCGGACTATGGTGAAAGGTTAGCTTCTGTACAGCGCAACGAATGGGCAAAGATTCAGGGCAGATTTGAAGATATCCCCTTTCAAGATTCTCCGTCACAGATGATGCGGTTGATTTGTCAAGCAATTGACCGAACTGGTGGAGAAAGGATTCGTTGTGCTGTCCATAACCAGGGGGTGGAATGGCTTGAAGCTTTGCCAAGTGACATCAGAGATGATTATACACAAGCACTACTGTTCGAGACGTACCCCTTGCATCCCATCACCGCATTGGTGATGCCAATGTTATGCACTCGGTATGCTCAAAATGACCGCTCGTTATTTACTTTTCTCACAAGCGCTGAACCCTATTCTTTTAGAAATTTTCTTCAGGAAACAACCGTTGAGGGAGATGTTTTACCAACGCTGAAGCTAGATCGAGTTTACGATTACTTTATCGAAGCGGTAGGGACTGGTTTAGCTTCCCGACCAAATCTCCAGCGATGGGTAGAAATTCAGAATTTAATTGCCGATGCTAAACGCTTAGATACTGATAGTCTGAGGGTTTTGAAGACTATTGGCATTTTAAACCTTGTGACAACTAGAGGGGCTATGAGGGCAACTCGCACTCTGGTAACCTTGGCGATGTGTGACAGCCCATCTGATAGTGCTAAAAGCAATTGGGAGCAGGTGATTGAAAATCTTCTGCAAAAGGGTATTATTACTTATCGTCGGCAATTAGATGAACTGCGAATTTGGCAAGGGTCAGATTTTAATGTTGATGTTGAACTGGCTGGTTATATTGAAAACGAGCGATCGCCCATCGTCAAACTTCTTTCTGATATGCGTCCCCTGACACCAATAGTCGCCCAGCGTCATAGCTACAAAACGGGTACACTACGTTACTTTGAACGGCAGTATATTGATGGTTTGGAGGATTTAACACAGTATGGTAATTATAGTACGTGTTTGCTCTTCTATCAAGTCTTTGGTTAACCAGAGCAGGCAACCGCAGGAGAAATGGACTCACCAACGAAAATTAGACGTTTTCGGGGTGCAGTCAACCTAATTAGGATTTCGTTGACTGCTGCACTTTTCATAAGTCGTAACAACAAATATAAACTTTTTACCTTGATTATGAATTGAAAATGGAAACCATGTGGTAAAAAGTAAATTAGTGAATAATTCCTCTTAGTTAAAAGCAATTACGCAAACAGTGAGTACTATGACTCAAAAAACAGCTATGAAAGATATTGTAGTACTGTTGCCTGGAGTCATGGGCAGCGTGCTACAAAAAGACGGCAAAGATATCTGGAATATCTCTGTTGAGGCAGCTTTGAGAGCAACGATTGAGATAATTAGTCAGCGTTCATTATTTAAAGAACTAACGTTACAGGATGATGACCCAGAAAGAGATGAGCTAGACGATGGCATTAAGGCATCTGGCTTAATACAAGATGCTCGTTTGGTTCCAGGGTTCTTCAAGGTTGATGGTTACTCTTACATTCGCAAACAGCTGATCAAAAACTTTGACGTAACTCCTAGCAATGTAAATGATGACAACAAAGCAAACTTTTTCGAGTTTGCTTATGATTGGCGACGCGATAATAGGGTGGCAGCTAGGTTGTTGCAGAAATTGATTAACAAGAAGTTGCCGAGATGGCAAGAAGTATATCCACAAGCTAAAGTCATTCTAATTGCCCACAGTATGGGGGGGTTAGTTGCCCGTTATTATCTGGAACACTTAGGCGGCGCTCAACACTGCAAGGCTCTGATTACCTTGGGCACCCCCTACCGTGGATCTGTTAAGATACTTGAATTTTTGGCAAACGGTTACCAAAAGCGACCATTTCCCGATCTAACGGAAGTGGTACGTTCTTTTACATCAGCTTATCAGTTGCTGCCGATATACCCGATGATTAATGTCGGTGCAAATTGGCAGCGAGTGTCGGAAACTGATGAAATTCCAGGCGTGGTGAAAGAGCAAGCACGACAGGGACGGGAATTCGTCAAGTTACTTAAGGGTAGTCGCTCGTATACAACAAAGCCAATAATTGGTGTAGGTCAAAAAAGTACATTTCAATCTGCTCAGATCTCCGATGGGAGACTAAACGTGAGCAAAGAGATACTGCCACCACACCCAAATAATGGAGAACCGCTCTTTCCTAGCTATTGCACTGGAGATGACACTGTACCTTTAGTATCAGCTATACCGCTTGAGTTAAGTTCCAACGAATTGCAAGATGTACCTTTAATAGAATGTCATGGTTCATTGCAAAGTAATCCCCAGGTTTGGAATTTGCTGAAATCTTACCTAATGCGACTGCAAGATACTATAGAGGACTTTCAAAACCCTATGAGTATTCAGGCGGCTCAACAAAGGGCAGGTATTAGTCTCACTATCGATGATCTGTACCTCCTCAATGAACCAGTCCAATTAGGTGCTGAAATTATCAATGTAGAGCCTGAAACTTTGAACTCAAGTAGGAACTTTGGTGGGTTAAACGCACGTATCACTCCAGTTTCAGGTAGTGGAAGATCGCCTGTGAAGGAAAAGTTTAAACAAGAAAACGATACTCAGTATAGGCTTATTCTCGATCCATCTGTTCTTGCTCCAGGGCTATACCATCTGGAAGTAGAAACAGGCAGAGCGCACGATCTAGCTCCAAAAGCTGTGCATGACTTGTTTCAAGTAATGGGATAAGCAAATTTTTGCTCAAGAATAGCTGCTGGAGGTCTTGATGGATTGGTTGTGGGACAAAGAAGATTGCATAGGTTTAGCTCGCTTTGTCATTTTTGCTAAAAACTCAGAAGCAGTTCAGCAATTTATTAAGGAAGCCGTTGAAGCGTCCTATCTGCCTGCGAGTGATTACGATTTTAATCAAACACAAGAGGATCGTCATCAACTAGTTGAAAAAATCTATAACGCTTTATCCAAGAAAAAGGTGGAGTATGCCTTAAATGAATATCGTCAGTTGTCAGAGGACGGAAAACAACTAATACGTACACCAGAGAAAATCTTCGATACTCCGGGTAAAGGAAATTGCCTCGACTTGGCAATACTTTTCTGTGCAATCTGTTGGCATTACGATTTGCTGCCCATCCTAATTTTATTAAGGGGTCATGTCGTGGCAGCCGTATCACTTACCCACTGTCTTCGTGATTGGGCAAACGAAGAACGTCGAGGGCTAGAACTTTTCTGGGAAGGTGGTGGAATCCTTAGGAAAAGTAGTGAGCTACAGGAGATGGTTGACCGACGGGACTACCTCGCCATCGAATGTACAGGTTTTGCTAAGAGCGAGACTTTATCTGAGAATAAGTTCCAACGAGTAGATGGGTTTTTATCATTTGATGATCAAGCAGTTAATTTTGGTCGTCAACAATTGGATCGACCTTTAGAATTTGCACTTGACATCGCTATTGCTTACAACTTTTGGTTCCCTAATGTATTCGGCAAGCGGCTTAAAGAAAAAGAGCCAAAGAGGTTTATTAACAGTCCTCTGTGGAATGAGGGACTGTGGAATGAGGAAAACCCATTACTACAACTCTACGTACCACTGGGACTTATAGAGCGAAAACCAGATGCTCAACGCCGACCTAGGGAGGATTTTTCGACTCCAGAAGAGTCTCCATTCAATAAGCCAGATAAGAAATATGAAGTTGTTCGTGAGTATAAAAACGATGAGTTTTTCAACGAGGTTCTTAAGGCTAAGAACAGCAAGAGAAGCAAAGGAAAAAGACTGGTAATAGTTGGCGACCCTGGTGGTGGTAAAACCACGTTATTACAAAGAATTGCTTATTGGATATTAGAAGAAAAACACGGATTCCCAATTTGGATTCCTCTGGCTGAAATTAATAACAAACGAGTGCAGGAAGGAGATGAAACAGGTCAGGGTTGGCTGTATCGCTATCTATTAGAAACTTGGTTGAGAGATATAGCAGAAAATCCCAAGGATACACCGAAAGAATGGCAGCTTCTTTTTGAAGAACTACTTGCAAGTAGTCAATTGTGGCTACTATTAGATGGAGCAGACGAAATGGCTGTCAGTTCTCCCTTGAGTAAGATCAAAAAACAGTTAGTCCAAGGTTGGGCTAACTGCGTGAGAGTAGTGCTGAGCTGTCGGTTAAATCTGTGGGAAGTGGAAAAGGAGGCTATATACGAAAACTTTGATATTTACCGCACTCTGGACTTTCAATACCCTGACCAAGTTCACGAATTCATTAACAAGTGGTTTGGGAAAGACGACCCGAAAACAAAAGAATTACTGGATAAACTAGGGGAAGACAACCGGAAACGCCTCCGAGATTTGGTTAAAAACCCCTTGCGATTGGCGTTGTTGTGCCGCATTTGGAGAGAAGGTCTAGGCACATTACCAGATACAAAAGCTGGCTTTTATCAATTGCTTGTAGAAAATCACTATACATGGAAAGATGACACTAATGAAGTATTTGAGATCTCCCCAGAACTGAAAAAACAACTAAATATAAACTTGGGTAAACTGGCAATAAAAGCAATTGATAAAGAAGATTCTCGGTTTCGATTGCGAGAAAGTTTTATAAGAAATATTCTAAATTATCCTAATGAAAAATCTACCCTATTTTGGTGGGCTTTAAAGTTGGGATGGTTAATCAACATAGGTTATCCAGCAGAAGGTGAAAGAAATCCAGGAGAAAAAGTTTATGCCTTCTTTCATCCCACTTTTCAAGAATATTTTGCTGCATTAACTGTTGAGAATTGGGAGTATTTTCTGAAAAACGTTCCTGAAAACCTAGAACAAGGAGTCTATCGCATATTAGAACTACAGTGGAAAGAGGTGATTCTGCTGTGGTTAGGGCGTGAGGACATAGCATATGAAAATAAAGAAAACTTTATTAAAGCATTGGTGGACTTTAATGATGGTTGCGGAGAATGGAGCAACATAGATAGCGTCCATAGAGGATTTTATGAGTTTCAAGCTTACTTTCTAGCTGCACAAGGAATTACCGAGTTTAATGATTGTTCTTTGCGTAACGAAATTGTTCCGCAAATTGTTAGATACAGTAATTTACAAACACAACTACAGTGGAAAGGGTTTTTGAATATAATTGGCGACGAAGCATTAAATATACTGCTAACAATCAATACAACAAAGACAATAGAAGAGTTGATAGCCCTTATCTGTCATCCAAAGGTAAGTAGTAATACTCGTAGGCAGGCGGCATCTAGCTTAGGGAAAATTGACCCAGGCAACCAAACAGCGATAAAAGGGTTGATAGCCCTTATCTGTGACCAAAAGGAAGATTTTGATACTCGTAGGCAGGCGGCATCTAGCTTAGAAGAAATCGGCGTTGGCAACCAAACAGCGATAGAAGGGTTGATAGTCTTTATCCGTGACCAAAAGGGAGATTCTTATATTCGTAGGGAGGCGATATCTAGCTTAGAGAAAATCGGCGTTGGCAACCAAATAGTGATAGAAGAGTTGATAGCCCTTATCCGTGACCAAAAGGAAGATTTTGATACTCGTAGGCAGGCGGCATCTAGCTTAGGGAAAATTGACCCAGGCAACCAAACAGCGATAGAAGGGTTGATAACCTTTATCCGTGACCAAAAGGAAGATTTTTATACTCGTAGGCAGGCGATATCTAGCTTAGAGGAAATCGGCGTTGGCAACCAAACAGCGATAGAAGAGTTGATAGCTCTTATCCGTGACCAAAAGGGAGATTCTTATATTCGTAGGGAGGCGGCATCTAGCTTAGGGAAAATCGGCGTTGGCAACCAAACAGTGATAGAAGAGTTGATAGCTCTTATCCGTGACCAAAAGGTAGGTAGTTATACTCGTAGACCGGCGGCATCTAGCTTAGGGGAAATTGACCCAGGCAACCAAACAGCGATAGAAGGGTTGATTGCAGTTATCCGTGACCCAAAGGTAAGTTATTTAGGTTTTTATAGTTATACTGGTAGCAGTGCGGTATCTAACTTAGGGGAAATCGGCGTTGGCAACCAAACAGCGATAAAAGAGTTGATAGCCCTTATCCATGACCAAAAGGGAGATTTTTTTATTCTTAACCACGCGGCAATTAGCTTAGGGAAAATCGGCGTTGGCAACCAAACAGCGATAGAAGAGTTGATAGCCTTTATCCGTGACCAAAAGGTATTTAGTAATAACCTTCAGTGGGCGGCATTTAGCTTAAAGAATATAGTGCTAGAGAAGCATATGGCGGATGTTGTTAGCCTTTTGAAGAATTGGTTATCATATGAAAATTACAAAAACCACTTTGATTTATTCGCTATGTACTATCCAATCATTTGGAACTGTGCAAAAAAAATGACTTATCCTAAGTTCTATGAGGCTTGGTTTAAGTCAATTAGTTAGTGGTGGCAGAGCAATTCCACACAAGAGCATTTTCGTGTAGGAGGGGGTTCAAAGTATTGAAATTTCGTCGCACCCCCAGCCGCTTGAATGTAACCTTTCACCCCATCGCGCATGATTAGAGTAACCGATGTTCTCGAAGGCTCAGGTTGAGTCTGGAAACTTCATCGAAAAATTTTTCTCCATTTTCCAAGTTGCCTCTTGATAGCGTGGAGTTTGTCAACATTGCAGGTAGAATTATAAAGAAGCTTACTGAACAGCCAAAAGTCCAAGTAGAGGATATGTTAGACAAATATTATCAAGACTAGGCTGGTGGGGTAAACAAATTTAACATATATAGGACTTACGCACTGTACAAACGAATCATCTTGTGCATTAACGAAGATACGTCGTTTCAGGCTTTGATCAATCATCCTTGGATGGATAGCGATCGCTTAAAAAGTCTCGAAAAATCGAAGTTAAATGCCTGCAATCCATACCTCATATTTGGGTTTTCTTGTCAATGCGTAAGTCCTAATATAAAAAACTTTCCAAATTTCTACTAACGAGCATGAGCGAAAAACCAGTTAGACATATCTTGGGTTTATCAGGAGGTAAGGATAGCACTGCCTTAGCTATTTTGCTACATAAGGAAATTCCAGAAATGGAATATTTCTTTTGTGACACCCATAAAGAACTGTCTGAAACCTACCAGTATTTACAGCGTATAAAAGCTCGGCTAGGAATCAAAATTCAGCATCTGAATGCAGAGCGTGGGTTTGACCATTGGCTTGATATTTATGGTGGATTCTTGCCCTCACCGAAAATGCGCTGGTGTACTAAAAAGCTAAAAATTGAGCCTCTAGAAAAGTTTGTGGGAGACGATGAGGCTATTAGTTATATTGGAATTCGTGCTGATGAAAATAGGGATGGTTATATTTCCACCAAACCTAAGATTAAACCTGTTTATCCTTTTAAGGAACGGGGACTTGTGAAGACAGATATTATCCGTTTACTTGAAGAAAGTGGAATTGGACTACCAGATTACTACCGTTGGCGCAGTCGCTCTGGTTGTTTCTTCTGCTTTTTCCAGCGTAAATATGAGTGGGTAATGCTGGCGCAAGAGCATCCAGATTTATTTGCTGAAGCAGTGAAGTATGAGCAAGAACACAGTGATGGTAGACGTTACACCTGGACTGAGGGCGAAAATTTACTAGAATTAATTGCCCGTAAAGATGAAATTATTGCTGAACATGATAAGGCTGTAGCTAAGGAGAAAAAAGTTGCTTCCAATACATCCCTAGCCGAAGCATTGGGTTCAGTTCTCGATGAAGATGATGATGATGATGATTTACCATGCCTGGCTTGTCAACTGTAAACAGGATAATTGAAGGTTTGTAGTTGCGCTTCAGCGCTCATACTTGGGGCGCTAAAGCGCAACTACGAGCCTTTACATAAATTCATATAGTTTGGTTTTTCTATGCATGTACCTGAGTTACAAACTGATGAGGTAGCAAGACTGGAAATTCGCGATCGCTTGATGCAGGCTTATGAATTGCCAAAGCCTGCCACAGAGTGTGCTTAGCGCTTAATCTAGAGAAACACGTCGGATCAGAATACTTATCGCTTCATTAGGATTCTGTGTGGGCTGAGGACGGCTCCAATCATTGACTTCGCTAAATCTTAGCCCGTACAAGCTATGAATTACCTTGGTAATGGCTTTTGGAGAACCAGTCAGAGTCACTTTAACAGACTCAATATCTGGAGTGTTGGCAGTAGTAGTAGTTGCAATGCTCTTGGACATTTAGTTTTACCTAATTTGCTCTAAAGAACGAAGTTATCATAAATGATAACACAATACTTAAACTATGTTATCATTTATGATAACAAGTCTGATACACGCTTTTTTAGGACTTATGGGACAGGCAGGCAAAGCACTTAGGCAAGTACTAGAAGCTCATGGCATTAGTCAGAGCAGTTTAGCAGCAGCATTAGGGGTTGAGCGCCCTATTGTATTTCGCTGGTTTCATGAACACACAGATCCCACAGCTGAAACCGTTGCTGGTATTGTCAGAGTACTCCAACAGATTAATTCAACCGCAGCAAAGGAATTTATCAAGCTCTATCTATGTGATGTAATTCAAGATAGAGAAATTGATTTAATGACAGATATACCTCACGAATTGCCCCAGTCTAATACAGTAAATATTTCTGTACTGTCCGGTTTATTTACAAATACCACAAACTCTTATAAGTATCTTTTTTTTATTTCTCTTCTTGATATTTTAAAAAGAAGACAATTTGATATTTTATCACCAATAAGTTTTAGAGAAATCATCATTGAGATGCTAGCCAACGCTTGGTATCCTCATACCTATTTCAAATTATCCTTTGGATTGCAAGACAAAATTACAGAAAAGCTAGACTCTTTGAAGCTTGAAATTGGTGAACCAATATTAAAATTCACGGATACAGATAAAAAAATATTACGCAAGACAATAGGAAATCAGCATATAGATGATATAGTTACCTTTATTGTAAGGTATGTACCTTTCCGCCTTATCAGACCATTTTTTGAACAAGAGTTAAAAGGTCTTAAGGATAGTGAAGTAGAAAAAAAAATTCTCAGTTTATCACAAGAGCAATTTGAAGTCAAAAAGCCGCTTTACTATTTCGATGCTAATCTTTACAAAGATTGTAAGTCTATAATATTGCATTCTGAATGGGTTTCATATATAGAAGCCAACTACTCAATTATTCGCGCTTGGGCATCTTGGGAATGGCTTAAATATATGCAAAAACGTAATCTCAATATTCCTGCTGTTGCTAACAAGCTATTCCCACCTCATGAGAGAGGGGGACTAAATCCACAAAAATCTTACTGGAAACTGATTTTCAAGGAGACTGACATACAATGTATTTACTCTAAGCAAGCTCTCTACCCAGAAAGTTTTTCACTCGATCACTATTTGCCTTGGTCATTTGTAGCTCACGATCAGCCTTGGAATTTAATTCCTACTTTCGCAGAAGTTAATTCATCAAAATCTAATCATATTCCTGATAATGACTATTTTGATGAATTTGTAAAAATGCAGCATCTAGGGCTTTTAATATCACATAAAATTATGGGTAAACAACAATGGATAAACTATGTGGAACCTTACATAAATGATTTAAGACTTATCGAAGAAAATAATCTCCTTAACTTAGAAATTCTTAAATCAGCTTACGAATCTACCCTCACTCCTTTAATATCTATAGCTTTAGGACAAGGGTTTACTAGATGGTCTTACAGATAATCATTTACTGGAGGTTAAATAAATTATGGATGATATGGATGATTGGCAAATGTATGATAATGTGATGCCAATTCAACCGATTCCTAGTAAGGAGTAGGGCAAGTAGTATTCAACTTACCCATACTGGGACAAGGATCTATTATGGAGTGAAACCGGATGTCAGATTTACTTAGAAGAATTACAGTTAATCCCAAACAGTGTGGTGGTCGCCCTTGCATTCGGGGCATGAGAATTCGGGTGTCCGATGTACTGGACTTGTTTGTGGCTGAACTTAGTGCCGAACAAATCTTGGAAGAAATGCCCGATCTTGAGGCAGATGATCTCAAAGCGGCACTGCTTGATGTGATAGAGCGTGACAACCCCACCTATGAGGCTGTCATGTATGAAGTGTTGAAGGATGCTTGTACGTCCCAATCCTCAACTCGCATTACTAAAGGAGAAGTGCGTGACTGGCTCAACTCGTTACTCGATTGAAGAATCCGAAAATTTCAACCGTTGTTTCAAAAAACCTGTAAAAATTTACGGGGTTGGTGTGGTTAAGCTTGTCGCTGAACGGAAAAAGCCTCTTTTCTGGAGGAGTGACGAGCGCTAATACCCAAGTCCTGACAGCACGAGTAGTTTGGGCAGGGGTAATCAGGACACTCATAATTAATTCTACACTTTTGTTTTCTTAATCTGATATGGCGAGGACGAGACATCCCGAAATCATCGGTCAAACTTTCCTCGTTGTTCGCCGTACTGTCCGCCGTACAGCCGGTCAAATTGTCGCCATTGTCCGCCGTACAGTCGGTCAAATTGTCGCCGTTGTTCACCATACAGTCGGTCAAATTGTCGCCGTTGTTCACCATACAGTCGGTCAAATTGTCGCCGTTGTTCACCATACAGTCGGTCAAATTGTCGCCGTTGTTCACCATACAGTCGGTCAAATTGTCACCGTTGTTCACCATACAGCCGTTCAAATTGTCGCCGTTGTTCACCATACAGTCGGTCAAATTGTCGCCGTTGTTCACCATACAGCCGTTCAAATTGTCACCGTTGTTCACCGTACAGTCGGTCAAATTGTCACCGTTGTTCGCCGTACAGTCGGTCAAATTGTCACCGTTGTTCGGTGTAGTGCTATTCAAATTGTGGCTGTTGTTCAGTGCAGTGCTGTTCAAATTGTGGCCGTTTTTCACCGTACTATCGGTCAAACTTTCCTCGTTGTTCACTGTACAGCCGTTCAAATTGTGACCGTTGTTCACTGTACAGCCGTTCAAATTGTGGCCGTTGTTCACCATACTGCCGTTCAAATTGTGGCTGTTGTTCACCATACTAAGCGCTCTTTTTCACTGGATTGTTCATAATTGTCTACTAAACAGTTCATTGTCTAGTATGGTGAAAACTCTGATTAGACTGTAAAGATTTCTGTCACCAATAGCGCTAATTAGACAAAATTATCCTCATAGAATAAACTATATGCACACTAAATTGGGTAGTGTAAAGGTGCGTTGTTATTATGGAATTACTGTCACACAAGCATTGATCGCCTTTAAGTTGATTCTAATTAGCGATCGCTAACACCTGCTAAAAACTACGGAATTGAACAATGAATCGAGTAGAGCAATATACACAAATCGTTCAACAAACCATCCACGATCTCTATAATCTGTATCTGCAAATGCAAGATGCTCAAACGTTCTGCATTGTCGATCCAGCCTCGCGCCACTATCAAGTGATTCAGACTGGATGGGATAGTCGTCATCGTAGAATTTATACTTCTTTGCATCTATCAATTCAGGATGAAAAAGTTTACGTCCACAGCGATCCGACTGAAGAGGGAATTGCCAATATTCTGATCGAGAAAGGGATTCCTCAATGGGACATTGTTTTAGAGTACCAAGCGCCTGAACTTAGACAGTACACGTCATTTGCTCAATGTTGAGAACTCGCTATGCATTAGTTCAGAACTTACGCATTGACAGTCAGACTATTACGTGTATCACGTCCTACTTTCTGTTTAGAGTTGATGCACATTATAGCGTATTTGTACAGTGTGTAAGTCATAATATTACAGCCCTTTCAAGGTGCAAGTCGAAAGACTTGGTTCTTCTTCTCCCAAGGGGAGACGCTGCGCGAACGTGTACTTCGCGTCTTCGTGGTTCAATAATCTTTTTAAACCGCGAAGGCACGAAGAACACGAAGATTATCTGAAAGCGATGAAATGACCATCAATGCTGGTACTCGTCGCTATCTACTCGATTCAGCATCCTACCCACTAAAACAGAGTACGCAAAGTGGAGTCTGTATACGCAACTTTTGCCAAGTAATTCTGCTTGGAAAAATAAGATGAAAACAGCTTTCTCGAAAATGGGTATGGGAAAACATTATCCAGATAGTCGCATAGCTGAGATGCGCCAAGACTTAGAGAAGGGTAAACACAGGCTTTACTGCTGGGACACAGAACAGTTTGACAAACTGCACCACACCCAAAGGGATTGGCAACATCTCTACAAAGTTCAACGTCTCCATACCTTTACCTAAGTTTTTTGCTGAAACCGCATTACTAGACCGTTTGGCTGGCATCATCCCTGGTTGGGAAATTCCTAAGTTTCAAAGAGAAATGACCGCTTCTCAAGTTGGTTTAAAAATGGATTTCTTTGGTGAAGCATTGCTATCTTTGCGCCAAGACAATCGCTTCATGTCCTATGTACAGCAGCATACTCTATTTGATAAAAACGCCCCTGTTCGTGACCAAAATGCCATCCTTAAATCAGCATCGGGTTTTCTAAAAATTCTTTACCCCCATTTGGAATTAACATTAATGGACTACCAGCGTGATTGCTTGGAACCAGCCAGGAGACTACGCCAAGCAATCCGTAACTCCCTATATTATCTTGATGATGAATTCAGACAACTTGGGAGAGAAATTTACGTTGAGGTAAAGTGAATCGTCTTTCTCCCTTAATTAGGCAAACTGCCAAATAAGTTCGTAGTAAGGACTTTAGTCCTTATTTTCTAAGGACTATAGCACTTTTCAATTGGGTACCATACATCAAGGATTTAAGGAACCGCAGATGTAGACGCCCCAAGGGCTGCTTCCCGTAGGGTACGCAGATGAACGCAGATAAAATTGTATGTGATTCGGATGAGAACCGGTCGTAGATCCGGTAGTTGTAACAATGGGGAGTTATTCTTTTGTTCGCTGTATTGGTTAATCTTGGCGATGTTTGGCGATGAAGAACAGTATGCCATCTGTCTCTGTGTTACCAAATTTACAAGCTTTTATCTCGCTGCCCCACCAACCGTTTAGCCCGATGTCGAACATCTGCCCTGCTTTAACATTACTGTTTTCTGACATATCATCTAGTTCGGTGAATTCACATTTCTCGACAAGCTGTAAAATCTCCGGCTCAGTTACTTTTTGCCAGTTATCGCCTAAAACTTGATACCTCTCCATGCCTTGGGTGATATGAAGCCACCCCCAAACAGGAGTCATTTTACGGATGTGTTGGCGTCTTTGGTTAGCAGTCAGCTGCGATTCGGCTCGTGTTAACAAATCTTCAGCAGTTTGATAAAGTTCTGAGTTTGATTTGTCGAAATTATCAGTCATGACTCACCTCAATTGCTAGACTGAGAGGGCGTTTAAGAAGCACTGGTTGTCTGAGACAAACAGCCAAATGCTTAATGTTTTGTAAGTGGGCAAGCAGTAAACGTTGAAAGCCTATACCGCCTTTTATTAGTACAAGCGTATCACATGTTGACTTGGATCTGCTAGGCAGAAAAAGCCAAAGGTTAAATATTTTTAGGTTAGCTTGCCTTTTTTTGGAAACATAGGAAACATTAGTGAAACATTGAAAAATTTTGTTGACATATAAGTGAAGTGGGTGTCAGAATTAGTCAAACCTCACACGTAGGAGGGAGACCGATGAAAGTCACTAGACATCGAGACAAAATCTTGGAAGCGCTGCGGGAATGGTTTCGCATCCACAAACAGGCACCCACCTTGGAAGAGTTGTGTGTAGAACTGGGAATGCAACCCCGACAGAGAGCAACGCTGCAACGTTGGTTGCAGAAAATGCGAGGGATCGACGTAGAATGGGAGGATAACACAGCCCGCAGTCTTCGCTTGCTCACAAACGTACCGGAAGTTGAACCCGGTTCGCAAATACCCGTAACGGAAACATTGCGGTATTTGGCGACTGGCTTGGCAGAGTGGGAAAAACGAGAACCACAAGAGCGTTCAAATATCCCCAAAGCCCTCCGCGTCGGAATGTCCAGAATGTACTTAACGTCTTTGCTACAAGGAGATGAGGAAGCCCCCTCAAACCTCCCAGAATTTTTTAACTGGACAAAAAAATCAGTTGTTGAGTGGAAACCAGCAGCCGAGATTAAACATCTTTCACCGGAAGTCACCCTCATAGAAGATGGGTTAGTTTCCGACTTTGCCCTACAGTGGCGAGTTACGGGTTCTGATGTAGAAATGCAGGTGCAAGAGAAAATCCTGCACGATGTCTTGGAATACTGTCGGGCAAACCAGCTAGAAGAACACTATCGCGCCTTGCGGAAGTTGATTATTGAGCGTCCAGTTCTTCCTTACCCTGAATACCGCCGCCTTTTGTCTTCAACCCAACTTAGACCCCTGCGCGACTTTTTGCTGCAAATCTACGTCGATTTGAGTGATTTAGCAGGTGACAATATTTATCACTTCTGCCCGCGCTGCAAGTATGTCATGCGCCGTCGCCAAGATGAGACTTATCGCTGTCGCAACATGACCTGCGAACAACTGAGTGCTAAAGACAGCCTTCCACCCCTACCGCCAGTTCCCAAGCATGAAGCAGAAACTTGGAAAGCTGTTACTCCAGGCGTGCATCGCTACGGCACGTTACCAGGACTCTGGGAAATTCATCTTGCAGAAACCCTTACAAAGATGGGAGTGCGCGTCACTCTCTGGCCGGAAATTGATGAATTTGACCTACTTGTGGAGTTTAGCAAGAAAGTTCGGTGGGCAATTGATGTCAAAGATTGGTCTTACTTGGATGAAGAACGTTTGAAAAAAGTAGAGTACCGTTTTGATACAACTGAAACCTTCGTTGTTTTTCCTTCAGAACGAGAAGACATACTGCGAATCAGGGTAGAACGGCAAAGACTCGAACCAGAATTAGGCGGTGTGCGCTTGAGGCTGGTTAGCGAAATTGTCCTCCTGGCTCAAAAAAATCTGGAGAAGAAAAACAATGCGTGACATTTCTAAATGGGGGAAACCGCTGCGCGAAGCCCTTCGCAAATCGCAGGA
The DNA here is from genome assembly GCA_016903675.1 of Stigonema ocellatum SAG 48.90 = DSM 106950. Taxonomy (GTDB): domain Bacteria; phylum Cyanobacteriota; class Cyanobacteriia; order Cyanobacteriales; family Nostocaceae; genus Stigonema; species Stigonema ocellatum. The sequence goes on along the minus strand of JADQBA010000013.1, from coordinate 50,318 downwards.
TTTAAAGCATTATGTCGAGGAGAATTTACAAGATGCAGACCAAAGCGCCCAGCAGCGAGAAATAGCCCGTCTTGCCCTGCTCATTGCGGAGGTGGAATTGGGGTTGGCTTTATTGACGGAGATAGCTCCAGAAGAACCCGCTACTTCCGTATCGGCTTTACTGTTAGGATATCGCTTCCCGGTCAAAGCGCTGGAAAATGAAAAAAATTGGCAGCTTGCACAACTGGCCCGTTTTTATCTTGTGCGTTGCAAAGGAAGACAGTGGGAACGTTCTTTGAGCGAATACATTAAGCTGCCTGAAATTATCAGAATATTCAGCTTAACAGACACCAGTAATGTTCCCAAATTGATTCCGTCTAGCACCTACCCACAACGCTTGCAGCTATATCGCCAGACTTTATCAACAACCCCACAACATAAAAAACGAAAAGTCAAACTAGCAAGTTCTGGGTACTGGTATGCCAAAGTTTCCCACAAAGGTCACACTCCAGTAGAGGTTCCCATCAATATCCCTGAAGCTGTTGCTAATTTAGCACCCTCACCGCAGATATCTTTCCGACGCACGCGCACCAGTGCAAATCCCTATCAGACCGTCACCCTAGAGCAGTTGCTGCAAGATGCCCAGAAAATGGATACAAAACTGGCAGAAGTAGGGTACGAGCCAGAAAATTATCACGATCGCCTAAAAGAAATCGCCCTCAGGCTATACGACGCATCAACAGATGATTTCCAACCTTCCCAACTAGACGCAGAAATTAGGTTAGAGCAACTTGTTCACATTGTTGGTTTATTAAATGTTGGCAAAACGACACTCCTTCAAGTGCTAACTTATCACTTCTCTAAACAGGGGTATCGCTGTGCATTGCTAGTAAATGATGTTGTCGCAGCAGTGCGCCTCGCCTCGCTTTTTCGAGACGGATTGGAGATTTCTGCTGCTCCCGTACTGGGAAGCAGCAACCGCTCACAACATCTAGAAAAAGTCTACGAACCAATTTTGGCTACCAAGGGTGAGGAAATAGAAAAAGGAGCAACGCATCCGTCATGGCGTTGGTTTAGTCCAGTCTGCCCCTTATTAGCGTTGGTGCAATCAGAGGATAAGTGGGAGTTTGGCGAAGAACCTTGTCACAATCTTTACCAAAAACAAACCACTACTGCCAAGAATGACAACTTCAATATTGAAGATGATGATGAGGAATTGGATGCTTTGGAGGGGGGTGAGACAGAAGATAAATATACCTGTCCCTTGTATTACAAATGTCCGCGTCACCAATTAGAACGAGATATTGCCACAGCTTTGGTATGGGTGTTAACCCCAGCTAGCTTCATTCATACCCGCGTTCCCGCGCAAGTTTTTGCAGAAAAACTGACTTTCGCTGAAGCTGTTTACCGGGAATGCGACTTTCTTTTTGTTGACGAAGCTGACAGGGTACAGGTGCAGTTTGACGAAGCTTGCGCCCCAGATGAAGTTTTAGTCGATGCCTCTGGAAACTCATTATTAAATAAGCTGGGGCTGAAATTTGCCACGTCTATTTATAATTCCGACCGTCGCAGCATGGCTGCTGAACTTGTTGCAACAGCAAAAAGAGCCAACGATTACGCTCAAATTGCCACCGACCTGATTCTCCCTCGACTCTACAACCACCCAAAACTTGTGGAATGGTTGGGACAAAACCCCTTTACAGGTCGTTCCCTTTTCGCCCATATCATCCGCGACATTTTGGAAACGCCGGAAACAGAAGATAACGAACCATCTCCAAAACTCACCCGTGCCAAACGCAGTCAGGAAAGACGCAAGCGGATTGAGGCTGGTTTACCTCCTGAAGAGGAACGCCAGTACCGGAAAAAAATCATGCAAACACTAGAGGGATTTTTGCAAGTTCCCCTTAATCGCCGGAAGGGAGGAGAACTTTCAGACCTTGCCTTTACCCTACTGAGTGCCGAAAATGAGGCAAGGGCATTAGCTGAGGTCGCTGATTGGTTACGTAAATGGCTGGAATCTCTGGGAATATCGCTTGCCGATCAAGCTAAGTTTGATGAAGCCACGCACCACATGCATTTGGCAATTCTCGTGACGGTACTCAACGATAGACTGGGGTTTCTGGTAGACAACCTGAACGCACTCATGCAAACCCGCGTTCTCGACCTACACGACACTAGCCTTGCTCTTGTGTATCGCCCACCCCGAGATTATCTTCCGGTTGTGCCATCCTCCCCAGTAGGAAATATTTTGGGCTTCAAATATACCCGCGATCGCAGTAACAAATTTGGTGGCAAGCTGGAGTATTTTCGCTACGTTGGGGTTGGTCGCTATTTACTCCTTAATTTTCCCAATCTCTTTGCCGTTGATGGTTGGGACGGTCCCCATACGGTGCTGATTTCAGGAACCAGCTACGCTCCTGGCACACCCGCTTATCACATCCGGAAAAACCCTACTGTTTTACTAGAACCTGCTAGCAATAATGACACAGCAGGCAATGCCGGAATTAGCGAAAGTGAATTTTTCTTTAGTCCCCAGCGTAATGCTGCTGGGAAGTATATCGCCCTATCGGGAAAGCCACCAGATGAGAGAAGAAAAGCTGCTGACGAGATGGTGAAGGCTATTTGTCACAGTCCAGGACAAGCCAAAGGCTTTCTTACTAAATTATTTGATACTTTAAAGGACCTGCAACAGAAAGACTCCCAAAGATGGAGTGACCGCCAACGCTTGCTGTTTATCACCAACAGCTATGACGAAGCGGAGTTGGTCGAGTCAATTTTAAAACCCCTCTACCGCTTAGAACATCTTGATGGCATTGCCACCCTGCGTCGTGACAATGCTCCTGCTCACTTAAGCGGTATTCGTCGGGGTAAAATCCGAGACGTTGGTAAACTCCCCACCCAGATTGTCATTGCTCCTTTAATGGCGCTGGAGCGGGGTCACAACATCCTTAACGAAAACCGGATAGCAGCATTTGGAGCAGCGGTGTTCTTGAGCCGACCAATGCCTGTCCCCGACGACTGGCAAACCACCGTCCAACAACTCAATAATTGGGCACTGGAAAAATCTTCAGATTTCGGTCTTTATGAAGCACTACAAAAACGAGGCGACGCTCTGACGTTAACGAAGGTAGAAAACGAATTTTATCAGTATGCGGTAGCGAAAATGCTTGACTTGAACTGTCGGGCGATGTCCTTCAAGCAACTAACCGATGACGAACGTTCTGTACTCTGCTGGACTCAGTTGGTAAGTATGTGGCAAATCATTGGGCGTTTGGTACGGGGTGGTGTACCCTGCATTGTCCATTTCCTCGATGTTAAGTTTGCACCGCAATCAGTCAACAGCGAACTCGACAGCGAAGCCACCTCACTTTTAGTCGGCACGATCAAGGAACTTCAACTCGCTATCGAGGCTAAGGGTAAACAACCTTGGGAAAAAACAATAGCGCGATCGCTTTACGGCGCTTTCTTCAACGCACTCAAACAAACAAAGGAATTACGCTATGAGCTTTAAATATATTCTCCCTGGAGCCTGGGAATTAATTGCTGATGTGCAATACGAGCTTTTTTCTCTTCTTGTTCCTACCCCATGGCAGCAAGTTGCTAAATCTCTTGCACAAAAACGAGTCAAGCTTCTGGGTAGGGGTTATCCCTCTGTCCCCGTCTATTCTCTTGACTCCATCATCGGTGGTTGCTTTCCGAGAATTATTAAGACAGAGCGTAACGGTTGGCAACGTCCTGGTGTTCCTTGGTTACTAGCAACAGAACGCGCCGATCTTAGCGACTTACCAGAGTTTATCAAAGATTGGCTGCGCGAGGAATTTAGCAGTTGTTTGGGAGATGATGAAGTCGAGTCCATTCTTGAAAAGCTTGACAATGATGCTTGGGAGTGGGAAGAAAAACCAATAATTTATCCGTTACGACTTCAAACAAAAAACCTGAACAAAATAGATGTTCTCTTCCAAGCGATACCAGATTTTTTGGCTACTGAATTTCTCAAAAACCCACAAATCAATTTTGGCGCGAATAATCAGTATCAACTGACCTTTTATCGAGTCGTCAGCCTCGACCAAGGAGCCGAACTGATGTCATGGCCTCCCTATCGGGTTCCACTTATTAAAAATAACAAACAAGTCGGTACAGCAGACATCTCATTTTATATCCGTTTCAAATTGCAAACAGTCCCTTGGCGCAATGAACCGATAATTTACCATCAACTTTCAATTCGGCGATGGGTTACGGAGCCTCTAAAAAGTCTACCTTACAAAGGTGCAACTACTTATATTGGTGATAATCGTCGCTGGTTGGATGGCTTGAGTCAAGCATTTTGCTTCATTCCTCTTGATATGAAACGTCCTGGAAAGGAAGCAAAATGGCATAGAGCCATTAGCGAGTTACTTCGGATTAACGACTCTCCACTTCCTGACCCTAACACCTTAGCTAATGAACCAATTTATAATTGGTCAGCAATTGGTAAAGAAAAGAGTGGGATACAAGCAGCTATTGCCTATGACTCTCGACATCGTGGTGGTGTACCTTGCCTTCCTGGTGTGAGTCCACTAGATTTAGCCAGTTTAGATATGGCTATTCAAAATAAAATAGAGCTAGAAAATTGCCTTGTTCGCAGAGTTGGTGAAGCAATTAAAAAATCACGTAAAGTCTCTTTTTGGGAGCCAGGAAAGCCACAAAAGAAAGGTAGTAAAGAACCTCAAAATCGTAACGATTTATCCACACCGATGCAGCGACCTAAAATCGCTGCACCCGCTACATTTCGCTCTCCAAAGAATTCTCCAAACACGATACTGATTTTGTGGGAAACCCAAAAATGTCGCGACGAGTTGATTGCTGAAATTTGCGAATTACTTTTATTGTCGCCAAAAGGAGAAACAAAAACATATACAACTCCTAGCGGGGTACAAGGAGAAGAAACTATTTATGAAGGTTCTTATGGTCGCCTGCATATCAAAACTCAGCATGTATTAGAGCTTACACAAATATTTGATTTCGATAGTCCTTCTGTAGAAGGCAATAGCCGACAGCAAAAACGTATTAATTGGATGGATAAGCGCATTCATCAGATTGTCTCATCCTTACCTCAACCGGAAGGATTAAGTGGTGCCTTAATTGAAATTAAGCCTAAACCTTTGATACCAGAGTCTGACCCCAAGCTAGCATTGCGAATCGGAGCAATGAGAGCAGGTTATGTCAATCAACACATCCACGCTTTAACAGGGATTAAAAAGGACGGCGAAGAATATGTAACCAGAGATGCTCCCAATCGCGTGCAAAAAGCTGTATCAGACTTGCTGCGTCAATTCGGTATTTTACCTGCTCCTTTAATCGATCCCGTAAAGGATGGTATTAATTCTGATACGTGGCTGACTTGCTTTCATGTATTACGCCGAACCCGAAAAACAACTGCCAGTAATTCTCCTTCCATTGTAGCATTGATGGTACGAGTTAACCCAGTGACGGGAATAGTGCAGGTTACTACCCCGAACTTATTTGACACACAAAGTTGGGTATCGTATCCAGAAGCTCTAGGGCATCTGCTTACGGAAAAATGGAATCCTGATTCCTATGCTAATGAAACCACTGCTGACGACCAACAACAGACGGGTGATATCAAAAACGAACAACAGTTACTCAATAAATTTATTACCGACTGCTTACGCGATTGCTTGAGTACCCCCATTGAGTCGGAAAAACCTCCTCAAGTGTTATTTATGGCAGAAGCGCAAAACGCTCGCAGTATCCTGACATGGCTGAAAAACCCCGAACTACCAGCCAATGATTTACCTGATGCAATAAAACGGCAGAGGACAGAATCAGAAATAAATCGTTTGTTAGTTGTGCGGTTGCGAGTAGCTGCTGATAGAGGCGAAGTTCCTGTAGCCATTGTCAAGGATTCTCCAGGTAGCAGAATCACTCAGGGTGGTGTCTTCTGTTGGCAGGATGTTTGTGATGATGGGGACACGGCCCTTTACTTAAGCCTTAGAGAACTGTCAAATACCGAACAAGGTACAAATACATTAAAACAGAAACAGTCTCGGCTTGATAATGGTAGCTTGCAAGCTGGAAACCCCAAACCATTAGAAATAGCCGTCGTTCATCATCCTGGGATTGACCGCGACAAGTTAGCTTGCTTTGTCCATAATCTTAGGAATCGCTGGCCCTATTTTGCTAATTATGTTTCTCTACCATTTCCTTTTTCCTTTGCTACTTTAGCTAAAGAATATGCCGTCAGTGCCAAGGATGTGGTGGAATACGTTGACTTAGAAGAGGAGGAAGACTCGGGAGAATTTCTTGACTAACACTTGGACTTGCCTGACTTTTTGATGGGATGCGTCCTTTGGTAGCTTGAGATGAATTTGGGATGCTGGTAGCATTGGAAAAATAAACCGGGTTTAGCCAAGTTACAGAGAAGTGTTGAAGGATGCTTGTATGTCAATGGCTTGATAGTAGCCATCGATGGGGTACCACCCTAAGATTCTGGGAAGAACAGATCTTGCGCACGGAAGGCAGAGCAATGTTTATTTGAGAATCGATAAAAAAATGCCCAGCAAGCGATCGCACGGGAATAGCGACACCTCCAATTTATCGATGGACAAGATGTCGCCACTCAAGCGCAGAAACTTCCAAGCAGTCCCCGATGTAACACACCCGTAAATAGCTGGTACATCCCTACCCTCGTTTTCATTGAAGATTTTGGCAGCTACCATTTCTGCACCACACTGCCCCAATCCACTGTTGAGGTTATTGTTTTTCGCCTCGACAATGGTTATGATGGGGGCAGAGATGAAATATTGTTCCTTGTCAAGGCTAATCAAAAAGTCTGGATTGCCGTTTAGCCCAACACTGATATCGACTGTAAAGTCGTTGCCACTAAAAAGTGCTATCTCGTTGCCCTTTTGCTCCTTAACCTCCAGTAGCACTGGGAAAATGATCATCTCCGACCTGGATTTTTCGGTATCTGTAGCCAGCGCCAGGGGTACAGTTTTTTCTAATAATTCAACGAGAAAGTCTGACGGTGGTACTGGTGTCGTGTCCGGGAAAAGTACAAAACTTTCTTCAATTGTTAAGTTGAAGTCTTTGACCAGCTTTTTGAGAGTGAATTGGCTGTATGGCATTGTTGAACATAGAAAGCTTGGCTTAGCACTCAACACCTGACTGAGATTTATATTCTAACATCTTGCCGCAGCATCCCGTGTTAGTGGCAGGGTGATATGGGTAGACGTACAAGAGTTAGTTGCCTTCACCACTCTCCCTTAAAATCTTTGCTAATAAATTTGCTGCAATGCGAAAACTAATTGTCAAATTTAACAGTGGCGAAGTGTTACTCACTACGGGCATAGTTTAAATCATCCTCAAGTTCTGCTGCTCCGTAGTGCCTGTCGATACCTCGCTCTCCTAATAACTTAGCAAATTCATATTTTTCCATCCGAGCTAATTCTCTTGCCTTGCCAAAGGATAAAAGCTCTTGGGTGTAAAGAGCAATAGCTAATTCAGTTAATAGTTCTTGTTCCACCCGCAACTCTTGTAACCGGATAGCCTCAAGGACAGAATCTGGAATAGACAGTTGCAAACTCATCTTGTTTACTAAATCCAGTAGCGAAACTGCTGATATTTCAATTATGCTGTCACCGGGACTCAAAGGGGATGCTAGCGACTCTGAACAAAGAAGGTAAAATTCGCCTTGTGGGGTTCCCCACCTACATCCCTACCCTCGTTTTCATTGAAGATTTTGGCAGCGACCATTTCTGCACCACACTGCCCCATAATATGCCGCTTTGGGAAGGAGTAGGCGTTGACAACCGCCAAAAATAACTTCTGCTTATTTAGCCGCGTGACTTCAATCGTAAATTTGTACTGTATTGGTAGACTTCAATTATTATAATAATACGTGTGTCTTCACCTTGGAATTTGCTATCGTAAAGGATTAACTAATACTGGGACAAGTATTCATCATAGAGTGAAAGCGTATGTCAGACTTACTTAGAAGAATTACAGTTAATCCCAAACAGTGTAGTGGTCGCCCTTGCATTCGGGGCATGAGAATTCGTGTATCAGATGTACTGGACTTGTTTGCAGCTGGACTTAGTGCCGAACAAATCTTGGAAGAAATGCCCGATCTTGAGGCGGATGATCTCAAAGCGGCACTTTTATACGCCTCGCGTAAGGGCGAAGCATTAGTCGAAATCAGAGGAAATTAGTGCCTGCAAAGGCTACACTCAGGCGGTAGCCAAGGGTATGCAAAATCAGACTGATAGTACGCAGTTCAGGGTTTCCGTTCTCAGACAATACTCGATAAAGGTTCTGCCGATTTAAGCCTGTTTTTTCTGCAAGTTTTGCCATCCCTCCCTGCGCTTCTGCTACATTACGTAGTGCCTCAAGGAAGAACGATAAATCCCCGTCTTGTTCATATTCTTCCAAGGCAACTTCCAAGTAGGATTTTGCCATTTCTGGATTCCGCAATTCATCAATAACCACTTCGTGATGATCTCTTAATTTATTGCTCATCTTTTGGTTCCTCTTGGTATGCCTGCCAGTATTCCTTTGCTTTTTGAATATCTCTGTCCTGACTGCTTTTGTCGCCACCGCATAAAAGGATTACTACATCATTTTCTGATTCACCAAAGTAAACACGATAGCCACTGCCGAAGAAAAACCGCATCTCATGGACACCTTCACCAATCGGCTTACAGTCCCCATAATTTCCCTGTTGAAGCCGTTCTATCCGCCGGATTATGCGTGCGCGAATCACATAATCCTTTAAGCTCTTGAGCCATTCCGTATAAGGCTCTGTGCCATCGCTCGTGGCATAGAGTTTCACGATTTTTGGAAAAGCACCATAAGCCATATACTCTACTTTACTGTATCTTAAAAGCGACAAAAAATCAAGCGGTTGCGCTAATCATAAGGCGACAGATGGTGCGATCGCAATGGATATCTTACCCAACAGGCTCATAGTCCCCAACCTTTCCGTACAACAGCTAAAATGAGAATATTATTCTACATTCCGTACAGGCTGTGGACACTGCAACATGCCCTCGCTGCCATCAACCCATAAACTCCCAGGCTGTCACCTGTCCCCATTGCCGTATACAGCTGAAAGCTTACGGTCATCCTGGTATTCCATTACACCGTTCTACTGATAAAGAGTATCTCTGTGACACTTGCACCTACCACGCTGACGATACCTGTAACTTTCCTCAACGTCCCTACGCTAAAGAGTGTATCCTTTACCAAAACATTGAAGAGAGTAAGTTACAGTATCAATCACTACGTTCCACCAGTAGCTTTGGAGCAACTGTGAGAAGCTGGGTAAAACGCAATCAGACTTTACTGCTGTTACTAGCTTTATTAGTAGTGTGTTTTTTGATCGCTTTATCAGCATCTTGACCTTTCGCTAGGGGTGTAGGGGTGTAGGGGTGTAGGGGTGTAGGGGTGTAGGAGAAAATAATTCCCCCACTCCCCCACTCCCCCACTCCCCCACTCCCCCACTCCCCTACTCCCCTTGTTTATGTCGGGTTGGTTCTTCAAACACAGCTAGGTCAAACCAAAAAGTGGTACCAACGCCGACTTCACTCACCAGATGTACTTGACTGTGATGCTTTTCTATAATATTTTTTACTATCGATAGTCCCAAACCAGTGCCTTCTAGAGTATGAACTCGGTTTTCTACCCGGAAGAATCGGTCAAAAATTGCGTCTTGGTCTTCTTGCGCAATGCCAATTCCAGTATCAGAGATTTCTACCCGTACTGGATGTACGCGATCGCTTTCTTTGGACTTTGGTTTTAATTGGTAGGCGCGGATTGCCACTTTCCCACCCACCGTGGTAAACTTGAGGGCATTCCCAACCAGATTAGCTAATACTTGCACCAATAAATCATAATTACCCACTACGAGGGGCAAGTTAGGAGCAACTTCCTGAATGAGTTCAATACCTTTATCTCTAGCATTAAGTTGATAAGTCCGCAGAGTCTGCTCGATCGCTTGCGCCAGATCCACTCCATCTAAGCTGTAGCGGCGACCTGATTCAAGTTTTGACAAATCCAAAACATCGTTGACTAAGCGAGTCAGCCTATCAGTTTCATGATTGACAGTTTGCAGAAAGTCTCGCCGTTGTTCTGTACCCAACTCTTCCCCGTACTCGTGCAAAGTCTCAATAAAGGATTTAATGTTAAATAGGGGGGTTCGCAGTTCGTGAGAAACGTTGCTGATAAATTGGCTTTTTGCCTCATTCAGTTCTACCTCGCGGGTAATATCTTGTATAGTTATGGCAATACCTTTGATGCTCTCGCGTTGTAGGTTGAGAACTGTAGTCAATAGAATGCGGATAGTCCGTTGAATAGGTTGGCTAAGATGAATACGGAATTCAGCGCTTTCACATTCCCCTGCTGCCATTTCGTGCAAGGGACGGGTAATTTCCATTTGCATCGCTGACGGGAACAGATGTAAAACATTGCCGCCTACCACATCAGCCCCCTCCCAGCCGAATATCCGTCGCGCCGTGGGGTTGACTAAAATCACCTGCATGTTGTTGTCTATCAGGACAGCACCATCGGCGATGGTGGAAACTAAGGTTTCTAGCTTAGCTTTTTCTGCTGTCAGTTCCTCAATATTTTGTTCTTCATAGCGCTCCAAGCGCTCTGCCATTTCATTAAAGTTAAAAATTAACTCTCCTAGTTCGCCTCCTAGTGGTAAGTCAATGCGCTGCTTAAAATTCCCCGCCGCAATTTGTTTTACGCCTACGAGCAGTTCTTTAATTGGCATGGTGATCGTCAAAGCGTTAGTCACCCCTGCCAAAATCACCATGACCCAAATCGTGATAAAAACGGCAATGGTGACATCGCGGGTGAAATTTGTGGAGATGACTGCTGTGGGGTTGGGGTTGATGCCGATGGCTAAGACACCGAGGTATTTGCCATCAACAATCAGGGGAACAAACACATCGGTGACTTCTCCGCTAGGGGACTGGTGTTGCCGCACCATCGGCTTTTCTGCATCAGCAGCGTAATCATCAGGCAGTTGTATCCGCCGCTCAATAGTGAGAGAGGTTTCCACCTCTGGTTCCCAGAAGGGAAGACCATAAAAAATGTTCCCATGTTCATCAGCGTAGAGCATGTAACGTACGCTGGAGGTGCTGCTGTAGAAGCGCTGGGAAAATTGGGCAACTTCTTTAAGATTATGTTCAGCAATGAGTGGGGCTACATTAGAGGCAAGGAGCAGCCCGAGGTCACGACCGAAGCGAGTGTCATTCAGACGCGCATCCTGCTGAATTGTGTTTACTGCCCAGAAGGTCAAACCACTCATTACCAATGATACCACCAAAGTTGCCACAGCCAAAAGCTTCGTCTGGAGGGTAAACTCGGACCACCAATTTGCGATCGCTTCTCGGATTGTTTTTAAAAGAGCCAGCATTTTAATATAAAGTTGTTATGGCGGTAGTCGTTCGCCTAGCGATCTAATCTTAAAATAACGTAGCTTTTTGTAGTCAAACGCACTCTGTCGCGCTATAATCAAGGGGTGCAGTTTGCACATTGCCGAGAGCCAAGTTTTTGACAAAGTCACAAATTATTCCACGAGGCATAATTTCACAACGACGGTAGGGTATGATGCAAAAACTTCTTGGACTATAAGGTTGAACACCCTTGTATAAAACAACGGACACGGGATTTGTCCTAGACTCTAGAACCAAAAAAGCTGTGCGGAGTATGGTCATACTCTATGCCCGATATCTCGTCGATAATACATTCCCTCAAAGTTAATACATTGTATTCCAGCATAGGCTTGGGCGATGGAGGAGTGAAAATTTTCTCCGACTCCAGTGACATTTAACACCCGACCCCCATTTGTCACCAATTGTTGTTGGTTGAACTTTGTCCCAGCATGAAATACAGTAGCTCCTTGGGCAACTGCCTGCTCGATCCCAGTAATTACCTTGCCTTGCTCGTATTCCCCCGGATAACCCCCAGACGCAGCAACAACAGTGGCAGCGACCCCGGATTTCCAGGCAATGGGTGGCATTTGTCCTAAACGCTGTTGCACACAAGCAAGCAATAACTCTTCTAGGGGTGTTGCCAACAGCGGCAGAATGACTTGGGTTTCTGGGTCGCCAAAGCGACAGTTAAATTCCAAAACTTTGAAGTCTCCCTCCGGGGTAATCATCAATCCGGCATAAAGGACACCTCGGTAGTCAATGCCTTTTGCCGTTAAAGCAGCGATCGCTTTCTCTAACACTTCTTTTTGAATTCGTTCCATCAAAGCAGGTGTGGCAATGGGTGTTGGGGCATAGGCTCCCATGCCACCAGTATTTTCCCCTGTATCGCCCTCACCAATGCGCTTGTGATCCTGGGCTGGTAGCAACGGGCGAATGGTTAACCCGTCGGAGAGTGCTAAAACGGAAACCTCTTGCCCAGTCAAATATTCTTCAATGACCACAAATTTCCCTGCACTGCCAAACTGCCCCTGGAAAATGGCATCAATTGCCGCCTGCGCCGCAGCCACTGTTTCCGCAACTGTGACACCCTTACCTGCTGCCAAGCCGTCAGCTTTAACGACAATAGGTGTCCCCTGTGCTTTCACGTAAGATTTTGCTGCTCCCGCCTCCGTAAATACCGCAGCCCGTGCTGTAGGAATCCCAGCTTCCAGCATCAAGGCTTTTGCCCAAGCCTTACTAGCCTCAATTTGCGCTGCTGCTTTGGTAGGACCAAAAACCATCAGACCTTGCTGCATGAGATAGTTTGTTATTCCTTTTGCCAGTGGTACTTCTGGTCCCACCACCACAAGAGTAACACCATGCTCTTGGGCTAATTTGCTTATACCCTCAAAGTCATCTACTGCCAAGGGGAAGTTCCGGCAATTTTCCATGTTTGCCGTACCCCCGTTCCCCGGCACACAGACAACTTGCTCAATTTGCTCTGATTGCAGCAGTTTCCAGACTAAGGCGTGTTCCCGCCCTCCATTACCTACAACTAAAACTTTCACTGATTTCCTCGTAAGTCCCTTGCAAGGCGAGAATGCCATATAGCTGCTCGCGGTTTAATTTTTCACTAATTTTCTGTTTTTTGCAACTCCCCTAGGGTTAATTTTGTTTACGTACTTAAATACCAATTTTTATTTACCTAGGGCTTACGCATTGACAGAAAAACACAATTGTGTTTAAACCTCGTTACAAGGCTGCTGCCTTGTAATGCCCTCTTGTGAGGCTCCGCCTCCTGTGGATCACGGGAGGCGGAGCCTCCTTGTAAATGCATTTCCAGGCAGAGCCTGGAAACGAGGCAGTGCAAGGAAATCATTTTAATAAGTTTGATATTTACATAATGGTCAATTCGTAAAGTGTGTATTTTTTATTTTCAGTATAAATACTGAAAATATTTACAATTTCTTCACGAATTATCCGTATTTTCCACCAATCCTAAAGGATTCGTGAATGCAGAGAAACCCGGTTTCGTAGGGGCTACTTGCAAGTAGCCCCTACTTGAGGTCTTCAGATCTCAAATAGGATTCAGGACTTACGCACAAGACAAATCAACCATCATATGTATAAGGAAATTCCGGCGTTTGACTCGTTGTGATTAAGGAGGGCTGCTGCCTCCCCTCAAATCGTGAGGCAGAGCCTCCTTGAAGAGCATTACAAGGCAGAGCCTTGTAACGAGAGATTTACATAGTTTATTCTTTTTGTCAATGTGTAAGTCCTAGGATTGTTTTAATTGAGAAAAATTATTGCTAAAAAAAAATTGTAAAGTAGTGGCGGATACCTGAGTCTAAGGATTAACCTTTGAATATTGAGAATGAAAAAAATATCAAAAAATTAGAAATCATGGCTAAAGTTATCGTCACCGGAGCAGCAGGGTTTATTGGCTCTAATCTTGTAGAAGCATTGTTAAAACGGGGAGAAGAAGTCATAGCAATTGATGAATTCACTGATTATTACGACCCCGCGTTAAAGCGCAAGAACATAGCACACTTGCACTCATCACCCAACTTTAAATTAATCGAGGGAGATATTCAGTGTTTAGATTGGCACAAACTTCTCACGAATGTTGAAGTGGTTTACCATCAGGCAGCTCAAGCAGGGGTAAGGGCAAGTTGGGGTCAAGGTTTCCGCGCTTACACCGAACGAAATATTAACGCCACACAAGTTTTGCTGGAAGCGGCAAAGGATGCTAAACATCTCAAAAGGTTGGTATATGCTTCTACATCTAGCGTATACGGTGATGCTGAAACTTTACCTACCCACGAAGATATCTGTCCTAAGCCAGTTTCTCCCTACGGTATTACTAAGCTAGCAGCCGAACAGTTGTGTGAACTATATTACAAAAACTTTGGCGTACCCTTTGTCTCTTTACGCTATTTCAGCGTTTATGGTCCGAGACAGCGACCGGATATGGCATTTCATAAGTTTTTTAAATCCGTTTTACAGGATCAAGCGATTCCCATCTACGGTGATGGTGAGCAAACGCGGGACTTTACATTTGTGAGTGATACTGTCGCAGCCAATTTAGCAGCAGCTACCGTACCAGAAGCTGTGGGGGAAATCTTCAACATAGGTGGCGGTAGCAGGGTGGTTTTAAAACAAGTCTTGGAGACAATGGAAAAAATTGTCGGGCTTCCAATCAAAAGAAACCATATTGAAAAGGCAATGGGAGACGCCCGTCATACTGCTGCTGATGTATCCAAGGCGCAGAAAATTTTGGGTTTTCAGCCCCAAGTTTCTCTCACCGAGGGTTTGACTAAAGAATGGTATTGGGTTAAATCTTTGTATTAGACATAGTCGTGAAATGATGTAGGGGCGTATTGCCATACGCCCCAAAAGCGGATTTCAACGAACGTATAATTAATTTTCACGACTATGTCTAATAGACATAGTCGTGAAAAACAATGTAGAGACGCGATTAATCGCGTCTGGTGGGCAGTAGACAACGCACAATTAATTTTTGTAGATGTATAATGAAAAACAACAAGTTCATTTGTACTTATGAATTTTCGATGGGATTGAATTTAAGTAATTAATATGTCTTAAGTAAGATTTGATTTAAAGTATAAATAACTAGCCTCCTCTCCTGCTGAGCAGGGTGCAGAATATGGGATACAAAATATAAAAGTCATTAATTTAAACACTTAAAATTATTTAAATACTTAAATAATCCACCAAAGTTGTACCAGAACGCCCAAGTGTAATAAATATAAGGTTGATAACCCGCAGTTAGGGTTAATAATGATCAAGTCCCCTTGGTGCAAGAGTTTTCATGACATGAAAACTTAAAATGAGATTTTCTGAGGGAAAGTACTATCTTTGGAGCTAGCGCTTGTGCTATGGTAAAGTTATTTTGCTACAGTAAACTCGTGTTTGGCATTGAAGCAAAAGACCGCTGTCTTTTGCTGACCTAATTTAGGCGTGTGATTAATGTAGGAGATGGCGAATGTCAGATACTGTGATTCAGGTGGAGAACTTAGCAAAGAGGTACGTCATTGAACATCAGAAAAAGGGATCTGATAACTACAAGACATTACGGGGAGCAATGACCAATGCGGCAAAATCTGTTGCTAGTGCTCTCAACCCCCGTGCTAAGAGAGAAGTAGGCTCAAGCAGGGAGGAGTTTTGGGCACTAAAAGATGTCTCATTTGAAGTTAAACAGGGCGACAGAGTAGGTATTATCGGTCGCAATGGAGCTGGAAAATCAACATTGCTGAAAATTCTTAGCAGAATTACAGAACCAACAAAGGGGGCTATCCGGATTAACGGAAGGGTGGCTAGTTTATTGGAAGTGGGAACGGGTTTTCACCCAGAGTTAACCGGACGGGAAAATGTCTTTCTCAATGGTGCAATTCTGGGTATGAGTAGGGCAGAAATTCAACGCAAGTTTGATGAAATGGTGGCGTTTGCAGAGGTGGAAAAGTTTTTAGATACACCTGTTAAGCGCTATTCATCAGGGATGTATGTGCGATTGGCATTTGCAGTTGCTGCGCACTTGGAACCAGAAATTTTAATAGTTGATGAAGTGCTGGCGGTGGGTGATTCAGCATTTCAAAAGAAGTGTTTGGGAAAGATGGGGCAGGTAGCTAAAGAGGGAAGAACTGTAATATTTGTTAGTCATAATATGGCAGCAATTCGTTCATTATGCTCAGGTGCCGTTGTATTAAATAAAGGTAGAGTAGCTCTGGTTGGTACTACAGCCGAATGTATAGCAATATATGAAGCACATAATATTCAAAATCAAGGTGATGTGTGGGTGCGTTCAGTAGAAAGTAAGGAAGATAGTTTAGTCATTACTGAAATTCGCTCAGCCTTAAAAGGAGAACAGCCTAATCTTGAGCTTGACCTAGAAATATCTTTGGAATCTAGAGCCAAACATAAGCCGGCTTTCATTGCTGCTGATATATTAGACAGCACTGGTACTACCATTATGCAAGCACTTCCCACTGTAGAGGGTTTTTTAGCTGATCAAAAGCCGCAATATCCTGTCAGATTTCTAATTCAACTTCCACCACTGATTCCTGGGCAATATTTCGCTTCTATTTGGGTAGGAAGTCACAATACGGAGACACTTGATTTTGTTGGAGAAGCGATCATGTTTGAGGTGCACGAATCTCCCACAATAGGCAGAAGCTTCCCACATAGTCCTGAGCATGGATATATTGTGCCCATATCAACTATCAAGTATTAATTTATAGGACAGATAATAGATTATTAGCATTTGGAGTAAGAGAAAATGTATAAAGATAGTATCCAGGAAGCAACGAAATGGCTCCGTGTAGATTTACCCCAGAAGTTGTACTTGCTAAGACATGGATTAATAGATGATAATAAGATATTTACACATTTATCAATCGATGAAAAAATTTCAATTCATCGCATATTGTCAACCCACAAAGAAAAGCTAATTTGTGTTGAAATAGGTTCATTTTTAGGTGCAAGTGCTTGCTTTATCTGTAATGCAATATCCCAAAAATCTAGGTTGTATTGCATTGACACATGGGGTAACCATGCAATGAAGCATTCTGAAGAAGATGACGATATTGTTGACGAGAGAAATACTTATCCAGAATTTATAAACAATACTCAAAAATATCGTAGTAAAATTGTTCAATTAAGAGGATGGTCAGATAAAGTATTTGATGAGTTACAAAGTACTGAACAATATATTGATTTTCTTTTCATTGATGGCGATCACAGCTATGAATCTGTAAAAAAAGATTGGGATTTATATTCATCACTATTAAAACCAGGAGCAATTGTTGCCTTTCATGATACAGGTTGGGCAGAAGGAGTTAACAGAGTGATTCAAGAGTCAGTTAATCACAATGCACAACAGATCGCCAAATTACCCAACCTGGAATTCTATCAAATCCAAAGCAAGTAATTTCTGACATAAGTTCGCGTCTCCCCTTGGGATTCGTTCAGATCGCCGTCCTCCGGCGCACTGAGAGCCTTGCTTTTGCGCCTTTACGCCTTTGCGTGAGCTAAAAATTCTTTCGGTAATCTTTAAGCGCGGTTCGGGATTAAGAGCTACAGAAACCTACTCTATTAACTAACGTTTGACCAAAGCTTTCAAAAGTTAAGTTTGCAGCGACACTGGTTATTTAAGCAACTGAAAATCGTTAGAGTTAATAACTGACCATGAATGACATCAAGATTACATTCTTTATGCTTGTGACTGACCGCGATATAGTTATTGCAAATTTTGCAGTCAGAAGCTATGCGAAAATCAAAAATATTCCATTTAAACTACGTGTGTACTCCAATTGGATTAGTTCGGAACTTAAAAAAAAGTACTTCCCTGCTTGGCGTCAGTTTGAATTTGTAGAGATTGTAGAAAATGAATGGCAAACTGATGATAAAAAACTTAGTGACCCTACATTGGAAGGTCCATTTGACAAATGTGCAACTGTCTGGGACAGAGAATTGAAGAAAATTCAGACACCATATCATGCAACTGTAGATGCAGACTTTGAGATTCTAGATCCAAAGTTCATTTCAGTGATGTTAGATGAACTTGAAAAAAATCCCAGCTTAGTTGCAATGTCAACTGATTATTATGCAACGACTCCAGAAGCCTACGATTCTTATTCTGATGAAGTCATCTGCTTAAATGAGCGCTGGCACACTTGGTTCTGTATCTACAAGCGTGAAGCACTTCAGTGTAACGTCTCTCATGCATATTATGAAGAAGTAGTCCCAGGTCCAGTGCGACGTAATGCGTGGGATGAGACTGGTTACTTTCAAAAAGCTCTCAAGGATATTTACAAGTTTGACTTAACAGTTTTGGATCCTAAATACCAGTCCTGCTTTATCCACTATGGCGCATTTAGTAAAAATGTATCCATTGATGAATCTAACGTAGTAATTTACCGCTGGTTACGGATTCTTAGAAAAAATGGGTTATTTGGAAATAGGGATTTCTTAACTAGAAAATTGGCCGGTCGATTAGACAAAATTATTTTTAATAGAGTAGATGCAGAAAGAGAAAAATATGTAGAGGGTTGGGGTTTGGTTGAAAATAATAAACTTTAAGCGGTGCAAACCCAAACCGTCAAAATATTGCTCTTTCAAAGGATGACTGTGAAACCTTAGTTTTAGAAGCAGAAAAAAAGGCGTTGCTGATCTGATGAAGTCATCTGATGAAAAGAATAAACTCTAGGCTGTTCAAAGCTGGACTTTTTTGAAAGGTTGGAAATTACTACGTTACTCTACGGAAGATTTTGTATGAAAGTGATTGCTTATCTTTTATATGGCAACAAGAGAGAGTATGAATTGGAGCTTTTATTTAGCATCATTTCGGCGCTGCGACTACTTAAAGACAATAGTGAAGAATTGATTATCAGTGTTATTAGCGATCGCCAAGACGTTGTTCCTGAACTACCAATTGATCGCATTATATTTTCTCAAAATGAGTTCGCTGAGTGGACAAATAACGGAACTTACAATCATCGGGCTAAAATTTGTGCCTTAATCAAGGCACTCGACCACTATCAAGCGCCCGTAATCCTGATTGACACTGATACATACTTTATTGATAATCCAGCTAAACTCTTTGATCGCGTATCGCCTCAACGTTCTGTCATGCATGCTTTTGAGGATACGATCAATGACCAACTATACACATGGCAACCAATCATTGAAAAACTGGGCGATGGTATGAACAGGAGCGAGTTTTATGTTTCTCCTCAGTCTCCCATGTTTAACTCAGGCGTTATTGGAGTTGATCTTGCAAATCGCTGGTTGTTGGAAAAATCTCTAACCTTCGTAGACGAACTCTACTCTTTATCACCTGTTTTTAATATCGAACAGTTCGCCTTGGGAACAGTGCTGAATAAGTATAATGATTTATCATTAAGTACTGATATTGTTGAACACTATTGGTCTCATGAAAGAGCTTTCATTCATGTGCAAATTCGTAGAGCATTTAAAGACCTTACGGCAACAAACTTAGAGATATATTTAACTGATTCAAGTCCTCTTGAAATCGGTTATCCAGCTACGCATTGGAAAGACAAACTCGTCAGTCGCCTACTAGCTCGTCTTAAGCATTGGAATAGTAATTATAAATTCGCTTATCTTGCTTATCGTAGTGCATTATCCTGCGCATCAAAAGATTCTGATTACGCTAATGCTTGGGCAAAAGTCGCTTTACAGATCCTCAAAGATCTTGTATTTATGGATGAAAAAAAAAGCTTTGCTTGCTTGCCCAATGTGCAACGTGATTTTCGACAGTTCCGAAAGGATTCTTTAAAGACCTTAGCTTGGCTTGACTCCAATCTTAAAAGCAGTTGGATTGAATTTTGGGAACAATGCTCATAAGTTCTAATATTACTAACCTAAACATTTCTCTGTGTCTGGATTTTAAGCCATTTTCGTCTCAGTTTTTGATTCGCAAGAAACCCGGTTTCTGGGGGTGGCAACCTAGAAAAATTATTTTGCAGGTAAAGGCAACGACAGATACTACGTTGACCATCCATCAATTCTACTATCCGGGATGGGTCGCCAAACTCAAAGGTTCATCAGAAAGTTTGCCGATACATTTTTCTGAATTAGGTTTACTACAAATTTCAGTACCATCTGGCAAGCATGAGCTTTATATAACTTTGGATACACTCATAGAGGAACGAATCGGCCAAATAATCAGTGCAGTTTCGGCTATACTGCTTCTATTTTTAGTCTTTCAGGGTTTTTTGAGCAGAGGTCGCTAGTAACTACTATTCACGTTTCATTAGTTTGGAATGGTCAACTATTCCCATTCCTGTAACTCATAACTAGTGTTGCGGAGTAGGGAATTGAGCCTTTGGCGGCGGGTTTCAAAATTAGCTGCAAGTGAAATTAGTATGATACCGACGACCAAACCAATAACCCATTTGAAAAATGGATAGCGCAAACTCAACACCACCAGCTGATAGAACCCAGTTATAAAAAACGTGGCTACTCCAATATAGAGAAAAGCCCTTACTCGCAAAGCTAATCCCGCCAGAATCGCTATGAGACTGAAAATCCCTGGGATCACTGCTATGTCTTGATGAAATATAATTGCCCAGCCACAAATGACACCACCCCCCAATAGCCGCAACCAGTGGCGACAAGCTTTCATCTCTGGTAACCTCAAATAGGGATCGAATTGAGCAACATACAGCACCGATAACCCAACTGGTGTTACGTACCACAAAGCATCCTTGAGATTTAAGTCAGAAAACCAATTCAACAGCGCCCAATTACATAAGACCGTACTAATATAGGTAAAACGGAATTTGTCAGCAGCCTTGGCAACAAAGATATAAAAGCCAGCCGCAATCAGTAAGCTAATGGGGTAAACTTCAGATCTGGTTTGCCATAAAAATACTAATGGTAAGATGTAGGCAGACCTTTGCCACGGTTTTTTGTCCCAACCCCAAGTCTCCCAAGGCAAAATGTAGAGAAAATAACTAACTATGGAAGCGATCGCAACTTGCCAAGGAAGCAACTCTTTCTCAAACAAATGTACTATCGGTATTTCCGGCAAATAAGCCCTTAAGCAAGCTACCTCTAACAAGCCGAGGTAAACCCAGAATTCTGACGTTGAAATCTCCCTGATATCCCTCTTTTTAAAAGAGGTTGAATGCTGTCTTCCTTGAAAAATAGCATAGCGAATCAAAAACACTCCAGTTCCCAACCCCACCGTCTTTAGGCTGATGGGAGTGAAACAAGCTGCTAGTAATAAACAGCTACTGACAGCCCAATGTATGTGCGCCGTTACTCTAAGTTCTGCGGTGGTCAGGTGTAAGTAGTCTACAAGCCTTGGTGCAAGAACCCGATAAGCATACATGATGCCCGTACCAAGCACACACATGGCCAGACAGCGATCGCCAAATACTCCTCCTGGCATCTGTAAAATTTGATACAACAAAATTTCATAGGCCCCAATTGACACACCGACCAGTCCCAAGTAAACTAGAGGTTTGAATTCTGTGCGGCGTCGTCCTACTCCCATAGCTATGAAAGCTACGGCAATAGTTGACAAGCCTGTCCAGTTAGCAAAGATATGCCCGCGTAACACTACACCGAATACGCTATATATGAGAGGCAGAATATGCCAGCGGTTGGGAAGCCTTTCGAGTGGATGTCGTCGGTACCACCACTCCCCCAAAAGCTGAGTTGTCAAACCTAGGGCGATGTTAGCAATAGCAACCCTAATGAGAGAATGATCGCCCCTCCCGAGTAACTCGGCAATCAATAATTCCAGACACCAACCTATGCCATAAAATCCCCAATTTGTAGGTTGTTGCCAACTGCGATAAACAATTGCCCCCAAAGTTATCGCTGAGGAAGTTATGGCGGTTTTCATTTGACTCGAATACACGGAGTGTCCCTGAATGTGGTATACTGTGTTTCCTTGGTAAACAAGCAGACATTGGACACTCAGCAGTAACAACTCAAGGCTACACAATGCGATCGCCCACTTATCAATGGCAATTGCGTAAATTTGTGCCCCTCTCCTCGTCTCCCCTCCCTCCCACAAGAGCAATGGACGAACAAGCCATAAACTGATGATGGAAATTGCTCCCACTAAAAACCAACCTGAGGGCGATAGATGTGGTAACCCAGGGACACCTTCCCACAGCAAGGCAGCGACGAAACCTAGTCCAAAGCCTACAGTAATTACCGCAGAGTGCAATTGTTGTAAATAATACGTATTCCCCAACATGAGCGCAGTTGCGATCGCTAAACCGATTAATCTAGCTCCTGGTAATGGTAAAGTCAGTAGCTGAGAAAGTCCCAAGGTGGTCACACTCAACCAAGTGCAGGTAATGCGTTTAAACCCTAAACTGGCAAGGTACGTCAGCACAACAGGGGTGATTAACCAAACCAGACCCCAATTCTCATTACCATTACCAGAACCAAACCAAGAGGTTTCAGCATTCTTCCACAGTAGAGAATAACTCAGTGCCGCTAGTCCTAAACCAAGATACCACCCACTGACTTGAAAGTAGGGAGTGGGGAGTAGGGAGTGGGGAAAGATTTTCATGCTTGGTGATGTAGGCAGTTCATCGCGACTGCGTTGCCAGAGTCCATTGCTTAGACTCAATAACCACTCTGCAACCGCTATAGCTAACAAAATGCTTGCCCACATTTCCTGACTCAGATGAGGCAACAGACGGTCAATGATAGAGCATAATGTCAACACTCCAGTTATCTGAGTGAGATACACCGGACTTATTCTGGTGGGACGCTGGTGGCTGAAGGTTGCTAGAGTGATTGTGGAAAAAAGCAAATTGAGCGATCGCAACGTGGGATTGACCAAACTCACCAAAGTTAGCAAAATCGCAAAAAGCAGTGTTAACTTTTCCCCAAAATCAGCTAATTTTACCTTTTGGGTACGGTCAAGGTGAGTTATCAGCGTCACCATGAAAATCACGTAGGGAAATAATGCTACACTTAATAAAGCCCAAGGTGTATGCTGAGAATTAGTCAGTTGAGTACCAGTAGCGATCGCCCACTCCTGGATGAGGTTCGGCACTAATCGCCAAACCAGCCAAATCGTCTGTAACCCAATAACGAAAATTGCCCCCACATCCGTCCATACACTATACCGCTGCAAGCGACGCCTGAAAAACCACAAACTCAAGCCGCTTACACATGTTGCTTGCCAAGGAAAGGCTTTGCCTACCGATACCAGCCAACCTAGGAACAACAAAATACCGCCAATGTACGAAAGTGGAGAAGAGGATATTGCTCCCTCATCTCCCCCTGCTTTCAACTGCGGCTGTGCCAACCAAGCTACTAACCAACCGCAAACACCAATCGCTAACCCCAGTTCTTGGATATCTAGGTGAACAACAAAAATCCCTCGTACAAGTAACACTACCAATCCATAAATGATGACAGCAGAAGGTAATGTGAGATCCAATCTAGTTCGCCGATGTTCTTCTGCTGTGGAAACTGTAGCGATCGTTGTTCCAGCCATTGCTAAATAAATGGCAATCAAGGGAAATCCTGGTATTTTCCAACCCCAGTGCAGATAACTCAGCGCCAGAATATTTACCAGAAAGAGTTTTCCTATTGCCTTATTGGCAACAAACCGACGATTATTCCAGACTAAAACAGTAATAGCTGTCAGGGCAACAGAAGCAGCTGCCACCACCATCCATTCCCAAGGATTCTGCCACAGCCCGAAGCTATCCATTGCCCAAAAGTTGACAGGCACTAACAAAAGGGTGACAATAAGCAATGTCTGAGCCGTCAGAAGTAAATTAGGCTGTTTGCCCGCCCAAAAACTTACCCCCCAAAAACTTAAGGTATAAGCAAGCAAAACCCCATACTGTGCAGCAGGTGGGAACTTTTCCCACTGACTAGCCGCCAGTACCCCAGAGGATACCACCACTAAGAACATTCCCAAAAACAGCAGCCACCGGACACTCAATTCTGCCCCCAGTGACTGCAACATTCTGGCTAGAATGTTGGGTTGGGTGGCTACTGGTGGCGTACTCCAAAGAGACGTTGCCAACGTCTCTACATTTTGTGGTTCAGGTTTAGCCTGAGGTTGTAACACCACAGAACAAACCAGAAACTCTCGACATAGTTGCCTAACTTGGGCATCAGATATTAAACCCAAACGCAGCCACATATCGAGTCCTGATAATAACTCAGGATGGGAAGATGGCAGTCTAACTTCAATTTTGATTGGTTGGTCAAAGTTTGATGACATAAGCCGCACCTTTAGAGGGCGATACTTAAATCATCCTTTCGAGGTAAATATTTTTCAGGTTATGTGTGCCACTAAATCTGCTGACTTCTGTTAATTTTTATGTTTTTACTAGTAGTCCACCACACCAACGACCATCGGGGTCTGCGATCATTTGTTCGTAGTGAGGACTTTAGTCCTCAAGAACATGAGGACTAAAGTCCTCACTACAAACTAATAGCATTAATTCACATCTTGCACCAGTCTGGCAGTACATCAAAAAAATAACTCAGTATTTAATGGGTTTCTGACTGCGCCCACATCCGCATGGGACTTGAAGTCCCATGCTAATAGCATAAGTCCTCTAAAAGAGGACTGAATGAGTTTTGCAAGCACTGTCAATTTTATGACTCCTTATTTGGTTATTTGTGCTTTCTACTTAGAGGTCTTTTTGCTGTTGATAAAGCTCTTTAAACAGGCGTTGCTGTTGTTTGTGATCCACAATTGGGGCAGGATAGTCAAGAGCTTCACGCTCAGAAGCCGGAATATTACCACTCACTAAATATTCCGTATCTAGAGAACGCAATTCGGGAACCCATTGCCGGATATATTCGCCTTCTGGATCAAACTTTTGCGTTTGACTGGCTGGGTTGAAAATCCGCACGGGTTTGGGGTCCATACCGCTAGAAGCACTCCACTGCCAGCCGCCATTATTAGCAGATAAATCACCATCTATCAACTTCTGCATGAAGTATTTTTCTCCCCACTGGGGATTAATTAGTAAATCTTTGGTGAGAAAATTGGCAACAATCATTCGACAGCGGTTGTGCATCCAGCCAATTTCATTCATCTGGCGCATGGCTGCGTCAACGATGGGATAGCCAGTTCTACCCTCACACCAAGCTTGGAAATGTTCTTCGTTAGTTTTCCAAGGGAAGCTTTTGAAGGTTTCGCGGAAAGCACCCTGTGCTAATTCTGGAAAGTTATACATGGCGTGTTGATAAAACTCTCGCCATGCTAGTTCCTGTTGCCATGTACGGATACTAGCTACTGTTTCTTCACTGCGGCTGTTTTGTAGTGCATCTAAAGTGGCTTGCCAAACAGTGCGGATGCCAATAACGCCGAATTTTAAAGCAGCACTGAGTTGGGATGTACCATTAACAGCAGGGAAATTTCGCTGTTCTTGGTATTCATTAATGCGATGAGCGCTAAATTCCTCTAACTGCTCTTGGGCCTGAGCCTCTCCTGGTATAATTACTAATTCCTCATCCCAGTGGAAACCTAAATCTTTTGCTGAGGGGAGTTCTATCGTCCCTGCTTGCCTTGCAATGTCGTTTTCGGCTTCCGTCAACCCTTGTGAATTTAAGAGCGTTTCTACTGGTTTAACCTTCGATTTACTACTCCAGTTCTTCCAAAAGGGAGTGTAAACAGTATAAGCGGTGTTGACACCTGTGCGGATATTTTCTGGTGCGTGGAGGATCTGATCCCAGTTTTTCTCAAGAAATTGAATGCCTTTTTCTTTGAGGGCATCGATCACGGTGCGATCGCGCTGTTGAGAGTACGGTTCCACATCCCAATTCCAGAATACAGCTTTGGCACTTAGTGCTGCCGCCAGGGCTGGAATTGCTTGAGTAGGATTGGCGTGGAGTATGAGTAACTGGCTACCAGCTTGAGCATATCGTTCTTGTAGTGACTGCAAACAGCCAATCATGTAAGACACTCTCACACTTGCAACATCATCCCGTTGTAGAATCTTGGGATCAAGGCAAAACACGCCTACAATCTTAGCACTCTGCCGTCGTGCGGCTGCGAGTCCTGTGTTATCTGAAAGACGTAAATCGCGACGATGCCAAAAGAGAATTAAGTCAGACATTCAATCCTTAATATAGTTCGCTTGTACTAGCTTAGAGTCTATTGGTACTTATTAGCATCACTTTACAGAAAAATTTCTCCTACCTATGGTAGTAGAATACGGTTCAGATAAGACGAAAACCGTTATCAGGACGGCAATGTAGAACGCCCCGCGTTCTACACGTTTTCAATTCTTACCAACAACCTTTAACTGAACCGTATTGACCTATGGTATGTAATACTACTCAGTTAAGGTTTTTTTGATGGGAATTCTGCTTGTAGAGACAAGGGTTATCTGACATCTTGCACCTTCTCAATAAGGGTTGGTGGGCTTTAGCCCTACCTACGCAATAATAAGGGTTTTAGGCTGCTTTTTTTGCAATAAGATGATGGTGCAGTTTCCCCATTTATCACTCAAATACTCTGCAACTAAACGACGATGACAATAATGAGCTTTTGCCTCACTACATAGCAAGCAACCACCATCCAGGAGTTCTGGTGAAATTTTATTTTCAATTTGGCGATCGCTCATTAACTTCAAAAACTTTTTCTCATAAGTCTCCCAATCACCATTATTTTTTTTGTAGGCATCTAAAATATCCTTACTCGGTGCCATATCCATTATATGAACATACTTGATATCTCCAATTTTTTTTTTAAAATACTCTAAGTCTGCTCGTTTAGTAAACCCTGCTAACTGAGAAACATTATTTAGTCTTGTATCAATAACACTTTTAACACCAACATTTACTAAAGCCTCAAAGAATTGCTGAGCAGTTTTTTTGGTAAAACCTATTGTGAATAAATTAACCGACCTTATCATACTGATTTCCTGCTTTTTCTGCATAAGCTATTTCCTCACTTTGGCGAGTATAAGCTTCTACTATAGCTTCTTTTTTTGAGTATTTTGTGATAGAATGCTCTTTAAATGAAGGTTCATTAAATAGTGAAAGTTGCATATGTTTATCTGACTCAGATTGCTTCAGCCCATGTAACTTTAGTAACCTTTCCTCAAGTTGTTCATGGGTTTCTAAATTGCTGTTTCTCAAGATATGGGAAATATTTATGTTGTACTTTCGCAAGTGCTGACAGACCAAAATTGCTCGATGACAGATAATCGGGTCTTTCTCCGCACACATCAGCACAATTTTGTATTTTTCTGCGCCTTTTAATATACGTTGAATTCCTTCGGAAAATAGCTTAGTGGCTGCAATTTTTGTATACAAAGCTTTACCATCCACATAGCACGTTGGATCATCGGATCTGGCTCCTAATTCACGACCTAAGAACACGTAGTGGATTTCTACATTGAGTAAAGCTGGTTTAAGCAATGCTTGATTGAAATGAGGTAGATAGCGACTGTAGGGGTGCGATCGTACATCCGCCACAGCCGTCACCTTATGTTTTTGCAGGAGTGCAATAAACGCCTCAATACTGTGATTAGAATGTCCAATTGTTAGAAGTTCCATATCAAAAATATAATTTATAAATCTAAAAAAGAATTTTTAATTTTCAATTGAGTTGTCCCCCCAGGGCTATTTCATTCTACACCAGAGCCTTGAACCAAAGTCGTGGCTAAGAGCTCAAGTCCGTTGAAACGGACGCTCATTCGGTGAAAGTTCTAGTCGGCTTAAGCCGACTTCAGCTATTAGCCTAGGAATTTATTCCTAGGCGTGTGGGTTGCTCAATTTCCTCACAGCCACTTATTCGATATGAAAAATCAATAACTACCGCCCTCTATATCTAGCTGCCCATAGACGCTGATAGTAAATGTAAACTGAATATTAATGTAGTTCTCTGTATACCTTGTGGGCAAAGGTGCAAAGGGTGCGGCACGCTTGACAGCGTTGAACGCTGCTTCATCAGTAACGCTGTTTCCAGAGGGTTGTGCGACCTGAAGATTGACGATCTGACCTGAGCGTTGAATAGTGAAGTGAAGCACTGTCTGCCGAGAAGACTGGGTGAGTTCGGGTATCCACTGCCGCCTCACTTTTTGCTGTAGTTCCTCTAAATAAGCGGCTAGGGGATCTGTATCTTGACGGGCATCAATGCCTTCTACAGATCGATTGACGCGGTTGGAATTAGGCATGGCTGCCAGATAGTTGCCCTCAAAATTACGACTAGATAAACTGATGGGACCCCCCAAACTGCTCGCACCACCTGATTTTCCAGATGGCTGAACTTGAGACTGTGTTCGCGGAGTAGCCCTAGTTGCCAACTGCCCAGAAGTGGATTTGGGGGTAAGTCGGTTCTTGTGTTCCTGACGAGTCAATGGTGCTGACGTTGTGGCGGCGGGAGCAATGGCAATTTTCCGAGGTTTGATTGCT
Source organism: Stigonema ocellatum SAG 48.90 = DSM 106950 (assembly GCA_016903675.1). Classification (GTDB taxonomy): domain Bacteria; phylum Cyanobacteriota; class Cyanobacteriia; order Cyanobacteriales; family Nostocaceae; genus Stigonema; species Stigonema ocellatum. Next base: position 22,008 of record JADQBA010000013.1, on the reverse strand, counting down.
GGTGGTGTGGCGGCGGGAGTAACCGCAATTTTCCGAGGTTTGGGTGCTGGTGGTGTGGCGGCGGGAGTAACCGCAATTTTCCGAGGTTTGATTGCTGGTGGTGTGGTGACGGGAGTAACCGCAATTTTATGGGGTTGAGGTGTTGGTGGTGTGGTGACGGGAGGTAGTGCTGGCGGTATGGTGGCGGGAGTAACAGCAATTTTATGGGGTTTGGGTGCTGGTGGTGTGGTGACGGGAGTAACCGCAATTTTATGGGGTTGAGGTGTTGGTGGTGTGGTGACGGGAGGTAGTGCTGGCGGTATGGCGGCGGGAGTAACGGCAATTTTCCGAGGTTTGGGTGCTGGTGGTGTAGTGACGGGAGCAACCGCCGTTTCCGGGGGTTGAGGTGCTGGTGGTGTGGTGACGGGAGGCAGTGCTGTTTGTGGGGGTTTGGGTGCTGGTATGGTAGCCGCGGCAACGGCAATTTTTCGATGTTTGGGTGCTGGTGGTGTAGTGACGGGAGCAACCGCCGTTTCCGGGGGTTGAGGTGCTAGTGGTGTGGCGACAGGAGGCAGTGCTGTTTGTGGGGGTTTGGGTGCTGGTGGTATGGCGGCGGGGGCAACCACCGTTTTCGGGGGTTGAGGTGCTGGTGGTATGGTGGCGGGAGCAACCGCCGTTTTCGGGGGTTTGGGTGGTGATTTTTGAAGAGATAGATTTGGTGACCCTGCTGTGGGCTGGGTCAATTCTGGCAGGAATGCCTCTGCTGGTTCAGGGACTGTTAAGTCTTTAGGACTCGAAGCAGAGACTTTGGGTGTCACTGATGATCCCGACTTAGCCGTAGAAACAGGTCTTTCACGTTTTGCTTTCCCCCCTGCAACAGAATCTTTGGTAGCCCGTCGTGAAGTTTTTGGGGGCGCTTTTGTTTTATTAGGAGGAACTTGAACGTACTCAATTGGGATCGGTTCTGAGAGGTTCTGCTTTTGCTTAAGCGCAACAGACCGAAGCCAATAATTGCCGATAACAAATAGAATAGAGTGCAGGAGAATAGAAGTAACCACACCCAAGAGCAGATCTTCAGGGCGATCGCTTCTGTTGATCTGTAATTTATCAGGCTTAGCCATCGCCAATTCTCCAAAAAGCTATTACGTCACCGCGAAGGAGTGCGTCAGCCTTAATTATAAAGACTCAATCGGATACGAGATTAATTTTTGTGGCGTTGCTGAATGGTCATATGAACTGATATTTATCGAGATGCTGTTTCAAGCATTGTTTGCGTCTTTGCGTCTTTACGCGCGTGCTAATTCATACTTGAGATCAGCAACGCCATTTTTGTCTTATATTTCAGTTATAACTTAACTGAGGAGTTGATATTTGTCCTGAGCTAACTTGTAGAGGGGACGCCAAACCAGACGATTGGTAATTACGACTAACAAAGACATCACCGTTGTCGCGGCCAGGAGTAATGCGAAATTGCCCTTAGCTGTGGCTTGAGAAATGGTGGAACCGAGTCCGGGTGTATTAATCACTCGCCCTTGAAACGTGACGTACTCACTGACAATACTGGCATTCCAAGCGCCACCAACAGCGGTAATAATTCCTGTAATTAGATAGGGGAAGATTCCGGGTAGGATTAAGGTTTGCCACCGTTGCAAACGGGAAAGTTTATACACCGCAGCAGCTTCCAGTAAATCTGAGGGAATGGACTGTGCTCCTGCAATGACATTGAACAGAATATACCACATTGTCCCCAGCATCATCAAAGCAACTGAGCCAATGGCTGGACCACCAGGAATGCGGGTTAACCACAGCAACAAAATTGGAAACACGGCTGTCGCCGGATAAGAAGCGACAATTTGTACCAAGGGTTGTAAAAACCCAGCCAAACGCGGATTGCGACCAATGGCTACACCGACTGGCACAGTCCACAGCAGAGATAATATCAAGGCAGTAATCACCCGGAATGCCGTTAACATAGCTCCTTGAATCACCTGTAGCCAATCAGCCCAGCCCAAATTCTTTAGCAGCAAAGCAGCTTCCCAAGTCCCCCACAAAACAATTAAAGCAAAACCGCTCACAAATAGCCAATTGAGAAATCCAGGTAAATTCAAACTTCCTTGGCGGTTGACGGGTAGGGGGCGAATGGGGAACGCCCGAATAAATCCGTAGTCAAGGGCTGTTTGAAATGGTTGCACCAACCGAGTCCTGAGAATTTGTAGAGTAGGCGATCGCAGCAAAATATCCAGCACCCATGATTGGGGTGTATTTTGTGCCTCAACCATCTCAACCTTAAACTTTTCTGCCCAAGCAATTAACGGTCGCCACACAAAAAAATCAATTGCCACAATCACCCCAACCAGCACCGCAGATCCCCAGAGTATGGCTTTAAAGTCTCCTTGATCAGCTGCTGTTTTTAAAAAAGAGCCTAACCCAGGTAAGCGAAAATCGTGATCTCCCAGAGTAAAAGACTCAATGGCAATTAAGAAAAACCAACCCCCAGCGAATGACATCACACTGTTCCACACCAACCCGATTGCACCTGCGGGTAATTCTAAAGTCCAAAACCTTTGCCATAAGTTGAGCCGATAAATCTGCGCCGCTTCTAGCAATTCTTGCGGAATTCCACGAAGGGACTGATAAAAACTAAAAGTCATATTCCAGGTCATACCAGTGAAAATCAGCAAAATAGAAGCGATTTCCACCCCAATTCGCTGACCTGGAAACAAGGCGATGAGAGCCAGCACCACTCCTGGTAAAAATGACAACACCGGAATAGATTGCAGAATATCCAGTAGAGGAATGAGAATCAGTGCTGCAATGCGGGACTGATAGGCAGCATAGGCATAAATAAGGGTAAATACTAGAGATAAAAAGTAAGCAAGCCCCATGCGTATCATAGTCTGGGCTGTGTAACCTGGTAGCGCACTAATGTTGGTCGAAATTGTCTGACTGGGGTTAAAAGCACCACTGAAATTGGAAGCAGTTCTGACAATTGCCAAAATCAAGCTTACAACAGCCAAAATCAGCAATCCATCTTGCCAAGTCCAATTTAGGCGTCCCAGAGTTTGGTTGTCGGGAGTGAGGGGGCGAGTCATAAGAATGGGGAATGGGGAGTGGGGAATGGGGAGTGGGGAATGGGGAGTGGGGAGGGGGGAGTGGGGAGTGGGGAGTGGGGAATGGGGAGTGGGGAGGGGGGAGTGGGGAGTGGGGAGTGGGGAATGGGGGAAGGGGGGGAAGAATAATTGCTTACTCCCCTATCTCCCTTATCTCCCCTATCTCCCCTATCTCCCTACTCCCTACTCCCCACTCCCCACTCCCTACTCCCCACTCCCTATTAATTAAACGCTTTGAGCTTGATCTTCTAGAAAGATTTGTCCCGATGGTTCGTCGTAGCTGTAAATCTCGGCATAACGACCCCAATCAATGGCAGTTTTTAATTGCTGCTGAGCTTCCTCAGGGCTAACGTGACTTTCTAGGATATCTAAAACCAGTTCTTCGGGAATGCGTTGATTGCGTTTTGCTTGTAGGAGGCGAGAGATTTGCTGGACTAAGCGAATATGCTCCAGCAGTTGAGTTTTCACAATATCTTTACGCTGGTCAATACCACCAGCAATAAATTCTTGTCCAATTCGGGTGAGGCTGATATCGCCTTCTGCCAAATCAACAAAATTCATCAATTTAGCGGCTTCAACTATTGGTAGAATGTCATCTACTTCTAGTTGCAGTTCTTGACCTAGACGGTAAAGGTCTGTTTTGGGACGATCCTCCAAAAGTTCCACAAGACCAGCGATGGAGCCAATGCGCACGGATGGTAAAAATTGATATTTAATTGGTTCTGGAGTCGGCTCTTGGGGAGAGACAGTAGTGGATTGTGTTTCAATCTCTTCTAGATCTGGGTTGGTGATGATTTTATAAACCTGATCCACTAAGGCTTGAAAGCTGGGATGCTTGCGATCGCGGTAATGGGGTAATGTGACGGGAAAGTCAGCGCGTATTCTTCCAGGATTGCGCCCCAGGACGATAATCCGGTCTGCTAAAATCACTGCCTCTTCAATCCCGTGGGTGACGATTAAAATTGCTTGAGTAGGTATGCGACGTTCCAACCACAAATCTAATAACTCAAAGCGCAAGTTTTCTGCTGTCAGCACATCCAAAGCCGAAAATGGCTCATCCATACACAACAATTCTGGTTCTACGGCTAACGCTCTAGCAAATCCAACGCGCTGACGCATTCCCCCAGAAAGCTCTTTGGGATAGGCATTTTCAAACCCGTCAAGACCGATAATGTCAATCATCCGCAGCGCTTTTTGCCGTCGTCCGTCTGAAGGTTCCCCTTTTGCCTTCAGACCCAGTTCCACATTCTCTAGTACGGTTAACCACGGATAGAGGGCGAAACTTTGAAAAACAATTGCTACTCCTGGATTGAGTCCTATCAACGGTCGGTTATGGTATAAAATTTTACCTTTACTAGGGGGAATTAACCCAGCAATCATCCGCATTAAGGTAGATTTTCCTGAACCCGAAGGACCTAGCAAAGCGACAATTTCACCTGAGCGCAACTCCAGGTTAATATTTTCCAGAATGACGATTTGCTGACCATTCGGCTGCTGATAAGATTTGGTGACGCCTTCTAGGGCAATCAAGTGTTCAGTTGCTGTTTTGATCGCCACAGCTTTTTCCCTAATAGATACCCAGACTGAGGCTATATTACAGCTAAAGCAGTAATTTATGATATTTCTTTAAAAATAAGTAGGTCGGTGAGAATAAACCCCATTTTCGGTAATTCATTTTGTAATATACGTAGATTTCCAATATCTAGCTAATTGTGGTTAGATAACAATCACAAATTACCAAAAATTATCAGTATTAATACTTATTTTTTGACTCTTATTAAGAATTATTATTGAATGTAAAAATATTCCATTTTGAAGTACGGAATATGATATGGGACTATTATTTGATTTTTGAAATATACGTAGGTGGGGCTATGCCCTACAAAACTGGGATGTGGTGGGCAATGCCCACCCTACAGATACTTGAGCATTATTGAGAATTATTATTGAATAGAAAAATATTACATCTTGAAGTGCGGAATATGGGTTACCTGATATCTGAGGCTTTCACCAAGTAATCGATTAGGTAGCTGAAGTATCTCCTAAAATCATTCGTGAGATAAAGAAACCCGGTATCTGAGAGATGCAAAGTATAATAGTTTGCTCAGTATTTTTTTGCGAATCTGCGGAGGATTGCTATAGATTTCAAAAACTTGAGGGGGAAAACCGTACTTAATTGGAGCGCAATTTCTACCTGATGAATCTGTGTTTAAGTCGATACGATCAGACTAGAGCTTAAGTAATGCTGTATTGCAGCATTACAAGGAAAGCAAAATATGAGAAATCAATGGAAAACGGCTGCTTTATTAGCTCTATTAAGCGCTCTTTTAATTAGGATTAGCTACTGGGTAATTGGCGGAACCAGTGGCATACTCGTAGGAATTGTCATAGCAGCAGTGACAAACCTAAATGACGAAGAATCGACAATTAACAATTTTCTAGCTTTCATATAAGGAGACATAACCATGACTTCTAATGCCAACAATGGAGAAAACTTGGTAGTCGTTCAAGTCAGCCCTCAAACCAATGAAGTGGTAGAGACTCAGTTAGCTGGCGAAACCGATGAGGTAAAGCATGAAACTAAAGAACTGATTGAGGCTCTCAAAAGACGTGCCCAAGCCGAGGCAGAATCAGCAGGAACCCTCACTCGCGAAACCTACTTGAATGCAGTACGTCGGGCGCGGGAAGCAGTTGAAGGCGAAAAACTCATTGAGCGCCATCGCTTGGAGCGCTCTTGGACTACAATTCAAGAGGAAGCTGAGAGAAACTGGCAGTTGCTGTTGAAAGATTTTGCCGAACTGGGCGATCGCGTCCAAGACGCAGCCAAAGCTGCTTGGGAAGCTTTTAATGCACCACGTCCTCGCTCTTAATTTTGTCTTATTATACAATTGTCCCTGCCGTATGATTTGCGGCAGAGACAATATGGATTCAGTCCCAAAACTGGGATTTTCCTTCCCCTACACCCCACACCCCAAAGGGGAAGTCAAAAGTCAAAAGTCAAAAGTCAAAAATGTTTTAACTTTTGAATTTTGAATTTTGAATTTTGAATTTGAGCGCAGCGAGTCACACCCCGTTTTCGGTCAATTCAACCCGAGTTGCTGTAAGAACCGCATGATAAAGTTGTGCGGCAGGAGGTACTCAAAAGCCATCCGCGATTTTTCACAAACTCTAGCAAACTCTTCATCAGAAAGGTTATTGTGGAACGCTTGAATAATTTCCCCAATCCGATGCATTTGGGAACAAGGGACGATGACGCTAAACTCCTCCCACCTCATGTTCCCCAAATCTGGCAAACGCATGTTGGTATCAATGAGCACGGGGATGCGACCAGCAGACAAAGTTTCGTAGAGTCGGAAGGAATAATTTTCTGCTCCCCGTGAACAGATGATATAGGCGTTATCTTGGAAGTTCTGAATGTACTCTAATTGTCGTTGAGCTTTCTGTTCAGAACTCAGAGCGTAATGGCATTGCTCTCTGCGGATGAAGGAAGTTTTGAGGAGGAGTGATTTTTCTGCTACTCTGAGCGGTTTTTCCCGAAGCTGTTCACCGATCACCTTTCTGATTTTGTTGAACAGTCTCATTTTATTGAAAGCAGGGCTGGATGCCAACCAATAAAGGAGGGGATCGGGAATTGGTAGATAGCGCCACACACCACCAAATTTGTTAGAAAATCGTGTGGCCCCGACAAAACCGACGGTGGGAATTGGGGGTTTAGGAATAGGGGACACTCTGGAACTCAAGTCGAGCATCCAGCCTGGGGTGGGAATAGCGGTGTCGGTTGGACTGCGGAAGGTTGCTGGGGAGAAGACGATCTCTCCTGGTTGCTCCATATATTCACAGTAACCTGTGAAGGTAATTGGAGTTCGAGCCGAAGCAAGGACTTGCCGATTAAACTCAATGATGCTCAGTGTCTCTCCGCGTAGGAAATAAGTTTGCAACTCATGGGGCAAAAGTACTAGTTGACCTGCCTCTGCTAAATCCTTAAATTTATGAATGCGGACGACTTGGTTCAGTTGATTGTGCAGTATATTCCAATAAAGTCTTTCAGGCTCGGTTTCTAGGGAACCCATGTGCAGGAATAAGGGACTTGGGTGTGCTCCCGGAATGATTAACGCTTCGTTAACCCAGATGTCAATCGCCTGTGTCAGCATAGAGTCGCTCCTTTATGACATAATCAACTTTATTGTCGCGGAAAGACCAGGCAGGCAGAGCGCCAGAAGCCATCGCTCTGAACTGCCGTGCTAAGGCGCAAAGTCTTGCCGAGTGTTTTTGCGTCTTTGGGTGAGATCATTCCATACTTTTTTATAATAAGGAGGCTTGATATTAATTTTTCAATCTAGCTCCTACAGTAAGAAGTAACACCTATGCGAACTCTCTATTGCGGCGATCTCCGTAAACAACACATTGGAGAAACTGTCACCTTGTACGGATGGGTAGACCGTCGTCGCGATCATGGGGGCGTGATATTTTTAGATTTACGCGATCGCTCTGGAATCGTTCAAATTGTCAGCGATCCCCAACGCACGCCAGATTCCTACGAACAAGCAAATGCTCTGCGAAATGAATATGTCGTCCAAATTAGCGGTAGAGTAACGCAACGTCCCGAGGAATCCTTAAATGTTCGCATATCTACAGGTGAAGTTGAAGTCTACGCTGATCGGATTGAATTACTCAACGCCGTCGGCAAACAACTCCCTTTTCAAGTTTCCACCAGTGACAACGAGACGGTGCGGGAAGATTTAAGGCTGAAGTATCGATATTTGGATTTGCGGCGCGATCGCATGGCGGGTAATCTACTGCTGCGTCATCAAATCGTCAAAGCTATGCGTCGTTACCTAGAAGATGTGGAAGGTTTCATTGAAATCGAAACCCCTGTACTTACCCGTTCCACTCCCGAAGGTGCGCGGGATTTTATCCTACCAAGTCGCGTTAACCCTGGTGAGTGGTTTGCGTTGCCGCAATCACCTCAGCTATTCAAACAGCTACTCATGGTATCAGGCTTTGACAGATACTATCAGATTGCCCGTTGCTTCCGTGATGAAGACTTACGCGCCGACAGACAACCAGAATTTACCCAGTTGGACATGGAAATGAGCTTCATGTCCCAAGAAGAAATTATTGAACTCAACGAAAAGTTAGTTTGTCACATTTTCAAGACTGTCAAGGGTATTGAATTATACTATCCTTTCCCCCGTCTTACTTACGCCGACGCCATGGAGCGTTATGGTAGTGATAAACCAGATACACGCTTTGGTTTGGAACTCGTTAATGTCTCGGATGTACTGAAAGATTCTGGCTTCAAAGTCTTTCGTGAAGCTATTGCCAATGGTGGTATTGTCAAAATTCTTCCCATTCCCAACGGGAATGATGTCATTTCTAATGTTCGGATCAAACCAGGCGGTGACTTATTCAAAGAAGCCAGCGACGTAGGTGCTAAAGGTTTAGCTTACATTCGGGTCAGGGATGATGGTGAAATTGACACCATCGGTGCCATTAAAGACAACCTCACCACAGAGCAAAAACAGGAAATTTTGCACCGTACAGGTGCACAATCTGGTCACTTGCTGCTATTTGGTGCTGGTGACGCTGCTACTGTTAATAAAACTTTAGACAGGCTGCGCCAAGTTATTGCTCGGGAGTTCGGGTTAATCGATCAAGACAAAATCAATTTGCTCTGGATTACTGATTTCCCGATGTTTGAATGGAATGCTACGGAACAGCGCTTAGAAGCGCTGCACCACCCGTTTACTGCACCTCATCCGGAGGATTTAAGCAACTTGAAAACTGCAAGAGCACAAGCATATGACTTGGTGTTCAACGGGTTTGAAGTTGGCGGCGGTAGTCTGCGGATTTATCAGCGTTCAATTCAGGAGCAGGTCTTTGAAGCGATCGGACTTTCTTTAGAGGAAGCACACAATAAATTTGGCTTTCTCTTGGAGGCGTTTGAATATGGGACGCCACCGCACGGTGGCATCGCTTACGGTTTGGATCGTTTGGCGATGTTGCTAGCTGGGGAAGAATCAATTAGGGATGTCATTGCTTTTCCGAAGACGCAACAAGCGCGTTGTTTGTTGACCGATGCACCTTCAGGAGTGGATGCAAAGCAGCTCAAAGATTTGCATGTTGCATCAACTTATAAGCCAAAATCTTAATGAAGAGGGGGAAGGGGGAAAACGGAACCCCATACTTAAAAACACTTGCTCTATTCTCCCTTTCCCCCTTCCCCTTTCCCCTTTTCCCTTCTTTTTTCTTTGATTTCATACATAAATGTAGAGAGATGAGTAGGGGCTACTTGCAATACGCCCGTACACCTGTCAACAAAGCGATCCAAGCTACGTTCGGCTTGTACCCGTTTGGGGTGTGGTTGTTTTATCGAACCCTACCGAGCACACCCCACACCCCACACCCCGTTCTTGGTCAGGGTGGGCAATACTCCAATACTCTGGATAATATGCAAGCGGTGTACCAGATTTGCTAATTCCTGTCAATGGGTAAGTCTTAATACTGTCATTATTTTTTATTACGGTTACTTAAAAATAGTGACAGTATTATTTATACGTAATTTTTTCTATAATTACTCAAGGAATCGTAGGTAAGCTTCCACTTGAACGAGCAGACTAGTTTCCGTAATTATAATGCTAAATCTTTTAAAGCTCTGTCGCAAAAAACCAAGGTAATTAGCCTAACATTGATGAACAGTAATGGGAAACAAAAAAATCAAGACATAAATGTTACTTGCTAAGTTACTTGTAAAAAACTGTTGCCTAAGGCTAAAATCTGGCGCGGGCAAAAAGAATTTTTAGAGGTTGGTTAGGATTAAAAACCTTCTATTGTGATTAGGAATACATAAATGTGGATGGAGAAAATTTCATGTGATGTAGCAATTAAGACAAAATATGTCACACATTAAAAAGCTGCTTCACAAAAAAAAAAAATAGTCTTTACAGAATCTTAATGTCAGGATATAGTATAAAGAATTATTGTAAATATGTTTAAGATTATGTTAAAAAAATAGGGGGATATACTGTCTTGGAATTAGTAATTCAAATAAATAATGCATTTATTTAAAATTTCAGGGAGCAGGGCTTCGATGGTCTTTTTGATCTCAGTCCCTCCAACGTAACCATTTATTGTTTACTAAGCAGGTGGTGGAATTGCAGAAAAGGTGTGACCGAAATCGGAAACGTCCAAAGCGACGATCTATCTACTGTCCAATTCATGGATGCCACTTAGATAGCGTCAGTCAAAAGTATTCATTGTTTGCAGATCGGGCCGGACAACTCCGGGAACGGGGAATGAGCCGACAGAATGCCCTGATGTTAGTAGCTGCTAAAACAGCAGTTTCCCTAGCAGGGGAATGGTTAGAAGCATTTTGGTGCGATCAGTGTCAAGCAACCAAGTGGTATCACGTTCAAAAGCGTGACAATCAAACATACTACGTAACGGTGGCGCCGATGGAACTTTGGCAACAAGCGATCGGGGTCATTGACCCAAAAGGAAATCCTTCTGTTGGCGAGTTTACTCGTACACAGGCTAAGATGGTTAGCTATCAAGGCGGGGATTTTCAGTTTCTAGGTTAATTTATCACCGTATAAATTGCTATTAGCCAATATGGAGCCATTACCACACTTTGAAGAAATCGACTTTCAAAAACTCCTGCAAGTTTTACAGCGGCGCTGGATGCCTGCTGTGGGGGTTTTTGGAGCAGTAGCTAGCGTTGCCTCTGTGTATGCATTTTCATTGAAACCTACATACCAGGCAGAAGCAAATCTTCTAATGAGTACGAATCAAGCCTCTTCACTAACTGGTGTAGGCGAAGCTGTAGGACGGCTTCGGTCTTTAGAAGGTACCGACAGCAGTCCTTTAGATACTCAGGTGCAGATAGTTACATCTAGTCCAGTTATTCAGGAAACTATTAGAACTCTTAACCTCAAAGACAGCAAAGGCAAGTTCCTTAAAACTTTCCCAGGTCAACTTAAGGTAAAACCTGTCAAAGGAACCGATGTCATGCAAATTTCTTATACTGATGAAGATCCTCAACTGACTGCAAAAGTGGTCAATAACCTGACGCAGGTTTATATCAGGCGTAACATAGAGGCAAACCGGGCTGAAGCGGTATCAGCTCGCAAGTTTATTGTACAGCAACTACCCGGAACTGAGGAAGCTGTAAGAAAAGCAGAGTCAGACCTGCGCAAATTCAAAGAGCAAAATAGCATCATCTCTTTGCCAGAAGAAGCATCAGCCGCAGTCAATGGGACTTCCAGGTTAGAAGATCAAATCTCTCAAACCCAAGCTCAACTAGATAAGCAAACGGCTCAGTCACAAAAGTTACAAAAGCAGGCAGCTATTGATTCACAGCAAGATATTACTTCTGCCTCGTTAAGTCAAATACCAGGGATTCAGCAAGCGCTGGCTCAACGCCAAGAAGCGCAAAGCCAGCTGGCGGTAGCGCAAACCCGTTTTCAGCCTGGTCATCCTACTGTCCTTAATTTGGAAGACAGAATTGCTGCTCTCGACAGATTGTTACAACAACGGATGCAGGATGGGATGAGCAGCCATGAGCAAGCCGATATGGGAAATTTGCAGATTGGACAACTGCGACAACAGCTAATTGAAAATTTTGCTCGTTCTGAGGTAGAGCGAGTCGGTTTAGAGAGACAAATCAATACACTGTCTAATAAGTTGTCTGCTTACAAAGAACGAGCAAATGTTTTGCCAAAGTTAGAGCAGGCTCAACGGCAGCTGGAGCGGAGGCTAAAAGCATCTCAAACTACTTACGAAGCACTTTTACATAGACTACAAGAGGTTCAAGTATTAGAAAACCAAAATATTGGGAATGTTCGTGTCATCGCCCCTGCCTTAATACCGGAAGCACCAACTGCTTCTCGAAATAAAATTATTATTGTCGGTGGAGCAGTTACGGGTGCCTTGCTAGGTGTAGTTGCTGCCTTTGCTTTGGATGCGATCGACCGCTCGGTTAAGACTGTTAAAGAAGCCAAGGAGCTTTTGCAATACACGCTGTTGGGGGTCATTCCTTCAGTTAGTAAGAGTGGTAAAAAGAGTTCTTCTGAGAGAGGGGAACAACCGATTTCCAGAGTAATTGGTATAGACCTTCCTCAGTTCCCTATTGGGGATGCTTACCAAATGCTGCAAGCAAATTTGAAGTTTTTAAGTTCGGATAAGCAGCTAAAAGCAATAGTGGTAACGAGTTCCGTATCCCAAGAGGGAAAGTCTGAGGTGGCGGCAAATTTAGCTGTGGCAATGGCTCAAGTGGGGCGTCGGGTACTGTTGGTGGATGCCAATATGCGTCATCCAGTCCAACATCATATCTGGGGAATGACCAATGTAGTTGGTCTAAGTAACATCATAGTTGATCAGGTTCCGCTTAATAAATCTTTACAAAAAGTCTTACCAAACTTACACGTTATTCCCTCTGGAGTTGTCCCTCCGAATCCGGTAGCTCTACTAGATTCTAAGCGGATGGCTGCATTAGTGGCGTTGTTTACAGAGAAGTACGATTTCGTAATTTTTGATACTCCGGCTTTAGCAGGAAAAGCGGATGCGGCAGTTTTAGGTCAGCTAACTGACGGGATATTACTGGTGGTTCGTCCTGGAGTAGTTAACTCTGCAAGTGCCAAGGCGGCTAAAGAGTTTTTGAAACAGTCAAGTCAACAAGTTTTGGGAATGGTCATCAATGGCGTGAATGTGAAGCGTGAGCCTGACAGCTACTTCTACTACACACAAGAACAGCTTGAGCCAAGTTCTATGTCTCGGAATTCTGTCATTGCAAAACAAAATTTACTAGGAGACACTGGTAGGCGCGGTACATGAACAGCAAAGAACTCATCATCGAGGCAGGTCGGACTGAGAGCCAGTACTGGAAAGACCTGTGGAAATACAGAGAGCTATTCTACTTTCTGTCATGGCGTGATATATTGGTGCGCTACAAGCAAACAGTCATAGGCATAGCATGGGCATTAATTCGCCCCTTCTTAACAATGGTGGTGTTTAGCGTCATATTTGGTAGCTTAGCTAAGCTACCAAGTGAAGGTAATGCCCCTTACCCAATACTTGTGTTTGCCGCATTGTTACCCTGGCAATTTTTCTCCAGTGCACTTAGCGAATGTAGTGGTAGTTTAGTAACCAACTCCAACCTGCTAGCTAAAGTCTACTTCCCGCGCTTAATTGTGCCAGCCAGTTCTATAATAGTTAGCTTTGTAGACTTCCTGATTTCCGGCATGATTCTGCTGGGATTGATGGCATGGTACAACTTTGTACCCGATTGGCGCATCCTGACTCTACCACTATTTATTGTCATTGCCGCTGCTGCCTCCATGGGTGTAGGGCTGTGGCTAGCGGCTTTGACGGTCGAGTATCGGGACTTCCGCCACATTGTGCCGTTTCTCGTCCAGTTCGGTCTATACGTTTCTCCTGTGGGTTTTAGCACCAACAAGGTTGTTCCTGAGCAATGGCGCTTGCTGTATTCACTCAACCCAATGGTAGGAGTCATTGACGGTTTTCGTTGGGCAATTTTGCGCGGTGAAACCCAGATAAATTTACCAGGCTTTACACTGTCTCTGGTTATAGTAGTGCTGCTGCTATGGAGTGGTATTTGGTATTTCCGCAAGATGGAACGCACATTTGCTGACGTGATTTAGTCATAAGTAGCATATGACTCTTGGCTTTGACTTGGACTGGGAATTGAAATTTCCTATGGGGAATTATTTATGATTTCAGTCATTATTCCTACCGTTAATCGTGCAAGCTTATTAAAGCTAGCTATCAATTCCTTTTGTTCACAAAATTTCCCACTGGACTCTTTTGAAATTGTCATAGTCGATAATGGCTCAACTGACAATACTAAAGATGTTACAGAAGCGGCTATTGCTCAATATTCCTCTCAGAAAATTCGCTACATTTACGAGCCGGAGCCAGGATTGTTATCAGGTCGCCATCGAGGAGCATTAGAAGCAAAAGGTGAGATTTTAACTTTTGTCGATGATGACATTGAAGCAGATCCCAACTGGTTACAAGCAATTCAAGAATCATTTGATGATCCTTCAGTCCAGCTAGTAGGAGGGCGTAATCTTCCCAATTATGAAATAGAGCCACCTCAATGGCTAGAGTGGTTTTGGTTAGAACACCCATACGGTAGATTCTGTTGTGAACTGAGTCTGCTAGATTTTGGCAACCAAGTTCGAGAAATTGATGCAAATTATGTTTGGGGCTTGAATTTCTCAATTCGTAAAAGCGCTTTGTTTGAACTAGGGGGATTTCATCCTGATTGTATTCCCAAAGATTTGCAGTATTTCCAGGGAGACGGAGAATCAGGGTTGACTTTTAAAGCTAATCTGAAAGGATACAAAGCAATCTATCAACCGAATGCTCTCGTCTTTCATTGTGTTTCTAAAGTCAGAATGACTCCTGAATACTTTGATAAGCGTTACTTCTATCAAGGAGTTTGTAATTCTTATTCAGAAATAAGAGAGCAGAAAGGTCAGTTGAAGCAAGTAACCCTAATTGAGCATTTAAAAGTTCAATTAAGAAGCATCCGGGATTTAGTTCGTCAGATAATTAAAAGAAAAACGGAAAAAGATTTATTAAAGGCTCGTTTTAATCGAGCTTATTTGGAAGGTTATCAATTTCATCAGAATGCTGTTCGCAAAAACCCAGCACTTTTAGATTGGATCTTAAAAGATGATTACTGGGATTATAAGTTACCTGATATTCAGGGAAGAAGTTAGTGCAATTATTGATTGGCGAAGTATAAATTACTATCCTAAAATCAAAAAAAGCTAATGATTGAAAATATTCTCCATCATAATCAGTTACTTGCTCTGATTGTTGCCAAAAAATTTGACAAACCAGGAATTCACTTTTTTACACCCAACGAACTCTCCCAGCAGTTAGCTTATATGCGCCATCCTGTGGGGAAAGTCATTCAACCCCACGTCCACAACCCTGTACTTAGAGAAGTGCAATACACCCAAGAAGTTCTTTTTATCAAAAGGGGTAAGCTGCGCGTAGACTTTTACAACGACCAGGAGGAATACCTAGAAAGTCGTATTCTAGAGTCTGGTGATGTCATCCTCTTAGTCACAGGTGGTCATGGCTTTGAAGTACTAGAAGAAGTTGAGATGATTGAGGTTAAACAAGGTCCCTATGTAGGGGATCAGGACAAAACCCGGTTCATCGGTATTAATGCAGAGCAAGCCAAGATTGTGAAAAACAATGAACTTTATTCCAGTCAATGAGCCACTGTTGGACGGTAATGAGAAGAAGTACCTAAATGAGTGCATTGACACTGGCTGGATTTCTTCTGAAGGACCGTTCGTCCAACAACTTGAACAGCAATTTGCCACTCGCGTAGGTCGCAAATATGGTATTGCGGTCAGTAATGGTTCGGTTGCTCTTGATGCTGCGGTGGCTGCCTTAAAAATCAGCCTAGGGGATGAAGTCATTCTGCCTACTTTCACCATTATCTCCTGTGCTGCTTCTCTAGTCCGTGCAGGTGCTGTTCCAGTTGTGGTGGATTGCGATCGCAACACATGGAATATGGATGTTGGCCAGATTGAGGAGAAAATTACACCTCGAACAAAAGCAATTATGGTGGTTCATATCTATGGGTTACCTGTGGATATGGAGCCAGTGCTTGCTTTGGCTGACAAATATGGGCTGCAAATCATTGAAGATGCAGCCGAAATGCACGGTCAAACCTATAAAGGACGCCCCTGTGGCAGCTTCGGTGAAATTAGCACCTTCAGCTTCTACCCCAACAAACACATCACTACAGGTGAAGGAGGAATGCTGCTCACAGACGATGAGTACTTAGCACAAAGGTGTCGATCGCTACGGAATCTGTGCTTCCAACCCCAGAAACGGTTTGTGCATGAAGAGTTGGGTTGGAATATGCGGATGAGTAATCTGCAAGCAGCACTAGGGGTTGCTCAGTTAGAGCGTTTGGATGAGTTTGTGGTACGTAAGCGACGGATGGGGCAACTTTACACAGAGTTACTTGTAGATATCCCAGGTATACAGTTACCATTGCAACAGACTGAATACGCACAGAGTATCTACTGGGTATATGGTCTAGTCCTGAAAGACGAAGTCCCGTTTGACGCCCTTTCAATCATGCAACGTCTCGCTCAACAAAAGATTGGCACTCGTCCCTTCTTTTGGTGTATGCATGAGCAACCTGTTTTTAGAAAGATGGGATTGTTTGAAGGAGAATCTTGCCCTGTGGCGGAAAGAATCGCTCGACGGGGTTTCTACATTCCTAGCGGTATGGCACTGACCTCTGAACAAATGAATCTAGTAGCCTCAACACTGAGGGAGGAATTGAAATGAGTGTCTTTGGCAACTACGCACGCTACTATGATTTGCTCTATCGGGACAAGGATTACCTGGGGGAAGCTCAGTTTATTCATCGGTTAATTCAGACCTATGCCCCAGATGCACGGGACATCCTAGAGTTAGGTTGCGGAACGGGGACTCACGCAGTTCTTCTAGCAAAGGAGGGATACCAAATTCAAGGGGTGGATTTCAGCGAGGAGATGTTGGCAAAAGCTAGCGATCGCCACGGACATCTTCCACCATACGTAGCTTCTCGGCTGAAATTTAGCCACGGAGATATTCGTAACCTCACGCTAAATCAGACATTTGATGTCGTCCTCTCCCTCTTTCATGTCATCAGTTACCAGACAACGAATGAGGATTTACTAGCGGCTTTTGCCTCTGTTAAAGAGCATTTGAAACCTAGTGGAATTTTTATCTTTGATGTCTGGTATGGACCTGCTGTGTTGAGCGATCGTCCCACGGTTAGAGTTAAGCGGTTGGAAGATGAGCAAATCGTTGTCACCAGAATCGCTGCTCCACTCATGCATGCTAACGAAAATTGGGTAGATGTAAATTATCAAGTTTTTATTAGAGATAAAAGTAGCAATGCTGTTGAGGAGTTACAAGAAACCCATAGAATGCGCTACTTGTTTAAGCCAGAAATCGAACTGCTATTGCGGGAATTTCAGATACAGGTTGTTGCTTACGGTGAGTGGATGAGCGATGCTCGTGAAGCTGGTTTTGATACTTGGGGTGTTTATTTTATAGGGAGGAAATAGATGAAAGTTGGTGTATTCATCAATGAATCCTTACCAGAGCAGGGAGGGGGTTATACATTTACTAGTGAAATTTTTCACTCTTTACTGGAGTTTGCAGCAGAAAGTTCCCACACTTTTGTAATCTTTTTTAGGAATAAAGAAATCCCTAGAAAAATATTGCTTTCAAAAAATCTTCAATATGTATCTCTCTATAATAATGCCCCTAAACGGTTGCAATATAAGTTTTATGAAATTCTTTCAGCAATTTTTAATAAGCTCCGACACCCAAGAAGTAGCAAATTCAGAATAGAGCCGTGGTATCAAAAATTTGTTTTGAAATCTTTGGTTAGCAATGATATTGATATTACCTGGAATTTGACTAGCGAGTGTCTAACAATGGAACTACCCTACATTGTGACAGTGTGGGATTTGCAGCATCGTCTGCAGCCATATTTTCCGGAAGTAAGTATCAAAGGCGAATGGGATGGTAGGGAAAATTTTTATGCAACAACATTAAGACGAGCTTCGTTGATTCTTACGGGGACAGAAGTAGGAAAGGCTGAAATTGGTAAATTTTACCAAGTGCCAGCAGAGCGTATTAGGGTAATACCGTTTGCCACACCTAGTTTTGTCCTAAATACTATCTCTAGTCAGGGTAAGCAAATACTTGAAAAGTACAATCTTCCCGAAAATTATCTATTTTATCCTGCTCAATTCTGGTCCCACAAAAATCATTCTGGGTTACTACTAGCTGTTAAATGGTTAAAAGACAAGTATGACCTTGTTTTTCCAGTTGTCTTTAGTGGTTCAGACAAAGGAAACAAGGAATACATTAAGCGAATGGCAGATGAACTGGATTTATCTAAACAAGTAAACTTTCTTGGGTTCGTGCCTCAAGAAGATTTGATTTCTCTCTACCGCAATGCGTTTGCCCTTACTTTCTTAACATTCTTTGGTCCTGATAATTTGCCTCCTTTGGAGGCATTTGCCTTAGGCTGTCCTGTAGTTGCCTCCAAGGTTTCAGGTGCCGAGGAACAACTGGGAAACGCCGCTTTGTTAGTTGATCCCAAAGATACAGAACAGATTGCTCTAGCCATCAAGTCTATTTGGGATGATATGACTCTGCGTCAGACCCTTGTGGAACGTGGATTGGCACGAACATATAAGTGGACTGGGAAGAATTATGTCAAAGAAGTGTTTTCGATTGTGGATGAATTTGCAGCTATTCGGCGTTGTTGGAGTAGTACATTCCACAGCTAGGTTGCGGAACAGGTACTCTATGAAAGTAAGGGCTAATTTTTTTTCATAAAAAAGCTTATGGTAGCTAAGAAACCAGTGAAGTTGTATACCTACATTTGGGATTCAAAAAAAAATACTCTATAATTAATGGCAAGACTTTCACATAACCTTCCACTGTCTATAGCTAGGAAAATTAGGCAACTCATTAGGAAAAACATTGAATTATCATTCAGCAAACACCAAAATATTGGTGAAAAATCTTATGTCGATCCATCAGTCCAAGTTCTTGGATGGGGGAATGTAAAGATAGGAAACCACTCATGTATCGGACAAGACACTTTGATTAACATCAATCATCGTGAAAAAGGTAAGCTTTGTTTAGATATAGGTAATAATTGTTACATTGCCAGAAGAAACTTTTTCAGCACAGGTGATATGATAAGAATTGGTGATTACTGCTTGACTGGTATTGAAAACCATTTTTTGGGAAGCGATCATATTTATAGCTCTCCTTTCAAACCATATATAACTACTGGCACAACCCATGATGGAGTTATAGATGTGGGAGTCAACTGTTGGTTGGGTTCAAGAGTTACTATTCTCAAGGGTGTGAGTGTCGGCTACGGTTCGATAATTGGTGCAGGCACAGTTCTCAACAAAAGTATTCCGCCTTTAAGTATAGCTGTGGGAAATCCTTACAGGATCATCAAGCGGTTTGATGTTCACTCCAACAGTTGGGTGAGTGCTGAGCAATATCCTGAAGAAGGCGAAAAAGATCTTCCTTCTGAGCAAGAGTATCTGGAAATTCTCAGAAAAGAATATCCTATTATTGAAATGCCACGGATTGCCAACAGTCAATTATTTGGAGATTTGTGAAGCGAAAGCATGTATAGCAATCCTAATGGAGATCCGGACTTGGGGGACTTGGGGGACTTGGGGGACTTGGGGGACTTGGGAGAGGTGTTTATAAATCTGCGGAGGATTGCTGTATTAACTTATTGACAGATACCTAACGATGAGTAAACAAGTCAGTTTATGAAAACTATCTTAGTTACGGGTGTTGGAGGCTTTATTGGTCGCTACGTTGCCCGCCATTTCTCGCAGCAAGAGTGGTCAGTAATTGGCATTGACAATTCTCCTCCTGAGAATGCACCACTGGCAAGCCTGTCTGCTTACCACCGACTACGACTTCCAGACCCAGCGCTGAATTCCTTACTAAAAGACAATTCACCACAAGTTTGTATCCATTGTGCAGGTCGTGCCTCTGTTGGTTTATCGGTAACTGACCCTGCTGCTGATTTTCATGCAAATACAGTACTAACTTTTGAGTTGCTGAACTCTCTGCGTCTTTATGCCCCCAGTTGCCGATTTATTTTTCTATCCAGTGCAGCAGTTTATGGCAACCCGGAATCACTGCCAATAACTGAAAATCAGTCCTTGGCTCCCCTGTCTCCTTATGGCTTTCATAAGTGGCAGTGTGAACAGCTATGCCTGGAGTTTGCCAAAGTCTATGGGTTACCAACTGGGAGTGTGCGAATTTTCTCCGCATATGGTCCTGGGTTACGTCGTCAAGTTCTCTGGGATATTTGCCAAAAAGCCATCACTCAAAACTTTGTAAAATTGCAAGGCACCGGACAGGAGAGTCGTGACTTTATCCATGCCCTCGATATTGCTAAAGCCTTGATTGTAGTGGCAAATTGTGCCCCAATGCAAGGAGAAGTCTATAACTTGGCTTCTGGCTGCGAAGTCACCATTTCTGAATTAGCGAATATGGTTTTAACTGCCCTAGAGTACGAGGGTGTTCCTCAGTTTGATGGCGTTGTTCCTGCTGGGACACCTCTTAACTGGCAAGCAAATGTATCAAAATTAGCTTCTTTAGGATTTACTGCCTCTGTTACCCTAGAACAGGGGGTCAAAACTTTTGCAAAATGGTGTCGAGCGGAGTTAGTAGGCGTATGAATAAGCCTTTGCGGATTGCCTTGCTAATGCAAGGTGGTCGCGGATGGGTCGGCGGCACAGAATATATTAAGAATATTATTTTAGCATTGAGTAGTATTCCTGCTGATGAGCGCTCAACTTTTGAATTATGTTTCATTTGTAACAAAGGCATTGAAGGCAGTGTATACAGTCAAATTGAGCCACACCTCAACAAAGTTTACTACGAAGAAGTAGATTTTGAACCTTTGACGTTTGCAAACCGCGTTCGCTGGAAAATTTTTAATACTTTATTTAAAAGGCAATGGGCTAGACTTGAGTCTTTGTTAAGTAAAGAAAAAATTGACTTTGTTTATCCTTACTTAAGTCCAAATACCCCACAGACATCATATCGAGCCGCTGCCTGGATTTGCGATTTTCAGCATAAGTACTTACCTGAATTCTTTAATAAAGAAGAAATCCGAGCCAGAGATGAATTCTTTGCGCGAATTGCCCGTCGTGCATCTACTGTCGTTTTGAGTAGTAAAACTTCTGAGTTAGACTTTCAGAAATTTTTCCCAGAAGCATCACATAAGACAAAAGTTCTTTCCTTCAAAACCTCTCCACTATCTACATGGTATGAGGGAAATCCACAGTATATCCAGCAGGAATATCATCTACCAGACCGCTTCTTTTTAGTAAGTAATCAGTTTTGGCAACACAAAAATCATCTAATTGTGTTTAAGGCTTTAAAATTCTTACAAGAAAAGTCAATTTATCCTGTCGTTGTTTGCACTGGTCATATTTACGACTATCGCCAACCAGAATACTCAGACACAATATTACAAAGTATTCACAAATTCGGTATTGCTAAACAGGTGCATTTGCTGGGACTAATTCCTAAGCTACATCAGGTACAGTTAATGCGACGTTCACTGGCTGTTATTCAACCCTCCCTATTTGAAGGGTGGAGTACTCTTGTTGAGGATGCAAGATGTTTGGGAAAACGTATGATTCTTTCAGATTTACTTGTCAATATAGAGCAGAATCCTCCCAACAGTCTTTTCTTTGAGCGTAATTCCCCCGATCATTTAGCTAGCATTTTAGCCGATTGGTGGGAACATCTGTCGCCAGGACCTGATGTGGAGCAAGAAGCTATTGCCAAAACAAATAGTTTCAGTGAAGTGCAGGCTTTTGGTTATCGTTTCCTTGAGATTGCCAAAGGTTGCTGAACACCCGTGTGCAACGTGGATTGGCACGATTATGTAAGTGGGCGGGGAAAGAGTCTGGATGATCTGCCAGGGATCTGGCATTGTTGGAGTAGTAAAAATCCTAATCTTAAATAATCTATTCACATCTAATAAATGTCCAATCAATATTTTTGTAAGTGAAAAATCTTAAGTAGTCAGGACTTACGCACAAGACAAATCAACCATCATGTGTATAACGAAATTCCGGCGTTTGCCTCGTTAAGAGCCTGACAGCTGGGAATGAGATCAAGGAGGCTCCTTATCCCGATTTGACGGGAGGCGGAGCCTCCTTTGAAGAGCATTACAAGGCAGAGCCTTGTAACGAGAGACATACATAGTTTATTCTTTTTGTCAATGCGTAAGTTCTAGTAGTGTAGGTGGGGCTATGCCCTACAAAATCAAGACATGGTGGGCAGTGCCCAC
>JADQBA010000236.1 GCA_016903675.1 Stigonema ocellatum SAG 48.90 = DSM 106950 | reverse complement strand
GCAGTTTGGAGAGCAGGATACTTAACGGGTGGAACTGCCCAAATCTACCAATGTCAAAGCACGACGGACGCTTGGATTGGTGGTGGGGTCATGAACCCAAAGGAATTGATTGTACAAATTATGACTTTCTCCCGCCCCTGGTCAGAGTGGGTGCAATCACAAGCTAATCAACAACTCAGCGTCATAGAAGCCAGGGATATTGCTGCTGTTATCATCAAATATGCCCAATTCCCCATGGCGTCTTTAGAGCAGCTGCGTCAACAGTGTAAAGTCCCCAGTTGGGACTGGAAGGCGATTGTCAATGAACTACGACAAGTTGAATCCAAATCACAGGTTAATGCTACAGAAAGATTACGTCTTGAAATACAACGCTATGCCACAGAACCCGACCCCATAGCCAAAGCCCTACTGAAAAGTGAAATCTGCTCCCACTACCGCATTAGTGAGAAAAATCTCAATCAACTGGTGGAGGTCATCAATCAATCCAGTAGTACAGCAGCACCCAAGCTGTACACGGCGGCAGAATTCATGCGCCTGGAAACTGGGGGAGTAGAGTGGCTGTTCCCTGGATTACTCTTGGGTAGGGGTGTGACGATTCTTGGTGGGGACCCTGGAATTGGGAAAACAACCCTCGCCTACGATGCCGCTGTCTCGCTGCTCCTGGATGAGGAATTTCTTGGGGAGACACCAACTAAGAAGGGTAAAGTTTTGTTTGTCGCCAGTGATGAACTCCCCTGTTTTGTCCAAGATAAACTTGCTACCCGTGGTGCATTTGCTGCTCTTGATTGGGCTGTGCTAATGGATTGGGATGTCAGCCAGTGGCAAAGACTAGAAGAGGTTATCGCTGATCTAAAACCCACGATGGTCGTCATCGACAGCTTCTCTTCCATCCACAAGTCCCAGGAGTTTGATGAAAACGCGGCTGTGGCCAAGCACGCTGTTAGCCAGCTAGAGGCATTGTCCAATACCTACGGGTTTGGGTGTATCCTCATCCACCACAATAATAAGAACAGGGAACGCAAAGGAGTTTCCAAGCTACGCGGCAGCAGTGGTATTGGTGCTGCTGCTTCTGCCATCTGGATTCTTGAAGGAGAAAATAATAGTCAACTCAGGAGACTTAGCAGTCCAAAAATCCGCAGTGCTGCGCCCATTGATTTGATGCTCAAGTTAAACCCTGAATTTGGAAGATGGGAGGTGACTAGTGAAGTTGATGTCACGACTAAGACTTGTGGGGACAGAATTATCGAACTGCTCATGAAGATGCCGGAGAACATTGCCCTATGTTGTGCTGAAATTGCGGGTGCGATCGGTTGGGGGAGAGAAGCGATTTACAAAGCTTTACAAAGACTTTCTCAAAGGGGAATTCTGAGTGTGCGTCCATCTACGAAAGACCCACGACATAAGGTTTACAGATTGGCAGTAAACATGGGGGATACTCCCCCTATGAGTACAGGAGAGTTGTCCAATATAATTCCTGAAATGCTTGAACAGCAAGGGTTAGACGACATTGGACACTCATTGGACAACTGTGTTGGACACCAGGGGGAAGGTAAACTAGACCATCAAAATGACGTAACCACAACAGCCACTGATGTTGGACACAATTCGCTGAGTATGGAGTGCCAAAGTGATGAAACCCTTGCAGCCACTGATATTGGACATTCATTGTCCAATGGTGTTATCCACCAGGGGGAGTGTCAAAACGACGTAATTACCACAGCCACTGATATTGTCCAACAGTTGGACAACTGTGTTGGACACGAGGGGGAGAGTGTGGATGGTTTGGATATGGAATCAGTTACGAACCAAGTCCTGATACTTAGCCATCTAGAAATAGACGCTGATGCGTTGGAATATTTAACAGAAAATTGGACCAGAGAGTTTAAAGAGGCGGTGTATGCGCAATTAAGTGAGGAGGTTTTATGTAGGTTGAGGGAAATTGTGCGCTTGAAAGAGTGAAGATTGGGTTGTGGGGAGCGATCGCTCTTTAAAATGAGGATTGGGTCGTGGTGGCGTAAGCGCAGCGCTTTCGGACGCATCGCTCTTGAAAATCAAGATTGGGTCGTGGTGGCGGTTTTCGTGCAGGCGGCTTTTGCATCGCTCACTTGAGTCACTACGCGCTTGTGTGCCTAAAAGTTGTGCTGCCACCGCACGCTCATTAATGTCTCCCTGAATCCAAGCGATCGCCACATGAACGTGTATTTCGTGCGTTGGATACCTTAACTTTTAGTTCTCAGCTTAATTGTTGATTACGATCGGATTTATTTTCTTGTTTATTAGGTTTTAAACTACCACCTGACTCTGTACGTGGTGGACGTTCTGATGAATCATCTTCTTTATTCACATCTGATGGGTTAGGAGTAACGTAATTCATGTCTTAATCCAATGCTTGACGACAAAATTAACTACACTACCGATTGGGAGAAATTACAGAATTTTATCTCTAGACTAAAGATATATATATCTTTAGATAGATAATTTAATTATTTTCAGGTTTGTACCTTGACAATTTTGTCAAAAAGTGAATAAGCAGAAACAAAGAAATTGGAAAGCGTAAGCGATCGCTCGTTTGAAGTGCCTATTCGTGTTGGTATTGTGTGGTCATGAAGAGGGCGTAGGAGCTTCAGATTTCCTCACCCCATCATATTGGAGTGGAGGTTTGGCAAAGTCTCTCAATTAAAGTACATAATAGAGTTGTCATTCACTGAGTACAGTGTTGTACAGTCTAGGATGAAATTACAATCATGGTTTCACCACAATTTTGTGTCCGACTCCCAAAAGAACTGGATGAACGGCTTTCCACATATGTAAAGGTTGCAGGTACGACTAAAACCAAGGTCATGCTAGATGCTTTGGCTTATTACTTGGGCTGTACTGATGATGTGCCATTGGTACGCAGGGTAATTGAAATGGAGGAAAGATTGACAGCATTAGAAACAGAAGTTCGAGGTGGCAGGAGAAGTTGGTAGCTTCTGTTCTATATGTGAAAAATTAATTTAATATGAAAAAATCATGTCAACTTCTCCAACTCCTCAACATCTCAAGCAATTACGAGATGCCTTAGTTAGCGCTTTTCCTGAACGGTCATCACTAGAGCAACTATTATATTTTGAATTCAAGAAAAATTTAAATCAAATTACTAAAGATAGCAATTTAAATGTCGTTGTCTTTGAATTAATCAAAACGGCAGAATCTGAGGAATGGCTTGTTGATCTCATTGAGGCTGCACGAAAAGAAAACCCCAAAAACTCGCAGCTAGAGGCTATTGCTTGTGAACTATTATCACCAAAAGCACCAGTTGTCCCTGCTTTTGATGTTCCCGGACCTCAAAGTCAACAGCAGAGAATTCTAATTTTAGCAGCAAATCCTATTGGTACTAGTCAGTTACGATTAGACGAAGAGTTACGTGAAATCGAACAAGGTTTACGAGCAGCAAGACAACGGGAACAATTTGAAATTAAGTCGGCGCTAGCAGCTAGGACACGAGATATTCATCGCTCTATTTTTGATTTTAACCCTCAGATTGTCCACTTTAGCGGACATGGAGCAGGGCAAGATGGTTTAGTATTTACAGATGATACAGGCCAAACGAAGCTAGTTGATGGTGCAGCTCTTGCAAGACTATTTAATCTGTTTGCTGACCGTATCAATTGTGTTGTACTTAATGCTTGTTATTCGGAAGTTCAAGCAAGAGCGATCGCACAGCATATCAATTATGTTGTTGGGATGAGTCAGGCAGTTGGGGATAGAGCAGCAATTGAATTTGCAGTGGGATTCTATGATGCTTTGTGGGCTGGAGAATCTATAGAATTTGCACACGAACTTGGTTGTACGCTCATTCAAATGCAGGGGATTTCAGAACAACTGACTCCTAAACTACTCAAAAAACAGTTGGACTCAGAATCAACAACTCCTTCTAGTGTAAGCGAAGTTAACCCGCCTTTCAAGGAAGTTATTGAACCGAGAAGTACAAATCAACAACCTGATTTGGATGATGACCTCAGTAGCGAGAAGAATGTAAACTACACCCGACTCCGCGACCTGCTAAAAGCAGGGAATTGGAAGGACGCCGACTATGAAACCTATTTAGTCATGCTTAAAGTTGTAGGTCGTGAGGATGGTGACTGGATTAGACCTAACGAACTGTTAAATTTTCCCTGTACTGACCTACGCACAATAGACAATTTATGGGTAAAATACAGCAATGGGCGCTTTGGCTTCAGCGTCCAGAAGAACATTTACCTCAGTGTCGGCGGTATAGCGGACGGTAAATACTATGAAGAAGCCTGGAATAAGTTTGGTGATCGTGTGGGATGGAGAAAGGGATGGTGGTTGAAAAGTTGGATCTCTTTGTTAGATGTTACTTTTGATACCACTGCCCCGTGGGGTCACCTTCCTGGTGGGTGGGTTGAGAGGGGGTTGTGGGTTTATATTGATGGGGGGGGGGGGCATCGTCTCTTCTCTCGCATCGAGACTTGTAAAGTGTAACCTGTAGTGCGATTCGTTGGCTAGAAACCAATCCCAGTAAGGATTTGGAGGATTAGCCGCTCTTGATAAGGGGAAAAACCCACAACCAAGATAACTGTATAATCATGTAGGTGAGGCGTTAAAGCCAAGCCCAAAGAGCGTGGGTGCAACGGTGACAGCGTATCCCCCAACCCACCAGACTAGTTATCAAAGAGCTAAAGCACCGGATAAAAGGAGGTAATTTGGAACCGAACCGGAAATCCCTATCTGCACCGGTAGAGGAATGGTTGAACCCGTAGTCCATATTAAAGAAAACCGTAAAAACAAGATTATAGAGTTTTCAAAATACAAAATACTGACTCAAGCGATCGCCCTTGGCGGCTCCTAGAAGCATCGCGAGCCAACTCATCAATAAAGACGGGCATGAATAGGTTAACAATTATTCTCAACGACCTACTGAGTCATTAATTCTTTCTCATCTCAATCCATTTAACTCTGTTGTTTTGGATTGCTTCTTTAATATATCTCTGACGCTTATTTAAAAAAGAAGCTCCTGTTTTGACCTCTATGAATAGAATTTCCCGTAGGTTATTTTCATCTAATCCATCAAAAACTACAAAGTCTACTGGGCTACCTATAAACCTGGCATCTTTTGGGTTGAAAGTAAATTCTGGCAGAAAAGGAATAAATTGTTCTGTGACTTTCCCAGCAATTACAGATTGACTTCTTTGAATAGCATCTTTCCCAATAGTTTTACTATTCTCATCTATCCATTGTTGAAGTAGAACTTGTGCTTCACGTGTGGCAATCTCTCTTTGCTCATTCCTGATAGAGTCTACATTGTGAGAACACCATGACTCGTATTGCTCTCGTGCTATTTTTTGCGATCGCTCATTTACAAGTATCTCTATTTCTTGTTGAGCAATATCTCGTTGTTCTCGCTTTATATACTCGTAATCTCTTTTTTTCCAAGTTTCATAATATTCTTTTGCTCTCTCCCTTACACTAGCCTTTACTCGGAACAGTTGATAGCACAATCCTAAAATTATAATTATGAGCAAAAAGATAAGCCACGTCATCTGAAATACTAACTAGTTTTAGTTGGATAGTTTTAAGTCTAATGTTTGTAAACTTATAATAGTCTTAATACTGTCTCATTCCCCTTTTATTCATTAACTTTCCTTGTTATAGTTGTAGTTTAAAGAAACTGCAATTTTTCTTTACTAATATTTTAAAGCTGTTGAATCTGGGATATTAGTTCTAGATTCTGGCACACATAAACAACTTGTGCTGTTTTGAGGAACTTAAGTTAACGTAAGTTAACGCAACAGCAGCAGGAGTGGTACGATTGGGCGTGTAGCACTGACGTATGCGATAGTAGACCTGTTGCAGACCTTGCTCAGGCTTGGAATGGCGAGCCTGGGGTGTTCGTGTATATGCCGACACCGAACCCACAAGCTTACCCTTGGGTCATTAGACCAATCTCTATTGCTATGCGCGAGTTTCCTATGGAGTAATTAAAGCGCGACCAGGAGGATTGGGTTGTGGGGCGCGTAAGCGCAGCAGACACAGGAGTGCATCGACTACCACTTTGCCTCCGGGGTGCAGTGGTGGGGCTTTTGCTATCAAAATTTGGCTGAATTGCTAACATCTATCTGGAATCGTATTTTCTACGTTTGTATTGAAAGGGCTGGTTCTATGATGTACGAAACACACGATGAATATAAAGCCAGATTGGATGAAATGGTGAGAACAGGTAAACTCAAAATTCAATACAGAGATATTCTGTTAGAACTTGATGAACTTTTAGAAGAAGCTCACTCTTTAAAGCTAATTCAGGGTTATGGATGGGGAGAAGATGCAAATCATAACGTCATCGACGAATATGAAATTCTGGATAATCAAGGGAATTTTTTGTATCTAACCTTGGCAGATACGCGCTCAAGGGTGCAAAATTTAATTAAACGACGAAATCATTGCAGCCACTGACCAAATAATTCGTAATTCGTAATTCGTAATTCGTAATTAATAAATTAAAGGTACAAGCCCCTAAATTCATTTATGGAAAACAAAAAAAATGTATTTCGATCCACGTAGTGCAAGAAATACTACGTCATTATTACAAGCCCCCTATTTCAGCATGGGGTAATTACGAATTACGAATTACGAGCAGGGAGATAGCGACTTGACATTGGACAACCACATTGGACAGCCGTTCCAGTGTCCAGAGTTTCAAAACCACTTAACTAAAGAAAGTGCTGAAAAATTCACTCCTCCTACTGAGTCACCGAGTTTTAAAGTGGGAGACAGAGTTCAAGTAGTAGGGGATTTGAAGCGTAAATACATTATTTCAACCATTGACAAAGGTAATTTTTGGTTAAGGGAGGATGCCGCTTTGCGAAAGTCAAACGTCTCAAGTCAAAGGGCAAAATTAATACTTTTGACTTTTGAATTTTGAATTTTGACTTTCCCCGAAGGGGGTGGGGACCATTCCAACCACGTGAGATTAGGAAATGCTGAAGTCTGTTTGGGTATAATTCTGGTAAATAATTTGGTCAAAGTGGTGCAAGCGATCGCCTTTGAGAATGAAGATTGGGTTGTGGTGGCGATGCGCGCAGCGCCATGCAATCAGGCTTATCGCTCTATGATGAGAATTGGTTTGTGGGGTGCGATGCTCTACCGGAGCTGAATAGCGATCGCATTAAGGTGGCTTCCACATCGCTTTTGTTGAGGATTGGGTTGTGGTGTGGCGATAAGCCCGCGAGCTATACGCGAGCGCGCCCAAGCGCATAGCTAGCAACATTCACCCCATTAACAACCTATTTTCTCCATTAAAGTGCATAATATAGTTGTCATTCACTGAATATATTGTTGCACAGTCACAGGATGAAATGACAATTATGGTTTCACCACAATTTAGTGTCCGACTCCCAAAGGAACTCGATGAACGGCTCAACTCATATGTAAAGGTTGCAGGTACAACTAAAACCAAGGTCAAGTCGCTTTGCTCCAAGTCAAAAATCAAAAGTCAAAAGTCAAAAGTAAGAACCCCATAAATAAATTTACGGGCTTGAAGTATGGACGTAGTATTTCTTGCGCTATGCGTCTCGAAATACATATTTTTGATTTTTCATAAATAAATTTAGGGGCTTGTATCCCTTTTTACACTTTTGACTTTTGACTTTTGACTTTTGAATTTTCGCGAAGCGAGTGGTCATGCTAGATGCTTTGGCTTATTACTTGGGCTGTACTGATGATGTGCCATTGGTACGCAGGGTAATTGAAATGGAGGAAAGATTGACAGCATTTAAGATACTATAATCCTTGTAATTGTCATGAATCGCATTCTTACAGCATCAGAACAGTTGATGTGGTTGTCATACAATAATAGCCCAGAAAATGTTACCTTGTCAGTGACTATTAAAGGCTCATTTACCATTGATTTATTAACTGAAGCTCTAACTTGGCTACAATTGAGGCATTCTCGGTTAAGAGTAAAAATAGTCACTAACAATCAAAATCAGCCGCAATTTTCCTTAGAAAATGTTCCGCCTATTCCACTGCGAGTAATTGAGCGACAAGGAGAAGAACATTGGTGTCGGGAGATGGTAGAAGAATTACGTCACCCTTTGAGTTGGAGTAAAGAACCCCTGCTGCGCGTATTGTTGCTGCACGGACCTGATATTTCTAACCTAATAATCACTTTTCATCATTGCATTGGTGATGGTTTATCAGGAGCTTATCTTATCCGAGATATCTTACAATTTATTGGTGAACCAGATAGCCCTCGTGAGCTTTTACCAGACTTGCCTCCTGTTGATGAAATTATACCTGATGTTACTAAAAATTGGGTTGAGGAAGATTTAGATAATTGGATAGAAGCAGAGTCTATATTAACAGCAAATTATCAGAATAGTCAGGAATTAAATACTTCAGAAACATTTCCAATTCGTCTGTTTCATTGGACGCTATCTTCTACGGTAACTAGCAAGATTTTAGAACGCTCTCGCTCCGAGAAAACTTCGGTTCACGGTGCTTTATGTGCTGCATTTCTTTTAGCGATCGCTGCTGAAATAAAATCTTCTGACGAGATTATTCTTAGGTGTCATACACCAGTAAATATACGCAACTATTTGACAATTCACGTCGGCGAAAATCTGGGAGAATACATTACTAGACCAGTTACCGCTCATCGATTAAGCCAGAAGACCGATTTTTGGGATTTAGCGCGTGAAGTTAAACATAAGCTCAATCAAGTGGTAGAAGACGGAAAATTATTTGACGATGTATTAAAAGCAAAAGCCTTATTATCTAGTAACTCTAACAAAGGTGAGAAAACTTCAAATACCAGAGATATAAGAGGAATTGATCTTGTAATTACTAATCTGGGGAATTTAAATATTAAACAACAGTTTGGCAAATTACAGTTACAGGAACTTTATTTGATGCCTACAGGATCAAAATTTCTACCACTTTTTATAGGTGTAGCAACACTCAAGGATAAGATGTGTTTTATTTGTCGTTACCAAGAGTCTCTTTTGCCTGATACAAATGCCCATAACATAAAAAATACAGCTATGGAACAATTGCTTACAGCCCTTGTAGA
>JADQBA010000272.1 GCA_016903675.1 Stigonema ocellatum SAG 48.90 = DSM 106950 | reverse complement strand
TGACTGTCAACAGTTAGCAGTCAACGACCAAAACGAGTGTTTATAAAATTTAAACGCGCATCAGCTTATAGGAATCATATTTGATTTCTGAAATATAAGTAGGGTGGGCACTGCCCACCAGATCCGGGTTGTGGTGGGCAGTGCCTTATTCGGATCTTAAAATTGCTATATAGCAATCCTAAATGAATATAAACACTTCTTCCTTGTCCCCCTTGTCCCCAAAGTCTTCCTTGTCCCCCTTGTTCGGATCTCAATTAGGATTGCTATATAGCACTCCTAAATGATTCGTGAACACAGAGAAACCGGGTTTCGCAGAAGTTACCCGGTTTCTGAAGCAAGGCGATCGGATCTCAAATAGGATTGCTATAGTAACTTTGATTTAGTTGAATCTTTGATCAGCAATGATTAAAAATACAAAATATTCTATGCCTAAATTACTTAGAGACGTTAGTCTTTTTCTCATTACCGCCTATTTGCTATTTGCTTGTCATGCTTCAGCACCGACCGAATTTAAACGCCCTCCCTTGAAAGTGGAATTGGCATCTTTTGTTGGGGAGCATTCCGGCATCATTGCTCAAGAAAAAGGATTCTTCAAAGCCCAAGGGGTAGATGTTGAACTAATTTATAAACGATACGTCCAATTGGAAATAGCAAATTTCAGTGCGGGTAAGTATGATGGTATGATATCTACCTTGGGAACTTTTATAATCTTGAGTGCCACAAATCCAGATATACAAGGCGTGCTCGTTATAGATGAATCAACAGGAGCAGATGTGGTATTGGCCCAATCACAAATAAAAACCGTCGCTGACTTGAAAGGGAAAAAGCTGGGTGCAAATCTAGGCGGTTTTAGCGAAGTTTTTGTGACTGAGATGTTGAAAACTGCCAACTTAAGCAGCGATAATGTGAACTTGGTTAAATTAGAGGCTTTAGAAATTCCTCAACGCCTGAAAAATAATGCTATCCAAGCCGGACACACTTGGGAACCCTATCTTTCTGAAGCTATTAAATTAGGGGGACATATCCTATTTACCAGCAAACAAACCCCTGGCTTGATTTTAGATATGATTATCTTTCGCGGTGATATAATCCGCCATCGCCCCGAAGACATTCGTGGATTTGTGCGAGGATGGCTGCAAGCTGCGGCCTACTGGAAAGCAAACGTTCAGGAAGGAAATGCTATCATCAGCAAAGCGTTAAAAATTCCTAGCAATACACTCTCTTTGGAGGGAATAAACCTAACTGATTTAGGTGAAAATCAAAAACTATTTCAATTTAGCAACCCTAACTCCATTTACAAAACTGCCAAGATCTATGCAGACTTTTTTATTCGCTCTGGAAACGTGACGCGCATTCCTGAGCTAAAAAGTTTGTTCAATTCTTCTTTCTTGAACCCTCCCTCCTAGTTTAAAGCCATGCAGCACTCTGTTTTGGGCAGCATCCGTACAAAGTTGATCGCCTCTTTTCTGATTGTGGCTTTGATTCCATTGCTGTTATTGGCATTTATCAACAAACAGACAACTGAAAAAGCACTAACGGATAACGCAAAACAAGCCCTATCTGCGGCGGCTAACGAAACCGCTAACAGAATAGATGCCTTTATTGATGGAAATCTCAATTCCGTGCGCGTAGAGGCGATTTTACCAGGTTTGGCACGCTACCTTAGCCTAACTCCAAAACAGCGAGATGACAGCCCCGAAATGCAATTGGCAACAGAAACATTAATCCGTCTCAGTCGCAAAGATATGGTCAATATTCTCTCCTATGCTTTGCTCGACTTAAACGGGAAAAATGTATTGGATACACATACACTGAACGTTAGCGAAGATGAATCAGTTCAAGATTATTTTAAAAAACCAGTGCAAACTGGGTTACCGTTTGTTTCTAGCATGAAGCAGTCGCCGACAATTCCTAACCTTGTTACCCTCTTTTTTAGCAGTCCGGTTCGCAATGCCAAGGGAAATATATTGGGTGTATTGCGTGTTTCATACAATGCTACTGTTGTCCAGCAGTTAGTAACTCGACAAACTGAACGGGCAGGGGCAAAATCTTTTGCTATTCTTTTAGATGAAAATAATATTTATCTGGCACATAGCAGTGTACCAAAACTGATTTTTAAATCAATTGTGCCTCTGGCTTCCGAGGTTGTAACTCAACTGCAAGGGGAAGGGCGTTTGCCTAATTCTCCTGTCAAAGAATTGGCAACTAATGAGTCAAAACTTAAGGAAGCATTGGATAATAAACAGTCGTATTTAATTGGATCTTTGGAAGCAACAGGTAATCAGGTTAATCTGATTGCGATCGCTCGTTTAAAATATAAACCTTGGTCTGTGTTGTTCGCACAGCCCCTTGCTGTTGCCCTAGCACCTGTAGAAAAGCAACTTCGTAACGCAAAGTTTCTATTTGTATTTATCGCTGGAGTAGTGACAATCATCGCTTTTGCCACTGGGCAACTGCTAACAAGGCCAATAATTTACCTTACCAATATAGTTTTCCAGTTT
The DNA here is from genome assembly GCA_016903675.1 of Stigonema ocellatum SAG 48.90 = DSM 106950. Taxonomy (GTDB): domain Bacteria; phylum Cyanobacteriota; class Cyanobacteriia; order Cyanobacteriales; family Nostocaceae; genus Stigonema; species Stigonema ocellatum. Next base: position 4,354 of record JADQBA010000272.1, on the reverse strand, counting down.
ACCGCAGGTAACTTAGATATCCGCGCCAAAATTAGCTCAAAAGACGAAATAGGTCAACTGGCAAAATCGTTTAACAACATGGCACTTCAGTTACAAACATCTTTTGAAAATTTGGAACAACGGGTACAGGAGAGAACAGCCGAGTTAGTCATTGCTAAAGAAAAAGCAGAAGTTGCTAATCAAGCTAAAAGTTCTTTTATTGCCAACATGAGTCATGAATTGCGATCGCCTCTCAATGCTATTCTCGGCTTTTCTCAATTGATGGTACGCGCTAACAATCTCCCCGCAGACCAATATGAAAATGCAGGTATCATCTATCGTAATGGTAATTATTTACTCACACTAATTAATAATGTTCTGGATTTGTCTAAAGTCGAAGCAGGTAAAACAACTCTGAATCCTAGCGATTTTGATTTGTATCTATTACTGGATAATTTAGAAAATATGCTTCATTTGAGGGCAAGTAATGCGGGATTAAAATTGATATTTGAACGAAGTGAAAATGTCCCGCGTCATATCTACACCGATGCCGTCAAACTTCATCAAGTGTTAATTAATTTATTAAGTAATGCGATTAAATTTACCCAACATGGATTTATTACTTTGACTGTAGTTAATGAAAATGAAAGAACAGAAGATGTTTTTACCCTTAATTTTATGGTTCGTGATACAGGTGTAGGCATTGCAGCCGCAGAATTGCCAACATTATTTGAAGCCTTTACCCAAGGACAAGCGGGAAAAAAGATGCAGGAAGGTACAGGTTTAGGTTTAGCAATAAGTCGCAAATTTGTACAACTGATGGGAGGTGATATTTCAGTAGAAAGTCAATTAGGAAAAGGTTCAACTTTTCAATTTAATATTCAGGTGAAAGTGGGTCAAGAAACAAATAGCAATGGACAACAAATCAAACGGAAAGGAGTACAAAAATATGTCGGTCGTGTTAAAGAAGCTGGGCGTATTGAAAGGCGTCATAGCACTTTTTATATTGGACTATAGGTCGAAAATTGGGTTAACTTTGTGGAGCCGTACAAAGATTTAGTCGCCGAATTAATGATATTAAATCGCAATAAGCGCCCCTTTTATCAACGAGGTCAAAGAGCTATGGAGCTTATTCTATCTGCATCAAGCGCCCTTTTGTCGCCCCGTCAGGGTGCGATCGCACTCTGTATTCAGGCGATCGCTCACCTCTATGACTCCTGCATATAAAGGTTAAGTTATGTTATACGGTATCTTGGGTGGCGATACGGCGATACCGTCGTTGTCTTCGACCGAAGTGCTTCATCCGTGAGTCCCGCGTATAAAGTTGTGAAGAACGAATGTGCTGAGAATGTGCGATGCCGCGATCTTCAAAGCGATAGCGACGCTTGTAGCGCTACTCGACATGCCCAAAGGGCATCGCACCCAGATTATGAAGCTTTGTAACATAATGCGTAATTGTTGGCTCTAGATTTGATTAGTAAATAGAGAGCCTGCATTCCAATATAAAATCTATAATTTAGAAAGACTTTCAAATAATATGGAAGATAAACTTTTGGTAGATCGCTATTGAATAATTAGACTTATTGAAGTTAGAAGATTTAGTGAAACTTTCTTAGCAGAAGATTGTGAAGCTGTGTAGTGGGCGATCATTAGACCAAAAGAATTTATTTCTTCAAGAGCATTTATTTTTCCGAAATCGCCATTTTTACTTTTGTAGGTTTACTCAGATATTGCACCATTCTCAGTAAGATCTAAAAACCGGGTTTTTCAACGACCAATAAAGGGCTTCAGCCTTCAATATTTGCAAAAAAGACCGATTTTTGATGCTGGTTCAAGATATCACTTTATCCACGTTAGAGTCAAGCATAGGAGTTAAAACATGCCTGAGAAATGGATGAAAGAGGAAGTTGAACGTCTTTACGATCGTATTCGAGCCAAGATTGAACACGAAGACAACCTTGTCAATCAGAGAATAATGTGGATGATTACTTTACAGGGGCTATTATTTACTGCCTACGGCTTTTCCCTTAGTGCTGAAGCCACTTCATTGTCTGCTTCAAGCTCCAACCCAGAAGCTCATAGAATGTTTATTTCGACATTAACAACACTACGTCAGGCGATGGTTGTGGTGGGTACTGGATCATCTTTTGCTACATTACTGGGTGTGATTGCTGCTCATCGAGCAATTCGTGATGATGAGCGTACCTTACGCCGTGGGCAAGACAACTATAAATCTGAGTTAAAAACTTTTCCGAATCCGATTGGACGACGTGTCACGAATATAATAGGCATAATCTGTAGTTTAGCTTTTCCATTCCTTGGCGAAGTAGTTTGGATGTGGATAGGAAAATTTTTACCTAATCCTTTAATTGTTGTGATTGCGCTTGTTTTGATGTGTGTTATAGGCATAGTTCTATGGCCATTCATTGACTTTAAATAATTTCTATTTGAGCTTATCGAAGAAAGGCAGAGGGCTGGAGGCACCTATGTATTCGGGAATTCTGGCTCCTGCCCTCCGCCCATGACCGTAGGGAACTTGGGTTTAAGCACGGAGCCAAATTAAAAATTTGGTGGCTCTTATAAATGAGGGGTCTGAATCCTATAGCTGAATAAAACCTTCAGTGAATTGACAAGGGAAAACTTTTGACGTAGGGTAAGCATACGTAAACATCCTTCAACCATTCAGCACTATGATTGGTAAGCAAAAAACTTATAGAGTGCAACTGACAGAAGACGAAAAAAAGCTGTTGCGGCAACAAGCATTGGCGCGTAAAACAGGTCAAAGCAAAGTCAGACGAGCAAAACTCATACTAAAAGTTGACGAAAATCCAGATTGGACAGATGCTCAAATTGCAGGAGAAATAGGGTGTTCATCAGGTCTTGTACGTAAGTGGCGTAAACGCTGGTGTCAAACCCTTAGCCTGGAAGAAGCACCACCATCCGGTCGTCCTTTTCTATTTCAAGCGATTGTAAAAGCACAAGTCACAACGTTCGCTTGTAGCAAACCAACGGATTTTGATATCCCGTTGGCGAGGTGGAGTTGTAGTGATATTGCGCCACATATAGTCACACATAGATAAGACACTATAATCCTTGTAATTGCCATGAATCGCATTCTTACAGCATCAGAACAGTTGATGTGGTTGTCATACAATAACAGCCCGGAAAATGTTACCTTGTCAGTGACTATTAAAGGCTCATTTACCATTGATTTATTAACTGAAGCTCTAACTTGGCTACAACTGAGGCATTCTCGGTTAAGAGTAAAAATAGTCACTAACCATCAAAATCAGCCACAATTTTCCAAAGAAAATGTTCCGCCTATTCCACTACGAGTAATTGAGCGACAAGGAGAAGAACATTGGTGTCGGGAGATGGTAGAAGAATTACGTCACCCTTTGAGTTGGAGTAAAGAACCCCTGCTGCGCGTATTGTTGCTGCACTCACCTGATATTTCTAACCTAATAATCACTTTTCATCATTGCATTGGTGATGGTTTATCAGGAGCTTATCTTATCCGAGATATCTTACAATTTATTGGTGAACCAGACAGCCCTCGTGAGCTTTTACCAGACTTGCCTCCTGTTGATGAAATTATACCTGATGTTACCAAAAATTGGGTTGAGGAAGATTTAGATAATTCGATAGAAGCGGAGTCCATATTAACAGCAAATTATCAGAATAATCAGGAATTAAATACTTCAGAAACATTTCCACTTCGTCTGTTTCATTGGACGCTATCTTCTACGGAAACTACCAAGATTTTAGAACGCTCTCGAGCCGAGAAAACTTCGGTTCACGGTGCTTTATGTGCTGCATTTCTTTTAGCGATCGCTGCTGAAATAAAATCTCCTGACGAGATTATTCTTAGGTGTCATACACCAGTAAATATCCGCAACTATTTGACAATTCATGTCGGCGAAAATCTGGGAGAATACATTACTCGACCAGTCACCGCTCATCGATTAAGCCAGAAGACCGATTTTTGGGATTTAGCGCGTGAAGTTAAATATAAGCTCAATCAAGTGGTAGAAGAAGGAAAATTATTTGACGATGTACTAAAAGCAAAAGCCTTATTATCTAGTAACTCTAACAAAGGTGAGAAAACTTCAGATGCCAGAGATATAGGAGGAATTGATATTGTAATTACTAATCTGGGGAATTTAAATATTAAACAGCAGTTTGGCAAATTACAGTTACAGGAACTTTATTTGATGGCTACAGGATCAAAATCTCTACCACTTTTTATAGGTGTAGCAACACTCAAGGATAAGATGTGTTTTATTTGTCGTTACCAAGAGTCTCTTTTGCCTGATACAAATGCCCATAACATAAAAAATACAGCTATGGAACAATTGCTTACAGCCCTTGTAGA
>JADQBA010000192.1 GCA_016903675.1 Stigonema ocellatum SAG 48.90 = DSM 106950 | reverse complement strand
TTCCTCATCTACCCCATCGGACAAGGTTCCTTCTCTGATGGTATGCCTTTGGGAATCTCTGGTACATTCAACTTCATGTTGGTGTTCCAAGCAGAGCACAACATCTTGATGCACCCCTTCCACATGTTGGGTGTAGCTGGTGTATTCGGTGGTTCACTGTTCTGTGCAATGCACGGTTCACTGGTAACTTCTTCCTTGGTGCGTGAAACAACTGAGAGCGAATCTCAGAACTATGGTTACAAGTTCGGTCAAGAAGAAGAAACCTACAACATTGTAGCTGCACACGGTTACTTTGGCCGTCTGATTTTCCAATACGCTTCTTTCAACAACAGCCGCAGCTTGCACTTCTTCCTCGCTGCATGGCCTGTGATTGGTATCTGGTTCACAGCATTGGGAATCAGCACCATGGCGTTCAACCTGAACGGTTTCAACTTCAATTCTTCCGTAATTGATTCTCAGGGTCGTGTTATCGGAACCTGGGCAGACATCCTCAACCGCGCTAACCTGGGTATGGAAGTAATGCACGAGCGCAACGCTCACAACTTCCCCTTAGACTTGGCTGCTGGTGAAGCTGCACCTGTTGCTCTCTCTGCTCCTGCAATCAACGGTTAATATGTAATGTAGAGACGCGATATATCGCGTCTTAACAAACTAAAAGCGTCCTCCTGAAAAGGGGGGCGCTTTTTAGGCTGCTTCTAAGAAACATAGGGGTGTAGGGGTGTGAGGGTGTAGGGGTGTAGGGGGAAAAGACAGTGTTTCTTTCATTCATAGGGGGTGGTTCGCCTTAAGGGGAAGAAGGTGTTTGTTTCATGCATCGCGGGTGGTGCGCCGCCTGTGGGGTGATCTCAAAAATTTTCTTCCCTGGCTCTGCCTGGTAGCCTGGCTCTGCCTGGTAGATTAAAGAAAAGATCTGAAAACCGCAGATGTAGACGCCCTTGGGAACTCGAACCAGTGAATATCAAACCAAAAAAACTTCAGTTGTGGGTTTAAAGCCCACTTATAAAAAAAGATGTTTTTCACAGCGAGTAGGCGCTTTGAAATTCTACGTCCTTGTTTCAATCCCACGGCTTAAGCCGTGGGATGCACTGTTAAGAGTTAAGAGTTAAGAGTTCCCTCTGAAGTCAATTACTTCTACTGAACCGGCTCTCTAGATAAGTCCCACTCAACGAGGACTTTGTGAAAGTGCCGCACCTGTGTCGGGTATTTTTTCACGCATTGGGATGCACCCTAGCGGAATTTGGTTGACGTAGCGTCAGGGCGTTTGAGGAATGCACGCAACTGCCTGACCAAACTGCTTGAGGATTTGTAAAACGCTGTACAGTTCCCTGGCATTCGTAAACGGGGCGAAAACCCGTGACAAATCATACTGCGGCGTACCCGTCTGTACCACCTTGACAAACAAAATATCGTCCCCATTCGTCACCATGCCAAATACGGGTAGATTGGGGTTGGGGTTTGCCATCAGATACGCCAGGGCTTGCGGTACTGCCGACAACACCGACAGGGTGGTTTTTTTCGATTCCAGTACTATCACCCAAAATCGGTCTTGCAGGACGAGAACATCAATCCGTCCGCGTAGAATCTCCTCACCATCATCCACCACCACATCCACGGATTCTTCCGCCTTGATCCGGAACGGTGGATCGTAAAACCCGGCAAGCGCCAGTAACGGGGAAACCAGCAACAGCATCACTGTCCGCTCCAATAAATTCCCAAAAGCCCGGTGATAGATATACCTGCGGCGCAGGACATCGAGGTTCGCTTTGTCCGCTTCGGTAAGGGCTGGCAATTCCTCGCACCACTCTGGGAAAAACCCCTCCTCTTCGATGCGGACGAAACCAAAGCGGTTTTCTGCGTCCGCCAGACTGCTAATCGCCTCCGTGATGGCTTTTGTCTGTGTCATCAATAATATAAGGTAAGTAAAATAACGCCTGCTATGCTTGTTTTTGTGCTTTTTTGTATGGTGATTCTCCAGCGATCGCACGACCGCACGACTGATTGTACTGGCTTGTAACAGTGCAGGAAAGTATACCTAAATACCTCTCCGTGCCAGGATTTTCGGATGATACCGTTTGGGCGCTGCTCCCGTGACCCGTTAGGGTGGTGTGTAGACCATTGTAGACTATAGCAATCCTATTTGAATTCCAAACTGACTAGTCCTCAGAAACCCGGTTTCGCCAAAGTTACCGGGTTTCTCCATGGAAAGCGAATCATTTAGGACTGCTATAGTACTCTGTCAACCGAGAAATGACGTGTCCGTTTTTGTACACCACAAAATTTTAGATTTTAACCAAATTTTAACCAATGTATTAAAACTAAAATGGCAACCGCACCCCATAACGATAATATTGAAAAAATTATCTGCGTTCATCTGCGTGCATCTGCGGTTCAAAATCCAACATCCAAAATCACAATGGTAACTCTCACCCCTAATTCCAGTTTTAGTTTGACCCTCCGCCTAGAAATTCCCAACCGCATTGGGATGCTAGCAAGCGTAACCAACGCCATCGCCACCACTGGCGGTAATTTTGGTCAAATTGACTTAATTGACCAAACACGCCAAGTATCAATTCGGGAAATCACCGTCGATGCTGCGAGCACAGAACACGCTGAAACCATTGTGCAAGCAGTAAAAGCCTTGCCAGATATAAAAGTACTGAACGTCTATGACCGCACCTTCAATTTGCATCGCGGCGGTAAAATCAGTATTGTTAGCAGAATTCCCCTCAAAAGCGTGTCTGATTTAGCAATGGCTTACACGCCAGGAGTCGGTCGGATTTGTAACGCGATCGCCGAAAACCCAGAAGAAGTTTACAACCTAACCATCAAACAAAATACAGTCGCCATTGTTACCGACGGCAGTGCCATCTTAGGGCTAGGCAATCTAGGCCCAGCCGCCGCCATGCCTGTCATGGAAGGTAAAGCAATGCTATTCAAAGAATTTGCTGGCATCGATGCCTTCCCAATTTGCCTTGCCACCCAAGATACCGATGAGATAGTCCAAACCGTCAAAAACATTGCCCCAGTCTTCGGGGGTGTAAATTTAGAGGATATAGCAGCCCCTCGTTGCTTTGAAATTGAAGCAAAACTGCGGCAGGAGTTAGATATCCCCGTTTTTCATGATGACCAACATGGCACAGCGATCGTCACAGTAGCAGCCTTGTTCAACGCCCTCAAGGTAGTACATAAATCAATAGCCGATATCCACATCTTAATTAACGGTGCTGGTGCTGCTGGAATTGCGGTCGCCCGATTACTCCGGAAAGCTGGGGCAGAAAAAATCTGGATGTGTGACTCTAAAGGCATTATTTCTACCAGTCGCACCGACCTCACAGAAGAAAAGCGCGAATTTGCTGTCAAAGCACAGGGTACTCTAGCAGGTGCAATGCCTGGAGTAGATGTCTTTATTGGTCTTAGCGCACCAGGAGTATTGACACCAGAAATGGTACGTTCAATGGCGAAAGACCCGATTGTCTTTGCCATGGCAAATCCGATTCCCGAAATTCAACCAGAATTAGTGAAAGAAGATGTTGCTATCATCGCCACTGGTCGCAGTGACTACCCAAATCAAATTAATAACGTCCTAGCTTTTCCTGGGGTATTCCGTGGTGCTTTAGATTGTCGCGCAGCAACAATCACCACCACAATGTATCTAGAAGCCGCCAGTGCGATCGCCTCCCTCGTCAAACCCTCAGACCTTGACAGGGAACACATCATTCCTTCTGTGTTTGACGAACGAGTCGTTACCGCTGTCGCAGGTGCCGTGCAACACGCAGCACGACAAGAAGGGATCGCTCGTAGCTAATTCAGCTTTCTTATGTCTCACGCCAAGACGCAAAGACGCAAAGGAAGACTTAGCGCCTTTGCGCCTTTGCGTGAGGTCTATTCCCCGTTCAAAAACTCTAGATAGCCGTTGCTGAGTTCTTTGACTGCTAATTCATAAAACTGCTTACCGTGTTCTGGGGTTGCTAAAGCAGGGTTTGAACCCATTCTGCCATCTGGGTAAGAGGCGCGAAAGTTAGCTGCACTATAAATCTTGTGTCCAGTTGCAACTTCTGGGGAAAGAGGTGCTTGCTTAATCGCCTCTGGATAAACATACTGAGTTACAGCCACTTCACTGGGTGTGGCATGAGAGCCTTCTTGGTTGCCGTATAATTCCTTGGCTAACTGGTAAACTGAACTGCACATAAACCAGTTAGCTACTTGACATTGGATTTTTTGTGTATTGGCAAGCTGCAAATCTTCTAAGTGAGCGTAAGTCTCGGAGAAAGCTGCCTTGAGAGTGGCGATATTGCCGCCGTGTCCGTTGATAAAGTAAAATTTGGTAAAACCAGCTTTAGCTAAACAGGTGATGTAGTCTCGTACCAACAAAATCATAGTGCTGGGACGCAGACTAATTGTGCCAGGAAAGGCAGTATGATGTAGTGCCATGCCGACATTGATTGTTGGACCAACTATTGCTTTGGTTGCTTCACCTACACCACGGGCGATCGCTTCTGCACAAATCGCATCAGTGCCAATTAATCCTGTTGGTCCATGTTGCTCTGTGGAGCCTATAGGGAGAATAATACCTTCAGACTGCTGTAGATAAGCTTCGACTTCCTGCCAGGTACTCAAATGCAGTAACATTTTTATCACGATGTGTTGTTACTTGTTAGTTGTTGGTTGTTGGTGGTTAATGGTTCGTAGAACAATCAACAATCAACACTACGGTAACGCTTCTTCACATCGCTTTTAATTTCCCACTTACAAGACATGGACGCAGGAAAGCTTACTTTATCACCTTTGCCCATCGCCACTAGTTGTCATAAGTCCACGGAAACGTTGAAGCTTCCTTTTTCCAAATCGCCCATTTGGAAACACCCAACTGATTGAGGCGTTCTTCATTGGGTTGACGCTCAATTTTTATTTCCATGCTCCGGTTTCTCTAGTTGTTTTCAGCAGTAGGACTGGATATCCTCACCACACTGATCTACTAAATAGCACAAAGCGCGAAAACGCAACCCTACAAATTGATCGTATAGTGGATTGAGCTTGCACATTGGGGGAATGTGAGCTATTTTACGACCCAATAAGATGACATCTCGCTCAAATGGACATTGAGAGGGAATGACTTTGGCAATAAATTGAGCTAATTTACGATTTTGAATTTCTTGAGAATCGAGCCATTGGCGTAATGGTTGCAGTAAATCAAATTTACGTTGAGAAAATCTTACTGTTTGTTTACTATCTAAGCCAGGGTTAACAAAAGCAGTGAAAAAAATACGCTGATTGTTAGCTTTGAGCTTATTCATTGTTGGTTTTTCCTCAGATTCATTGAATATTGGCAGTGTTTTGGAAATTTGAGCAATGCTTGTCATATACAAGTATGGTAACGCAAAATAAATGTACTTGCAGGAGAGTCACTTAATATATAAGATCTCCGAATGATTGTTATTAAAACTCACTGGATGATGAAAAACTGTCCTGGTAATTACAGAATAAAAAAATAATAAAGACAAATTTTGAAACTTATTGCTTGTTGTTCTTGGTTAGAGAAATATTATATTTTGAAGGGAAATGACTCGATTTGAAATCAAATAGTCTTTTCAAGTGTGCTTTTCAAGTAAAAGGTCAGCTTTACTCACATTTAAGTTAGATTTCACGAGAATTCGCCACCATGAGCCATAATTTTTCGCCTATTCACCCTCTACTAAAATATAGATAATCCCATATCTTGCACCTGACCGAATAAACCTTGAGTAGGCACATAAAGAGCATAAAAATGAGACATGAAAACAAGAAAGAAAACTAAGTATTAATAAGTTGCAAATATAACTATTAAAGATGTGGAATTTCGTAGAGCAAAAAAGACCTACTTTACAAAAGAAAGGCAGAAGTACGAAGGCAGCTATGCTGAAGGTAAATTTCCAAAAATCCTTCTATCTGTGGGTTTAAAGCCCACCAAAATAATAAAAATGTATTTCGAGCAGAGTGCAACAAGAAATACGGCGTCCAAGTTTCAATCCCACGTTTTTAAGCGTGGGATCATAGCTGCCTTCAGCATAGCTGCCTTCAGCATAGCTGAAGTTGTAGTCCATTCTGCCATCATTTGCTCTACGGACTCAACAGATATACCCTTTCCCCGATCAATCTGGTCTAAACCTTCTTTAACAGCTGCAATAAACTCAATCTCCCGCGGAATTTCGCGTAAAGATACGGTGGCTGGTAAACGCTTTACAAGTTCAAGCACTGCTTCTTTGTCACTCATTGCAAATCACAGCTTGTTTAGGTGGACATAAATATTATACGCCAAGCTTCCTTACGCAGCAGCGATCGCCTACCGTACTAGGATAAAAGGGTTCAGTTGTTTGAGCAACAGGTATAGGTAGCTGTCATAGTTATTTTCTGTTACTCAAGGGTATTGGGATCAACGCCAAGCGCAGCTAACCTTGCTTTTAACTTTTCTACAAAAGCTTCTGCTTGTTCAGCCCGAAGACGTTCTTGTTCAGCCCGTTCTTCGGCTTGCTGTCTTGCCAAAACCTCCTGCTGAAGTGCTTGTTTTAGTTCCTCGGGGATCAGCAGCTTATCCCCTGTATCTTCTCGATAAAACCCAATCAGCCGTCCCTCAATCACCAAGCGCAGCTTTAACGGTTCACTGCGGCTATCCTCGATCAGCTCATAGGTTTCTCCTCGCAAGCGATAGCCGCGTAACTGTTCTTCCACCCACTCCCCTCTCGGGTCAAATAGCCAGTATTCTTTTACACCTAATTGCTCGTAGAGGGTCTTTTTGAAGATTTGGTCTTGGTTTTTCGTCCCCTGAGAAGTCATTTCAAAAATCACTCTCGGTACTTGACCCTCAACCCAAATTTTATAGTTGTCCCGACCCCCTGGTGTCACATCAAAAATCACCATCACATCTGGCGCAACCCGCAACTTGGGATATCCTTGGGCATAGTAAAGAAATTGATCTGCCAAAACCGTTGCTTGACGACCTGACAGGTATTGTTTGAGGACTTCAAGAGTTGTGAGTAACGCATAAAGGTGGTCGTAGGTTTCCGCCACTGGTTCACCATCGGCACTAGGATAAAAGGGTTCAGCTGTTTGAGCAACAGGTATGGTAGCTGTCATAGTTTTCGAGTCCGCGCTACGGAACTATATTTTAGGCAAACTGTCTCTTCATTGAAAGTATCCTGATGGCTGAAATTTAGCGTGTATATATTGTGTTGTTTTATTCATTAAGCTATTAAATTAATTTGATTTGATTGTTTTGGTCATTGTAGTAAGCACAAAGCGTGCTTGGAAAATAAGGACTAAAGTCCTTACTACGAACTGATCTTACCCTTCAATTATAACTTGACAGACTACTAGCTGTCGCAGTAGTGGTAATCACTACTTTCTCTATTCATTGATTAAAAAAAAAGATTTTGCCCTCTATTGTTATATTCAAAAATCTTATGTACTTTCTATACCTGAGTTCGACGTAAAAAATAAGTCTGAAAAGTAGACAGAGTAAACCTTGTGGCAAGACTTGGGTTGTCAAAATAATGCAAATAATTCTCAATAGATTTTCTGGGGCGTGAATGGCGATAAAAGGGAGTATAATGAATTCGTGACGGATTCATTACGCCTATGAGTACTAAAAAATTGTTGAAGCGGGATGGGAGAGGGGGAAGACGTGAAAATGCTGGTAGAAAGTCAAATTGGAAAAATAAAGATACAATTACAATCCGGGTACCGAAGGCGATCGTATTCCAAGTTATAGAAGTAGCTCATAGAATTGATTCCGGGGAGGATATTGAATTAAAAACAGAATCCGTTGCTGAAAGATATGATTTTGATATGAAATCAAAGATTAGCAATACTGAAATAGTCACACAATCAAATAAAGAAGGTCAAAAATTAGAATCAGATTTTGTGACAAAATCTGTAATAAGCTACAGTCAAGCGATTGAAATAGCAAAACAAATTCTCAAATCTAAAAAATCAGCACGAGTATCAGTCGCTAAAATAATTTCAGAAATTTACCAACAAAACTTGTCTCCGCTTGACTTAAAGTCGTAATTTTTGTGTATATTGTTTTTGTCATTAATTCAATAAATATATGGAATTAGAAAAATTGTTTTGTGAAGTCGATGATTTTTGTGAAATTTTTGAAAAAAAATGGCAACAAGAACTGCTCCCTTCAAGTGAGCGGAAACGCAATAGAAAATTTAATTTATGCTTAAGCGAAGTGATGACAATAATTATTTATTTCCATCAATCATCATTCTCTTCAAAATTTAACGATCGCCTGCTTATAAAACCCTGTCTGAGCATCTCTTTTGACAGATAAATTGTGATTATACATGTATAATTATAAATTAGTGACGAATTCATTATACTCCTTTTTAACACCGTTAAAGCCTCTATCTAATTTATTGAAACTCATTAGCATTAAGTTAAAAAACCTTATCAGGCTACAAAGGTTACACCGTCTAATTTTCAGTCTTTATTTTTACGTTGAACTCAGGTATTAGTAAATTACCCGATAAATATCAAACCGTTTTAGGTGAATTTGGGGCGAATATTTCTGGTGGACAACGACAACGACTGGCGATCGCCAGGGCTATTGTCAATAACCCACCAGTACTGATTTTGGATGAATCCACAGCCGGACTCGACCCAGTGAGTGAAGCAGAAGTCCTTGACAAGCTGTTGTTTTACAGAAAAATTTCTCTAAAACATTTTCTGGCGTTACTATGCGATCGCCTTTATATTGCTGAACAATCGTCTGTATGTTCTGCTCACAAGCATCTTTACCCAGTCTTCTAGGGAAACAAAGAGATTCTAACTGACCCAAATAGTCTTGTGAATAATTTCTACCAGATTCTTGTCTGCGTCTCCAGTTAATTAAGAATTGGCGCAGACGACCTACACCGAGTTCAAAAGAGATGCCAGTACTACGCTCCTTAATCCCATCTCCCATAGCCTCCTGATTAGAATTTGAGCCAAGATTGCGAAACTGATCAAACCAGAAAATTCCTGGCAGTTTGGAAAATAAGGAACGGACAGATTGATTACCTTTATTAATAAACCATTGAGTATAATACCGTCCCCGAAATTGAGCCCATTCAGCCTTAGAGTCTCCGATTTTATAAAAATCTCCATTAAGAATTACTTGAACACGAAGACTGTCACCTGGTTCCACAAACTCTCCTGAGTAAGACTTGCGTTCAGTTGGCTGAGCATCATACCACATCTTGGCTATTTCACGAGTTGCTTGCAGTTCTGCTTCTTCAAAAGAAACCTCTAACTCAATCCGTGGTGTCCCCCATCGCCAGTATCGTCCTGGCAGAAATCCTGTCCAATCAAAGTCAGCAATATCCCGAATACGTCCGGTTGCAAGAGCTAAAGGTAAGGCAACTGCCTGCTGGAGAGTTGTTTTACCACTACCATTGTCCCCCAGGATAAGGAAGCGATCGCTAACCTCATCTAAGATTTTGTTTTTGAAACTAACTTCTAGCCTGTCAAACCGCTTGAAGTTTTCAATGAAGATAGACTCAACTTTCACTCTCCCAGTTCTCCCACCTTCGCTCTTTTAATTCATCATATATAGCAATCCGTGGAGGATTTATAAACACCTCTCCCAAATCCTCCTTGTCCCCCAAGTCCTCCTTGTCCCCTCTGTTGAGATCACAAATAGGATTGCTATAGTTCGATTCTCTTTCTTTGTCGCCGGTTCAAACAACAGCCACATCTGGAACAGAAGACAGCATTTTACCCAAAGCATCAATCAGGGTTTGCAATTGTTGATCTGCCTTGAGAACTGCCAAACCTCGCACTGTCACTTTACCAGGAGAGAAAACAAAGCGGGATCTGAGAGTTTCTGGCAAATTTTCCGCTAGGTTCCTCCAAGCAGGTTCTTCCATGGGTGTTTCTAGGATGACGTGCTGTTTGTTTTCTGGTTTAATACGGCTAAATCCTAGTTTTTTCGCTAGTTGCTTGAGTTCCATCACCCGCAATAGTTGACTTGCTGGTGTGGGGATCGTTCCATAGCGATCGCTCCACTCAGCCGCAATCTGCGATAATTCTTCTTTAGATTTTGCCGTAGCAACTGCACGGTATGCACTCATCTTCTGATCTATATCAGGAATGTAATCAGCAGGAATAAATGCTGTTAGGTTAAGGTCAATCTGGGTATCGTCAACTTTGGGAATTTCTTGTCCACGGATTTCACGGATGGCTTCTTCCAGCATTTCCATGTATAAATCAAAACCTATCACTTCCATTTGACCCGACTGTTCTGCACCCAACAAGTTACCTACACCCCGAATTTCCATATCACGCATTGCTAACTGATAGCCAGAACCCAACTGCGTAAATTCTTGTATTGCTCGTAACCGTTGCCGTGCCGCATCGGATAACGATCGCTGCTTCGGATAAAATAACCAAGCATGAGCTTGAATTCCTGCACGACCAACACGACCGCGCAGTTGGTAAAGCTGTGCCAAACCGAAGCGATGAGCATCTTCAATCAATATAGTGTTAACTCTAGGAATATCCAAACCAGATTCAATAATCGTGGTACAAACGAGGATATCCGCTTCCCCGCTACTAAAGGAGAGCATAGTTGATTCTAACTCACCTTCATCCATTTGACCGTGGGCGATCACAAATTTTGCCCCTGGGAGCACTTCCCGCAACTGCGTAGTCGTCTCCTCAATGCCATCGACTCGCGGGACTACGTAAAACACCTGTCCGCCTCTGTCCAATTCTTGGCGAATGGCGCTGCGGATTGTTTCCGGGTTTTTTGGTGAAAGATGTGTTTTGATCGGACGCCTAGATGGGGGCGGTGTGGTAATCAAACTCATTTCCCGAATCCCCGACAGGGACATATACAGGGTACGGGGAATCGGGGTAGCAGATAGGGTCAGCACATCAATTTGAGTTTTCAGGGTTTTAATTTTTTCCTTTTGGTTCACCCCAAACCGTTGTTCTTCATCAACTACCAACATTCCCAACTCGCGGAAGATCACGCCCTTACCCAAAAGTTGGTGTGTCCCCACCACCACATCTAATTCCCCTGTGGCTAGTCGTTTTTGAATATCGCGACGTTCTTCAGCCGACCGGAAGCGGTTCAGTAACCCAATGTTAACAGGGTAGGGAGCAAAACGTTCTTTGAGGGTATGGTAGTGCTGCTGGGTGAGGATGGTGGTAGGCGCAAGGAGTGCGACTTGTTTGCCGGCAGTGACAGCTTTGAAAATAGCGCGAATTGCCACTTCTGTTTTACCGAAACCCACATCACCACAAACTAAACGATCCATAGGGCGATCGCTTTCCATATCCCGTTTTACATCTTGCACAGCTTTGAGTTGATCCGTTGTGGGTTGGTAGGGGAACGAGTCTTCGAGTTCCTCTTGCCAAGGCATATCAGGCGGGAAGGCAAAGCCCTTTTGTTGCGATCGCGCTGCATACAGCTTGAGTAAATCCACCGCCAATTTCTTAATGGCTTTACGGACTTTATTTTTAGTATTTTCCCAAGCCTTACCAGTCATCTTGTTCAGTTCTGGTGCTTTCTCGGTAGTTGTGCGAAACCGCGACAAAGCACCGACTTGGTCAGCTGCTACCCGCAGTAAGCCGTCAGCATACTGCACCACCAAATACTCACGAGTTTCCTTGTTAATTGTGAGACTTTCTAGCTTGAGGAATTTACCTAGACCATGATTTCTGTGAATGACATAATCTCCTGGACATAGCTTGTTGGGATCAACTTGCTTAGAGGCAGCTTTTCGCCGCTTGCGGATGTAGCTAGGAGTAGCGAGGGAGTGTTGCCCAAAAAATTCGCGGTCTGTCACCACAACGAGTCTGAAGGTAGGCAGGATAAAACCTTCTAGTTCGGCAAGACCAGAATATTTGAGGGCAACTGGTGTGTGACTACCTTGTAATTTTTCTATGGCTTGGTAGTCGCGGGGGTTGGGGATAAATTGGGCGGGACAGTCGTGTTCTTGCAATAAGGAAACAGAACGGGAAGGCTGGGCGGAAATCAGCCAGACAGAGAAGTTGCGATCGCGTTCGTGTCGCAAAGTTTCCGCCAGTTTCGCGAATTGGTGTGGCGTAACGGGCACTGGGCGACTGGCGAGGTTAATGCCGTGGTTTTCTTCCACCAATTCCGATAAATACAATTTTTTAAATTCCCCCAAGCAAGCCAGACACTCATCAAAGGAGCAATGAATTTTCGGCAACGCTAGGGAAGTCGATTCTTCCCCACTCCCTACTCCCGACTCCCCATTTTCTAACTGCTGCCATTGTTCAACAGCATATTCCACCCAGCGATCGCTATGAGCATGACATTGTTCTGGCTCATCAATGGCAATTATGGTATTTTTTGGTAAGTAGTCTATCAGGCAAGCTGGTTGTTCAAAGGCTAACCCCAAAAAGCGACGACTACCTTCTAAAAGTTGTCCTTCTGCCAACTGTTGTTCTTCTTCGTACGACAGAAAGCTTTTCATTAATTCATAAGAGTGAGCACTATTTTTAAGTGCTGCCATTACCACAGGAGTAAAGCTTGTGGGAGTAAGAATGAGCTGGTCTATTTTCTCAAAAGCAGAACGTTGAGTTGCTGGGTCAAATTCCCGGATCTGCTCAATTTCGTCACCAAACCATTCCAGTCGTACTGGCAACTCAGACGAAACTGGGAAAACATCAACAATATCACCTCGCCGACTCCACTGCCCTTCTGTTTCTACTAGAGGTACTCGCTCATACCCTAAATGAGTTATTTTTTCACTGAAGGTATTTAAGTCAAGTTCCATGCCACGCTTTATTGTCAGGCAGAAGGGTCTAAAGGTTTCTGGTGGTGGCAAGTGGGGTTGTAGCGCCGCCACAGTGGCGACGATAGCAACCGTTGAAGAAAGAGCAGGGGAAGCAAGGGAGGTGGGAGAAGAATATTCTCCTCTCGGTTCCCCTGCTTTCTCTACTTGCACCAAATCCGCCAATACCTGCATTTGACCCCAAACCATCTCAGTTTCTGGGTCAAAGTGTTCGTAGGGAGATGCCTCGGAGGTCGGGTAAAAATGTATTGTTTGCCACCCCATCTCCTCTAGCTGTGCTGTCCAGCGTCCAGCTTCCTCCAGAGTAGCACAGACCACGAACAAATTCTGTCCCTCTGTTTTAGCCAATGCTGAAGTCACTAAGCCTTTGGGCAGGCGGGGAATGCCATCTAAGCGCAACTCTTGTTGCCGACTTAGCTTGGAGAGAAGTTCAGTGGTGAGCGGAGCTCGCCCTAAAGCACGCACAATGGAAGAAAATGCCATAAGTAGATAAACAGATGGAAATCTTTCTAACAGGCAGGCAAAATACCTACCACAACTATTCTAAAAGCGTCAAGAGGGGAGGAGGGGGGGAGGGGAGGAGGGGGGGAGGGGCGGAGGGGGGGCGGGGGGCAGGGGGGCAAAAGAGTTATTGAGTTATTGAGTTATTGAGCAATAATTCTTTCACTCCCCCACTCCCCCACTCCCTACTCCCCACTCCCCTAATATACGGAACAGTGGTGTGTTTCTACTGACTTATGGCTAATGGGTAATTTTTCTAGATTCAGAGCCTTGGATTATTGAACAACCTCGACTATATTCGTCGGGGATTCTATTTTAACCAGCCTGTTCAATCGGCTGCTATTGCCTCGGCAGCAAGCTGCTGTACTTTTACGTTAAGTTTGCTGTTCTTTAGACCGTTTCCATAAGTAGATTCGATCCAAGATTTGACAACATTTTACTGTGATTTTGTCAAGGGTACAACCAATCTTAGAAGCAACTTTTCGCAAAATATTGCAAGCGCCATTAGCATCTGCCGAGATATGAAACCCTCTTGCGGTAACGTATTGACCTCTTTTCGTTCTTTTCCCTAACGCCTTCCAACTTTCGGGTTTTTCACCGAACACGTGAAGGTCGTCATTGTCAAAAAATGAACTACGGCTAGTGTAGCTCTCCTCAGTTTCATGGAAACGAATTCCATGACGAACACACATTTGTTTGAGACGCTCTTTTAATTTTCCAGTTGGAATGGTTGCAAAACTTTGATTATTTTTGCGTCCCATCTCCATATTTTGAGATTGTCCCTTATTCCAGCCAAAAACAATGTTACCAATCTTTTCTGACACGCAATAATCA
>JADQBA010000106.1 GCA_016903675.1 Stigonema ocellatum SAG 48.90 = DSM 106950 | reverse complement strand
TGATTATTGCGTGTCAGAAAAGATTGGTAACATTGTTTTTGGCTGGAATAAGGGACAATCTCAAAATATGGAGATGGGACGCAAAAATAATCAAAGTTTTGCAACCATTCCAACTGGAAAATTAAAAGAGCGTCTCAAACACATGTGCTCTAGTCATGGAATTCGTTTCCATGAAACCGAGGAGAGCTACACTAGCCGTAGTTCATTTTTTGACAATGACGACCTTCACGTGTTCGGTGAAAAACCCGAAAGTTGGAAGGCGTTAGGGAAAAGAACCTCAAGAGGTCAATACGTTACCGCAAGAGGGTTTCATATCTCGGCAGACGCTAATGGGGCTTGCAATATTTTGCGGAAAGTTGCTTCTAAAATTGGTTATACCCTCGACAAAATTACAGTAAAATGTTGTCAAATTTTGGATCGAGTCTACTTATGGAAACGGTCTCAAGAACAGAAACACGTAAAAGTACAGCAGCTTGCTGCCGAGGCAATAGCAGCCGATTGAACAGGCTGGTTAAAACAGAATCCCTGCCTTCAGCCGGAGGCAAGGCAGGGTTGTTCAATAAACGATGTTTTAAAAGTCCAGGTTGATTCACATCTTGCACCAGCCAGGTAGTACATCAAAAAAATAACTCAGTATTTAATTGGTTTCTGACTGCGTTCGCATCCGCCTGGGACTTCAAGTCCCAGGCGTGAGTAGCATAAGTCCTCTAAAAGAGGACTTTTGGGAGTTTTGAAAGCACTGTCAATTTTATGAATCTTTGTTTGGTTATTTGTGGTTTCTATTTAGAGATGCAAGATATAAGCCGAAGAACGATCGCATATCAGTGTTTGTTCTAACCGAGATCCGCGCAAAAACGGAAATTCATGTTTCTAATGCTCAATTTTTCTTGACTTACAACGTCCTGATATGGTAAGTCAGGTTGAACGTTATGATGTTGTAGGGGAATTTTTAAAATCATTGCAATGGTGTTGTAACAATAATTAACATTTATCCCAAGCGTGAATGATCCCTGAGTAATCCTAAAAAAGGTTGACATTGTCAAGCAATTTAAAGAATCATCTTAGGAATACTGGATAGTCGCTTGTAAAAAAACTATGCAAACAGTTGTTCTGGTTCTCGTTGAAGTACTGATTGTTATTGGACTGTCACGGCTAGTAGGGCTTGCCTTCCGGTGGATTAAGCAACCGCTGGTAATTGGTGAGATTGTCGCTGGGATTATGCTCGGACCATCTCTGTTTGGTTTGGTTGCTCCTGGTTTATCAGCTAGCTTGTTTCCACCTGAAACCCTTCCCTTCTTAAATGTGCTGTCTCAGATAGGGTTGATATTTTTCATGTTTCTGATTGGGCTGGAGTTAAATCCCAAATACCTGAGCGGCAATATAGAAATAGCAATTTTGACTTCCCACGTTAGTATTTTGGTGCCGTTTTCTTTGGGAGCGCTGCTAGCGTTACTACTTTATCCTTTGGTTTCTAATGCTAGCGTGTCATTTACCGCCTTTGCCTTGTTTTTGGGGGCGGCGCTGTCAATTACTGCTTTTCCCGTACTGGCGCGAATTATTACCGAGAATAACTTGCACCGCACCCGGTTGGGGACGTTGGCTTTAACTTGTGCAGCAGTGGATGATGTGACAGCTTGGTGCATCCTAGCAGTGGCGATCGCAGTAGCACATACTGGTAGCTTCAGCAAGGCTATCCCCACCATTCTCTATTCCCTGCTCTACATCCTCTTGATGGTGACCGTAGGACGTTGGTTTCTGCAAAACCTTGCCAACCATTACCGTCGCACAAAACGCCTCAACCAATTTGTCCTAGCTTTGATTTACATGCTTGTGGTAGCCTCGGCGCTGATCACAGAACTCATTGGTATTCACCTGATCTTTGGAGCGTTTTTACTGGGAGTCGTCATGCCCAAAAATGCAGGTCTGGTGAGGGAGTTGGCAGTCAAGACTGAAGATTTTGTACTGATATTTTTGCTACCAGTTTTTTTTGCCTACAGTGGTCTACGAACACAAATTGGCTTGCTCAACCATCCCAATTTGTGGTTGCTTTGCTTAGTCGTTCTCACAGCAGCAATTTTAGGTAAATATATTGGGACTTATGTAGCTGCTCGCGTCAGTGGCATTAGTCACCAGGAATCCTCCGCCCTTGGGTGGTTAATGAATACTCGTGGCTTGACCGAGCTCATAGTGCTAAACATTGGTCTTAGTCTAGGTGTCATCTCACCCTTACTGTTTACCATGTTGGTGATCATGGCATTGGTAACCACATTCATGACCTCGCCACTGCTGGAGTGGACATATCCGAAAACGCAGATCAGGTTAGATATGGTGGAGTCGGAACCTGAAGAAGAAACAGCTACCGAAACCACACCCAACAACAGCGACCCTCACAATCGTCCCTACCGAATTTTAGTCCCTGTAGCTAATCCCGGTACTCAGAAAGGTTTGCTACAGTTAGCATGTGCTTTAGCTATCAACTATCGACAATCCGCCATTGTTCATCCCCTTAGCCTGATTGAATTCCAAGAAGACTATGTCTTTGAGAGTACCCCAGTAGAAGCAGACCGATTAATCATGGAGCGTCTCCAGCAGCTAGAAGAATTGACTTCACGTCTGGAACCCGTAGCAATACGCTCTTACGTACAGCCGATCATTCGCATATCAAATAATGTCGCACGAACCACAGCAGAAATTGCCACACTCCAGCAAGCTGATTTGATTATAGTGGGATGGCATCGCCCAGCTTTTAGTAAGAACCGTTTAGGTGGACGAGTCGGTCAAATTCTTTCCAGCGCCCCAGTAGATGTAGGAGTGTTTATAGACCGAGGACAAGAGCGCCTAGATCGCTTGTTGGTTCCTTATTCCGCAAACATTCATGATGATTTGGCACTCATACTCGCTCTCAGATTACTAGTCAATCATGATACCTGTAGTTTGATAATTTTACAGCTGTTGCCAGACGATCAGGTCAAAAATGAACTAAGTTATGAATTGCGGAACATTCTGGAGCAATTGCCTCAAAATGTACGCGATCGCATTGACATCAAAATTATCGAAGCCGTAGAACCCATCCAAGTCGTAGTATCAGCCTCACAAGATGTTGACTTGACTATTGCGGGTACCAGCCGTGCTTGGGGTATTGAGCGTCAAACCCTAGGACGATACACAGATGAACTAGCCATTCAGTGTCGCTCCTCACTCCTCATTACCCGCCGCTACAGTCAAGTTTCCTCTCACCTTGCTTCCGTGCTTCCTAACCCTCAGCCAGAAATTAGGAGTAGAGAGTAGGGAGTGGGGAGTGGGGAGTGGGGAGTGGTTCGTCTTGGAGTGGGGAGTTAATTTATAATTTATAATCTTATAATTCATAATTCATAATTCATAATTCATAATTCTTTATGCATCACTTCAACTTCAAATCCTTAGCTTTTTATGGCGTAGCGATAGGTTCAGTCCTGCTGTTATTTAAAGTCGTAACTGCTTACGGCGAAAGCAATCTCAAGGCTCCTCCCGCCATTAACGGTCGCTATCGCCTCGAGTTTAGTGAAAGGTTGCCCATCTGTGAAAAATCAGAAGCCCTAATTTTAGACATTCAGCAATCTGGAATTTACGTGAATGGGTTTTTATTACCAGTAACCGCTAACGCCAAAAACTCCACCGACACCGCAACTCACCCAACTCTTACAGGCAAACTTACTAATCAAGAATTGATTTTATCTGGAAAAGTTCCTAAAACCACTATTTGTAATATGACAAGTTCTCAAACACAAGCTAATACTCGAACCCAAGATAATTCTTTTAATTTCGTCAAAATGCAAATCCAACTAGTTAGTAAAGCGGGTTTCAGTGGTGAAATCCATTTGAGCAACACGAACAATGGAATTGCATTTACCGCAACACCACAAAAAGCTCAGAAATCTGAATTATAAATTCTAAATTATGAATTATGATGTATTTTCAGAATTCATAATTTCTTTGTTAGGAGTGATGAACATGGACAAGCGATTAAGCGATCGCCAATTTTTCCACTGGTGCAAGCAGTTGTTTTGGATAAGCTTGTTTGGCTTGTGTGTAGTAATTAGCCTCGAAACTGTAAGCAGTGCAACCAAGCCAGTGGTGACAAAAAAGAATTTACACCCCATAAAAGCTACACAAAAACTCCAAACTGTGAGCAGTGCTACCAAGTCAATGGCAAAGCTAGAGAATTGGCGCTTTTCCCCTGAGGCGTTGCAACTAGAAATTACCCTCTCAGCAGCCTCACAACCTCACTACTTCTACCTCGCCCAACCCCCTCGCATTGTTGTAGATTTGCCTAATACCAAGTTGGGCTATGTTTCTACCAAACAAAATTATTCTGGAGCAATTCAAAGCATTCGCGTTTCCCGATTAAAAACGGGTGTAACTCGTATTGTTATGGATTTAGCACCAGGAACTTTTGTAGATCCAAAAAAGCTAAAACTGCAACCAGTTTCCTCACGCAATCCCACTCGCTGGATATTACGTCCTTTGATTGCAAATGCCCGCAGATCTTTCCCCTTGGGAAGTCTTCCACTTAAACCCAGTTATTTATCACCTACAACTAGTGCCCCACAACTAACCAACAATCAACCTTTGAGTGTGGGTAATGATAACTCTCCACAACCACCCAACAACCAACCTTTGAGTGTAGGTAATGATAACTCTCCACAACCACCAGCTTTTACTATACCGCCTCCATTGACCAACCTACCCCCAACTAACTCTAACAACCAACAAGTACCTTGGATCAGTGTACCGCCCCTCTCTCCTAACAACCCCTCTCAAACATCTAGTTCTCTTCTTCCCCCAGCTAATTTCCCAAATCAGCCTGCAAATCCTAACAGTGTTCCTCCTTCGTCTAATCCAAATTTTCCAGTTCCCACCGTCCCCAACTATCCACCCAGTTCTTCCAATTCCAATGTGATTAACTTTGGTCAACCCTTTCCTAATTCCATACGTTAGAGGATTCAGGACGGATCTGGAGTTGTCAATTAAAAATCCACTCCCCACTCCTAACTCCTCATTCCTCACTCCTAACTCCTAACTCCTAACTTCTTCTAAAATCTGTCTGTTCCCTGCGGCTGAGAAACTGCTCCTGGTTGATTGACAAAGAAGTTTTGAGCCGCCTCGTTCTGGTAAATGCATCTAATATCAGGTTTATCACCTTTCAAATCCCCCGTATAGCCAAAGGTGTTCAGGCGGTTCTTGCATTCTCTTTCCTGTTCCGATGTCACGAGCTTTTGTTGCTCTAAAATTGCCCAGTTATTCTGACGTAGAACGCATCCAGGACGCATATTGGGCTGAGCAACGTAGACATTGAAGGGGTTGAAAGTCACGAATAGTCTGGCGTCCATCACCACAGCGCTGGCTCCATACTGCACGCAAATTTCAGGGTTCGGTGCTTTGGTGTCAATGTATTCACGGGAAGCCACATTTGATGGGGTAAAGGTGGCTGTAGAGCTCAAAGCAATTCCAATTCCAATTCCCAAAACAAGCACCCCCGCTAAAAGTGCTATGGTGGTCAAATTAAATATAGAGGGTGGAAAACCAGGGGATTTAGAAGGGGGTTTAGAAGTAGTATCCGATCTATCGCTATATTTACGTCTCATTGTTACTTTATCAACTTTATGCTTGTTTCGCAGGGAGTGGTTTCCACTGCTCTCCCTCTTTAAGTATGCCGATTTTTAACTAGGATTGACACTCCCATGCCTAAAGGCGATGGGATTCTGTAAGAGTTTCAGCCGTATCTCCTACATATCCGACTGTCGGGTTACTGGCACCGTTACCAGCAACCCCATGGGCATGGAACAAGCGTCTCAACCCGTAAGGATTGATGTCTACTGAGCGTAACTTTCGCGCAGTCCGCACGTAGTGTCTTTTTATTTTTGTGGAAGACAAGCCCCACTCTTCTAGCAATCGTTCTAGAAGCTTTGGTATCTGCATGTTGAGTATATTGACACACAGTACACACAAACTTTTCACCCTCGCGGTTAGCCTTATCAATATGACCGCACTTAGGGCATTCTTGCGAGGTATGCTTAGGCGGGACTGGGATGACTGGCTTACCAGCTTTAACAGCAAGCCATGCAATCTTATTAAAGATATCACCCCATCCCGCATCAAGGATTACCTGATTTAATCCAGTCTTTTGACTCGCGCCATTTCTCTTGTAACCGCCCTCCCCATCGTGCTTGGGTTTGGCGCGTTTCACCATGTTTTTTATTTTTAAATCTTCTCTTGCTACAGCGTCAGCAGTCTTAACCACTTTATTAGCGACAAGCCATCCATACCCATCACGATATTGTGCTAGCTTATGCTTTTGTTTGGCGAGTTTCTTGACAGCTTTGATTCTATTTTTAGAACCCTTTTGCTTGCGGCTAATAGCGCGTTGACGCATCGACAAACGTCTAGCAGTTCTAGGATTAGTAGTAATTCGCGCAATTAGAGCAAAGCTACCCTCAGACAAGGCAACCAGCTTGTTTATCCCCACATCGATGCCAACTATTGATTTACATTTTTCAAGTGGCATGACATCGGGCAATACCTCAGCAATATTAACCAACATGCTGATGTACCAAGTGCCTCCCTCGCGCTTGACCGTACATGTTCTTAGTAGGGGCGTATTGCAATACGCCCCTACGAGAGATAAATCACGGCTATTGTGAAATTTTACATCCCCTATACCAGGCAGGTAAGCAGTAGCATAATTTTTACGAATATGGCGCAATAGTACACGCCCAGGCTTGTACTCAAAAGAATCTAAGCGCTTAATGAACTGAGGATAACCTCTACCAAGTTTAAAAAAGTTTGAGTAAGCTGTATCAATGTTCGCTATATTTCGTTGCAAAACATCTGAATCAACTCTTGCAAAATGTAAGAGAGATTTTCTTAACTGTGTGGTTACTTTCATCTGGATACCAGATGCAGAGTCCCATTTAACAACAGTTTTAACAGCTTCTTTCGTTTCAAAGTCCTTAATCTTGGTATTTTTAAACGCAAGATTCAAGTCATGAGGAATAACGCCATGCTTCAGTACAGGACTTGTAAGAGGACAGCAAGAACCAAATTCGATTCTTGACTCTAGATCACAGTACGCCCCATAAGCATAAATAATTGCAGAATCGCTGTCTTTGTTATTAGTTTCAAAACCTGTAGTCCGTTCCCTCAAAGCGTAGTTACGATGTTTTCTTAACGTAACCAACCAATCCTCAAGAGTTGCCTCCTGAGTCTGGTTAGGCAACATCTTAAAATTCCATCGTACTTGCATTTATTTCCTTTGATTGCTATACTCCCAGTATAGAGTGTGGAACTAAAAATGTCAAGCGAAATAACGAAAATAAAAGGGGGAAAGAGAATGAAAAATCAACCTGCTTTACATGATGAGATAAAAACAAGCAGGAATGTTTTTTTAACTCCGAGTTCTTGGAACAAAGTAAAGGCGTGTGCTAAAAGACACGGGCTGAGTGCTAGTGAATTGGTTGAACAGTGGGCTAGGAACCTTGACTGCGACTAAAGTCGCGTCGTATTCCTCCCATGCCTAAAGGACGATTGAAAATTTCGCCCCACTCAACTTTCAATCTCATAAGCTCACTACTTCGGTAGTGTGAGGAGTGAGGAGTGAGGAGTGAGGAGTTAGGAGTGAGGAGTTAGGAGTTGGTTATTTGTTGAAAGTAGATGGTTGTTTGGTGAGACAACCGACCAACAACTAACAACCAACAACCAACAATTCTCACTCCTCACTTTTTTTTAGCTAGCTAGTAGGGTTTGTTGTAAGGGTGTCCAGCGGAAGGCGCGATCGCCACCCCTCTCAATGACCACTTTCACTCGTGGCTCTAGCGTAGGCAAATTCGCTAAAAACTCAACTTCCTCATTGGAAAGAATATGCCCTTCAATAATCCACAATACCAACCCCTTTGATTTTGGCGGTAGCTGTTCTAGCTGATAACTGATAATCGGCGGTAAGTAGTATACATAACCTACTGCCGCACCGCTACCAGTAGTTTTTTTACCAAGATGAGGAGGTCTGACTCCATGAACTCCTGTGAGATAGGCAGCTAGGTCTCCCAGTCCTCTAGCGGTCATGTGGAGGGTGATATAACCCGTTGTACGTAGTCGTCGTCTATACCGACCTTCAAAACCGCCTTCCAGAGGTACGTAAACACCTAGAGCGCCAAATTTTTCCAAATCCCGAATTAAAGCGTTGCCAGTGGTAATTAGTGCCATAGATTGATTTTCGTCCTATCCCACTTCGATATCTCTATTATTAGCCATTTTTCTTTGTTATTCTCTAACCACTCGTACGGGCGGGGAAACCCTGCCCCTACCCACTCCCAATTTTCGTAGAAAAATTTTTCTAGACAAATATTAAGAGATGAGTTATAGTATAAGACCGTGACCAGATATTGAAATTAATCTGTCCTCTTGTATTGAAAGCTAGTTTTAGCATCATAAAGTTGATAAGTAGTTTCAAACTGTAGCAATACGGTGTAAATCAGATTAATCTGATTTACTACTACACCAGACTAAGCACCTTCGGTTCACCTAGTACAGCGTGGCGGAAATAAAGCGCCAATTCAAAATCAGCAAAAAGCTTACATCATAAGCATTTTGAATTTTGAATGAGCGAATTCCAAGGGAGCGGTACTAGTATTACCACCACTTAGGTAGTAAAGTGTGTGATAATTTGTGAAGAATGTAATTAGTCTGTTATAATGTGTTAAGCTAAAAAAGGCAAAACCTTAAATAATAGTTTAAGGTAGTGAGTGAAGTAGTAACTGAGCAGTAATGTAGGTTTTTAGTATGGCATAACTCTCAGTTAATGGATACTGAGCGGATGAAAGCCGCTTAAGTCCTACTACTAAAAAGTGCCAGAGCAATTGCAAAGGATGAGTAGTATCAAACCGTAGCAATACGGTGTAAATCAGAGTATGCTGACTTACTGTTACACCAGACTGAGCTAAGACGCTCGAGTTCTTAGTACCCCTGTGCTAACGGGGAAAAACTACGCTTACAGTAAAGCCTTGCATCTCTAGCCGGAAGTTATGTCTTACTTTATAGGAGATTTTGGCTGTTCTGGTGACTGAGTGGGGAAAAATCAACCTGTTCACCCAACAGTAAACCTCATGAGGGAGACAACACAGAGGTTTGAACTGCGAAACCTAAGCAGTCCAGACCTCACAGAGTGAATCCAAGCCAGAGGAAAGCAGCCCAACCCACGGGCTTCCATAAGGCGTGTCCTCTAAAATCTGATTCTGAGATCAGCAACTAAAAAGGAGAGCCAGTAACTGTGTCTGTAGGAATTATCGGCACCAAGCTGGGCATGACCCAAATATTTGACGATGGAGGAAGAGCCATTCCTGTCACCGTCGTTCAAGCGGGACCATGCACAGTAACACAAGTTAAAACGAAACAGACCGACGGTTACTCCGCCATTCAAGTAGGCTATGGCGAAGTCAAGCCAAAGGCGCTGAACAAACCACTGCTAGGTCACCTTGCCAAATCATCTGCCCCAGCACTCCGTCACTTGCAGGAGTATCACTTAGATAACGCGAGTGATTATGCTTTGGGTCAACAGATTACAGCAGATATTTTTAGCGCAGGTCAAATTGTAGATGTAGTTGGGACAAGTATCGGTCGCGGTTTTGCAGGGAACCAAAAACGCAATAACTTTGGTCGAGGACCTATGTCCCATGGTTCCAAAAACCACAGAGAACCCGGTTCGATTGGTGCTGGTACAACTCCAGGTCGTGTCTATCCAGGTAAGCGGATGGCAGGACGTTTGGGTGGAAAACGTGTGACAATTCGCAAATTAACCGTAGTGCGAGTAGATCCGGAACGCAACTTATTGCTAATCAAAGGAGCTATACCAGGTAAACCTGGTGCTTTAGTGAGTATTGTGCCAGCAACCCTAGTTGGTAAGTAGTTAATTGATTGGGGAAATATTGTTGATTGTTGTTTGGTGTTGGGTGTTTGATGCCACCAAACACCAAACACCCAACAACTAACAACTAACAACTAACAACTAACAACAATTAACAACGAACGAATATGGTTGAGTGTGTAGTAAAAAATTGGCAAGGAGAACAAGTCGGGCAAAAAACGTTCGACTTGCAGGTAGCCAAAGAAGAAACGGCGTCTCATGTTGTGCATCGAGCATTGGTACGACAATTGACCAATGCTCGTCAAGGAACCGCTAGCACAAAAACCCGTTCCGAAGTTAGAGGTGGCGGTCGCAAACCATGGCGGCAAAAAGGTACTGGTCGTGCGCGTGCAGGATCTATTCGTTCACCCCTCTGGCGTGGTGGTGGTGTCATCTTTGGACCAAAGCCAAGAGAATATAACCTGAAGATGAACCGTAAAGAACGGCGGTTAGCACTGCGGACAGCACTTTTCGGTCGCATTGATGATTTGATTGTGGTAGAGGAATTTGGCGAACAACTCTCTCGTCCCAAAACCAAAGAATTAGTGCAGGCGATCGCCCGTTGGGGATCATCTCCAGAAAGCAATACTCTATTAATTCTGTCGGAACGGACAGAAAACGTCTATTTGTCAGCCCGCAACATAGAGAATTTAAAGCTAATTCTTGCTGACCAGCTAAATGTTTACGATTTACTCCATGCTGACAAAATTGTGGCAACAGCCTCAGCCTTAGAAAAAATCCAGGAGGTCTACAGTGCCTAGCTTTGACCCCCGCGACCTAGCCGACTTAGTACGTCGCCCCATCGTCACCGAAAAGGCGACTATCTTGATGGAACAGAATAAATACACTTTTGAAGTGATTCCAAAGGCAACTAAGCCAGAAATTAAAGCGGCCATAGAAAATTTATTTAATGTCAAGGTCGTACAGGTAAATACCCTACTACCACCACGCAAAAAACGGCGCGTCGGCAAATTTATTGGTTTTAAGCCCCAATACAAGCGAGCCATTGTTACAGTAGCAGCCTCTGACGTGGAAAAAATCAGACAAGTTCTATTCCCAGACGTATAAAGTGGGGAATAGGGAGTAGGGAGTGGGGAGTAGGGAGTGGGGAATAGGGAATAATTAATAACTCCTAAGTCCTAACTCCCAATTCCTCACCCCCCCCACTCCCCCACTCCCCACTCCCCCACTCCCCCACTCCCCACTCCCCACTCCCCCTTTTCTTAATTATGGGTACCCGTTCTTATCGCCCTTACACCCCCAGTAGTCGCCAAGTTACTATCTCCGATTTTGCGGAAATTACAAAAACTGAGCCGGAAAAATCCCTAACGGTACATGTACATCGCGCCAAAGGTCGGAATAATCAAGGGCGTATTACCGTCCGCCACCGGGGTGGTGGACACAAGCGTCTTTACCGCATAATCGACTTTAAACGTGATAAGCGTAATATTCCTGCCCAAGTCCTATCGATAGAATACGATCCCAACCGGAACGCACGGATTGCTCTTGTGGAATACCAAGATGGCGAGAAGCGTTACATCCTCCACCCCAACGGTTTAAAAGTGGGGAGAACAATCATTGCTGGTGTTGATGCTCCCTTCGAGGATGGCAATGCTTTACCTCTTTCTAACATTCCCTTGGGAACCAGCGTTCACAATGTGGAACTCAAAGCCGGTAAAGGTGGTCAAATCGTTCGCGCTGCTGGTGCTAGCGCTCAAGTTGTGGCAAAAGAAGGTAACTATGTTTCTCTCAAGTTGCCTTCCGGAGAAGTCCGCATGATCAGGCGCGAGTGCTACGCCACTATTGGACAAGTAGGCAACATTGAGGCTAGAAACCTCAGTGCAGGTAAAGCAGGGCGAAACCGCTGGAAAGATCGCCGTCCCACTGTAAGAGGTAGTGTGATGAACCCAGTAGACCACCCCCATGGTGGTGGTGAAGGTAGAGCACCAATTGGTAGACCAGGACCAGTAACCCCCTGGGGTAAACCAGCTTTAGGCTACAAGACGCGTAAGCGGAAAAAAGCCAGTAGCAAGTTGATCGTGCGTCGTCGCCGCAAATCTTCTAAACGCGGTCGCGGCGGACGAGAGTCTTAGAGAGTTAGGAGTTAGGAGTTAGGAGTTATGAATGAAAATTTCTAATTCCTCACTCCTCACTCCTCACTCATTCCTTTTTCCGGAAAACTCTACACTGAAAGCTTACTAGTTATGGGTCGTTCTCTAAAAAAAGGTCCTTTCGTTGCGGATCATCTGCTCAAGAAAATTGAAAAGCTCAACGAGAGCAACAGAAAAGAAGTTATTAAAACTTGGTCGCGAGCTTCCACAATTTTGCCTCTCATGGTAGGTCATACCATCGCTGTTTACAACGGACGTCAGCATGTGCCAGTCTTTGTATCAGACCAGATGGTGGGACATAAATTGGGAGAATTTTCTCCCACACGTACTTATAGAGGTCACGCTAAAAGTGACAAAAAAGCTGGGAGGTAGTTAATTGTTAATTGTTGATTGGGGAATTGTTGATTGTAATTAGGGAGTAAGAATAAACAATGAACAATGAACAATGAACAAAGAACAAAATTGGAGAAAATTATGGCAACTGATACTACTGAAGTTAAGGCGATCGCCCGTTTTGTACGCATGTCTCCCTTTAAAGCGCGTCGTGTACTCGACCAAATTCGCGGGCGATCGTACCGAGAAGCGCTGATCGTATTGGAATTTATGCCTTATCGAGCTTGTGAGCCAGTCTTGAAAGTTCTCAGAAGCGCTGCGGCAAATGCTGAGCATAATGCAGGGCTAGATCGAGCCGAGTTGAAAATTACCCAAGCCTACGCCGATCAAGGTCCAGTACTGAAACGGTTCCAGCCAAGAGCACAAGGTCGCGCTTA
Source organism: Stigonema ocellatum SAG 48.90 = DSM 106950 (assembly GCA_016903675.1). Lineage (GTDB taxonomy): Bacteria > Cyanobacteriota > Cyanobacteriia > Cyanobacteriales > Nostocaceae > Stigonema > Stigonema ocellatum. Next base: position 18,744 of record JADQBA010000106.1, on the reverse strand, counting down.
CCAGATTCGCAAGCCAACGTGTCATATCACTGTGGCTGTTGGTGCTGATGCAAAAAGTTAGGAGTTAGGAGTTAGGAGTTAGGAGTTAGGAGTTAGTTGTTTGATACCAATCAACTAACATAACAACTAACAAGAACTAACAACTAACAACTAACAACCAAGAACTAACAAACTGAGGAAGTATTTGTGGGACAGAAGATTCATCCAGTAGGTTTTCGCTTGGGAATTACCCAAGAGCATCAATCCCGTTGGTTTTCCGTACCTGAACGCTATCCAGAACTTCTACAAGAAGACTATAAACTCCGTCAATATATAGAACAAAAGCTGGGTAGATACGCTCAAAATAACGCCGGGATTTCGGAAGTGCGCATTGACCGCAAAGCCGACCAAATCGATTTAGAGGTACGCACAGCTCGACCTGGCGTAGTAGTAGGTCGAGGCGGACAAGGTATAGAATCATTGCGTACCGGACTCCAAGGATTGTTGGGCAGCAATCGCCAAATTCGCATTAACGTAGTTGAAGTCCAAAGGGTTGATGCTGATGCTTACCTGATTGCTGAATACATTGCTCAACAGTTGGAACGCCGGGTTTCCTTTCGGCGAGTGGTGCGACAAGCCATTCAGCGTGCCCAACGCGCTGGTGTGCAAGGCATCAAAGTCCAAGTCAGCGGTCGTCTCAACGGTGCAGAAATTGCCCGGACAGAGTGGACTCGTGAAGGTCGAGTACCTTTACATACCTTACGGGCTGACATTGACTATTCTTACTGCACAGCCAAAACGGTCTACGGCATTCTTGGCATCAAGGTGTGGGTCTTTAAGGGAGAAATCATTCCAGGACAGGAAGAAGCCCCAGCCCCCCCAACATCTCGCGAACGCGAACCTCGTCGTCGTCAACAACAACGCCGTCGCCAGCAATTTGAAGACCGATCAAATGAAGGCTAGTTAGTGGTTAGTTGATTGGGGAATTGGGGAATTGTTGTTTGTTGGTTGGTGATTGGGGAATTGTTAGTAACCAACACCCAACACCCAACAACTAACACCCAACAACTAACACCCAACACCCAACAACTAACACCCAACAACTAACACCCAACAACTAACAAATCATGCTAAGTCCAAGAAGAACTAAATTCCGTAAACAGCAGCGGGGACGGATGGAGGGTATGGCTACACGTGGTAGCACCCTGAATTTTGGCGATTTTGCTCTCCAAGCTTTAGAACCAGCTTGGATCACCTCCCGTCAAATAGAGGCTTCTCGTCGAGCAATGACTCGTTATATTCGCCGGGGTGGTAAAATCTGGATTCGCATTTTCCCAGATAAACCTATAACCATGCGTCCAGCAGAAACCCGCATGGGTTCTGGTAAGGGTTCGCCTGAGTTTTGGGTGGCTGTAGTCAAACCAGGACGGATTATGTTTGAAATCGGTGGTGTTACCGAAGCAATTGCTCGCGAAGCTATGCGCTTGGCTGCATCTAAGCTGCCGATAAAAACTAAGTTCATTATGCGATCTCTTGAGGAGCAGTAGTAAATTATGCCTCTTCCCAAAATTTCAGAAGCAAGAGAATTAAGTGACCAACAACTGGATGCGGAAATTCTTGCCGTCAAAAGGCAACTATTTCAGTTACGCTTGCAAAAAGCAACTAGACAACTAGAAAAACCTCACATGTTTCGACACGCCCGACATCGGCTAGCCCAATTACTAACAGTAGAGGGTGAGCGCAAACGGGCAGTTGCTACAGAAAGTGAGGAGTTAGGAGTTAGGAGTTAGGAGTAGAGTAAAAGGTCATAATAACTTTTTACTTTTGCATTTTTAACTCATAACTCATAACTCATAACTCATAACTAATAATAAAGTAGGAGATTATGGCAGTCAAAGAACGAGTTGGCTTGGTAGTGAGCGACAAAATGCAAAAAACGGTGGTCGTCGCCATAGAAAACCGCGCTCCCCATCCCAAGTACGGCAAGATTGTAGTAAAAACCCAGCGCTATCAAGCTCACGATGAAGAAAATAAGTGTAAAGTGGGCGATCGCGTTCGCATTGAGGAAACTAGACCCCTCAGTAAAACTAAGCGCTGGAAAGTCACAGAAATCTTAAATGCTAAAAATAGCTAAATGTCTATAAAGGTTAGGGTTAGTGGTGAGTAGATTGCGGAATTGGGGAATTGTTGGTTGGTGTTTGGTGGTTGGGTAATTGTTAGTAACCAATATCCCATCAACTTACACCCCATACCCAACAACTAACAACTAATAACTAACAACCAACAGGAGATAAGAGTGTGATTCAACCCCAGACCTACCTTAATGTCGCAGATAATAGCGGTGCCCGCAAGCTCATGTGCATCCGCGTTATCGGCGCAGGAAACCGCCGTTATGGTTTTGTTGGCGATAAGATTATCGCCGTTGTTAAAGATGCTATTCCCAATATGGCTGTAAAAAAGTCTGATGTTGTGGAAGCAGTGATTGTTCGTACCCGTCATCATATAAATCGGGACAGCGGTATGAGTATCCGCTTTGACGACAACGCCGCAGTTATCATCAACAAAGATGGAAACCCCAGAGGAACGCGGGTATTTGGTCCAGTTGCACGGGAACTACGTGACAAAAACTTCACTAAAATTGTTTCTCTGGCTCCGGAGGTGCTTTAATGGCAATCAAAAAGCCTCAGCCTAAAATATTCTACAAAATGCACGTGAAAACCGGGGACACCGTGCAGGTCATTGCTGGGAAAGACAAAGGCAAAGTTGGTGAAGTTATCAAAGCCCTTCCTCAACTGAGTAAAGTCGTTGTCAAAGGTGTAAATTTTAAAACTAAGCACATGAAACCCCAGCAAGAAGGGGAATCAGGGCGCATCGTCACCCAAGAAGCCCCAATTCACAGTTCCAACGTGATGCTCTATTCCACTAAGCAAAACGTTGCCAGCCGCGTCTGTTTCACCTTCACAAACGAAGGAAAAAAAGTGCGGATGCTCAAGAAAACAGGCGAAATCCTTGATAAATAGTTAGGAGTTAGGAGTGAGGAGTTAGGAATAATTATTAACTCATAACTCATAACTCATAACTCATAACTCATAACTCATTGCGCCCTGACCAAGCCCAGGGATAATAAAGACAAAAACTATGGCACCCACAAGACTCAAAAAAACATACCAAGAAACTATAGTCCCCAAACTGATGAATCAGTTTCAATACGCCAACATTCATCAAGTACCAAAGTTGGTGAAAGTAACTGTTAACCGGGGTTTGGGGGAAGCGGCTCAAAATGCTAAATCTATGGAAGCGTCTTTAAGTGAAATTGCTCTTATTACAGGTCAAAAACCCGTAGTTACAAGAGCAAAAAAGGCGATCGCAGGCTTCAAAATTCGTCAAGGTATGCCTGTAGGCATCATGGTCACCTTAAGAGGCGAGAGGATGTATGCCTTTGTTGATCGTTTAATCAACCTAGCATTGCCGAGAATTAGAGACTTTCGCGGTATTAGTCCCAAAAGCTTTGACGGTCGCGGCAATTACACCTTAGGCGTCAGAGAGCAACTGATTTTTCCAGAGATTGAGTACGACAGGGTTGATCAAGTCCGTGGGATGGATATTTCCATCATCACCACAGCCCAGAATGACGAAGAGGGTCGCGCCTTACTTAAAGAAATGGGAATGCCTTTTCGGGATCAATAAGTTCATCTAAAGAGGTAATGATGGCGGCAAACGACACAATTGCAGATATGCTTACGCGCATCCGCAATGCCAACCTGGCGCGGCATCAGACTACACAAGTGCCAGCCACAAAAATGACCCGTAGTATCGCTAAAGTGCTACGGGAAGAAGGCTTTATTGGTGAAATTGAAGAAGCAGGTGAAGGAGTAAAGCGTAATCTGGTGATTGCCCTAAAATATAAGGGCAAAAATCGCCAGCCCCTCATCAACACCTTGAAGCGGGTGAGTAAACCGGGTTTACGCGTTTATTCCAATAAAAAAGAATTACCAAGGGTACTAGGCGGTATCGGCATTGCGATTATTTCTACATCTAGTGGCATAATGACCGACCGGGAAGCACGCCGTCAAAACTTAGGTGGTGAAGTACTTTGCTACATTTGGTAAACAATGGTTAATTGTTAATTGTTAATTGTTAATTGCAATCAACAATCAACAATCAACAAGCAACAACTAACAAAGGATAAAAGTTATGTCTCGAATTGGTAAACGCCCAATTACGATTCCCGCAAAAGTTCAAGTGACTCTTAATGGCACAAAGGTTGCTGTCAAAGGTCCTAAAGGTGAACTTTTTCGCGATCTGCCAACCAATGTCATAGTCTCCCAAGAAGGAACAATATTGCAGGTGAATCGTCGGGATGAATCCCGCACCTCCAGACAACTGCACGGTCTGTGCCGTACTTTAGTAGCCAACATGGTCGAGGGAGTTTCCACAGGGTTTCAGCGCCGTTTGGAAATTCAAGGCGTTGGCTACAGGGCACAAGTTCAAGGTCGTAACCTGGTTTTGAATATGGGTTACAGCCATCAGATACAGATTGTTCCACCAGAGGGAATTCAGTTTGCAGTTGAAAATAACACCAATGTTATTGTCACTGGCTATGACAAAGAAATAGTAGGCAATACAGCAGCCAAAATTCGGGCTGTTCGCCCACCAGAACCTTATAAAGGTAAAGGCATTCGCTATGCGGGTGAAGTGGTAAGACGGAAAGCAGGTAAGACTGGTAAGAGTGGTAAGAAGTAAACATGAAGCTTACTCGTATTGAATCAAAGCAGCGTCGCCATCGACGCATCCGTGGCAGAGTTAGTGGTTCTTCTGAACGTCCACGGTTAGCTGTATTTCGGTCTAATGAGCATATTTATGCTCAGGTGATTGATGATACTCAGCATCATACCCTGGTGGCAGCCTCAACTGTAGAACCAGACTTGAAATCCAAATTAGGTTCGGGAGCAAATTGCAGCGCTTCGGCAGAAGTTGGCAAGTTGATAGCAGCGCGATCGCTCGAAGCCGGCATCACCAAAGTCGTTTTCGATCGCGGTGGCAATCTTTATCACGGTCGGATAAAAGCCCTAGCAGAAGCAGCACGTGAGGCAGGTTTAGATTTTTAAAGTCATTGGAAGACTGGCTAATAGCTAATACGAAAATCAAATCACGGGTTCGCTTTTTAGCAATTAACAATTTGTAGGACTCAATTATGGCAACAAATCGTCGCAAAGCTAACCGCACTAAGAAAGAAGAAACTAACTGGCAAGAGAGGGTTATTCAAATCCGCCGCGTGAGCAAGGTCGTTAAGGGAGGTAAAAAACTCAGCTTCCGCGCCATTGTCGTTGTTGGTAATGAACGCGGTCAAGTAGGCGTGGGAGTAGGTAAAGCCTCAGATGTCATTGGTGCTGTCAAAAAAGGCGTAGCCGACGGCAAAAAACATCTCATCGACATTCCCATCACCAAATCCAACTCTATCCCCCATCCAATTAATGGTACTGGTGGTGGTGCTAAGGTGATGATGCGCCCAGCAGCACCAGGTACTGGGGTAATTGCTGGTGGTGCCGTTCGGACTGTACTGGAGTTGGCTGGGGTTCGCAACATCTTAGCTAAGCAACTCGGATCAAACAATCCTCTCAACAATGCCAGAGCCGCAGTTAACGCCCTATCTACCCTGCGTACTTTTGGAGAAGTCGCCGAAGACCGAGGCATTCCCATTGAAAATCTTTACATTTAATAAAGTGTTATTTGTTCAAAGTTGGTGGTTGTTTGGTAGGACAACCAACGAACTAATGGGAATTGTTATTTGTTCAAAGTTGGTGGTTGTTTGGTAGGACAACCAAAACCCAACAACCAACACCAAACACCCAACAACAATAAATAAATTGTTATTTGTTCAAAGTTGGTGGTTGTTTGGTAGGACAACCAAAACCCAACAACCAACACCAAACACCCAACAACAATAAATAATCATTACAATTTGTTACGGAATGTTGCGATTATGAGACTAAACGATGTTCGTCCTCAAAAAGGCTCAAAAAAACGCGGTCGCCGTATAGGTCGGGGTATTGCAGCAGGTCAAGGTGCAAGTGCTGGTAAAGGTATGCGGGGTCAAAAAGCTCGCTCTGGTAGCGGCACCCGACCCGGTTTTGAAGGGGGTCAACAGCCTTTGTACCGCCGCGTACCTAAGTTGAAGGGCTTTCCCCAGGTTAATCGTAAAGAGTACACTACGATTAATGTAGAAAAGCTAGCCTCCCTTCCTGCCGATACAGAAGTAACACTGACCTCGTTAAAACAAGCAGGTATTATCACTGCTAAAGTTCAGGGACCTTTGAAAATCTTAGGAAATGGGGAATTGGGTGTTCCGCTCAAGGTGCAAGCGGCGGCTTTCACAGGTACAGCTCGTAGCAAAATTGAGGCAGCTGGTGGGAGTTGTGAAGTTTTATGAAGGATGAAGAATGAAGGATGATAATTCACACTTCATGCTTCAGACTTCACAATTCATAATTCATAATTCATAATTCAAGGTGGCCCTCTATGATCAGTCGAGATAAAGCCCCAACGGCTCAAGAAACTTTTATGCAGATGGCACAAGCAGCTGGACTGCGAGGTCGGCTGCTTGTTACCCTCGGCATTTTAATTTTGATTCGTATGGGTATACACATACCCATACCAGGAATTGATCGAGAGCAGTTTGCTGAAGCTATCCGAGGCAATAACCAGTTATTGAGTTTTTTGGACATCTTTTCTGGAGGCGGACTTTCGGCTTTGGGAGTCTTTGCCTTAGGGATTTTGCCTTATATCAACGCCTCGATTATTATTCAATTACTAACTGCTGCTCTGCCAGCTTTAGAAAATTTACAGAAAAATGAAGGTGAAGCCGGAAGGCGCAAGATTTCCCAGATTACCCGCTATGTATCTTTGGGCTGGGGGATTCTTCAAAGTGTTTTTATTTCCACATTCTGGCTCCAACGCTATGCTCTTCACCCAGGACCAATATTCGTAGCCGAAACAGCGATCGCTCTGGTAGCTGGTTCAATGTTCGTCATGTGGGCATCAGAACTGATTACAGAGCGTGGTGTAGGTAATGGAGCATCTTTGTTGATTTTTGTCAACATTGTGGCAACACTGCCAAAAGCCTTGGGTGACACCATCTCCGTCGTAGAAAACGGTAATCGGCAAACAATAATTCAGGTTGTTGTGTTACTGCTGCTTTTCCTGGGGACGATTGTTGGTATTGTATTTGTTCAGGAAGGAATGCGTCGCATCCCCATTATTTCAGCTCGCCGTCAAGTAGGTCGGCGAGTTTTGGCGGAGCAGCGTAGCTTCCTCCCTCTGCGGCTCAATCAGGGCGGTGTCATGCCGATTATTTTCGCAACTGCTATTCTGAGTTTGCCACTTTTGATAGAAAGGTTTATCAACAATCCAGAATATTCAAAAATTGTTAACACTTATCTCGTTCCGGGCGGACCTGGAGCTTGGCTCTATGCCCTTGTATACCTAGTTTCCATCGTTTTCTTCAGTTACTTCTATTCTTCTTTGATTGTTAACCCTGTGGATGTGGCACAGAACTTGAAGAAAATGGGTTCTAGTATTCCTGGTATTCGTCCGGGTAGGACAACAAGCGAGTATATTGAGCGCGTGTTGAATCGACTAACTTTTCTCGGTGCTATCTTTTTGGGCTTGATTGCTATTGTCCCTACCGCTGTGGAAACAGCTTTGAACGTACGAACCTTTAGAGGGTTAGGTGCTACCTCCCTGTTAATTCTGGTCGGTGTGGCGATTGATACCTCAAAACAAATCCAGACCTACGTTATCTCTCAGCGCTATGAAGGAATGGTGAAATAATAGTGACGCGATTAATCTTCTTGGGACCACCTGGAGCTGGTAAAGGAACTCAAGCTAAAGCAATAGCTCACTACCGGAATATTGCCCATATTTCCACGGGTGACATATTGCGCCAAGCTATGAAAGAGCAAACCCCTTTAGGTATCAAAGCTCAAAATTATGTGGATAGGGGAGAGTTAGTTCCCGATCAGCTGATGGAGGATTTGGTTCTCCATCGCCTCAGTCAACCCGATACCATATCTGGTTGGATTCTCGACGGCTTTCCCCGCACCGTTAATCAAGCATGTTTCCTAGAGCAATTGTTGCAAAAACTAGAGCAGCATGGTGAAAAAGTAGTCAACCTCGAAGTGCCAGATGATGTTGTTGTAGCACGTTTACTTGAAAGAGGGCGAAAAGATGACACTGAAGAGGTGATTCGTCGTCGCTTAGAGGTCTACCGATCTGAAACTGCGCCCTTGATTGACTATTACAGCGATCGCCAACAACTTCTCATGGTAAATGGCAATCAGTCCCAAGAAGAAGTCACTACCGCACTAACAAAGGTAATCGCCTGAAAAATGGGGAGTGGGGAATGGGGAATGGGGAATGGGGAATGGGGAATGGGGAATGGGGAATGGGGAATGGGGAATGGGGAATGGGGAATGGGGAGTGGGGAATGGGGAATGGGGAATGGGGAATAGAGTAATTCAAAATCTCCTGCTCCCCTGCACAAGGTGCTCCCCCACTCCCCCACTCCCCCACTCCCCCACTCCCCACGCCCCCACTCCCCACTCCCCACTCCCTTATACCCCGTGCAACATGTTTGTCAATCTTGATAAGATATATTAATCAAATGTTGATATATTCACCCCAATATGTTCTTTTGCGGAAGACTATAGTTATCTGCAACTGAATCGGAGGCTGTTGAGTTGAGGAAAAAACAAATTGTCTAAGCAAGACCTAATTGAAATGGAAGGCACGGTAACCGAGTCCCTGCCGAATGCCATGTTTCGCGTTGACCTGGATAATGGCTTTAACGTCTTAGCCCATATCTCAGGTAAAATTCGCCGTAACTATATCAAGATTTTACCTGGCGATCGCGTCAAAGTGGAGTTAACCCCCTACGACCTGACTAAGGGCAGAATCACTTATCGACTGCGTAAGAAGTAGGTAATAGTAAAACTTTCCACCGTAGGTAAATAAATTATTCACAAAACAACCTGATGTGTTATCCTATAGCAGTTTTCAGGTAAATCGCGATCCGGACTTTCACTTTTGGTGTTTACAGCTTTGGTTTTTAACCAGACCATAGCTCTCATGTATTAGCTTACATCTATTTTGGGTTGGCGGCAGACATCGAATTCAAATGATTTAACCAGGTATCACATCAAAAGGCAGAATCAAGTATTGGTTGGGGAAAAAGTAAAGTTATGTATAAATAATTACCATGAAACTATGTTTTTTGGGAGGTGCCAAACAACTACTCCGTAATTTTTCCTAAAATGCTATAATCTAATGTTTGGAGTCTATTAGAACATGAAAGTCAGAGCTTCAGTCAAGAAAATCTGTGAAAAGTGTAGCGTGATCCGACGCCGTGGTCGAGTCATGGTTATTTGTGTGAATCCTAAGCACAAGCAACGTCAAGGATAGCGCAAAGAATGTGCTGGTAGTTAAGATGTATTACACAAACATCGCTACAAAAAAGTTACACCAATAACTCAAAACATAGGGAGACATTCATCGTGGCACGTATTGCCGGAGTAGACCTTCCACGCGACAAACGCGTTGAAATTGGTCTAACTTATATCTACGGAATTGGGTTATCGCGCTCGAAAGAGATTTTGGCTGCTACGGGTGTGAATCCAGACACCCGCGTTAAAGATCTCAGCGATCCCGACGTCACAGCCCTACGGGCAGAAGTAGAAGAGAACTATCAAGTTGAAGGTGACTTGAGGCGCTTAGAGGGATTGAACATTAAGCGCCTAATTGAAATTGGCACTTACAGGGGGCGTCGCCACCGCATGGGCTTGCCAGTAAGAGGACAAAGAACTCGCACTAACGCCAGAACCCGTCGTGGGAGAAGGCAGACAGTGGCTGGTAAGAAGAAAGCACCAGGTAAGTAATTTTTTGGCTGCTAACAGCGTGTTAGTAGTTTGTTGATAGTTGATAGTTGTTAGGTGTTTGTTGTTATCGTGACAACCAACAACACTCAACCAACAACACTCAACCAACAACCAACACCAAGTTTTACCTTAATCTAAATACACCAATATGGCACGACAACCAACTAAAAAAACAGGCAGCAAAAAGCAAAAACGCAACGTTCCAAACGGTATTGCTTACATCCAGTCTACTTTCAACAATAGCATTATCACCATCACCGATCAAAATGGAGATGTCATCTCTTGGGCAAGTGCTGGCTCTAGCGGTTTTAAAGGAGCAAAAAAGGGTACTCCCTTTGCAGCCCAAACCGCTGCTGAAAGCGCAGCACGTCGAGCCAGCGATCAAGGGATGCGCCAAATTGAGGTCATGGTAAGTGGTCCTGGAGCCGGACGAGAAACCGCTATCCGGGCACTCCAAGGAGCAGGACTGGAAATTACACTAATTCGGGATATAACCCCGATTCCTCATAATGGTTGCCGTCCGCCCAAGCGTCGTCGAGTTTAGACACAACGAGTTAGGTGTTAGGTGTTAGGTGTTAGGTGTTAGGTGTTAGGTGTTAGGTGTTTGTTGTTAGGTGTTTGTTGTTATCGTTACAACACTCAACCAACAACACTCAACCAACAACCAACAACACTCAACCAACAACCAACAACAATCAACCACAAGTATAGCGTCTTCCCACAGGGAGAGCATGATTACCGCCCACAGGCTCTTAAAGGTTTCAAACTCTACCAGAGCGCGATTAGGAGCAAGCAGTTTGATATACCTTAAGGCCAAGAGGGCATTAAATAAATACGTTTGGCAATTGATTTGCCTGCTAGCAGGACCTTAAAATAAGGGAGGCTACTCCGTGGCGCAGTTTCAAATTGAATGTGTAGAGTCGAATACTGAGGAAAATAGAAGCCAGTACAGTAAATTTGTGCTGGAACTTCTGGAGCGTGGTCAAGGCACGACCGTTGGCAACGCTCTGAGACGAGTTTTACTGTCTAATCTGGAGGGAACTGCGGTTACAGCAGTGCGGATTGCAGGCGTTTCACACGAATTTGCCACAGTACCAGGCGTGCGGGAAGATGTGCTGGAAATCCTCATGAAAATGAAGGAAATTGTCCTCAAAAGCTATTCCCCTCAACCTCAAATTGGTCGGTTACTCGTTACAGGTCAAACAATAGTCACAGCGGCACACTTTGATTTGCCTAGTGAAGTAGAGGTCATCGATCCAACCCAATATGTAGCTACCCTATCCGAAGGGGCAAAGCTGGAAATGGAATTTCGGATTGAGAAAGGTAAGGGTTATCGTACTGTGGAGCGAGGTCGTGAGGAAGCCACATCTTTGGACTTTCTGCAAATCGACTCGGTGTTTATGCCAGTGCGGAAAGTTAACTACAGCGTCGAGGAAGCCCGTGGAGAGACTGGGATACCAAAAGACCGACTGCTGTTGGAAATTTGGACCAATGGCAGTTTAACTCCCCAAGAAGCTCTCTCCTCCGCAGCTGGTATCTTGGTAGATTTATTCGCGCCATTAAAAGATATCTCCCTCGAACCCGCAGATACAGGCTCTGACATTCCAGATGACCCAACCGCCCAAATTCCTATCGAAGAGTTACAACTTTCTGTGCGGGCATATAACTGTCTCAAGCGGGCACAAGTCAACTCTGTAGCAGACTTATTGGATTACACCCAAGAAGATTTGTTAGAAATTAAAAACTTTGGTCAGAAGTCAGCAGAAGAGGTAGTTGAAGCATTACAGCGTCGCTTGGGCATTACTCTACCCCAAGAAAGAGCCTCTAAACACACCTAATGGGGAGTGGGGAATGGGGAATGGTCCATGGGGAGTGGGGAATGGTGCAATTTCCAACCAACAACTAACAACCAACAACCAACAACCAACAACCAACAACCAACAACCAACAACCAACTACTAATAATACTATGCGTCACCGTTGTCGGGTTAAACAACTCAGTAAACCAGCTGACCAGCGCCGTGCTCTGTTGCGATCGCTGACCACTGAAGTGATTCGTCATGGTCGGATCACCACCACTTTAGTGAGAGCTAAGGTGGTAAGAGCAGAAGTAGACAAAATGATTACCCTAGCAAAAGAAGGCTCCCTACCAGCACGTCGTCAGGCTCTCGGCTACATCTACGACAAACAACTGGTTCATGCTCTTTTTGAGCAAGCTCCTACTCGGTATGCTAACCGCAATGGAGGTTATACTCGTATCCTCCATACCGTGCCTCGTCGTGGTGATAACGCTTCCATGGCAATCATTGAATTAGTCTAATTGCTAATGGCTAATAGCTAATTGTTTTTTCCATTAGCTATTAGCACTTAGCCATTAGAAAATCTAAAAATATGTTAGAAAGCCACCAGCCTACACCACAACAGCGAGTCGCCCTGGTAATTCAATACTTGGGCACTCATTTTCATGGCTGGCAAAGGCAAGCACACCATCGTAGTGTGCAGGAAGAGATCGAAAAAGCTATCTCAACCGTACTGGGTCATCATGTGACACTACATGGCGCGGGACGAACCGATAGCGGCGTTCATGCTGCGGCTCAGGTAGCCCATTTTGACGCCATAGGTCCGATTCCACCTCATAAGTGGGCGACCATTCTCAACAGTTATCTACCGAAAGATATATTAATTCGGGCTTCAGCAGGTGTAGATAACCGTTGGCACGCTCGTTTTAGTGCAGTGTATCGACGATATCGCTACACACTCTATACTGAAGAACTACCAAACTTATTCGTTAGACCCTTCAGTTGGCATTATTATTATGAACCCCTAGATGAATTCCTCATTCAGGCAGCCCTAAAACCTTTATTAGGAAACCATCACCTAGCGGCTTTCCACCGAGCAAATTCAAGTCGCCAGCACTCCTGGGTAGAGGTGCAAGCAGCAGAGTGTTATCGCACAGGACCATTTCTCCACATTGAAATTCAGGCAAATGGATTTTTGTATGGCATGGTAAGGCTGTTGGTGGGGATGCTGGTGCAGGTAGGTTCCCAACAAAGGAAACCAGGTGACTTCACAGACCTTTGGAAACAGCAACGTCGAGAAGAAGTAAAATATGCCGCACCTGCCCACGGTTTATGCTTATTACGAGTCGGCTATCCTGATTTTCCCTTTCCTCTAGAAATTTGGTACGAAACCCAGCCCAAATTTATCTTTAGTTAATTGGGGAATTTTTAATTGTTAGTAGTTAACAATTCCCCAATTCCCCAATTCCCGAACCAACAACTAACAATGAACAAAACATACCTTCCGAACAGTAATACCCAAGAGCATGATTGGTACGTAGTAGACGCCACTGACCAACGCCTTGGTCGTTTAGCAAGCGAAATCGCCATAATCCTGCGAGGCAAAAATAAACCCCAATATACCCCTCACATGGACACAGGTGACTTCGTGATCGTAGTCAATGCCGAAAAAATTACAGTAACAGGTAAAAAGCGTACCCAAAAAGTTTACCATCGTCACTCCGGTCGTCCCGGTGGGATGAAGACGGAAACCTTCGCCAAGCTGCAACAGCGTCTACCAGAGCGGATTTTGGAACATGCCGTCAAAGGTATGCTACCTAAGAATAGCTTGGGACGGCAGTTATTTACCAAGCTGAAAGTCTACGCAGGACCAACTCATCCCCACGAATCACAAAAACCCCAAGAGTTAAAGATTCAGACAATTCCCGCAGGAGCAGAAAACTAATGCAAGCAGTAGATACTACTAATGGTCGTGCCATGTACTGGGGGACTGGTCGTCGTAAGTCCGCAGTAGCAAGAGTACGCTTAGTCCCAGGTACCGGACAGTTGATTGTCAATGGTAAGCCAGGAGACCTTTATTTCCAATTCAATGCCAACTACCTTGGAGTACTCAGAGCACCCTTAGAAACTCTGGGATTGGAAAATGAATATGACATTTTGGTGAAAGCTGAAGGCGGCGGCTTAACCGGACAGGCTGATTCCATTCGCCTAGGAGTGGCTCGCGCTTTGTGTCAACTCGACCCAGACAACCGCCCTCCTCTGAAAACCGAAGGCTATCTTACCCGCGATCCTCGGGCAAAAGAGCGCAAAAAATACGGTTTACACAAAGCTCGTAAAGCACCCCAGTACTCCAAGCGTTAAGCGTCTTTGGAAATGGGTCATGGGGGATATTGGGTAAGGGTAAGTACGTTTTACCCTTACCCAGAAAATTGACCCGCAGCCCAATTTTCAATTCAAGGCTAGAAGTTATAATTAATATTGATAGACCACAAAAAGAACAATGGCTAAACCAGAAATTCATCCCAAGTGGTATCCAGAAGCTAAGGTTTACTGCAATGGTCAACATGTGATGACCGTCGGTTCTGCTAAGCCAGAACTGCATGTAGATGTCTGGTCTGGAAACCACCCCTTTTACACCGGTACCCAGAAGATTATTGACACCGAAGGTCGCGTTGAGCGCTTCCTCCGCAAGTACGGCATGATGGAAGGTCAATCCACAGGCGGCAAAAAGAAAAAGTAGCGGGAAGGCTTTTGCTGTTAACGACGACCCTGCATCGGCTGGGTCGATTGTTTTATTTGATGCTCAAGCCAACTTGTTATTTTTTAGGAGCAAAGCACTCATCATGGCTGAAACATATCTCCTGGAGAAACTAAAATCCGTTGAACAAACTTTTCATGAATTGACCCGTCGCCTAGCCGACCCTGATACTGCCAAAAACCCTGATGAGTATCAAAAAGTGGCGAAGGCTCGTTCTTCTTTGGAAGAGGTTGTCAATACTTATGAAAACTGGAAAACTTCCTCTGAAGAATTGGTAGGGGCGCGTCAGGTACTAAAAGAAGCTCAGAGCGATCCAGAGTTGCACGAAATGGCAGCGCTGGAAGTAGAAGAACTGGCGCAAAAAATACAAGATCTCGAAATTCGTCTCAAGATACTCCTGCTACCTCGCGATCCCAATGATGAAAAAAATATCATGCTGGAAATTCGTGCAGGTACTGGTGGCGATGAAGCAAGTATCTGGGCAGGTGATTTAGTACGAATGTACTCACGCTACGCCGATACCCAGCGTTGGAAAGTAAAGTTGTTAAGCGAGTCCTTGGCTGAAATGGGTGGCTTCAAAGAAGCTATTTTAGAAATTCAAGGTGACAACGTTTACAGTAAGCTCAAGTTTGAAGCAGGAGTGCATCGGGTACAGCGCGTACCAGTAACAGAGGCTGGAGGACGGGTTCATACCTCCACAGCAACTGTGGCTATCATGCCAGAAGTGGATGACGTGGAAATTCATATAGACCCTAAAGATATTGAAATGAGCACAGCTCGTTCTGGCGGTGCTGGTGGACAAAACGTCAACAAGGTAGAAACAGCCGCTGACTTGATGCACAAACCTACTGGTATCCGTATTTTCTGTACAGAAGAGCGTAGCCAGTTGCAAAACAAAGAACGGGCGATGCAGATCCTGCGGGCGAAGTTGTATGAGATAAAGTTACGCGAACAACAAGAAGCTGTGACCTCCATGAGGCGATCGCAAGTGGGTACAGGGTCGCGCTCAGAAAAAATTCGCACTTTCAACTATAAAGATAACCGTGTTACCGACCACCGTCTTAATCACAACTACCCACTCAACGGAGTTCTTGAAGGCGATTTGGAAACAATTATTCAGTCTTGTATCTCTCAAGACCAGCAGGAACGCTTGGCGGAACTAGCTGCTTCTATTACTAGCAATTAATTTGTCAGGATTGTTAGTTGTTATTTGAATGTTTTGACAACTATAGCAGTCCTAAATGATTCGCTTTCCACAGAGAAACCCGGTTTCGTAGGGGCGTATTGCAATACGCCCCTACACAGATTTTTCCCCTACACCCCTACACCCTCACACCCCTACACCCCTGTTTTCCTGAGGACTTGTATCAGAATTAAGTTGCGGGATGATTGGTTTGGATTGCTCAAATTGAGATGCGATCGCCGCCTCTTCTTCTTGATCGGATTGCTGCTTGAGCTGTCGAATCGCTTCTTGACTGGCTCCCAACACTAGTCCACCCACAGTACAAATAATCGCATATTTACGATCCAAGTCTTGATAGAATACTCCTTTGTATTGAGTTGGGGCAAGGCTAGCCATAACGAAACCTAGTCCTGTACCAATCACAGCAGTGACAAGACTTGAAAAGATGATTTGTCTAGTGTTCATGTGTCTCCCTCCCCTGATAAATTTATTTAATCACTCATCTAGCTTTTATCTCAAGTATCTCAGTCCTTGCTTGAGTCCGGTGTTAAATGATAACTTCTGTAATATTTCTGGGAGGTTTTTCAGTTTTCGATGTCAGGGTTAGAGATAGTTGTCAACTTACTACAAATTTATTTTTTACACTATGAGTCAACCCCTTTTTCGCTTTCTGGCTACTAAAAATTATAAAAATTTATCTTTAGACAAAAATATCAATCTCACAAAAATCAATATATTTATCGGTTCAAACGGCTCAGGAAAAAGCAACTTTATTAACTGCTTAAAATTTTTAAAGCATAGTTTAACTACTATTGCAGATGAAAGTCGAGGCGTCAGTAGTTTTGAGAATGCAGTTACTCAAATTGGTGGTAATAAAATTCTAGATGGCGAGGTAGCAAGTCCTGCTGTAGTGAGGCTTGCATATTGTTTCTCACAAATTTCACAAACTGGCACTTCCGGAAGAAATAGCGGAATCCTTGATTTAAAAATCTATGTTGATCAAAAAAATCAACCTAGAGTTAGCATTGCTGAAGAATTGCTATATAGCGGAGAATATTTGTATGAATCAGCTTCATCGACACCTTTCTATTATTATAAATTTCATAACCAAGAAGTAGGAAAAGGCGTTGTATCAGTTTATAATCCTCCGGGACAAAATTCAGGAACCCATTTTGAGACTTTAGACAATATACATACCAATTCTTTAGGTCTTTCTTCGATTCCTCGTCTGCTTGAATCTAGCCAATATCCTCCAGAAAGTACACCTGTTTATAGAATTAGAAGAGAACTGATTGAATTTATTTCCAAATGGCAATTTTACAATGCCAACAATATGGATTTGAATCAAATTAGAACGGCAGAACCTAAAATTGGAGCTAGTGATATTTATTTGTCTTCTTCTGGAGAGAATTTACCACTGGTCTTAGATAATTTAATTCAGCAAAATATCGACTTCGAGGACATTATCAACAAAGCAATGAAGTCAATTTTACCAAAAACACGCCGTCTGAGACCTATACGTTCTGGACTGTTATCTTTGACTGTGGAATGGTATTTTCATGATATGAATGAAGCGTTTTATCTAAATGAAATGTCAGATGGAACCGTTAGGATGCTATGTTGGGCTACTATATTAAATTCTCCCAAGCTTCCTTCATTACTAGTCATTGATGAACCAGAATTAGGGTTGCATGTATCTTGGATGCCAATTTTAGCTGAGTGGATTAAAAAAGCAGCGACTCAGACTCAAGTCATTATTACTACACATAGCCCTGACCTTTTAGATCATTTCACAGATTGTTTAGAGAATGTTCTTTGTTTCAATTCAGAAGACCAAATGCATTTTTCTATCAAAACACTCTCTAAAGAAATGCTTGATACAAAACTAGAAGAAGGATGGCAATTAGGTGATCTATACCGTGTTGGCGATCCAAGTATTGGAGGATGGCCGTGGTAGTATGGGTTTTTGCTGGAGGTGGGCACTCTGAAGTTCAAGCACTAATTCCTTTTTTGAGAAAACATTTTCCTAGATGTAGATTTGAAAGAAAAACACCAGTTCGTCAAAAACCAGGTTCCAAGCCTAATAAAGCAGTTAGTTATGGAAAAACAGGTCAAAGTTTAATTGACCAAATCAGTGAGGAGCTACCTATTGCCTTAAAATATGAACCAAATATATGTGATCTAATTTTAGTGTTTGATGATTTAGATTGTCGCCCACCAGAGTCTCAAAGAGAAAAAATCTTGGAAGCAATATCAAAAATACAAGAAAGTGTTGATATTGAAAAATTTGTTGGGTTTGCATCTCCTGAACTGGAGTCTTGGATTATAGCAGATTGGAGTCATTCAATAGGTCAACATCCCGATTTTAGAAGCAGACATCAGCGTATGCGTTGGTGGCTGAGTACAGAAAGAAATGTTCCTTTTGATAGTCCAGAATCATTTAGTGAGTATGATCGTCAAAAAGATTGTTGTCAAGAAAAATTATCAGAGGCACTAATTGACTCAAGTGTTCTAGATGAGTTTGATAGTAGTTTGCCACGGTTTTCTAAGGGATTACATACTCCTTTGCTATTAGGGGAAATCCAGCCAAATGAAGTCCAAAAAAGATGCCCTTTATTTCGCGAACTTTATAACTATCTTAATAATTTTTGTCAAAATAGTTGAATTGTTAGGACTTTTTATCTAAATCGTTTTATATATAGGACTATTATTTGATTTTTGAAATATACGTAGGGTGGGCATTGCCCACCACATCCTGGTTTTGGTGGGCAATGCCC
Source organism: Stigonema ocellatum SAG 48.90 = DSM 106950 (assembly GCA_016903675.1). Taxonomy (GTDB): domain Bacteria; phylum Cyanobacteriota; class Cyanobacteriia; order Cyanobacteriales; family Nostocaceae; genus Stigonema; species Stigonema ocellatum. The sequence goes on along the minus strand of JADQBA010000106.1, from coordinate 316 downwards.
ACCCTACAGATAGGGGTAGTCGTACTGAGCCTGCGACGAGGGGCAAACTAAACGGTATAGTTTAGGTAGGCAGTAAACAAAGTTCCGAATTTTGTTGAGGATTCGGAACTTGACTCATTTAAATGACGATTTGACGCTCTTTAAGTTCAAATGATAGATCTTCAGTGCCAAAAATTTCCGACTCCAATTATTAGCGGAACTTTTTAGGTGGTGGATAGCGATCGCCATCTACTTCCCAGATAAAGCCTAAAACCCTCGTAAAGTAGTAATTACAGAAGACTTTGCCCCTGGTCACAGGCTCAGTACGACTACCCCT
>JADQBA010000168.1 GCA_016903675.1 Stigonema ocellatum SAG 48.90 = DSM 106950 | reverse complement strand
GCCATCGCGTCGGCACTTTGGCGCAGACCGACACGCTCGTCGGCTGGCGCGGCTACCTGCTGGCTCCACTCCCCCTTCCCTTTAATTTTTGCAGGAGGGCAAACGGCGACATCCAATCCGGAACCTTACGCCGATTTCTTCGACTTTTTCGCTTTAGGCGATGGGGAAGAACTGCTGCCAGAAATTGGCTTGGTTTTGGAAGAAGGTAAAAAAGCTGGATTGAACCGCCAAGAGTTATTGTTGGACTTGGCTCAGATCCCAGGCGTATATGTCCCTCAGTTTTACGACATGGCTCTGGATGGCTCTGTTCATCCTAACCGCCCAGATGTGCCAAAAAGAATTCTCCGGCGGGTAGCTACCCCCATACCAGCATATTCAATTGGACTAGTACCCTATGTAGAGACGGTACATGACCGCCTGACTATTGAAATTCGGCGCGGTTGTACCCGTGGTTGTCGCTTCTGTCAGCCTGGAATGCTCACCCGACCAGCACGGGATGTAGAACCACAAAAGGTTGTGGAAGCGATTGAGAAAGGAATGCACGCAACAGGATATAATGAGTTTTCTTTACTATCCCTGAGTTGTTCTGATTATTTGTCTCTGCCAGCGGTAGGGATGGAAATAAAAAATAGGTTAAAAAATGAAAATATCACTCTTTCTTTACCTAGCCAACGAGTAGACAGATTTGATGAGAATATTGCCAATATCCTTGGCGGTACGCGGCAAGGTAGTCTGACCTTTGCCCCAGAAGCAGGAACCCAGCGGATGCGGGATATCGTCAATAAGGGTTTGACAAACGAAGAACTGCTGCGGGGGGTGAAAACAGCTTGGGAACAAGGTTGGGATAAAATTAAGTTGTATTTCATGATCGGCTTACCTGGTGAAACCGATGCCGACGTGTTGGGCATTGCGGAAACGGTAAGCTGGCTACAGCGAGAATGTTGGGCAAAAGGCAGAAAACGTCTCTCGTTTAACTTGACCATTTCTAACTTTACTCCTAAGCCCCATACACCATTTCAGTGGCACTCGGTTTCAACAGCGGAGTTTGAGCGCAAGCAAAAGCTCCTGCGACAAGCATTCCGCACTCTGAAGTCCGTGAAGGTGAATTTCACCGATGTCCGCCTTTCGGCAATGGAAGATTTTGTAGGTCGAGGCGATCGCACTCTGGCGTCCGTGTTGCGCCGTGCTTGGGAATTGGGTGCAGGCATGGATTCGTGGTACGACAATTTAGATAAAGCTTTTACAGCTTGGGAAGCAGCCATCGCCCTTGCTGGCTTGGACTGGAAATACCATCAAGGAAGAGAGGGGGGGAGGGGGAGAGGGGGAGCAGGGGGAGCAGGGGGAGCAGAGGAAAAAATTAGTTCTTCATCCTCCACTCCTCACTCCTCACTCCTCACTCCTCACTCCCCTCCCCCACTCCCCCCTTCCCCCACTCCCCCATTCCCCACTCCCCACTCCCCAGATACTCCCCTACCTTGGGATCACATTGACACTGGTGTTGACAAAAAGTGGCTAAAAGAAGACTTGCAACGCGCCTTAGATGCGGCAATTGTGCCCGATTGCTCTTTTGAAGGTTGTTCCCACTGTGGAGTCTGCGGCACAGACTTTGGTCATAATGTCGTGATTGAGCCGCCACCCATCCCGAAATTTGCTGGGGAGTTTGTGCCAAATACGACCAAAGCACAAAGGCTGCGTGTCTGGTTTGGTAAACAGGGTAATATGGCTTTGGTGAGTCATTTGGATTTAATGCGCCTGTTTGACAGAACTGTGAGGCGGGTAGGATTGCCAGTTGCTTTTACTGGTGGTTTTCATCCGACTCCCCGCATTTCCATTGCCAATGCTTTACCGTTGGGATCTACAAGCAGCGGTGAAATTGTTGATTTTGAGTTAACTCAGCCAGTTGATGCTGATACTTTTCGTTCGCAACTGGCTGGTGCACTACCCCCAGACTTAGCTATATATAAGGTGGAAACACTGGATTTAAAAGCTCCTGCTGCTGCCCAAGTGTTGCAGGCTGCGGAGTATTTGATTACGGTGGCTTACTGTGGAGTTGCCGCAACTGCACAATGGCTTGGCTGGATTGATACAATTAAAGCAAAAGATGAGATTTGGTGGGAACACACAACTAAGTCAGGTAACACGCAGTTGGTAAATCTGCGCGATCGCTTGTTTGAGTTAGAATTCATCGAACAGCCAAGCTGTCAAGAGGAGGACAGTACGAACGAGTGTTTCCCTGAAGTTCGCAAAGGAGGAAACCCTCCTGACGACTTCTCTTCTTTGGAAGCAACTGTCCTTCGCCAACAAGAGTCGATAGTTATCCTGCGTTATGTGGGCAGCTATCGTAATGACGGTATGGTGTTGCGCCCTGAACAAATCCTGTCTATGCTAGAGTATGTAGCCACATGTCTCTCGCCTGTGGCTAGCGCAGAATTTCGTCTACTACACGTCCACCGCAGCCGACTAGTTTTAGGTATTTAATCCGTGGAGGGTAATTTGCTAGTAGTTGCTCTCTATGAATTGATTTTTAACAAGGTTGCGTTAGAATAGGATGAAGAGAAATTTTCTGGCGCTGCATTGATTGATTCTGATTCACTACCCTGGTACTCAGGGCGCTTGAGAAAAGGTATTAGAGTGCTATTTCTAGGATTTTATCCCAGATAAATTGAGGCAGAAAAAAGAACACTCTCTCTTGATAGCTACTTTGTGAATCAGTTACCAACAACAGGCTCGGTGGGTTTCTCGCTTCTCTATGCTTTTTCAAACAACTGCAATGCGCCCAATCCGCACTTTCCTAGTGCTGATGATTGCTAAGTGGAGCCGGAGATGCTCCGGCTATAAGCCGGGGGCTTCAGGCGAGGAAGTCTAATCTCCGACTTGGGCTAAAGCCACACGGTTTACCCACTTACCGCTTTTGTCAGATGAAAAAAAAGTAGTTTTTTCTTGACAACTCAAGTCGTTTGCTTTCAAAGCAAGCGTACTGATTCATATCATGTCTGGTTGAATACTTATAATTAGGACTGACGCACCGGACGCGTCCATTGTTTTTATTATGAGCAATTAGACCGACTTGATATCAAAAGCTAACTCAGGACTCCAATGGTTCCGGTGTTACATCAAAAATTAACCATGGACGGGATGATTTAATTGCTTAAATAATAACGTAAGTTGCTAGTTAGTCCCCAAAGATGGTATCTATATGATACAAAAAGCGTGATTTTAGGTAATACTAAATACCAATTTTTTCTATTTCGTACTTAAATTAAGGCGCTTTTTGATAACTAGCAACTTGGGTTAATATGCAACCGTTCTGGAATTATCCGGCGTGTCAACGCAAATGAGAGCGTAAAAGTTCCGGGAATTGACAATTTTTATTACCAGTAGCACCGTTTAGGGCTTGTAGAGGTGAAACGAATAACAAGCTTGACTAAGTGTTTGTGCTGCTAATATTTGAGGAAATTGAATGCCAAAACAAATTATCATCGCGGAGCAGCATCAAATTGCTGCAGTCTTTTCGGAAGATCAAATACAGGAACTCGTTGTAGCCACCGGTCATCACCAAATCGGTGATATTTATTTGGGAGTGGTTGAAAATGTATTACCTGGGATAGATGCAGCTTTTGTCAACATTGGTGATCCGGAACGTAACGGCTTTATCCATGTGACAGATTTAGGACCACTGAGACTAAAGCGCACAGCAGCGGCAATTACGGAATTGTTGGCACCACAGCAAAAAGTATTGGTGCAAGTGATGAAAGAGCCAACGGGTACTAAAGGACCAAGGCTCACGGGTAACATTACCTTACCGGGACGTTACGTAGTGCTGATGCCCTATGGACGAGGTGTAAATTTATCACGCCGGATAAAAAGTGAAAGCGAGCGCAACCGCTTACGTGCTCTGGCAATTTTGATAAAACCCGCAGGGATGGGTTTGCTAGTTCGCACGGAAGCAGAGGGGAAGCCAGAAGAAGCGATTATCGAAGATTTAGAAGCGCTGCAAAAGCAATGGGAAGCAATCCAGCAGGAAGCTCAATCGACTCGCGCCCCAGCACTACTGAATCGGGACGATGATTTTATCCAACGCGTGCTGCGGGATATGTATGGCGCAGATGTGAATCGGATTGTGGTAGACTCCAGTACTGGTTTGAAGCGGGTGAAGCAGTATTTGCAGAACTGGAGTGGCGGACAGACACCACAAGGGTTGTTGATCGACCATCATCGCGATCGCCAGCCAATTTTAGAATACTTCCGCATCAATGCCGCGATTCGAGAAGCTCTCAAACCACGGGTAGATTTGCCTTCTGGAGGCTATATTATCATTGAGCCGACGGAAGCATTAACGGTGATAGATGTGAACTCCGGCTCCTTTACGCGATCGGCAACAGCCCGAGAAACTGTTCTTTGGACGAACTGTGAATCTGCAACAGAAATTGCCCGCCAGTTACGGCTGCGGAATATTGCTGGAGTGATTGTCGTAGATTTCATTGATATGGAATCGCGACGCGATCAACTACAGGTTCTCGAACATTTCAATAAAGCACTCAAAGCAGACAAAGCTCGTCCCCAGATTGCCCAACTCACCGAGCTGGGTTTGGTAGAACTGACCCGCAAGCGTCAAGGTCAAAACATCTACGAATTGTTTGGTCAAACTTGTCCCACCTGTGGCGGTTTAGGGCATACTATCAATCTGCCTGGAGAAACTGAACATAGATTGCCAACACCAGCAGAATTACCAGAACGCTTTGTATCTCAACCTCAGAAGGAACCGCGTTTGCCAGTTGCCCGCATAACAGAGCCACGGGAAAGTTACGATAACTTTGGGGAAGGAGATGATACTGACGCTGAGTATAATAATGCCCCGAATCTGGATAATCATCCTAGCTATCACGAAGTCAGCGATAGCAGAAAGCGTCGCACTCGCCGTAGTAATCGTTTGGGCATCAATGGGTCGAATGGTAAAGATGAGCCACGGATTGCTACTAACTCAATCGCTTTTGTAAACGAGCCAGACTTGGAAATTGATGGTGAAGAGGATGCTAAGAGCACCCCACCAGAAATATCTTTACCTAGTATTAACAAAGTGGTGGGTTGGGGTGAAAAAACAGAGCGTGTTAAAACTACCAAGTTAGAGCCAGTCAAACCAGTGGTAGAACCACCGGAGATTAGGAGTGTAGAAATGACACCCGAAGAACAGGATGTTTTCGCTTTGATGGGAGTTTCTCCCTTACTGAAGTTGGGTGGGGAAGTTAAAAGTCCCAAGTCTGTGATTATTAACGTCACGCTACCAGGTCAAGGTTCTACCACACCGACTGCATCTACCTCACAATCAATTACTACCTCACCTGCAAGTCGTGAAATCATAGTTGAACCACCAAGAGTTGAACTACCAAGAGTTGAACTATCAAGAGTTGAACTATCAAGAGTTGAACCACCTACAGAACCCTCATCTGAGGTTCCAACTGAGGTATCAGAGTTAGCAGTGATGGAGGATGATGAAACTAGCAACACCTCCTCTATCAACCGTCGCCGTCGCCGTCGTTCCTCTGCTATCACATCGGAATCTGATAGTTAACAAAACTTATGGTAAAGGCAGAGCAAGTTGTCGCTGCTGTTTTGTCGCCAGCACCTCTAAAGGAAGCAAGTTGGTTGGAGTTATCCATCCTATCAGGCATTTCCGATGTGGCTGGCGTGGACGAAGTGGGGCGAGGTGCTTTGTTTGGTCCTGTAGTTGCGGCAGCAGTGATACTACCAGAGCAGGCTTTCCCGGTACTTATGGCAGCCCAAATAAAAGACAGCAAACAACTGTCTAGTCAAAGAAGAACTCAGTTAGCGCGGCAAATTTGTGCTTTGGCAAGGGACTGGAAAATTGGTTTTGCAACAAGCGCCGAAATTGACCAGATCAATATATTACAAGCATCACTGCTGGCCATGAGGCGGGCTGTTCTCAAGTTGAAGGTGCAGCCTGCTCTGTGTTTAATTGATGGTAATCAGTTGGTAAAAGACTTATCACTGCCGCAACTTTCAATAGTCAAAGGAGACGAGCGATCGCTCTCTATTGCCTCTGCCAGCATTGTTGCTAAAGTTTGGCGTGACGATTTAGTCCTTCGTCTCGCCTCCAAGTACCCCATGTATGATTTAGAACGCAATAAAGGCTATGGAAGTCAGCGACATCTCATAGCGCTGCAACAATATGGTGTTTCACGCTTACATCGCAAGTCCTTTCGTCCTTGCCAAATTCACTTTTGATTTATTAGGGGTGTAAGGGTATAGGGGTGTAGGGGCCTACACCCCTTCTTCTGGTGAGGAAGAATTAATCAGGATTCATGATTGGTAACTCACCACTTTCATCACCAAGGGCTGTTTCTTCTGTTTGTGATATCACCCACCGGCGGTAATCTGCCAAAAGATGGTGTAGCAATCTTTGCTTAATCGTCAACAGAACGCTCTTTAACAGACTATTACCAGCGGCTTCTAAAATCCCTTTGGGGGTGAAGGAAAGTGGTGGTGGTAAATCCACCTGCACTTCTAAGTCTGCTCTTCCTTTCAGACGAGTACCACCAGTGTTGAGCTGGTAGGGAGACAAATGCCCTTTTAAATTTAGAGTAAACCGCTGGTTAATATACTCAATACCAAGAATTTCACAACTTATTGATTCCAAATAAATCGTTCCATTTGATTCTGCCCACACTCTCATGTCTACAGCAGGTTGAATGCTGAGTGACATAAAGTTCAAAGGACGCATTTTCAAGCGAAAAACTTCTTCAGAAAGCTGCTTGACGCGGCTGGGGTCAACTAGAGCACTTACTAAGCGTTGGGGCTGACGTAAGTAGTGCTGAATCGGAATAGGCTGCTCTGGAACAGCGATTTCAACCGATTGAGAGGCACTAAACCGAGTAGGCATGAGCAGATGAAAATAATTGTTTCATTATTGTATTATTTTTAAATAAATTGTGTTTTGATTGTATATAATTTATACCAGGCGATTGGGTAAAATTAAAAATTCGCAATTCTTAATTATTTTGCATCCGGGGATTTAAACACCGTCTGAAAAATGACCACGTGTAAACGCAAGAGTTCAAAACCCCTTTAAAATTACGAATTACGAATTACGAACTACGAATTACTTTGAGTTACATCCCATTTATTACATTTTACATCAATTGACAAATAAATCGTGTAATTACGAATCAAACTGACAAGTCTCAGACTAAACTCCATGACCCTATCAATTGCACATTTAGGACCGAATGGCACTTATACAGAACAAGCAGCTATTTTTTATCACAACTGGCTGACAAAAACTACGGGTGCTGAAGCTATGTTATGCTCCTATCCCAGCATTGCCCAAACATTAGGAGCAGTCGCCGAAGGTCAGGCACTGTTAGCTGTTGTACCTGTAGAAAATTCTATTGAAGGTAGTGTCACCATGACGCTAGATACGATGTGGCAACTGGATAGGTTGCAAATTCAGCAAGCTTTAGTACTGCCCATCGCCCATACATTAATTTCCTGCGCCCCTAGCTTAGAGGACATCAAAACAGTTTACTCTCATCCGCAAGCCCTAGCACAATGTCAGGGATGGTTGGGGCAGTTTCTCCCAACTGTACAGCTAATTCCAAGTAACTCCACAACCGAGGCGCTACTGCAACTAGAGCATGACGTAACAGCGGCGGCTATCTCATCTCAAAGAGCGGCGCAACTCTATCAGCTACCCATACTAGCTACTGGTGTTAGCGACTATCCTGAAAACTTTACTCGCTTCTGGGTAGTAAGTCAGGGTCATCTGCCCACCGCTTACCAAACTTCTTCCATAAGTGCCACTCATAGTTCCCTAGCATTTAGTATGCCTGCCAATGTACCGGGTGCGCTAGTTAAACCACTACAAGTGTTTGCTAATCTAGGGATTAATCTTAGCCGGATTGAGTCTCGCCCAACAAAGCGATCGCTCGGCGAGTATTTATTTTTCATCGATCTAGAAGCAGACGCCAGCGATCCTCAAATACAATCCGCAATAGCCGAATTAATCAACCATACAGAAATCCTCAAAATCTTCGGCTGCTACCATGTCTTGCCGCTTTGCTGAATTATGAATTATGAATTATGAATGATAAAAAACTTCATAATTCATAATTCATAATTCATAATTTTTGGTTGAAGGTGTCTTTGAGAACGGTACGAGCAGCTAAGTGATTGCGAGTTGAAGTCAAAATTTCTGCTTCCCGTTCTAAGCGAACAGCAGTGTCCTGCATTTCTAACAATGCTTGCTGCTCTACAGCAACACCGTAGAGGTTGCTTGCTACCCAGTAAGACAGTTCCACTGGCAAATCTGGCAAATCCTCTGGCAGATCGATTTCTTGTTCAGTGAGTTTAGCTGAAAGACGCACCACATCTCGCAGCAGTTGCTCTACATCAGTTGCCAAAGGTCGTAGATCTTTAGCTGGTGCATTGTCTTCAATCCACTCCACCAACCCAACAGGGTAGGGCTTTTCCCGAACATACTCTAAGACGCGAAATCTTTGCTGTCCCAAAGTCCACATCTTCATCCTGTCATCTGGTAACCGCTGGTAATGAATAATTTCTGCACAGCAGCCAACCTTAACAATAGTACTTTTCGCTGGATCTACCATTAGTACCCCGAACCGACGATCGCTCTCCAAAATGGTGTTCATCATGATTCGGTAGCGATATTCAAAGATGTGTAGGGGCAATGGTCTGGTGGGAAACAGAACCACTTCCGGTAACGGGAACAGAGGTAGTTCACGAACCGCAATTTTATTCGAGAATGTCATTGTTACCTTGGTATAAATTTAACCTTAACCTTTAAAATAAATTCTTCTCTGCTTTTCCCGTACTTTGATCAAATTCTATCATTTTGTCTTACTAATAATAAAAACCCCTGAGATATATTTCTTCAGGGGCTGGGGTAGGTATTGGTTGTTGTTAGTTGTTGGTTGTTCGTTGTTCGTTAGTACCAAACACCAAACAACAATCAACTAACCACTAACTGTTACAGTTTTACTTCAATGTCCACACCTGATGGTAGGTCAAGTTTCATCAGTGCATCAATAGTTTTAGAAGAGGGCTGGTAAATGTCAATAATGCGACGATGGGTACGGGTTTCAAAGTGTTCCCGCGAATCCTTATCTACGTGAGGCGATCGCAATACACAGTAGATTCGGCGTTTTGTGGGTAAAGGGATAGGTCCTATGGCTGTGGCATTAGTACGGTTGGCTGTGTCTACGATCTTCTCGCAAGATGTATCTAACAAGCGTCGGTCAAAAGCCTGCAAGCGAATTCTAATTTTTTGCTGCTGTAGCGTTGCCATTTTAAATTTTCCTGGTTCTGATGAGTTGTTAGTGAAAGATTAGGGTGTAGGGGTGTGGGGGTGTGGGGGTGTAGGGAAGAAGGGGTGTAGGGGTGAGATAGATTCAGAGTTGACGATGAAATCAAAATCCCAAAAATATTTTCCTTACACCCTCACACCCCTACACCCCTACGATGAGTTGTTAGTGAAGGATTAGGGTGTAGGGGTGTAGGGGTGTAGGGGTGTAGGGGTGAGATAGATTCAGAGTTGACGATGAAATCAAAATCCCAAAAATATTTTCCTTACACCCTCACACCCCTACACCCTTACACCCTCACACCCCTATACCCCTACGATGAGTTGTTAGTGAGGGATTAGGGTGTAGGGGTGAGATAGATTCAGAGTTGACGATGAAATCAAAATCCCAAAAATATTTTCCTTACACCCTCACACCCCTACACCCTTACACCCCTATACCCCTACAGCGCTGAAAAAAGCAGAGATGTATTGTACCATCTCTGCTCCGTGGTTGTTAGGGTTAAAGGGTGCTACTTGACGATTTTGGCAACTACACCAGCACCGATGGTGCGACCACCTTCACGAATAGCGAAGCGCATTCCTTGCTCAATAGCGATGGGGTTGATGAGTTCAACAGTCATCTTGATGCGGTCTCCGGGCATGACCATTTCCGCTTCACTGCCATCATCTGCGACGAAGGTTTTGATAGTGCCAGTTACGTCGGTTGTCCGTACATAGAACTGAGGACGGTAGCCTGGGAAAAATGGGGTCTTACGACCGCCTTCTTTTTCCGTCAGGACGTACACTTCACCTTCAAATTGGGTATGTGGGGTAATGGAACCTGGCTTGGCAATGACCATGCCGCGTTCAATATCAGCTTTCTGAATACCGCGCAGCAGGATGCCGGCGTTATCCCCTGCCATACCTTCATCGAGACTCTTCTTGAACATCTCGATTCCAGTAACGGTGGTGCTACGAGTGTTTCGAATACCTACCAGCTCTACGTTATCGCCAACTTTGACTTTACCGCGCTCAATCCGACCAGTAGCTACGGTACCTCGACCTGTGATGGAGAATACGTCTTCTACAGCCATCAGGAAGGGCTTGTCAATATCCCGCTCAGGAGTTGGGATGTATGAATCTACGGCATCCATCAAGGCGTAGATTTTATCTACCCATTCATCTTCACCCCGCTGTGTCTTAGGGCTAGCAGTCATTTTTTCCAGCGCCTTTAGACCAGAACCTGTGACAATGGGGATATCGTCACCGGGAAAATCGTAGCTCGAAAGCAAATCTCTGACTTCCAATTCTACTAGTTCCAGTAGTTCTGCGTCGTCTACCATGTCTTCCTTGTTCAAGAAGACTACCAAGCTAGGAACACCCACCTGCTTTGCTAGCAGAATATGTTCACGGGTTTGAGGCATAGGACCGTCAGCGGCTGAAACCACGAGGATGCCACCATCCATCTGAGCAGCACCTGTGATCATGTTCTTCACATAGTCAGCGTGCCCTGGGCAATCTACGTGAGCATAGTGGCGATTGCCAGTTTCATACTCCACGTGAGCGGTATTGATGGTAATACCCCGTGCCTTTTCTTCTGGTGCGTTATCGATTTGGTCGTAGCCCTTGCCCACAGCCTGACCCATGGCTGCTAAGGTCATGGTAATAGCTGCCGTCAACGTGGTTTTACCATGGTCAACGTGGCCTATCGTACCGATGTTAACGTGGGGTTTATTCCTTTCAAACTTTGCGCGTGCCATGAGAATAGTTTCGAGTTTTGAATTTTGATAATGAGTTAACCAGAGTTTTGAGAGGAGTTATAAGTTTTGAGTGAATTTCTACTCATAACTCATAACTCCTAACTCCTAACTCCCCTAAGCGTTCCCTTTGCTTTTAGCGATGATTGCTTCAGCCACGTTGCGAGGCACTTCTTCGTAGTGACTAAACTCCATAGAGAAGATGCCCCGACCTTGGGTTTTCGACCGGATATCAGTGGAGTAGCCAAACATTTCTGCTAATGGGACTTTAGCAGTTACTTTGGCAAGGCCTTGCTCAGATCCCATTCCCTCAATTTGCCCACGACGGGAATTGAGGTCTCCCATAACATCCCCAAGGAAGTTTTCGGGAACTTCAACCTCAACTTTCATCATAGGCTCTAACAGGACGGGTGAAGCTTTCATTACCGCCTCTTTCATTGCCATTGAGCCAGCGATTTTGAAAGCCATTTCTGACGAGTCTACATCGTGGTACGATCCATCGATCAACGTTGCTTTGACGTCAATGAGTGGATATCCAGCTAGAACACCTGATTCGCAGCTTTCTTTCATTCCTGCTTCTGCTGGGGAAATGTACTCTTTCGGTACAGTACCACCAACAATTTTGGATACGAATTCAAAGCCTGTGCCAGGCTCTCCTGGTTCCAAGTCAATCACAACGTGACCGTACTGACCTTTACCACCACTTTGGCGGATAAATTTCCCTTCTATTTTGTTGACACGCTTACGAATTGTTTCACGGTAAGCTACTTGTGGCGCACCAACGTTCGCTTCCACTTTGAATTCTCGTAACATTCGGTCAACTAGAATTTCCAGGTGTAGCTCTCCCATCCCTGCAATCACAGTTTGGTTGGTTTCTGGATCAACGTGAACGCGGAAGGTTGGGTCTTCTTCCGACAGGGATTGTAATGCTTTGGACAGCTTATCCATGTCGTTCTTAGTTTTGGGTTCAACCGCCACCGAGATCACAGGTTCAGGAATGAACAAGGATTCCAGAATGACTGGTGAGTTTTCATCACTAAGGGTGTCACCTGTCAAGGTGTCTTTCAATCCCAAGGCTGCTCCCAGATCACCCGCTCTTAGTTCATCAACGTCTTGCCGATCGTCCGCCTTCAAAATTACTAAACGAGAAATTCTTTCTTTCTTGTTTTTTGTAGAGTTGAAGACATAGCTGCCCTTTTTCAGAACACCAGAATAGACACGAACGAAGGTCAAACGACCGTATGGGTCAGCCATAATCTTGAATGCCAACGCCGACATTGGTTCGTTGTCGTCAGCGCGGCGCTCGACAGTATCGCCATTTGGCAGTAAACCTTGAATTGGCGGTACGTCGCTTGGTGCGGGTAGGTAATCTACTACCGCATCCAACAGCAGCTGCACACCTTTGTTTTTGAAGGCTGAGCCGCAAAGCAGTGGCACAATGTTACCTGCTACTGTACCTTTACGCAAGGCTGCACGCACTTCTGCTTCGGTAAGTTCTTCGCCCTCGAAGTACTTGGTCATCAGCACATCGTCAGTTTCCGATACCGCCTCAATTAGTTTGGTACGGTATTCTTGTACCTGAGAACGCATGTCTTCAGGGATAGGGGTTTCCTGGATGTCAGTGCCTTGATCGTTGGTATAGATGTATGCACTCATTTTCACCAGGTCAACAATACCCTGGAATTCGTTTTCACTGCCAATAGGCAACTGAATGGCGATGGCATTAGCACGGAAGCGATCGCGCACTTGGTCGTGAACTCTATAGAAGTTTGCCCCTGTGCGATCCATCTTGTTAATAAAAATGATGCGAGGCACCTTATAGCGATCTGCTTGACGCCACACAGTCTCTGTTTGGGGCTGCACACCCCCTACAGAACATAAAACTGTAATCACACCATCCAGCACCCGCATGGAACGTTCTACTTCAATTGTGAAGTCAACGTGTCCGGGAGTATCGATAATGTTAATTTGATGATTATTCCAGCTGGTGCTAATGGCAGCAGCTGTAATAGTAATTCCTCGCTCCCGCTCCTGTTCCATCCAGTCGGTGACAGCGGTGCCTTCATGAACTTCACCAATTTTATGAATTATCCCAGAGTAAAATAATATTCTCTCTGTCGTCGTTGTTTTTCCCGCATCTATATGCGCCGCAATACCGATATTGCGTACTCTCTCTAGCGGGTTTATACGTGCCACAGTAGCCTCCTATAGTTTTTGCCTCATGATATCTTGTATATTACACTTTGTTAAAGATGTTATACTTTTACGGAAAACCGTCTTTTCGCTGTAACTACACGATATATCGCCTATTTCAAGCGATATATCGTTTTTTTCCTTAGTAACGATAGTGTGCAAATGCTTTGTTTGCTTCCGCCATGCGGTGCGTTTCTTCCCGCTTACGAATTGCGTTTCCGGTTTCGTTGGCAGCATCCATTAACTCATTTGCCAGTTTGCTTGCCATCGTCCGACCTGGTCTAGACCTGGAATACTGAACCAGCCAACGTAGTGCTAGTGTAGTACCCCGTTCGGAACGTACTTCCATTGGTACTTGGTAGGTTGCTCCGCCAACTCGCCGAGCTTTTACTTCTACCAGAGGCGTGGCATTCCGCACTGCTCTTTCAAACATTTCCAAGGCATCGCCACCAGTGCGTTCCTCAATAGTTTTCAGAGCCTGATAAACAATCCGTGAAGCAAGTGATTTTTTGCCATGACGCATCACCCGCCGAACCATCATGCTAACAAGACGACTGTTATACACCGAATCAGGCGGAACTGGGCGCCTTTGAATAACACCACGACGAGACATACTTAACCCTTAGTTTGGTTTTTGCTACGAGACTATATACGCTTGGGGTATGGGACAACTTTAATGAAGCTACAAAAGCACCATAGCTGACCTTCTTACTTGCTGCCCTCAACTAGACTAACAAGGCGATAATATTATATACCTTCTCTATACTTTTAGACAGGTAAAAATGCTGTTATCGCTTACAGCATGGTAATAATTTCCTACACTTACTCCCCTAATTTTTCATCCAAAATCCAAAAACCGTTGGGTGCAAGTGGAAGCTTTACCAATTTAACTTGATTTTTGTCAATCGGCTAGCATCTTTCACGAAGGCAGACGCCCACCCCGATGAACTGCGTACGCCACTAAGCATGAAAAGGGAAGGGGGCTTTGGGTAAATTCCTCTACCCTATTTCCATAGCAGTTGGGTAAATCTTTACCTTCTGCCCTGTGCCTTTTCTTTGTCTTCTTCGCAAGAGGCATCTATTGCTAACGCCAACCTAAATCAAGGGACAAACGCAATTAATCGAGCAAGCTTCGCATTAATCATTGCTAAGCTTGTTTCTTTGGACGCTTGGTTCCATACTTGGAACGACCTTGCTTGCGGTCTTTGACTCCGGCTGTATCTAAAGTGCCACGGATGATGTGGTATCTCACGCCTGGTAGGTCCTTAACCCGACCACCACGAAGCATCACAACCGAGTGTTCTTGCAAGTTGTGACCAATCCCTGGAATGTAAGCGGTAACTTCAAATTGAGATGTAAGTCTTACCCGCGCTACTTTGCGTAGAGCTGAGTTAGGCTTTTTCGGTGTAGTCGTGTATACTCTGGTACAAACACCCCGACGTTGTGGGCATTGTTTCAGAGCTGGGGACTTGGTTTTCTGACGCGCTTGTTCGCGTTCATTACGTATGAGCTGCTGTATTGTTGGCATGAGTTACAGCGTTTGAAGCTGTTTGAGGTCTAAGTTTTAACAAATTCTCATCATACCGTATTTTATATTTTCCTGTCAAGAACAATTTGTTATTTCTTAGAAATACGGGAGTGGGGAGTAGGGAGTGGGGAGTGGGGAGTAGGGAGTGGGGAGTGGGGGAAGAGGGGGAATGGGGGTGTTTGTTCCATTCATAACGGGTGGTGCGCCGCCCGTGGGGTGTTCCTAAGGAACACAGGGGTGTAGGGGTGTGAGGGTGTAGGGGTGTGGGGGAAAAATGTGTTTCTTTGATATGTTGCGATCGCATCCGTTGCGATCGTTAGAGGCTAATATATAGCAATCCTAATTGAGATCCGAACAAAGGGGACAAGGAAGACTTGGAGGACTTGGAGGACTTGGGGGACTTGGGAGAGGTCTTTATAAATCAAAAACGTTGGCTGTAATTCACAAGCCTTTTGGCACAATACACCACGGTAAATTCTCAAAGATTATACTGGATTGAGAGCAGGGCTTATTCATTCTACTCCAGAGCCTTGAACTCAAGTTCAAGGCTCAAAGCTGAAGTCCGTTGAAACGGACTAAATTCCTTCTAGTTCTAGTCGGCGGTATGCCGACTTCAGCTATTAGCCGTGCGTAATTTATTCCTAGGCGTGTGCGTTGCTGGGATTGAGAGCAATCGGGCTTTTGGATATAATGAGGTTCGGTAGCGATCGAATAATACAAATGTTCTGAGAATAGCCCTATGAGTATTCAAGTCGAATTTGAAGTTTCAGCTCCACCATTTCGCTGGGATGAAGCTGGGGTTATCCGCATTGGTCAAAGCCGCGTTACCCTCGATAGCCTTTTAGCAGCATATCATAGTGGCTCTACACCTGAAGAAATTGCGGTTCAGTATTCTGTTCTTCATTTAGAGGAAATATACTCGGCGATCGCTTATTACCTTAGTCATCATCAGCAAATTGATAGCTACTTAGAGCAACGTCACCGAAAACAAGAGCAACAACGCAGTGAATTTGCTCAGCAGTATAACTTGGCTAATCTTAGGCAGCGCTTGCTTGATCGTTTTAGCCTCAAGGAGAACTAACAGAAGCGTGTATTTACTAACTGATGAGAATTTCAACGGTTCGATATTGCGAGGCTTAATTAGACGGTTACCGAAGTTAGATGTTGTTCGTATCCAGGATGTAGGTTTAATTCATGCGGATGATCGGACTATCTTGGAATGGGCAGCCAATGAACAACGAATTTTGCTTACCCATGATGTAGCAACAATTACCGTCTATGCCTATGAGAGAATTAAAAATGGATTACCTATGCCCGGAATCGTTGAAGTTATTGCAACAGCTCCAATCGGGCAGATCATTGATGACTTATATTTATTCGTTTGTTGCAGTCAGCCAGACGAATACGAAGGTCAGATTCTTTTCATTCCCTTTCCCTAATTCGTAATTTTATTTATTGAAAAAATTTGGCAATGGGTTGTAAAGATTGGTTCGTAGTTGCCCTGATCAGTATGTTTCTATAGCAATCCTAAATCATTTATAAACAACCCCTACTCCCTACTCCCTACTCCCCACTCCCTGCCCTCATGAGAGAGTTTACAACTCAAATAGGATTGCTATAGTAGATTATGTTGAGGGATGATGATCAAAACGGTACATTAGAGGAAAGTATTTTTTATCAAGACTCCCCCCGTGGCAAAAATTACCCTTGAAGTCCCAGATGAACTAAAAGACCAATTAGCACAGATAGGCGATCGCTTACCAGAACTCCTTGCACTGAGTCTCCAGCAACCGCCACTTCCTGCGAGGATATATCAATATATTCTCGCTTTTGTTGCAAGCCAACCCACTCCAGAAGAAATTCTTGCCTTCCGTCCTACAACGGAAATGCAGACAAGATTACAAACCCTATTGGTACGCAGCAAGGCTGGAGAACTTACTCCCTGTGAACAACGAGAACTTGATGAATATGAGCGCATCGAACATCTGATCGTGATGCTCAAAGCAGGTAGTCTACCTCATGTAAACCCTACAACATGAGTAGTACTTATGTTCCGGCTGCACTGCGTCGCCTGGTTGAAGAACGAGCAAACCGTCGATGCGAGTATTGCTTACTTCCTGAAAATATTTCCTTCTCTTAGTCCTCAAAAATACGAGGACTCAGGACTACTACGAACAAATTATCACAAACCAAGCTTAAAGAAGGTTGCCAGACTACTAGTGATGAGAGTTGGACAGTAGCACGGGAGTGGCGACATCATTGTGGGCGATCGCTCGATAAAATTCCAAAAATGTAGTCTCACAATCTCGTAAAAATACTGAATTCGTACCAATACCGTTCGGTTAAGGGTAGTTGACGGCTGGAAAAACTGGAGAAACCCGGTAACTTTTGCGAAACCGGGTTTCTGGGCTGGTGCGGGTTTTGGTCGGCTGGTGAGGGTTTCTGGACTGGTGCTTATCCGAACTGTATTGGAATTCGGACGCGTCTTTTGCATAACCTCTGGGATAGTAAGAAGTATATAGATCTGTAAGCAAAACTTTTAAAATACTGCTCAGGAATATACTGATGTTCAACCGCTTAAAAAGCTTTACCCTCGCTACCCTCCTACTTTCGGTGACTCTTCCCCTACTGACCAATTCTGTACGGGCGGACTTACCCGACACCTACCGAAAGACAGTTACTAACCCCAAAACAGAAACCGACAAACTCTTCACCTTCGGTGTGCAGCAGTACCGTCATGGACAATACCCCCAAGCACTGCAAACATATGGGCGGGTGTTGGAATTGCGGCGACAACAGAACGACAAAGCTGGAATCGCCCAAACCTTGAACAACATCGGTGAGGTTTACCTTGGGTTAAGGCTTGATGATAAAGCTGATAAAGTCTTGCAGCAAGCCTTAGTTCTTCGTC
>JADQBA010000062.1 GCA_016903675.1 Stigonema ocellatum SAG 48.90 = DSM 106950 | reverse complement strand
TTCCGACTCCAATTATTAGCGGAACTTTTTAGGTGGTGGATAGCGATCGCCATCTACTTCCCAGATAAAGCCTAAAACCCTCGTAAAGTAGTAATTACAGAAGACTTTGCCCCTGGTCACAGGCTCAGTACGACTACCCCTGATATTGCATTTTGGAAAGCTATGATCGCCAATTCGAGATTCTGTGCTTTCTCGCCTTTGATTCTATAAAGGTAGGCACTCCCCAGATTATTTTGCGTCGAAGCCCAATCTTGGGGGAAGGCATCGCGGGTTGTTACAGTTAGCACTATTTCATAGCCTGCAATAGCAATTTCCATGTTGCTGGCTTTGTCACCTAAGGGGAATTGCTGAATGAGATTGCTGAAATTGCCAATAACTGCTGTGAAATATTGCGCTGCATCTGTCTCAACTTCCGCCAGAAAATCTGTTGCCCATCAAAGCAGCTTTTGTCGCTTCACCTTTCTTCAAAATGTGGCGCGGGTGAAATGCAGCAGCTATTGTCTCGACTTCGATATCTGTAAACTCTAAATTATCTGTAGGGTTTTGAATGGCAAACAGATGAGCTAATTCATCTTTTGGGACAGGTGGTGTAGAATAATTCTCAGATGTAGAGGCGCTAAATTCTGTGTCTCCACCCTTGTTAACAACAAGCGTTCGCCGCTGTTTTGCATATTGCAAAAGCTGACAACTCGGTGCATAACTCACACCCTGGGGGAATTTGTCTATGACATCTTCCCCTGTAGATAGCGCTAAAGCATGGAGAGGTAACAGGTGGAGGTAACGATGGGGAATAAAAATTACCTTTTTACACTGGGCTGGTATTAGGGCGACTATTTCATCTAGATGTAGAATCTTAGGTAACTGCTGAAGTTTATCATTTAGGTCATATATCCATCGGCGTTTGTCTTCATCGTAAGGCTGAAGATATTTATCAAAAGTAAAATTTTCCAACTTTTCTAAATCTTCAGCGCCGGAATGCCAAATAATAGGCTTGTGATGATTGCGGGTGATGATGAAAGCGCGATAACAATCAGGAAAAATGTACCATTGGATAATTGCTGTCTCCTCACCTAACAAAGCCTGGATTTGTTCAAACGTGATAAACTCAAAGGGGTAGAGTTGGTTGTAACGCTGACGGAATTCATTAATGTGGGTGTAGTCTGGTTGATTGTCAGCAGCAAGTCGGCGCTTCTCAATATCAATGGACTGTCTTAGCTGTTGCAATTGTTTTCGCGTATCTTCTGGTATTTCCCCTGTAGGATATAAATCACGGATGGCAAGGAGTTCCACTAAGTTACGAGTTTTGCTACGCTCAATATATTGAATAGCCTTTTCGTCTTCTCCCAATTCTAGACAAACTTCCACCATCCGACGATAAAGCTCATTCCATTGTTCTGCTTGCTTGCGTTTGCTTTCCTCTCCAGAAACAATTTCTCCTCGCAAAAATTCTACTGTTTCAATGGCAGATTCAAAGGTGTCGTAAGCTGAGGTATACTGTTTCCCATCTTGGTAAGCAAGACCCTGGTTGAATAAGGTTTCAGCATAATCTTGGGGGAAGGCGTAGCGGGTTCTTACAGATAAAGCATTTTCGTATGCTGCGATCGCCAATTCCAGATTCTGTGCTTTAAAGCCTAGTATTCTATTACGGTAGGCAATCCCCAGATTATTTTGCGTCATGGCCCAATCTTGGGGGAAGGCGTCGCGGGTATATATAGATAAAGCATTTTCGTAAGCTGCGATCGCCAATTCGAGATTCTGTGCTTTCGAGCCTAGTATTCTATCAGAGTAGGCAGCCCCCAGATTATTTTGCGTCGAAGCCCATTGTTGGGGGAAGGCATCGCGGGTTCTTACAGATATTGCATTTTGGAAAGCGGCGATCGCCAATTCCAGATTCTGTGCTTTCGAGCCTAGTATTCTATCAAGGTAGGCAATCCCCACATTATATTGCGTAGAAGCCCAATTTTGGGGGAAGGCGTCGCGGGTATATATAGATAAAGCTTTTTCGTATGCTGCGATCGCCAATTCCAGATTCTGTGCTTTCTCCCCTAGTATTCTATTACGGTAGGCAGCCCCCAGATTATTTTGCGTACCTGCCCAATCTTGGGGGAAGGCGTCGCGGGTGAATACAGTTAGCACTATTTCATAGCCGGCAATAGCTATTTCCATGTTGCTGGCTTTGTCACCCAAGGGGAATTGCCGAATGAGATTGCTGAAATTGCCAATAGTCGCTGCATCTGTCTCAAGTTCCGCCAGAAAATTTGTTGCCCAAAGTGGCAATAGTTGTGCTAGGTTATAGTCAAGTTTTTCGATGTTTGTTTCAAGCAACGGGTAAACTACCTGTGGGTTTCCCTGACTTTCTGCTGTTGCTTGCAGCACTTGGAGGAGGAATAATCGATAAGCTTGTAAATCCATCTCTGTTCTTTCTTCGCTTGTGGAGAGGGGTGTGTTGTTCTGCTTCTGTGTTTGTAAAGAGGGAGTTTGGGGGTAATAGTTCTCTAAATTCAGCGCTTGCTTGAGTTGATTTGCCAGTTCTCTCAACCAATTTGCTAGATTCATGGGTTGGTGACGCTAGGTTATATTCTATTTTAAAGAAACAGTAGGGGCGCAAGGCCTTGCGCCCCTACGAAAGATTTCGGGAAGAGGGCGCTGAAGCGCAACTACAAACCAGACCTATTTATGTATTTTTTGGCGTTGCTGAATTTAGTAATGATATCATCTCCGTTGAATCACACATAATAAAATAACCCCACCCCCAGCCCCTCCCCGCAAGCGGGGAGGGGAGACTCTGCTTTCAGCAGAGGCGGGGTGGGGTTATGGGAATTATGGTTAATCGCGTCTCTACAAAATCGTGATTTTCACAATTCATGTCTTGATTCACCAACGCCTATTTTTTGGAAAGACTTGACTGATTAGGCGTTATGCTTTTTGGAATTATGTTATATATGGGCGCACCTTTTCCATTATTTTTAGAATACCACCAAATGCTGTTTTTTGTCAAGGAAAAACATGGATCTGCGATCTGCGCAAAGCGCAGTAGCGAAGCGATCGCCTTGGTAAGCTTACGATATGTTTTGTGACTAAATATCCAAAAACTGAGAGAAGCGATCGCCCTTGCCATAAGACAACACTTGCAAATACCTGGCAGAAAAATACCCTCACGACTTTGCCAAATAATCAACTATTTCTTGTAAACTTTGTGACAATGCCTCACCTGTGTCTGCTCCTAGACGAACTTGTCCAAAAATGATAACCTCATCTTTAACGGCGGTAGGTATTCGTAATTCGTTGTAAAGCAAACGTAACAAATGAAAATGTCCAATTCTTGCTAAGGCAATCAAAGGACCTGCATTCGCAACTACAGTCACAGATACTTATGCTCCAAAACCTTTTGAGCAGTTGCGACTTCTGCTGCTAACTCTGCTGATGATTCACTGAAGTATGAGATGTTATACTCTGCTAGTAGTTGAATAAACTCCCACTTCGAGATTAAGAGTAACTCAGCTGCTTTGCCCGTTGAAATTCGCTCTTGCCGAAATAGCTCCAACGCTACCAATTGTAAAATGCGTCCTTCTAGTTGTGCCTCTGATATATTAAGCGCTCCAAGTAAATCCCTTGGTAGCTGTAAGTTAACTGTCAATGTATTCATGTGAAAACAGCTGTGTATATACGACCAGCTTAACATTCCAATTTTATTATCTTAACTGAACTGTATTGAACTATGGTAGAGAAATTGCGCCCCTACGGAAGAGGGCGCTGAAGCGCAACTACAAACCAGACTTACTTATTTATTTTTTGGAAAGACTTGACTAATTAGGCGTTATGCTCTTTGGAATTATGTTATATATGGGCGCACCTTTTCCATTATCTTTAGATTACCACCAAATGCTGTTTTTTGTCAAGGAAAAACATGGATGTGCGATCTGCGCTTTGCGCAGCAGCGAAGCGATCGCCTTGGTAAGCTTACGGTATGTTTTGTGACTAAATATCCAAAAACTGAGAGAAGCGATCGTCCAAGCCATGCGACAACTCAAAGACATCATGAACGACCTGCAACAATGGCGAGGGGAAGCAATCAAGCAGCAGTATGAAGTTAGCTACTAGCACCCTAATTGGGGGTATTTTCATGCCCCTAGTTGTGATTGGATGAAGTCATAACCGTGATCAAATCGAGGTATCATCCTGCAATTTAATTTGTTCAGTTCATTCACAATATCAGGACTATCAAAATCTCTGGAGTTCCGATTGAGGAAACACGCAACTGTTGGTTGATTGTGACGAAGGTGGGAAATCACTGATGCATAAACAAGAGCATCTTGTGGTCTTAAATCATACGGCTCTTCGTATATTGCAGCTTCAGCAAGAATATCAGCAGTCAGTGCAATTACTTCTGTATTCTTCAAAATTCGATATCTATAGTGTACAAAGCGTTGACTTTCATCCAAGTTGCTTTGAACCAACAAATTTGCAATATCTTGAATGCTATTGATGCGAGTTGTGTAGGATGCAGTGCGTGCAAGCTGCCGTAGCTCTGTGTCGAGTACTTGCTGGATCTCTCTACGACTCTTTGCTTGACGACTCAATTTCTCGTGTGGTTCAGCTAGACTGTACGCAGGTATAGCCAACTTAATATGTCCAGCTTCAGCTAGTTGCAGAATTTGCTCACAGTTGACAAACTGTTCTTGCTCAAAAACGAGTTCCAAAACAAAGTTAGTTTCAACGTAAACGTTCACGCAGCAGCCTCGTTACCGAAACTGCCTCCAGCGATAGCAGCATAAAGACCTGAGTCAACCAGCCATTGCTCTGGTTCATCCGTTTCACCAAGAGGCAGATCATTATAAAGAATTTTCGATAGCCAAGATGCTACTATTAGTACAAGACTCTGACTACTTATTTTTTGCCCAGGCGTTATTCCAGCTTTATCAAGATAAGGCTTCAGAATAGAACGCGCATCAACAGCATAAGTTGGTTCGCTAATGTCAAGTTGTGCATCAACATTTGCCCACAGATAAAACTTGTCAGGGAAGACCATTAGGAAGTAAGGGGCTTTTGGGTAGATGCCGTGGGCGAGGATATTACTTCGCAGTTGGGAAGCCCACTGTGCCGAGGCATTGAGTTTACCCTTGACTTGAACGACAAGCACAAGTTGACCGTCTTTATTGTAAACTGCTAAATCCCAGCCAGTGTCCCGTTGAGCAAACATAATCAAAGACTTTTTTGGATGAGGAACTACTTACTATTCTAACGCTGGAGAATTCAAGGAAGAGACGCGGTGTAGTATCTAAAATCAAAATATCTAAAAAGTGAGCCTGACATCCGAACTTAAAAACAGAAATTCACCCAATACTGCGTAGGTTAAGAAAAATTGTAGGTTGGGTAGAGCGTAAGCGAAACCCAACAAATGTCGATAAATGTTGGGTTTCGTTCCTCAACCCAACCTACATTGCCTCACCTGTGTCTGCTCTTAGACGAACTTGTCCATTTTTATTATCTTAACTGAAAGTTATTTTGTCACGAGAAAACTATGGTAGAGAAATTGCGTCCCTATGGAAGATGGCGCTGAAGCGCAACTACAAACCAGACTTACTTATTTATTTTTTGGAAAGACTTGACTAATTAGGCGTTATGCTTTTTGGAATTATGTTATATATGGGCGCAGCTTTTCCATTATCTTTAGACTACCACCAAATCCAGTTTTTGTCAAGAAAAAACATGGATATGCGATCTTCGCTGCTGCCCAAAGCGAAGCGATCGCCTTGGTAAGTTTACGGTAGTGAGGGCGAAAATATGTTACCCTGGAACTCGAAGTCCCAGGCGGATATCAACGTTTCCTAGTCTTATATCTTGCACCTCTAAGTACAAACCACAATTTACAAAATCAAGAGTCATAAAATTTACATTTATCCCACAACTCCCAAAAGTCCTCTCTTAGAGGACTTATGCTATAAGCCTGGGACTTCAAGTCCCAGGCGGATGCGGGGGCAGTCAAAAAACCATTAAATACTGAGTATTTTTTTGACGTGGTATCTGGCTGGTGCAAGATGTGAGTAGTTAAACATTGAATTACGACTTACGAATTACTCCGGTAATTGTGCAAACACGCGCTCAACTAACTCATGGGCCTTAACATCCAAACGCTGCCAATCGACATCTCCTGTTTCATCGATTAAACTAGTGTCGATAACAACTGTTTCCTCACCTGAGATATAGTCAAGAAAACAAACTTGATAGCACATGTCCCACATATCAACGCTGACAGTTTGCTCTTGACGCTTCAGACACAGATGATATCCTGGATGGGGTACTGGTAAACGAGAGAGGGTCTGTCTAATTTCCACAGCTTGTTCTGGTGTTGCAGCTTCGAGTTCCTGCAAAAGTTGGGTAACAAGTGCTTGAGTCTCTTCTGCTGTGCCAGTGGGCCAAATGAGTACATGCTCGTAAGTACCCGTCCAAGGAGATACATCAAGTAGCTTGCGGATGTTATCGACAACACGGATGAAGATAGGTTGCATGAGGAGTTCAGCCTGCTGCCATGCAAGTTCGTCTGGAATTTTAGGAGGCATGGTTATATAAGGGAGATTGAAAGAAAAATTAACAGTGGTATTTATTAAAAAACAGCGTTTTACATCCAAATCTTTTCTCAAGATAGCGGATTTTATCGAAGAATATTTGGAGATATTGATTACAACCCCAAAAAGTGGGTGCTAAAACCGGGGAGTGAATATGATAGGCAAGCTGCTAGACCATCGTTACCAAGTTGTCAGAGTCCTCGCCACAGGAGGATTCGGTCAAACCTATATTGCCCGAGATACCAAAAGACCGGGGAACCCTATCTGTGTCGTCAAGCACCTCAAACCCGCCAACTCCGATCCCAAAGTGTTTGACACAGCCAAGCGCTTGTTTCAAAGCGAAGCCGAAACCCTAGAACAACTAGGGAACCATGAGTATATACCCAGGCTTCTAGCTTATTTTGACGAAAACCAAGAATTCTACCTAGTCCAAGAATTTATAGAAGGGCATACTTTGAGCGAGGAACTACTCCCCGGTCAACCCTGGAGTGAAAGCCAAGTCATTCAACTATTACAGGAAATTTTAAGTATTTTGATATTTGTGCATCGCCAAGGGGTGATTCACCGCGATATCAAACCAGATAATATTATACGTCGTTCCCCTGACAATAAATTAGTTTTAGTAGACTTTGGGGCTGTTAAACAATTGCGAGCGTCCACCTTACAGGGTTCGCGAACACTCATGTTCACCGCAGCCGGACACCCCTCGGCTACGGTAGCAATTGGCACTCCTGGTTATATGCCCACGGAACAAGGACAAGGCAAACCCCGCCCCAATAGCGATGTTTATGCCCTTGGCATCATTGCCATTCAAGCGCTGACGGGAGTACCGCCAATGGATTTGCAAGAAGACCCCGAAACAGGTGAAATCCTCTGGCAGCATTTAGTACCTGTGAGTGATAACTTGGCGGCGGTGTTGACCAAGATGGTACATTATCACTTCAAAGACCGCTACCAAAGCGCATCGCAAGCACTGCAAGCGTTGGAGTCATTTGCCCCACTCTGGTCTGATGAGGAATACGTACATAATCCTAGTTACCAATCTACCCAATCCCAATCTCCACAATCTCGGCAGAAAACCATCGCCCTAGCTCCAGCATATCCTGCTGCTCCAGTAGCGCAAGCAATTGCCAAACCCCCTAGCAGAAGTTCTAGTAGACCTGACTTGTTGCAGCTATTAATTCTGGTAGGTTTGGCAGCTGGTGCTGCTGCTGTTGCTCCACTTGTAGTGAATAATGTGCAAAGTTTGGCTGGCAATTTTGCGAATTCTGACTCTACCTCAGCACAAAGCTGTTTAGCTGTGGTCCAGGGTAATTCCAATATGCGTTCTGAGCCTAGTTCCATTAGCTCTAACACTATTGTAAAAACTATTACCAGTGACACCAAGTTTGAGGTGACAGGTAAGCGAACAAAACACGGTTGGGTGCAGGTTAAACTTGACCCTAAACACATGGCTTGGACCCATTCCAGTGTTGTACAAAATAATGAAGAATGGGTTTCTTGCCTACGAGACAAGGGAATTGCGATTAAAACAGTAGATGATAATGACTTGATTGCTGTTCGCCCAACTCCCACGCCAAAAGCTAAATCAAATCAGTCACAAGAGTTATCAGAACCATCACCAACACGAGAAGAGAAATCACAACCAAAAAATAATAGTGATAATGGTGCTAAGACTTTAGATAGAGCAAGAAAAAAATATGATTCAGGAGACTTAGAGGGAGCGATCGCACTCCTGAAGTCCATCACTTCTGACCCTTCTGCCGTTAAAGAAACAGCAGAGATGGGTGCCCATTGGCAGCAGGATTGGGCTAAGGCGGAATCTCTATTTAATGACATTAATACGGCGCTTGCCGAAGGTAAGTGGGATAAGGTTTTAGCTTATAGAGACCATCAAGAAAAGTTACCCAATATTCAATACTGGCGCGATAAGTTAGAACCATTGTTTCAGCAAGCTACCGAAAATCTAGCAAAACAGCACCTTTCTCAGACAGACAACCCTGCAAATCAGAACCATCCCAAACAAAAAACTCTCAAGACTTACTGAGTGGGGAGTGGGGAGTGGGGAGTGGGGAGTTAGGAGTTAGGAGTTAGGAGTTAGGAGTTAGGAGTTAACAACTAACAGCTATAGCAATCCGTGGAGGAATTATAAACACTTCCCCCAAGTCCTCCTTGTCCCCCAAGTCTTCCTTGTCCCCTTTGTTGAAATATCAAATGTTCGGCTATATTGCCAAGCTATTTTTTTGTTGCTGGGGGGGGACTCTGGCGCTGTAGTGCGGCGTTGTAAAAGTATACTCGGTCACAATATTGAGTTTGGCTGGTGCAAACTGCTTCTATGGCAACGTTACCGGCATTGCTGACATCAAGTGACAAAGAAGTTTGCTGTGTAGGACTAACAGTGCGAGTTTCAGCTTGCCTACCATCTAAGTAAACCCTAACCTCCACACTTGGACTTGTTGTATCATTGTCACGCATCCCAAAACCCAGATTTAGGGTTTGAAATGCAGCTTGAGGATTTTTATCTGGTTTAATGTTACAAGTTATGGAGGCTGAACGGTAGCCCGGTCCTAGATAAAACTGACTTGAATAAACGGCTTTGCCCATAGAAACATCAAGGTCTTGCTCACGGACATTACCAACTCCACTGTCAACACATTTAGCCCTTAATAGGGAGATAGGACGGATAGGACGCATAGGACGCTGTGCTTGAGCGATTTTTCCACATTCAGTGGCTAAGGTAGATATGAGCACAACACTGGCGAAAGCTGAACTGAGTAACTTAGTTTTATGCATTGGCATTTAAAAAGTGATGTGAAGATCACAGCGCACGTCAAAACAATAATATCTCGGTTGAGTCACTCTGCGGTCGCGCATACACGCAAAATCAGGCATCTGCACAAATTGACTATCATACGGGTCAACGGATAATCGTTACATGTAGCATTTTTACATCGGCAGATGATATATTTAAGACACTTCCCCATCCTGTGTGTCATGAGTTATACTTACAAGCTAATGCCCAGCATTTATGTTAGGAGGGTAAGGGATGACTAATTTAACACTAAAACCAGATTCAGTTTGGGACTATCACAAGTGCTTCCGACTTTGTTACCAAGCCAAAACAAAGCTTGAGGAAGCGCTTGTTACCATCGCTGAATATAATGAAGCGAATCCAGGATCTGATGAAATAATCTCCAGATTATTGGAAGAAGCAGCTTTGATAGTTCTAACTGCTCGCCCAAAACAATTGGAATTGGAATCGGAAATAATAGCACCTTTTGAGCCTCTTGAGCCTGAAGATGACGACGCCATTGATTACCAGGAATTTGGTTTCAGGAACGAGCGATTTGCAACTTAAGCCACTATGGATTAAACTGACATTCTGCACTCTGTCTTTCACCAACTACATTTTTGATTTTCTGCATCTACCTTTGTTGCAACTGACTTGCATTCTTATTCCGTGGCGAGTTTTAGGTGGATATGGATGAAAAATCGCGATCGCAGCTATTTAAAATTAAGGATAACAAACCGAGTACGACTCGCCTTGGAAAGATATAGCAATCCTAAATGATTTATAAACACCCGCCCCAAAGGGGAAGTCAAAAGTCAAAAGCTAAGGTAATAAGTCAAAAGTGTTTTAAATTTTGAATTTTAAATTTTGAATTTCCGCGTAGCGGCTTGTCCTCCTTGTCCCCCAAGTCCTCCTTGTCCCCTCTGTTCAGATCTCAAATAGGATTGCTATTATGTATATGATATCAACATCTGGATTGTTACGGATAGTATCGTAATTCTGGTAATTATAAATATTTTTGGGATTGATGCCGTACTGCTGGGCAATCTGATTCGCCTTAGCTGCATTCCCGCTCACTAGTGCCGTGGGCTTAGCCAGTTTGCACATGCCGAAGGCTGGCATAATCTCCTCTAATGCAAGTCTACCCAATCCCACAATTGCAAAACCCAATCGTTTTTCTGGTGGTAGTGCGGTAGGAGAACCACCAGAATTTGTTTCGGTGGATGCTTCATCAGGTGAGAATTTAATCTGAGGTGGTAACTCTCCACCTTTCATCGGCTCTTGGGCAGATACTGAGTCAGTCTCAAAAACACCGCCAAGAGGATCGCCCTTAGATATGGCGCTAGCTGTTACCAGTCCCAACCCTGTGGTAGTCAACAACTTGCGGCGAGAAAACTTTTTTGCAAACAAATCAAACATAGGGAACCTTTTCTGAGGTCAATACTTTGAGACTATAAAAATTCTCAACACAGTCAAAGTAAATATCAGCAGAAAAATCTATGTACATAGCATTCCACAAGACACATCTTTTGCAAATTTTGTTTTCCTAATTTTTATAACCTAGGGTAGAACCGATGTGAGACAAAATGATAAGAACAGTGTTCGATTCTTAGAGGTAAGTATCAAATCTATCTCAAAAAGCGGACACATTTTTGAGGAAATGGTCCCCAAGGGGGAAGTCAAAAGCTAAGGTAATAAGTCAAAAGTGTTTTAAATTTTGACTTTTGAATGCGTGAATTTTCGCGCAGCGGCTTGTCCCCCTTCTCCTCCTTGTCCTCCTTCTCCCCCTTGTCCCCCTTGTCCTCCTTCTCCCCCTTCTCCCCCTTCTCCCCCTTGTTCGGATCTCAAATAGGATTGCTATGTATCAGTTACAAGGGTGGTCTCAAAGGCATTGACTGCGCTACTTCGTCACAAATAGACAATCCTCTAATAAGTTCCCGAATCACATCTGTTGCTGGTCTGCCTGTCTGATTACAGTACAATTGAAGCTTTTCGGCTTCAATTGCTGCCAAATTTAAAGTAATTCGCTTAATCGCCCATTTTTTATTCATACTTTAAAACAAGATCGAAGACTAATTTTAGTAGATAGCTATGCAATACTTAGGTGCAATTGAAATGATTTATGCACTTGCAGCCAAAAAAATACTTTCCCAGCGTAGCAGGCTCAAAGCCTTATTTTCCGTTCACCGCAGCGGGTCATCATGAAATCTTATCGGTGGAGGGCGGCGCAGTGATAAGTTTCACTTAACTTTCATGTGGGTTGCAGGAGTAATGCACGTTGGTACCGCCGGACTTGCCACTGGGGAAGCGGGGCTTTCCTGACGTAGTTTCTATACCGGGTATAGAAAGGGTTTAGAGCGACTGACGAAATTCAAATTATGGTATGAGTATTAAAGTGAGAAAAATTTTTTGACAGACAAAACTTAATGGGATGACTGATTATGCCTGAATAACGGATTGGCTATAGACTGTCAAATATAAACCGAACAAAATGATCGCAAAACCAACCAAGTTATGAAAACTCAGCACTTCCGATGCGAAAAAAGTACCCATCCTACTTAGAACAGATACCCCCCTGGACTCGGAAAATACTCGCCTCTTGCGGAAGAAAATCGGTGGAGGAGATGGTACAGTTCATAGACCAATTAAAACAAGAACTTGTGGAACTCTCGGTGGTAAAGCTAGGGGGTTATGCAGCTCAATGACTATAGAATTAAATAATTACTCTCAAAGATCACCAAAAACTCTCCATGCTTGGGGTATAGCAGTGTTGCTGCTGATCACCTTGATCTGGGGTACGAGCTTTGCGCTGCTCAAGGGAGCAGTCAGTAGTCTTTCTCCTGCTGCAATATTGGCAACCCGCTTCACAGTAGCGGCATTGCCTTTCACCCCGTATTTGCGCTTCCTTAATCTTCCCCTGCTGCGGGATGGAGTCTTGTTGGGACTGATAATCTTTACGACCTTAACCCTCCAAACAGTTGCTCTGGAGACTATATCTGCAAATCATGCTGCATTCATTGCCAGTTTCAACGTCCTCCTAGTTCCTTTGCTAGGGCAACTGCTAGGTCGGCAGGTGATATTAAAAACTTTCCTCGCTGCTGGAATTGCCATTATTGGCGTTGGAGTGATGTGTTGGGAGAGTGAACAGATAGTTATCGGTGATCTGTTGATGTTATGCAACGCCTTCCTCTACTCGATCTACATTCTCAAGCTTGAGTCCATCACATTGCGCCACCCCCTCATGCCACTCACAGCAATCCAACTTTGGGTGATAGCGGTAGTGTCTTTAATCTGGGGAGTTCCAGATCACCCATGACCGAGAGCAAAAGCTGCGCCATAGGAGAATCCGAGCCTGTGAAGGTCAGGCTCTCCTTCAGGAAAGTGATGCTTATGCCTCGATGGGTAAGCTGCTGTACGAGGCGGCGCAGATCGTCGAGGTTTCGGGCGAGTCGCTCCATGCTATGCACGACCACCACATCGCCTTCACGAGCATAAGCGAGCATGGCTTCGAGTTGCGGGCGTTGAGTGTCCTTGCCTGATGCATGGTCAATGAAGAGTTTGTCGGTTTCCACCCCTTCGAGTTGGCGATCCGGATTCTGGTCGGTGCTACTCACGCGAATATAGCCGATACGTTGCCCCTTCAAGTTGCACTGCTGCACCTATTATTTTCTTCTTTATTAGATTTTAAACTACCACCTGGTTCTGTACGATCTGGTGAACCATCTTCTTTATTCACATGTGATGGGTTAAGAGTAACGTTCTTCATGTCTTAATCCAATACTTGACGACAAAATTAACTACACTACCGATTGGGAGATATTACAGAATTTTATCCCTAGACTTGACAAACCCAAGGGACGCACTTTCACTATTCGAGGGGTTTAACGCGTCTTCTCGGCTCTTTCAGTCTCAGGCAAATGTAAAGTTTTGTAAAGAGCGATCTGCTTTATACTCCCTAATCGGTGTAAGATTACCTATCTTCTTTTTGATTTTCTTGGCGTCCAAGGCATTTGCAGTTCTGATCGCCGGAAGCCGGCGGAAAGACTGCCTCGTCTTGGCGGTTCATTAAATTAGGTATTCTTCTAGCGGTTCGGGAGTAGCGCAGCGAGTCGCGCAGCGAGTCGCGTTCCTTGCGTCGCCCCGAGTGAGAAAACTCGCTACCACAACGAGAGGCGCGATCGCTCATTAGAGTGTGCAGTTGTAGTTGCAGATCTTGCAAGAGTTTGGATAATGAACTACCATTATTTCAGGCGAAGCTAAGGCGGGGTAGGTGTTATTTAACTCTGATAAAAATAAGTAATTTAATGCAGACTCACGAACTCAAAATTAACGAACTTTCAATATCTGCCTACGAATGGTATTTAGGCTACTTGTGTGCTATAGATGAAATGAATCTTGAAGCCTACAGCAAGTTTTTAGCTCATGATTCTATATTCCAATTTGGTAATAATCCGATAGTGTATGGCAAGGATGCTATTTTGCAAAGTCTTGGTTACTTTTGGTCATCCATCAATGGGATAGAACATATTTTAAAAAATATTTACGGCAACGATAATACCTTTGTATTAGAGGCACTTAATAAATATACCCGCAAAGATGGTAAAGAGGTTGTTATACCAGCAGTAGCCATTACTGATCGCAACCAAGCTGGGCTAGTAACTTCCATGAGGATTTATACTGACACTGCACCAGTGTTTGCCTAACTCTAGACTCTCTTTCAAAGTGTGTTCAATCAATCGCGAAGTCTGCTAATGGCTAATTGTAAAAAAGCAATTAGCCATTCGCTATTAGCTAAATAACCTTCTGAACAGCGGTGCTGAACTCCTCGTAAGTCTTAACTCCCACCATGGTGTTTTCTAACGAACCATTCTTGAAAATTAAAACTGCTGGAATGCTGCGAAGACCAAATTTTTTGAAAATCGGTTTGTTGTTATCGATGTCTATCTTAACGACCTTGGCGGAACTTTTGTACTCCTGTGCGAGTTGATCCATTAAGGGACTGACAAGGCGACACGGACCACACCAAGTAGCAGTAAAGTCAACAACGACAACTCCCTCTTCACTTAAAAGAGCATCAAATTCACTTTCTTCAATGTAAGTAACTAAGTCTGTAGACATTCTTTTATTCCCTAGTGTAAAATTTCAGTAAAAAGCTTACTCTACAGAGTATACTCCCGAATGCGCATGGGCAGGCTGTGGTAATTCATAACTTGGGGGATTTGGGGGACAAGGGGGACAAGGGGGACAAGGGGGACAAGGGAAAATTCACGCATTCAAAAGTTAAAACACTTTTGATTTTTGACTTTTGACTTTTGACTTCCCCGTTCGCGCAGCGTCTCCCCTTGGGAGAAGGGGCGGGGGTGTTTGTAACTCTTGCAGGGATTGCTATATATCAATGTGTAAAGTTAAAATAATGCGATCGCATCCACTTGCAACTTGGGTTATAATGGAAGACCTAAAACAAACAATAATCAGCTACTCCAGCCGAAACCTGGAACAACGCAAGCATTGGTATTCTCCGGCAGCAGAGGCTTACAACAAGGCAAGACCGCGTTATCCTCAAGATTTGATTGACCAAGTTGTGGGGATTGCTCACCTCACCACTGACTCAAAAATTCTGGAGGTGGGGTGTGGTCCTGCAACTGCAACAGTAGCGATCGCCCAATTGGGTTGCTCAATAATCTGCTTAGAACCCAATCCAGATTTCTGCCGATTAGCTCAACAGAATTGTCAACCGTATCCCAATGTAGAGATTCAGAACACATCCTTTGAAGAGTGGACACCACAGTTTGAGAAATTTGATGCCGTCTTAGCCGCGAGTTCAATTCATTGGATCTCACCAGAAGTAGGATATCCAAAAGCAGCAAATGCCCTAAAACAGAGGGGCTACCTAATTTTATTGTGGAACAAGGAACTTCAACCCTCCTACGAAGTGTACCTAAACTTATCTGAGGTCTATCAACTACATGCTCCATCTCTTGACCGATATCAAGACAGAGAAACTCAAGAAGAAATCTTGAGAGGATTAGGAAATATGGTCATTGATTCGGGACAATTTAAAAACTTAATATCTGGACAAGTTACATCGTTCGTCACTTACACTGTTGATGAATATTTAATGCTTTTGAATACTTACTCCCCATACCTAAAGTTAGACCCACGCAGCAAAGAGGCTTTATTTGCTGGATTGAGGCAGCGGATCGAACATGACTTTGGCAGCAGTATTCAGCTTTCATATATCTCTGCTTTTGACATTGCCGAAAAAATCTAGTCAGCCCCTTCTCCCAAGGGTGGTCAGTTGCCATAGCTGTTGGTACTGCCATTTCTGTAATGATGCTGATATCACAGCCCAAGAGGCAGAGGGGGACCGCATAGAGGCACTCCACAAAGCTAAAAACCTGGTATGAGCAAGATTCGCTTATACATGGATGAGGATTCCACCGCCCGTTCTCTAGTACTTCCCTCTACGCAAGTTTTTGCAATAGACCGACCTATACTTCTGGGTCAATCAACTACTACAGGAAAGTTTGAAATTAACTACCAAAGGGAAGATTTAAATTTTCATATCAGTCTGTCATTATGAAGACAACACTGATCTGGTGTACAATATTTACTTGACACCTGCTCTATAACTGTGGTATCAAAGGAATTTGTAGAAATTCACAATTAAAAAACTTAAGTTTATCAATTACACAGTGAGCTTTACTAGTCAAAACTTTGGTTAAAGGAGAAAACTATATTTAATTGTTCAGTCAGGTTTAGAGCTTTGAAGAAAAAATCAGACAAATCTTATCATTAAATCGCTCCGGCGAGAGATGTGATTGCATGAAACGCCCATTACCACCATTGAGAGCGATCTCCGACCTAAACTCTTGACATTCAAGATGGGATATGGTAAAGGTTAAAAATCTACTGTAGTACAGGTCGGCGTAAATAAGCCACCCATTTGAAATGTCTAAAACCCTTACGGAACAGTAATTACGAATTACGAATTACGCGTAGCGGTACTAGCTCAATGCTCCAGCCACACAGTGGCACAAGCGTTGCATAGAAAACCCTGACCTAAAGGTTAGCACTCTAAAGATTAGCACTGCGAACCGTAGAAAATTGTCATTAAAACGCATTTTATAGGTAATTCCATGTGGATAGTCCGACTTGCTTTACGTCGTCCATACACATTCGTTATCGCTTCATTGCTCATTGTACTCCTAGGTATAGTGACAATGTTCCGTACGCCTGTTGACATTTTTCCAGCCATTAATATTCCGGTAGTCAGCATAGTTTGGACATATACTGGTGTAACACCGGAGGAAATGGCACAGCGAATTGTCACAATTAGTGAACGCGCTATCACCACGACTGTTGGTGACATTGAACACATGGAATCTCAATCCCTGAGTGGACTCAGTGTGATTAAGGTTTTCTTCCAACCAAATGCCAACATGCCCTCGGCAGTTGCCCAAATCACATCTATCAGCCAAACAGTTCTGCGCCCTCTGCCACCTGGGATCACACCGCCCTTTATCATCCAATACAACGCTTCCAGTGTGCCGATTATCCAGATGAGTGTGAGCAGTAAAACTCTTCCGGAACAAACAATCAGCGACTATACCACCAACTTCATCCGCACCCAGTTAGCGGTAGTGCAAGGGGCGAGTGTACCTTTGCCCTACGGTGGTAAACCTCGGCAGATCATGGTGGATATCGACCCGCAGGCACTGTATGCCAAAGGTGTTTCTGCCCAAGATGTCACCAACGCTGTCAGCGCCCAAAACCTCACCTTGCCAGCAGGCAATGCGAAGATAGGTACCCGCGACTACGCTGTGCAGATCAACAATAGTCCAGATGTGGTGGCAGCCCTCAACGATTTGCCGATTAAGCAAGTCAACGGGACCGTGGTTTACATTCGCGATGTGGCGCAGGTACGGGATGGCTTCGCCGTACAAACCAATGTTGTGCGCCAGAATGGGCGACGTTCTGTCTTAATGAGTATTCTCAAAAGTGGTAGTGCCTCTACCATTGATGTTATCAAGCGCGTTAAACAAATCTTGCCTCAGATCCAAGCCACCCTGCCGAAGGAACTGAATTTATCGTTCTTGTTCGACCAATCAGTGTTTGTTAAGGCTTCTATTGATGGGGTGATCAAAGAAGGGGTGATTGCCGCGTGTCTGACAGCGTTGATGATTCTCGTTTTCCTGGGGAGTTGGCGCAGTACTGTGATTGTGGCAGTCTCAATTCCCCTTTCTATCTTGGTTTCGATCATTGTCATGACTTCTTTGGGGCAAACTTTCAACATCATGACCTTGGGTGGTCTGTCCCTAGCTGTGGGTATTCTGGTAGATGATGCCACGGTGGAAATTGAAAATATCCATCGTAATCTGGGACAAGGCAAACCACTCAAGCGGGCGATATTGGATGGTGCCCAGCAAATCGCCACCCCGGCGTTTGTCGCAACGTTGTCTATTTGTATTGTCTTTGTACCAGTAGTGTTTTTAAGTGGGGTAGCACAGTACCTGTTTGTACCTCTGGCGATGGCGGTAGTATTTGCCATGCTTGCCTCTTACTTGCTATCGCGAACCGTAGTGCCCACGATGGCAAACTATTTACTAGGGTCTGAACTGGAGTTGTATACTTCAGGCGAAGAACATCATGGTGGTGGCAACGGACACAATGGCAATAACAAGCAGACACATTCACCAGATAATTTATCGTCTGATGGACACAATAGCAACAACCACCAGACACATTTACCAAACCCCTGGTTATCTGATGGACACAATAGCAATAAGAAGCAGACACATTCAGCAGATAACTTATCGTCTGTTGGAGACAATGTCAAAGACCAGCAGACACATGACGGAACAAGGGCGAAAAAAGAAGCTAAAAAACCCGTTAAGAAAGACTGGATCTGGCGAGTGCACGAAAAGTTTAATCACCAATTTGAAAAATTTCGTGACTGGTATTACGGTATCTTAACTTGGGCATTGAATAGTCGCAAAATAGTCTTTGTATTGTTCGGTGCGTTTTGGGTGAGTGCAGGAGTACTTCTGCCGTTCGTTGGTCAAGACTTTTTCCCCGAAGTTGATGGCGGTCAGTTAACCTTGCATGTACGGGCTTTACCTGGAACCCGCGTGGAAGAGACAGAAATAGCTGTAGGTCAGATAGAAGACGTTATCCGTCAGACCATTCCGGCTGATGATCTCTCCATCCTTCTGGATAATATTGGCATCCCCAGCAGTGGTATCAACCTGACCTATGGCTACAATGGTGCCACAATTAGTGCTGCTGATGCTGATATTCTCGTCTCCCTGAAA
Source organism: Stigonema ocellatum SAG 48.90 = DSM 106950 (assembly GCA_016903675.1). GTDB lineage: Bacteria > Cyanobacteriota > Cyanobacteriia > Cyanobacteriales > Nostocaceae > Stigonema > Stigonema ocellatum. The sequence goes on along the minus strand of JADQBA010000062.1, from coordinate 33,081 downwards.
GAAGCTGGAAAGACTTTTTCATACGTCAAGGAACTCCGCCAGAAATTGAAAGTGAAATTTCCCAATTACACTTTCTTTTTTGAGCCTGCTGATATCGTCACTCAAATTCTGAATTTTGGTCTGCCTGCTGCCGTTGATATTCAAATATCTGGTCCAGTGCAAAACACGAACAAGAACTTTGACATTGCTAAAAAAATCGAAGCACTTGTGGCACGTGTCCCTGGTGCTGTAGATGTGCATGTGCAGCAAGTCATGGATGCTCCTAGGTTGCGCCTGAATGTGGATCGTTCGCTGGCACAACAAGTCGGTCTAACTCAGCGAGATGTAGCCAATAGCGTGCTGACTACCTTAAGTTCAAGTGGTCAGGCAGCATTAAACCAATGGCTGGACCCCAAAAAAGGGGTGAGTTACACCCTTGCCGTACAAGTCCCGCAGTATAAAATTGATTCCATTGATAGCCTCCAGAATACACCCATTGCTAATGGTACTAATGGTAATCCACAACTTTTGGGCAATTTGGCTACTGTCAAACGTGACACCATGATGCAAGTGGTTAATCACTACAACGTGCAACCTGTTTTCGATGTCTTTGCCAATGCCCAAGGGCGTGACCTTGGGGGAGTTTCCCACGATATAAATCAGATTGTGGCTAAATTTCAGCGCCAGTTGCCCAAGGGCAGCAAAATGGTGGTGCGCGGTCAAGTTCAAACAATGAATTCTTCGTTTATAGGTCTGGGATTTGGACTGGTGTTCGCCATTGTGCTGGTTTACTGCTTGATGGTGGTGAACTTTCAAACCTGGCTCGATCCCCTGATTATTATGATGGCTTTACCTAGTGCTTTGGCTGGCATTATCTGGATGCTGTTTGTCACCCACACGACCTTCAATGTCCCCTCATTGATGGGTGCGATTATGAGTATTGGTGTGGCAACATCAAATAGTATTCTGTTAATCACTTTTGCCAATGAGCAGCGTATGGAGGGGGAAAATGCCTATCGTGCAGCTCAGGCGGCTGGTTACACTCGGCTACGCCCCGTATTAATGACTGCCTTTGCCATGCTCATCGGTATGATACCAATGTCCCTTGGTCTTGGGGAAGGCGGCGAGCAGAATGCGCCCTTGGGTCGCGCAGTGATTGGCGGCTTGTCGGCTGCAACATTCGCTACTCTCATCTTTGTGCCAGTTGTCTATAGTATTCTGCGGCGTCAACAACCCCGTCCCATGGATGAGGAGGACGATACTCCCTCTGATCCACATGCCGCATTCGCCTTGTCATCACAACAGCAGAAGTAATACCTATGGATTCTCAAGATCATCAACCCGTAAGAATGGATTCTCAGGAGCAAAAATCTTCATCACCGCAACCAGCACCCCTGAAGCGGAATGAGCAAGGTCACAATGGCCGTGGTCCTATAGTAGCGATCGCGCTAGGTACTGGTTTTTTCGTCACCCTGCTGGCTATAGGCATCTTACCCCGTTTAAGCCAACAACAAGAATTAAAAGCAGCGGCAAAGGAACAAAGCATCGTACCTTCAGTTAATGTCATCACTCCTCAACGTGGGAAAGCAAGCGATTTGGTTCTATCCGGTAGTGTGGTGTCTCTCAACCAAACTAGTATTTACGCCCGGAGCAATGGATATTTACGTCGCTGGTTGGTAGACATTGGCGATCGCGTGAAGCAAGGTCAGTTATTAGCTGAGATTGAGTCGCCTGATGTCGATCAGGAAGTACTACAAGCCCGTGCCCAGTTAGCACAAGCACAAGCCAATCTGATCCAAAGTCGTGCTGCTTTAGCCAAAGGTCGTTCGGACTTAAAGCAAACCCGCGCCAACTTACTCATAGCACTTCAGACTTGGCAACGCTGGAAAATCCTCGTACAGCAAGGTGCTGTCACTCAGCAAGATGCAGACACAAAATATGCCACATATCAAGCCAACCTAGCCAATGTTGAGGCGGCTCAAAATACTGTCAACTCAAACGAAGCCAACGTCAATGCCGCTCAAGCTCTCGTCAACTCTAATATAGCCAATCTCCAGCGTTATACAGTGTTGCAGTCCTACGAAAAAGTGACTGCTCCCTTCACAGGGATTATTACTGCACGTAACGTCAATGCAGGAGTTTTGATTACACCCGGCACCGGCAATACCAATACCAGCCTATATACAATCGCTGGTTACGATAATGTAACGGTGAATGTTAATGTACCGCAGACTTTAACCCAGTCACTTAAGATAGGTCAAACAGCACAGATTACAGTCCGAGAGTTACCACAAAGGGTTTTCAGTGGTAAGGTAGTGCGGACTAGCGATGCCTTAGACCCAAATACTCGCACTTTACTGGCCCAAGTAGCAGTGCAAAATTTAGACGGCGCACTGCGACCAGGGATGTATGGTTCTGTCAAGTTTAACATTGCCCGTGCCAATCCTCCCTTAATTGTGCCTGCTAGCACCCTAGTCATTAATGCAGCAGGTACGCAGGTAGCAACCGTAACTAAAGATAACAAAGTGCATTATCAAAAAGTTGTACTTGGGCGAGATTATGGCACTGAGATAGAAATCGCCTCGGGTCTAACAGGAAATGAATCTCTTTTGGCTACTCCTACGGTAGACCAAATCGAAGGTACACCTGTGAAGCCTGTTGCTGCTGCACAGAAGACGACCTAAGTTCTCCTGTTGAGATTTCACCGCAGAAAAACCAGGGCTATCTCATTCTCAGTAGGTTGGGTCGCCAGCGCTGCACTCAAGGTTTCCCCGTTCGCATGATTGCGTCTCCCCGAGTGAGAAGTTCGCCCGGAGGGAAACCCCGAAGTTTGCAAAGGAGGGAGGCGTGCAACCCAATCTCCCTCTTCTAATTTTTTCAGTTTATTTATTGATCTATTTTTGAGTTACTTCTTTTTAAAATTAATTCCGGAAAAATATTTACATAAAATTCATATTGCTGCCCTTTTAGCCCCAAAAATAAGAAGATTTTATAAAGATGACTAATCTTAAAATTCCCATTACCTTGCCATATCCTTTTCTTAACCTAATGATTGTAATTTATCCCTTGTAGCCAAAATTCAGTAGAACGATTGGCAATCTACTATGGAGGAAAAGTTCTGGCATGTTTAATAGAAACATTCTGCATATGGGGAGATGGATTCGATTTTTAATCGTCTCGGCAACTGCCCTATGTACCTTCGTCTTAATAAGTAGGATGTTGCCGATAGATATATCGGTTGCTCGACAAACATCTCCACACAACGCCATTATCTTTGTGGCGGATGGTTTACGTCCAAGTTCCGTAACCCCCAATAGAACGCCCACATTTTATAGTGTTGCCAACCAAGGCGTAGGTTTTGTCAATAGTCATTCCTTGTTCCCTACCTTCACCACCGCCAATGCTTCGGCAATTGCCACAGGACATTATCTAGGCGACACTGGTGACTTCAGCAACACCATCTACGTAGGTTTTCCCACCCCTAATGCTGGCGGTAGTGTGACACCCTTCGTTGAGAATGATGCCGTCCTAGCTGACCTAGATAACAATTTCAACGGCAACTACCTGAACGAAGAAACACTATTATCAGTAGCTCGTGCAGCAGGTTATAGTACTGCTGCCGTTGGTAAGGTTGGACCTGTCCTAATTCAGGACGTAAAACAAGGAAACAGAAATGCAGGGACTGTCCCGCCCCCAGACACCATTGTCATTGACGATACCACAGGCAAAGCTGGTGCGGTTCCACTCAATGACGATATCACTGCTGCGTTAAACAACGCTGGTCTGCCTCTAGTATCTCCAACTCGGTCAAATGGTGTGCCGTCAACCGATGCTGACCAATCAGGTAGCAACGGTTTTTCAGGTAGCAACACGACTCCTGGAACTAAGGCTGCTAACATCACCCAACAACAATACTTCACAGATACCGTCACCAAGGCGATTCTTCCCCTGTTTAAGGACAGAACCAAGCCGTTTACCATCGTGTATTGGTCACGAGATCCAGATGGAACTCAACATAACCAGGGAGATAGCCTCAATTCTCTAGTTCCTGGGATTAATGGTCCTACTGCTCAAGCGGCTGTAAAAAATGCTGACAATAACTTGGCGCAAATTATAGCTACATTGAAGAGTCTAGGACTAGACAAAACAACGGACATCTTTGTCACAGCCGACCACGGTTTTGAAACCATCAGTAAGCAAAGTGACACAAGTTTTGCAAAAACGCTCTCCTATCCAGGTGTGAACACAGGTTTCCTACCTGTAGGCTTTGTTGCCATAGACTTGGCTAAGGGCTTGGGTCTACCTCTATACGATCCAGATCAGAATAATCAATTAGTGACTCCAGGTTCAGGCACAATTCCCTTTCCCCGTTCCGGGGACGGACTGATTGGCACTGACCCTCTCAATCCGAGTGTGGTGATTGCAGCCAATGGGGGGTCAGATTTGGTCTATCTTCCAGGCGCGGGAGATCAAAGTGGTCTGGCGAAGCAAGTGGTAAATTTGCTTCTGCAACAAGATTACGTAAGCGGTTTGTTTGTGGATGATTCCTTGGGGTCGATTCCAGGCACATTGCCCATCAGTTCGATTAACTTGAAGGGTTCAGCCCTCACCCCGACTCCTGCGATCGCTGTTAACTTCCGTTCCTTCCCAGCCCCCGACCCCAACTGTGAGAATCCTTTAGCCTGCGGTGTCGAAGTTGCTGATACTGGTCTGCAACAAGGTCAGGGGATGCACGGAAGTTTTAGCCGTGCTAATACATACAACTTCATGGCAGCCATAGGACCTGACTTTAAGCAAGGTTTAATAGACCGAGCTCCAGTCAGTAATGTGGATGTAGCAATCACCATAGCGGAAATTCAGGGTCTAAAACCCCCAATTCCCACCGAAAACGGCACTTTGATCGGTCGCGTGATAGATGAGGCGCTTAAGGGTAAGTCAAGTCGCGTCTCCTTCACCTCCAAGACATTGGAATCTGAACCGGCTGATAACGGCTTGAAGACAGTACTCAAATTCCAAAAAGTCGGCAAAACTAAATACTTTGACGTAGCTGGCTTTCCTGGTCGAAGCATTGGACTTTAGAGATTACTGCTAAGATTGCATTTTCTTGATGGGTTTGTAGTGAGGACTTTAGTCCTCAAGAACATGAGGACTAAAGTCCTCACTACGAACAGCTTACTAACTGAGGATCTGATGGCTGTTAAAATTAAAAGCCACGGCTTCCTATAGCAATCCGTGCAGGAGTTACAAACACCCCCGCCCCTTCGGGGAAGTCAAAAGTCAAAAGTCAAAAATCAAAAGTGTTTTAACTTTTGAATGCGTGAATTTTGAATTTCCGCGTAGCGGCTTGTCCCCCAAGTTCGGATCTCAAATAGGATTCCTATAACTGTCGTCTTATTATTATTTGTAGGGAGCTAACTGCATGACGCTTTCGATTCAAGAGCAATCTAGTACTCGTGGTGCAGTCATTCGCCCTGGCTGCGGATGTTCTAATCTCAGGGATCTAGATATTGTTCAGAGGAAGCAGAAGACGCAGGTTCTGTGGATAAATCTTGGCTTATTACTGAGCTTTTTTGCGGCAGAGTTAGCTACAGGTCTATGGAGCCACAGTTTATCTCTGTTGGCAGATGCAGAACACCTAGTCTCTGACATTGCTGCCTTAGGTCTAACGCTGCTAGCCTGTTGGGTGGCGCAGCGACGTGCAGCAGGTCAGGCTACCTTTGCCTATGGTCGAGTAGAAGTTTTGGTAGCCTTGGTAAATGGTCTGAGTTTATTAGCGATCGCTACCTTCATCGCCTGGGAAGCCATAGAGCGAATTCAAACACCAGAACTATTATTAGGTCTGCCCATGTTAATCGGAGCAGGCATTGGTTTGGTAGTGAACAGCCTTAATATTTGTTTGCTGCATCAGCACAGCCATGATGATATTAACTTGCGCGGTGCCTTCCTGCATATGGTAGCAGATGCTATCAGTTCTGTGGGCGTCATCATAGCTGCCCTAGCAGTTTACTTCCTAAATTGGTTGTGGATAGATCCCATTGCGAGTCTATTTGTGGCTGGGTTAACTGCTTTAGGTGCCATACCCTTGGTGAGGGAAAGCGTGGAGATTCTGATGGAGTACGCGCCTCGCTCAATAAAACCGGCTGAAGTAACAGCTTCCCTAAAATCCTTTCCAGGGGTTTATGGTGTCGAGAAGCTACATATCTGGACAATTACTTCCGGTCAGGTGATGCTGTGCGCCCATTTGATAGTGCAATCCTTGAATGCTCACGAAAGAGACCGATTATTGAAGCAGTTACAGGCTCATTTAAAACAAGAACATGGCATTGGCGAGTCAATTTTGCAGTTAACCAGCCGCGATTATACAGAGTCTATAGCCCTACATCCGCTATTCAATAATAACTTAGTCGATCTGATTAAATTATGAATGATGAATTATGAAAGTAATACCATCATGTGGTTACCCTCCAGGCGGAGGCTGTCAACATAATTCGTAATTTATAATTCGTAATTCGTAATTATTACCCCACCAATCAATCTGCTTGCTCTGAAACAAGGAAAAAATAATTTTCTCCATCAATAAATTGAGGGGCTTTGACTTTCGTTACGAATTACGAATTACGAATTAATAATTATTCAATCAGGAGCGTGGGTCTCCACCCCAACCTAAAACCCACCCTCCCTTCATAATTCATAATTCATAATTCATAATTCAATAAGTGTCGTCGTATTCTGGCGCTTCAACTCGTCTTACTTCGTTTCGAGGGGGAAGAAACTCAGTGCGACGCACAGGAGCCAGAGGAGGCGTTGCCCCGGTGTAGGGGTGAATTACCTGTACTGTGCGGGTTGGACGCTGTTTTGGTGAGAACAAAGCCAATACCCCAGCTACTACAATACCACCGCCAATGGTTAGAGTCATGCCTCCTACCGCCCAAGCCATAGGTGAAGACCACCAGTGTCCTTGCTCCGGCGGTAAAGTGGCTTGTCGTACTGGAGTTTGGTTGTTCTGGGCGTTGAAGGCGTTTACTTGACTTTGGAATTGAAACTGGAGTTGCTGGTATTGGATTTTAATCTGATCGTTTTCCTTCTTTAGGGCTTCATTTTCCATTTTCAGTCGTTCCATTGCCACGCGCTCTTCAGCACTTGGACCGGCTGGCGCTGGTTGGTTGGGATATCCTGCTTGCCCATAAGTAGGGTAACCAGGCTGCATTACTGCTTGCGGCGCAACTACAGTGGGCATTTGCGGCGTAACAGCGAAGTTAGGTTGTAGGGCATTACCTGTCCCCTTGAGCAACAGGAGAGCCGCCAACCCTGCTACAGCGACTCCACCGATAAACGCCATACTTTCACTCATCGCCTTTGCTCCTCAACTGTGCCGAAAATACGATCATTAGCGACTGACACACTCTCACACTCATACTCACAATTATAATTGATACTCTACTCGACTTTATATAATACTCAAACCTTATAAAATATAGGCATGTTTTTTTTCACCGCTTGGAAAAGGGGAATGGTCCATGGGGAGTGGGGAGTGGGGAATGGGGAGATAGGGGAGATAGGGGAGATAGGGGAGTAAACAATTATTCTTCCTTATCTTCCCCATCTTCCCCCACTCCCTACTCCCCACTCCCCACTCCCTACTCCCCATTTTCTACTCCCCTTTTTCTATTTCGGCTTGAATTTTTGCTAGTTCTTCAGGAGGTATTTCGTCCAAGCGCTTTTTAAAGAAGGCTTCTTCGTATTTTTCCCGCTGTTGATGGTAGGTCATTTTCTTGCCCGCCGCACGCAAAGCATAGGTCAGCAACCAGCCGACTAACCCACCAACCAGTAAGACTTGACTCCAGATACCAGCTTCCATGCTATCCAAGCCTACTCGTTGCAACACTACATATGCCAAGCCGCCTGCTACAAAAACGCCAAAGCCAATTCCGAGAGCGTCAATGCGTCGCATGAGATTTATGACCTACCAATTTCGTTAAACTTCAATTTGTCGTCGCGTTGGTCGAAAATTCACAAACGGTGACAAAAGCAACAAACCAGGGAAGAAGAAGAATACCAGAAAGTACATAAAGCTGCGCTCGAAGGAGCTAGCCACATACCATCGCTGTTTTAGATACAGCAACACAGCAGCTGGCACTACTAAAAGATAAGCTCCAGCTAAAATTAGATACAGTAGGGCTACAATCATAATTCTTGGCTCTCAGTCATAGATCTGTGGATTTATCTATATTCCCATCATAGGCTGAAGGCCTAGGCTAAGAAAAGGGGAAAGGTGGCATTGATGTCGCTTGTTATGATACTATATTCAAGTACAGTATAAATATTCCGCAAATTGTTGGACAAAAAACGCAATTAATGTTGGAATAGATAAGTGACTCTCAAACAGATGAGGGGGTGTGGCGGAATGGTAGACGCTACGGACTTAGATAACTGAGCCTTGATGGAGAAATCCGTCAAGTGACCGCTCTCAAACTCAGGGAAACCTAAATCTGGTGACAGATATGGCAATCCTGAGCCAAGCCGAACTCAAGAGTGATGAGTGATGAGTAAATTTAAAACTCCTAACTCCTAACTTTTCGGAAGGTGCAGAGACTCGACGGGAGCTACCCTAACGTAAAGTCGAGGGTAAAGGGAGAGTCCAATTCTCAAAGCCTTACGAGCTTATAGCTATAAGGCAGTAGCGAAAGCTGCGGGAGAATGAAAATCCGTTGACCCTAAACGGTCGTGTGGGTTCAAGTCCCTCCACCCCCATTTAAGAAATCAGAAGTAAGCAGACAGGAGTATCCTGTCTGCTTACTCATTCTTCACCAAAAAAATACTGAATTATTGAATACTATAGATTGATACTCCTGTTAGCTAAGGTTAAGCTGATAAAAATATAAACAGCGATCCTTTGGTCTGGAAAACTATAATGCCCCTTAATAGCTTACCAAGTAGTCAGGGTAATCAGCTTTTTCTAAACTCCGACGAAAAACAGCTAAGTTTGGAGATTGTACAGGAGAAAATTTACAGTTTTTTGTTTCAAATTGTTAAGACCTGGGAACCAGAGGATGTTTTACAGGAATTCAAGCGTTTATTTATAGACAATCTTGATTTAGAAAACTTTAATTCTCAATTAGGAATCTATGAAATTTTCGATAATAATGAAGATGAATTTTACAGCACACTTAAACGTTGTTGCTACATATTAATCAATAATTGGGAAACTAGAAGAAAATCCCAGTATATTCAAGAATTAATAAATTTATTAGCTAATTTTAAAAACAATATAAATTCAACTAGCTCACTTTCAAAAAAAATCTATAGAAGTTGGCTAGAAAACTTTATTAATAGTAACCAATATCAAGACCTCAAATTATTTGCTTATAAATATGAAGAGCAAGCTAAAGAAGATTGGTTTAATCGCTACACTTCTTATTTATTATTTGCTCAATCTTTAGACACAAAAAATCCCAAAGAGCAACAAGAGGCTGCTGCAAAGATATCCAAAAAACTCAAAGAAAAATTTAAGTTTGAACTTGCAATGTATAGTGCTCATTCTCAATCTGATAATGCAAGTAAAACCCGCTACAAAAATCCCACCATTTTGGGAGATAATGTTTTGCGTTTAATCAAGACAATTGTTCTGAAAAAGGGTGTTTTTAGCTATGAAAATATAGCTAATATATTTATCAAGCAAACTGAAAATCAAACATTCCAAGAATTTAAAGAAAGTCTCCCAAGATATTTAATTTTTTCTGTACAACAACCAATATTTGTAGAAACTATAAAACAGCAGTTATCAGAAAAACTATTATCTTGGCTGGTAGATCACAATCAAGAGATTCTCAACAAAAATTTATTACTAAGAACTTGTAACCGAGTGATTGATTACTTGACAACAGAGAATGGACGGGAACCAGCGACATTATTCATTTTATTGCTTTCTCAAGGACATTCTCTAACATTGGTGATTGTACTGCTCAAAATAATTTTTATTTGTAGAAATTCACGCAGTCACTTAGAAGTTCGTCTTGCTAATTTGATTAGTTACTATAAAAAATATTCAGAAGATGAATGCCAATGGATAATTAATTTTATAGAATATTTTAATATTACGTTTGCTATCTATGCAGATAATGTTGAATACAACTTGATCAAGATGAAAGAAGCTGATAAACCTGACGATTCTCAGTTAAATGTAGATAATTATCGTGTATTCTCTCAGTTAAAACAATAAGTTGTTAATTTCCAGTCTGACGCGTCTATCGTTCGTAGTTGCGATCGAGCGCTTTAGCGCAACTACAAACCTTTAATTATTCACGCCGACCTACTTACTTAGTCATTAACATTGAGTGAGGTGTTCGTCGAGCCAAGCAGTCAGTGCACCAGCAGTTTCAGCTAAAATGCTCACTAAGCGATACAAAAGAGTGGCGCTGATCACTACCGCAGTAGGAAATTGGTGCTGTAATGTGGCTAAAGCAGTAGCTTCAAACACCCCCAATCCACCAGGCGCAGCCGGAACAACTAACCCTAGCAACCAAGCAAAACTAAAAGCCCCCAGCAACAAAGGAATTTGACTCAACCTCAACGGAGTTAGGGCGAACAGAGTTAATATAAACCCAGCACTACGCAGTCCCAAAAAACCTAATTCTCCTAACAAAGGTCTGAGGGGATAGTGTTCCAGATTGATAACAGTTTTGGATAGGGTAGTGGTAGCAGACTTTTTTGCCTTCAAGTTGTACAACACGCCAATGACTGGGTTCAAAAACCGGGGATGAACAACAACAAGTACCCCCACCAACCCAAGCAATTGTGTTATTGGCAAAGTCAGACTCATGTTTTCTGCTGCAAATAGGCTGCCAAGTAGGACAATGATTAAAGCAGCTGCTGCCATCAAAAGCGGTTCTAACAACACAATCAGGGTGGCGATACCAGCAGAAACACCCGCACCCTTCGCCGCCACAATTCGCCCATAATAATGCCAGACATTCCCCGGCAAATACTTGGCAATGTTTGTTTTTAGGTAAACTTGGATGAGCGCAGAAGGGTTTACAGCTTGATGGAACTCTTGGAAAACCCAAGTCCATACCCAACCCGCCCAGATGTGTGCCAATAAAGTTACACCTGTGGCGATCGCTATCATAGCCCATCCCACTGGTTCAATGCGGATGGCTGTCACCTCAATCCAGTGTTCTTTGAGGGCTTTCCCCAAAAAAAATAACGGCACACACATAATGAACCAGCGGAAAATTTGCTTCATAATCTTGGCAGTTTTCTGATAAATGTGCTGTCATTAAGTAAGTCGGCCTTAGCTTAGTTAGGTTTATCTACGCCCAGCTACTCACCTTCAATTTATACATTTATAATCCAACTCTTGGTTGAAATTGTTTTTATAACCAATTAATTATATAGATTTTTAGTTTAAAAACTATATCGATAAATCAAAATCTAAATTAGACTAACTTAGTATCTCTCGCAAGTTAGAGAAAAAGAGTATATTATTGGTTACAATATTGTGACCTACGTTAGAGGCAAGTTTTGGTGTTACTTAGTAAGGTTAGGGGGATTACTAACATCTAGCAAGCAAAAACAAAATCGCTACTTAACGGAACCGTTAACGATAATGTTTTGCTTGTTAAGGGTTGAAAGGAGGGCTAGGTGAAGACTTTAACAACTTTTCTAAAAAAACTGCGACTGCGCCAAATTATAACTGTATTTTTTGCAGGTGTATTGTTGGTAGCAAGCACTGCTTGTAGTAGTGGGGAAAATCTTCAAGGTGCAAACCCAGATAATCCAGCTGTACAAGCTGGTGGAGCTAACAATCCTTATAAAGGCGGTGGGGACAAATATACAAACTTAAAAATGTCCACTGACCCTAAAGTTACGAAAACCCAAAATAATACTGGGAATGACCAATCAAGCTTACATCTAAACTCACAGATATTGATTGCTAGGAATTCCGAGTTACTTTACCCAGGTGGAGAAACGCCAGAAGGTAGAGCATACAAAGAAGATGAATTGCCAATTAAAACGCAGAAAGACTTTCAACAGCCTGAAGCAGGTGGTATAATTCAGCGTGAGCCCGACTTAGGAACTCGAGTTAAAGAGAGAATTGAAACTGTTAAAGAGGCAGTTGAAGAAGCTTCAGAGTTTTTGCAACACAAAGCAGATGAAGCAGGTGCTAGACCAGAGTTGCGACCCAATCCATAAGTGTTTGGTCAATAACCCTCAGTAGGAAAATAGAGTCCCTTTTTTTGGCTGATTCTAAATTTGAGATTCATCCACAATCACAAATCTAGAATCCAAAAGTATTGAGCCAGTATTTGGCTAACGTTTAACTTTGTCAAACAGAAAACTTGGAGGAGCACGATGAACAAATTCATTTCTGGGCTGAAAAATATTCGCCCCTTGAGAATTATAACCGCTTTTGTGGCAGCTATTTTCCTGTTGATTACACAAGCTTGTAATTCAGCAGATGCAACAACGCCAGTATCTAGCACGCCTCATCAAATTGAGGGACCACAATCAGCCGAACCTAATTCCCAAGTGTACGTTCCCAAAGGCGCGAAAGTCATTTCTCCCTACGAAGGCGGGATTAATAACTTTAGTGACACAGACCCCAGATCAGCAACAGCCAAAACCGAGGTAAAAGTTAAAGCCGAGGCTCTCAAGGAAAATGCTGAACAAAACGTTATTGACCAAACAAGTAACGTGGGAGAAAACACCCGTCGTATCTTAGATAAGAAAGGTGAGAACCTTGAGGATTTAGGCAAGAATCTGCAGCGTCAGGCTGAGTATACAAAATCCAACGCTGAGGAAGCCGCTGATGATTTTGCAAAGGGAACTAAGCGGGGTATAGAAAATATCCAAGAAAACACCAAGAATGCTGCTCAAGGGGCGGGGCAAAATGTTCAGAGTGCAGCTGAGGATGCAAAGCTGAATGCTAAGCGCACAGCCGACAAAGCAGGCGAAGCTGTGAACAGGTCTGCTACAGAGACTGGTGAAAATGTCAAGTATAATGCGAAACAGACAAGCGAAAACCTGACTGAAAAAGGTAAAAGCGCAATTGAAAACGCTAAGGAATTTGTCCAAGGTAAAACTGATGAAGCTGCCCAGAGTACCCAACGTAACTTGGATAAGGCAAATAACGCAGTCCTGGATACTGTAGATTAGTAAACCTCTTTTCTAAGTACAGCGGGAATCTAATGTAGGGTGGGCAGTGCCCACCCTACTGGGTATTTTGTAGATACCAACTTTGTAGCATCTAATGGTGGGCAGTGCCCACCCTACTGGGTATTTTGTAGATACCAACTTTGTAGAGCGAGGCGCTGAATTTCACGCCAAGGGATATTATGTTTTCGCGCTAATTCTGCACAATCTTCGTATTCTGGCTGCACGTTAGCGATAACTCTATCTTTTGCTTGTCCCGTCCATGCTACCTTCACGCGCACTAAGCCATATTGAATTTCCACTTGTTGAATTTCCCGTTGGAGAATAGCGCGTTGTTGAGTAAAACGACGAATTCCCAAAGTGGTGGTTTGATGGAATAAAACTGCTTCACATCTGAGTAAATTTTCTGGATGGCAAAGAACAGTCAGTAAAATTCCCGGACGAGACTTTTTCATCCCTATAGACTGGGTAAAGACATCCACAGCACCCGCAGCAAACAACGCTTCAAACACATAACTGATCGCCTGCGGACTCAAGTCATCAATTTGGGTTTCTAAAACTGAGATAGTTTCTAAGTATGGGCTGGCAAAGGTATTAAGCGCGGATGTAGCGGATAGTTGATTTGTAAGTCCTACAGATAACTCATCCGTTTCATCGGGGGCAACAGCCAGCCAAATTTGTAAAATGTTAGGAATAGGTAAATTAAGTGAACCAGCTCCTAGTCCCACCTTTTTAATAGTCATTGGGGGTGGCGAACCAAAATTTGTGGCAAGAGTCGTAGCGATCGCCGCGCCTGTTGGTGTCACCAGTTCCCGTTCAATGCCATTGCTATAAACTGGACAACCGCGCATTTCCCATAACTTCAACACCGCCGGTACCGGCACCGCCATCTGACCATGTGCTGCCCGAATGGTTCCGCCGCCAGTTGGTAGTGGTGAGCAGTATAGTAGAGGCATCGTAGATTGGTGTAGAATGTAGTCAGGGCTGACATCGAACTCCCTACTAGGGATTGAAACAGGAATTGAAACAGGGATTGAAACAGAACCAATATCTAACCAATCCAGCCCCAGGCAAGTGCCGACAATATCGACAATGGCATCCACCGCACCAACTTCATGGAAGTGAACTTTTTCAGGGGCAATACCATGTACTGCGCCTTCTGCTATTGCGAGTTGCCGAAAAACTGCCAAACTCCAAGCTTCTGCCCTTGGAGGCAACCCAGCTTTGAGAATCATTTGCTCAATTTCTGGCAAGTGGCGTCCATGATGGTGGTTATGTTCGTGGTCATGGTGATTAAAGTGTGTTAAATCCACATGGACTTTAGTCGCCTCCTGACCATTGCGCTGGACAAGTTCTGCCCTTAACTTGTACTCCTGCTCAATTCCCAATCCATTGAGTTTTTCAGTTAAATACTCCAAGGGAACACCCAGACTTACCAACGCTCCCAGGCACATATCACCGGAAATACCAGTCGGACATTGAAGATAAGCGAGTTTACTCATTTGTTAGTTGCTAGTTGTTAGTTGTTAGTTGTCCAAAATGTATCACTAACTATTAATCACTAACTACTAACTATTCCCCCAAGTTTTATGGCAAAAATTTTCCCAGTCCATCCTGATAATCCTCAAGGCCGGCGAATAGAAGAGATAAAAGCAGCGCTGCAACGTGGTGCAGTTATGCTTTACCCTACTGATACAGTTTATGCGATCGGTTGTGATTTGAATGCTAAGTCAGCAGTAGAACGAGTACGACAAATTAAGCAGCTAGCGAATGATAAACCACTGACATTTTTGTGTCCCTCACTTTCTAATGTAGCGACTTATGCTTTCGTCAGTGACACAGCCTATCGAATTATGAAGCATCTGGTTCCAGGACCATACACATTTTTGCTACCTGCTACTAAGTTGGTGCCGCGATTGGTGCAAGAGCCTAAGCGTAAAACTACTGGCATTAGAGTGCCAAATCATACGGTATGCTTGGCCTTGTTGACGGCTTTAGCAAATCCGATTATTTCGACTTCGGCACACTTACCACCAGATGAGACAGATGATGAGCAATTTGGGGTGGAATCGGAACCTCACTTGTCGCAGATAGAGCTATTTGACCGTTTGGATAAGTTGGTAGACATAATTGTGGATACTGGCGAGGAACCCACCCATGAAGTGTCTACCATTTTAGACTTGACAGGAGAAGAACCAATTATTACACGGCGGGGTTTAGGCTGGGAAAGAGCAGCCGGATTTAGGAGTTAGGTGAAAACTCCCCATTCCCCACTCCCCACTCCCCACTCCCCATTCCCCATTCTTTGAAAACTCCTAACTCCAAGCTCCTGACTCCTAATTCCTAACGCCTGACTCCAGTTTGATAATTGTCATACTGGCAAAGCAAAAGAGGTGGTATGACAAAAATCACACCAAACACCATCATAGTAGAGGTTTGGCGCTATTGTAGGTAATAACCGTTACCGATGTACTATCCTTTATTGAGTTGCTTGTGAAAAAACCGACACACTGTCATCCCTGTAACTTTTTAAGTTTTTATACAGTCTTATATGTAGACAGTGATCACGGTGACTCTTAATGGATGAATGCCAAGAGATTCCCTAATAGTTAGTGGTTAGTTGATAGTTGTTTGGTGAAGAGTGCCAAGCTACAACCAACAACCAACAGCCAACAACTAACAAGTAGTGCTGTTTTGATCTTGTCGTTAAGGTGCACCCCCCTAGGAAAAGTCATGAAAGCCAACCTCGCCAATCTACCCTCCTTTGCCCCACAATCGCAATCTACCAACAACGATGCCTTAGTACAGTTACTGTGTAAAGAAATGCAAGCTCAGGTGAAGGCAGTACCTATGTGTGTGCAAGCTGTAGCAAAACGCATAGCAACTGAAGTGGAACGTATCTGTGATAAAAGTGTCCGCATTCAAAAATCAGGACAAAGCAACTCTTGGCAGCTGTCTTTGGCACGGCATCGTCTGCAAAAATGCTTACGTTACTACCAACTGGGTTCAACAAAAGGACGAGTGGAATTACATAGTCACCTGAGTGCAATGATTTATCGGCACGTTGTGGCATCAAGTTCTGAGTTGGGATTTAATGCTCGCTATAACCTGATTGAAGATTTCCTGCAAGCATTTTATATCGAAGCTATCAAGGCTTTCCGACGAGAAAACGAATTAAAAGAAGATTACACTCCTCGTACTCTGTTGGAAGTAGCAGAATACATGGCTTTTACAGAACAGTATGCCAAGCGCCGCATCAATTTACCCGGTGGTGCCCATCAGCAGTTAGTTATACTCCGTGCCCAAGGTTTTGCTCGTCGTCAGCCCCAGGAAACAACTGTTGATATTGAAAAGGCAGTGGAGTTTGCCAAAACCGAAGAAGCAGAATCTTACCAACGTAACTCAGCAGTGCAACAAGTGCGATCGCACCTTACTCTACAATCTAACTTTGATGTGGCTGAAGAAAGCGATCGCGATCGCATTGTTTCTGAATTAGTCAAATACCTGGAATCTCAAGGTCAAAGTGACTGTGTGGATTACCTAGCATTAAAACTCCAAGACCTAAGCGCACAAGAAATCGACCAAATTCTGAATCTATCCAGCCGCCAGCGTGACTATCTGCAACAACGTTTTAAATACCATGTGGAAAAGTTCGCTCGTACTCACCAATGGCAATTGGTACATCAATGGTTGGGCGCAGGTATTGAGCAAAAGTTGGGAATGTCTTCTCAACAGTGGGAACACTTTATGCGTCAACTCTCTGAACAGCAACGGCAAATCTTGCAATTAAAAAGTGCAAAACACAGTGACCAAGCGATCGCCAAAGCCATCAAATGCACACCCAAACAGCTGCAAAAACGCTGGACTCAACTTTTAGAACTAGCATGGGCTATGCGCAACGGTAGCACGTATGAAGTATGAATTATGAATTATGAATTATGAAAAAATTCATAATTCATAATTTATTGAGACGGACTTGATGTAAGTCAGAGTAAATCAACGCAATTTCACTCTAGGGCTACGAGCAAAATTATGAATTTAATAACTCATTCATAATTCATAATTCATAATTCATAATTCATGAGTAAATTTCCAAGATATGGATTACAATGAGATTTAGTAAGTACCATTATATAAACGTATAATTAATAACAAGGCAGTCTAGAATCAGATGTTTGACGGGTTTTGGGATAACGTCTTTCGCTACCTCCGCTACTTCATTACTACTCTCTTAGGCGTTTTGTTAAACACGTTTGCGCCACTAGCGCCGTTTTTGAAACGCCCAGTCACGTTCATAGCGCTGTTGGGGTTCTTTGTAGGTAGCCTCGTCTTCATTGCTCTCACCCTGCGTGCGATGCTTGGCTTGAGTACAATTTAGACGAGGGTTAGGGGATTTGCCACCCTAACCAAGTTGAATTTATTGTGTAGTATAACCTCTGTAAGGAGGCAGGATTTTTATGGCTACAAGTCGCCGCGTTTCCCGCGTTGCTGAATTGATCAAACGGGAAGTTAGCCAAATGCTGCTCAACGGTATTAAGGATGACCGTGTGGGTACAGGCATAGTTAGTGTTACTGATGTTGATGTTTCTGGCGATCTGCAACATGCCAAGATATACGTCAGTATCTATGGTACAGATGAAGCCAAGAAAGAAACAATGGCAGGTTTAAAGTCAGCAACGGGTTACGTCCGCAGCGAACTAGGTGCGCGGATGCACCTGCGTCGCACACCTGAGGTAGTGTTTGTCGAAGACCGCTCCATAGAACGCGGTAATAAGGTGCTGACGTTATTGAACAAACTCCAGCAAGAACGTCCGCCAGAAAATCTAGATCAGGAACAGGAGGACAGTCTGAGCAATTCGTAAATCAAATTGTCGCAGGTGACAAATGGGCCATTTCCATCAAGATATTTTGGGCACTGCGTTCTGCTTCGTCTGCACCAGGATGGCGTTGGATATAACGACCGTCTGAGTGCAGATCCCAAGCTTGACGGTTATCTGCCAGCATAATGTTCAAGATTTCTTTTAAATCTTTGACAAGATCTGGGTCTTCTACAGGAGTGACTACTTCCACTCGTCGATCCAGGTTGCGAGTCATCCAGTCGGCGCTACCGATAAACAGTTCCTCCTGTCCGTTATTGTGGAAGTTGAAGATACGGGAGTGTTCCAAGTAACGCCCAACAATGCTGAGTACCCGGATATTCTCACTCACTCCTTCAACTTGTGGCCGCAAACAACAAACACCCCGCACAATTAGGTCAATCTGCACCCCAGCTTGAGATGCTTCATACAGAGTAGCAATGATTTGCGGGTCAACTAGCGAATTCATTTTGGCAGTAATCCGACCAGAATTGCCGTTTTGGCAGTGTTCAATCTCACGTCGAATCAAGAACAGTAAGCGATCGCGTAGAGTTACTGGTGCTACTAACAGCTTGCGGTAAGAGTGCTTTCGAGAGAACCCTGTCAGGTAGTTAAACACATCTGTTAAATCAGCTCCCAAATCTTCTCGACAACTAAACAGCCCAATGTCAGTGTAAAGTCTGGCAGTTTTGGCATTGTAATTACCCGTACCAATGTGGACATAGCGGCGAATGTGATCCCCCTCTTGACGCACCACCAACACGATTTTTGTATGAGTTTTCAGACCCACCATGCCATAGACCACATGTACACCAGCATTTTCTAACTTGTTTGCCCAGTTTATGTTATTTGCCTCGTCAAAGCGGGCTTTCAACTCCACCAGCGCCACAACTTGCTTCCCATTCTCTGCCGCGCTCATCAGGTGTTGGAGAATGAGTGAGTCGCTATTCGTACGGTACAGCGTCACTTTAAGAGCAAGCACATTTGGGTCACGGACAGCTTGGGCAATGAACTCCTCTACTGATGCTGTGAAGGAGAAGTAAGGATGGTGCACCATCAAGTCAGATAAGCGAATAACTGAGAAAAAATCTTTTTCATCCTCCACCTTCAGTAAAGGCTTCTGAGTGTCAAGCTCATGGAACGATTTCAGACGGGGAGGAATCACAGGAGTCCAAGGTCGATCTTTGAGTTCAGGAAGCGGTAATGCCATCAAAGACATTAAATCGCCCAAGTTCAGTAACCCTTCCACCTCATAAACATCTGTGTTTGTCAACTCCATTTCTTGCATCAGCATTTCTCGGATGAAGTTGGAGGTGGAAGCTTGAATTTCCAGACGTACCACAAAACCATCGATGCGACGTTTGCGGACCTCCTGTTCAATCGCCACTAGGAGGTCATCAGCTTCATCCTCCTTGACTGGAAAATCAGCATCACGGGTAATTCGGAAGAAGTAGTACTCCTGAACTTTCATCCCAGGGAACAACAACTCTAGATGATGAGCCATCACTTGTTCCAAGGGTACGCCAGTCCAAATACTTGGCTCATCCTTATTATGATGCTGCTGCAACTCTTTAGGCAAAGCAATAAATCGAGGCAAAATCTGAGGTACTTTCACCCTAGCAAAACGTTCTGCCTTAGTCTCAGGGTCTTTGACTATTACTGCCACATTCAGGCTTTGGTTGGAAATGCGGGGAAACGGATGCCCTGTATCAACAGCCAATGGTGTCAGGACGGGAAAGACACGCTCTTCAAAGTATTGTTGTAAATACAGGCGCTGCTCTTGGCTTAAATCAGTGTAGTTGCGAAGATGAACACCGTATTTAGTTAACTGGGGGCGTAGTTCTTGCTCAAAGTGACGATGCTGGAGAGTCACCATCGGACGAAGGTACTCGCTAATGGCATCTAACTGTTCTTGGGGTGTGCGCCCATCCGACGATAACTGGCTGACCTGTGCTTCTTTGAGTTCCTTCAGCCCTGAAACTCGGATCATGAAAAATTCATCTAGATTGGAGTTAAAAATCGCTGTAAATTTCAACCGCTCCAAAAGTGGTGTTCGGGAATCCATTGCTTCGTGTAGCACCCGGTTATTAAACTCCAACCAACTCAGTTCTCGATTAAAATAATATTGCGGGTCGGAAAGATGAAAGTTTGATTTGCTTTTCTTGTTCTTAGACATATTTGCTAGTAACGCTTTTTAGTAATAAGTCGCAACATTAGCCATATATCAAACTTTAAGCCAAAATTATAACTATTCGACATTTCTTTCGACAAAAATTTGCTAAGATAGTTAAATTTTGCCCGTATGGGCGTATTGCAATACACCCGTATAGCTAATTGCTAATGACTTAGAAAGTGCGGGCAAAAATATTGACTATTCCTATTCCCAAAAGCCGGACGTGAAGGGGCTACTTGCAAGTAGCCCCTTCAGTACTCCAAGAGCCAAACTGATAATTGGCACGACTGCGGTGTAAGGGCAAGTGGTTCCTTCGGGTGTTGAAATTTTCCTAAAAATCATCACATAGGAGCACCCCACAGGCGGCTTACGCCACCCCCTATGAACGAAACAACACTGTCTTTTCCCCCTACACCCCTACACCCCTACACCCTCACACCCCTACACAGAAAGTGTTTCTTGAAAGCACAAGAGCGGGCGGCACGCCACCCGCTATGAATGAAAGAAACACCCCCATTCCCCCTCCTCCCCTCTTCCCCCACTCCCCACTCCCCACTCCCTACTCCCCACTCAAGAGTGTTTCTTGAAAGTGCTATCAGCACTCCAGAAAACGGCAAATACAAAGAGCCAATGGTGTATAATTTCAGTGGTTTTGAACCCTACCGATGGTCAGTCGGAAAGTTACGCCCTAGGAGAAATCACGAACGTTGGTTGGTGAGCCTCTTAACCAGCCAATCTAAGGAGCGAAAACCTGAAAACTGGATGCTGTAGGAGTGATCCAACAGACTCCAAGACCAACGGCGTGCGATGGTCTTGGTAGTTCGAGGTGAATATTAATGCCAACTACGAAGCTGGGTGTAGAAGAGGTATAGCAATTATTGCTTGAATGTACTCCATTTGGATGGTACAGCTTCGTCAGCACCTTGACAAAGGCAGGAACTTGCGTTTTTAGATCTGTTCAAAATTTCTTTATGAACATAAAAATCGTATCCACACAACCCTTTGCCGACCAAAAGCCCGGCACCTCCGGACTCCGCAAGCGGGTTACAGTCTTTCAAGAGCTTCATTACCTGGAAAACTTTGTCCAGTCTATCTTTGATAGCTTGGAGGGCTATCAGGGACAGACCTTAGTTGTGGGTGGTGACGGTCGTTACTACAATCGTCAGGCAATCCAGACCATCTTAAAAATGGCAGCCGCTAATGAATTTGGTCGGGTGCTGGTGGGTCAAGGCGGTGTCCTATCTACTCCTGCTGCTTCCTGTATCATTCGTAAGAACCAAGCCTTTGGCGGTATTATCCTTTCTGCTAGCCATAATCCAGGTGGTCCAGAAGGGGATTTTGGTATTAAATACAACATTAGTAACGGTGGTCCTGCGCCTGAGAAGGTGACAGAAGCAATCTACGCTCGCAGTAAGACGATTACAGCTTACCGGATATTGGAAGCGGCTGATGTCAATTTAGACCAACTGGGAACTTCCCAGGTCGGTTCCATGACTGTTCAGGTGATTGATTCCGTAACAGACTATGCCCAATTAATGGAATCGCTGTTTGATTTTGACCGTATTCATCACCTCCTGACTTCCGGTTCGTTTCGCATGTGCATGGATTCCCTACATGCGGTCACTGGACCCTATGCCCATGCCATATTTGAGCAGCGGTTGGGCGCACCAGCAGGAACTGTGATTAACGGTATACCTTTAGAGGATTTCGGTGGAGGTCATCCCGATCCAAATCTCGTCTATGCCCACGAATTAGTTGATATTCTCTACGGTGAACAGGGTCCGGATTTTGGCGCTGCTTCTGATGGAGATGGCGATCGCAATATGATTTTAGGTCGGAAATTTTTTGTTACCCCCAGCGATAGCCTAGCAATCATAGCCGCTAACGCCAATATTGTACCAGGGTACAGTTCCGGCTTGGCAGGAGTCGCACGCTCAATGCCTACAAGTCAGGCTGTGGATCGGGTGGCTGCTCACATTGGCATTGACTGCTATGAAACTCCTACCGGGTGGAAGTTCTTCGGGAACCTCTTAGATGCCAACAAAGCAACTCTTTGTGGCGAAGAAAGTTTTGGCACCGGTTCTAATCATATCCGCGAAAAAGATGGGCTATGGGCTGTTCTGTTCTGGCTGAATATCCTCGCTGTGCGACAGCAATCTGTTGAGCAGATTGTGCAGGAACACTGGAAAACCTATGGACGCAATTACTACTCTCGCCATGACTATGAAGAAGTTGACACAGAGCGAGCTAACAATCTGATCACAAATCTCCGCTCCTTAATACCGACCTTGAAAGGAAAGCAGTTCGGTCGGTACCAAGTAGAATACAGCGATGATTTCAGTTACACTGACCCTGTTGATGGTAGCGTTAGCCAGAAGCAGGGCGTTCGCATCTTGTTTACCGATGGCTCCCGCATAGTGTTTCGACTTTCTGGTACAGGTACCCAAGGTGCTACCTTGAGACTTTACCTCGAAAGCTACGAGCCAGATCCCGCAAACCATGCCCTCGATCCCCAACAAGCACTGGCAACTTTGATTACCCTAAGTGATGAGATCGCCCAGATTCACCACTTTACAGGGTTGGAAAAACCAACGGTTATTACTTGAGAAAAATAGGGGGGTAGGGGTGTAGGGGGGTAGGGGGGTAGGGGGGTAGGGGTGTAGGGGTGTGGGGGTGTGGGGGAACTTTCGTGTTTGAATTCGCGCTCTTGTGTCGGACAAACCAAAGTTTCTCTTACCTCCCCCACTCCCCCACTCCCCCACTCCCCCACTCCCCCACTCCCCCACTCCCCCACACCCTTACCCCAATCTCCACAAATCAACAAGGATGCTTATGAGCTTAAAGTTATATTTTCTCAGACATGGGGAAACAACTTATAGCCGGACAGGAGGCTACTGCGGGGACTTAGATCCAGAATTGACGTCCGAAGGTACTCAGATGGCAAAGGCGTTTGCGGATACCTACCATTCCTTACCTTGGACAGCAGTATATGTCAGTCCCATGAAACGCACCATCGCTACGGCAAAACCTTTGTGTGATGCTTTAAGGATGGAAATGCAATTACGTCCTGGTCTCAAGGAAATTAGATATGGTCAGTGGGAGGGTAAAACACTTGAGTTTGTCCAACAGCATTTTGCAGATGACTATGTCCGTTGGTTAGCTGAACCTGCTTGGAATCCCCCTACTGGAGGCGAAACTGCTGTCCAAATTGCCAGTCGAGCAATGCCGGTTGTCTCAGAAATTCAAGCACAGTATTCCACAGGTAATATTTTGGTGGTTTCTCATAAGGCAACCATCAGAATTATACTGTGCAGCCTTTTGGGTATTGATTTGGGACGTTACCGCGATCGCATCAATGCCCTTACGGCTTCGGTCAGCATTGTCAAATTTAGCGACCATGGTCCATTACTAGAAGTTCTGGGCGATCGCCATCATTTGCCTGAACAACTCCTAGCCTTACCTGGAACCTGATTTCAATAGGCTTTATCATAATTCGTAATTAAAAATGGGTTTAATACCCCCACCTCTACAGGTGGTCATTTTTCAGACGGGGTTTAAATCCCCGTCTGAAAAATCATTACGAATTATGAATTACGAACTACGAATTTTTCCATCGAATCCTTCCCCTCCGTCAAGTTCTGCAATGGCGATATCTACTTTTTAGCGAGTTTCTTCTACCCACTCGATATACTCATCATTCAACTTTTCCAGCAATCGTAATGCTGTATCAATTACGAACAATGCATTTGTAAATCTACCACTAGCAATTTGCGCTTGAATAAATTGCTCGTGTTCGGGCTTAAGACGAATACTCATGGTTGAAAATTGCTGGACATAGCCTAACAAGTCAAACATAACATTACTGTCACCTCTCCCAAGTCCTCCTTGTTCGGATCTTAAATGGAAGGCTATATCGAAATTCAAAAAATATTTCCCCTACACCCCTTGCTTTGAGTAGTATAAACAACAATTAACACCAAGAATTTAGCTAAGCATTTGACAGACAGGACTTAAGCATTTTTGGTTAAATAAGGGGTAATACACATACCTCAGCGATCGCTGAGTTGCATATATACTTTATTTTGTTTACTTTCACTTTTGAGAGCAGACTATACCGCCCTATGATCCACCAAAGAGCAATTCAGGCCGTGTGTGAGGCGCTAAAGAGTGGTCGCATTCTATTTGGCAAGCTGAGGAAAAAATTTTCGCCACTCCAGCCGATGCCATAGGTTTATTCAAACCTTTAGCACAAAACGACGCCATCACCACGGTTACTGAGGTTTTGCAACACAGTCAGACAATCTATGGTTCTGTATCTTTATCATGAGAAAAGTTGATAAATTCAATAAAATTTAACAGTTCTTCAGCAACTCACTTACGGAAGCTTATACTGGTTGATGGCTTTTAAATGTTTTATTTTTTACTTGATAGTTCAGCAATTACCCTGACCCATCACATGGGCTATACGACTCAAATCATTGATTACCAAACCCAATCCACTGATACTCTCCAGGGAAATCATCTAGTTTTGCTACCAATATTTAACCGAGGCAATCCATTTCGCGGTAGCGCTAGACTGACCCAAGCGGCTGAGAATTTATTGAAGAAATTATTAATTAAGTAGTAAATTACAAACTTTAGTGGTGTATGGTAGCCTTTATACTGTGCAATTGTTTATACTCTTGTTTCCAGCAAATATGAAAATGGTTTTTTTCCTATGGACCAATCCCAGCAGCCAACACAGCGCTTTGCGTACATTGTTTCCTATGTAATTAATATGTCTCAGGAATGCTTTCTGATTGGCGAATTTGGCTATTATGTCATAAGCCTCAAGCTCAAGGAGCAATTCTATACAACTCACACAACAGTACAAGGAGGTTAAATCCACAACCCTAATTTTTTTTTGAAATATAAATTGGCAAAATGTCAGAGTTCTTTGACTTTCTTAACATTTCTTTACATTTTTTGAGGAGATGTAGCGTCAAAATGAAACTAGTTCCGTATACCAAACTACAAAACCCTAGCGACAAGTCTATTTCTGACAATGTTTGTTCCTAAGAAATATTCGGAACACGCCTTAAATATTAATTTGTGAGTAAAAAACAATGAGCGTGAATACGGTGCCCTCTATCAACTACTACTCTCTAAACGTGATTCAAGACGAAGCAAGGCGACTGGTGCAAAAAGGAGTGGTCAGCCGACAACAGGCAATCTATACCCTTTGCCAATACATTCCAGCAAGAGAATGGGTTTGTGTTGAATATGAACTAGAAAAGTGCGACTTCTTGTTACGCGATCGCATTGCCGATCTGATTGGTAGAGAACAATGGGATAACGACTAATCAATTTTTGATTTTTGATTTTGGATTGGGAGTGTGTTTTGGATGTATGTGTTTAACTACATAAAGATGAAACGCCTGCTGTGAAGGATCATGTTTGCTTGTTATCACCCTTTCCCGATCCAAAATCTTGAACATGTGGCTAAAAAACCGGGTGTGCAAGTCTCCGTAAGCTATGGATATTTTTGTGTATTTTTTAAAGCAGGGATTGGGGATTGGCGACTGGGGATTGGGGACTAGGGATTGGGGATTGGGGAAGAGGTGATTAGGGATTGGGGAATAGCATATTCCCAGTCACCAGTCCCCAGTAAAGAGTCCCTAGTCGCCAGTAAAGAGTCCCCAGTAAAGAGTCCCTAGTCGCCAGTCGCCAGTAAAGAGTCCCCAATCCCTAGTTCAACTCCAAATACTGGTTTACGTCTTCAATCACGCGGGTAAGTTCAGCCTCTGTAGTCAAGCGAATGTTCAGAGTACGAACTGTGAGCAAGACTTTAGCAGCGAAGGGAGTGGGCCAGATATTAGGATTACAAAAAATTTCTAAAAACACTTCGCCAGTGTAACGATATTCCATCGGTTGCTGGGGATTAACTTTACCACCACCAGGAGTGGTTTTAGCAGCGACAGCTTTTAGACTCTGCATCAATTGATCGATGGCTGTCTTTAATTCCCGTGCGGCTTGGGGTGAAAAACTAAAAGAGACAGAACCGAACACCAGGTTCAATGTTAGGTAATTTTCAGACATGAGCTATTTATGAATACATCTTGCTATATTTAGCATTTTCCTTGGGATGTGCCACATAAAACGAAGTTTATTTACTCATATAGCAATCTTATTTAAGATCCGAACAAGAGGGACTTGGAGGACTTGGGGGACTTGGGAGAGGTATTTCGGTTAAAAACTCTATCTATGGGAACCCCTCTCCAAACCTCTAAGCGAACTCGCTGCTCTTTAGGCTTAAGAATTTAGTTTTCCGCTACATCCAATGCTACTCACGCTCCGTAACTAAAATTTCTCTGGCTATGGCCCAAGTTATATTTTGCCAAAGAAGAACTGTAATCACAACAGCATGAGAGGATTTGATCTCATCCATAAGTAATAAAAATATCTTTACTTTAATGCAAAAAACTGTAGTTACCTCAGAAGAAGCCTAAGCAACGTTAATCAGTATTATAGCTGCTCTTAGTTAAAAAGACTCTCAATAAGATCCTATCATAACTACCAGTTATAGAGATAGTAAATCCTTACATAGTAAGGGTTTGAAACATTTTATGTCTGTATTAAGCTCTACATTAGAAGTTATGGAACTTGTATTAAAAATGCTCTATGACTTACGATAAACGTGGTGCAGTCAGAAAAGTTTTAATTATCACCCTACTGCTTAACTTATTTGTCTTGGCATTGAAAGCTGTAGTAGGGGTTTCTACAGGCTCTCTGAGCCTGCTAGCTGAAGCCTTGCATAGTGTGACAGACAGCGCCAGCAATGTTTTAGGATTGATTGCCAGTCACTTTTCTTCCCCGGCTCCTGACCGCGAACATCCCTACGGACACCATAAATTTGAAGCAATGGGAGCCTTGGGAATTGCTGTCTTTTTGGGCATAGCCTGCTTTGAAATTCTTCAAGGCGCGATTGAACGAATTATCAAAGGCGGTCTCCCTGTCAAAATATCAGCACCAGAGTTGTGGTTATTGCTAATTGTGTTAGGCGTTAATATTTTTGTAGCGTATTACGAACGTGGCGTAGGAAAGAGGATAGGCAGCGAAATTTTGATTGCTGATGCCAAACACACCATGAGCGATATTTGGTTAACTATTGCCGTTATTGGCGGTTTAATAGGCGTTTGGTTGGGATATCAGTGGCTAGATATTGTGTTGGCTTTTCCTGTAGCTTTGTTGGTATTTTGGAGTGGCTGGTCAGTTTTAAAAGAGAATTTGCCGGAACTTGTGGATCAAATGGCGATCGCTCCAGAAGTTATTAACGCCATCGCCCTTTCTGTCCCTGGTGTGATTAACTGTCATGACATAGCTTCTCGTGGTATTCTCGGTCGCCAAGTCTTTATCGAAATGCATTTAATAGTAAATGCCCAAGACGTAGAAACCGCCCATCGGATAACTGAGGAAGTAGAAAGGCAACTAGAAGAACGCTTCAACCCAGCCAGGATTTTAATTCATGTTGAACCACCAGCGTACAAATCAAACCAAATCAGCTTTTGAATTATGAATTATGAATTATGAATTATGAAACTGTTTTTTGAGAAATCATCATTCATAATTTGTCCTCCGTGTCTCCCAAGTCGTCCCCCTTGTCCCCCTTGTCCCCTTGTCCCCGCGTCCCCTTGTCCCCCTTGTCCGACCTGACGGGGCGACAAAGTACCCTGAAAAGCTTGTGAGGTAACCAGTGTAGGGATAATAGGAGCGCCATTAGTTAAATTGAGAATGCCTGAAACAACGATTTTATCCCCTGCCTTCAATCCTTCCTTAACTTGATAACGATCCCCCTCAATAGCTCCCAATTTCACGAGTTTTTGCTGAGCTAGCAGAGTTGGTGCTCCTGGTTTGGGATTTGCTGGTGCTTGAGCCACAAACACAAAAGTCTCCCCACCTAGGCGAGATACTGCTGTAACTGGAATTAAAATTCCTTGGTGTTTGTCCCAGATGACTCTGGTTTGCACTGACTGGAGATTGAGCAGTTGATTAATGGAATTCTACAAAGGTTGTCTTAGAAAACCTGACGCAATCGTCTCAGCAAAACTCTTAACAGTTCTAGCTCAGAGGATTCAAGTTGCCCGAAGCGTCGTTCTAGGTCGGCTATCTGAGCCGGCAATGCTCGATTCAATACGGCTTGTCCATCGTTAGTGAGTTTGACAAGTACGCTGCGGCGATCTTGCTTTGGTACTTCTCGCTGCACTAAGCCTTTCTTTTCCAGGCGATCAATCACTCCAGTTAGCGTACCTTTGGTAATTAGAGTTCTCTCCCCAATTTCTCCAGTATTCATTCCTGATGTCTGACCGAGCGTTGCAATCACATCAAATTGTGCGGGGGTCAGGTCGAATTGCCCAACAAAGACTTCCGTGTACGTAGAAAATGCTTGATAGGTTCGTACTAGTTCAAACAAGGTGTGCTTAGTCAGTTCTGTAATTGCTGTTTGATCTGGAGAGTCAGACATGAGTTGATAAATTGAATTTAAGCAGACTATTCTAGTTAAAACTTATTTTTGGACTTTGGACAACCTGAGTTCGAGGTAAGTTTTTTGTACCGTCCAAGTGGCGATCGCACCTTCATAGCAACCCAGCAAAGTAGAGTAAGCGGATGATTGTGCGATCGCGTTCTGTGGTAGTGCAATTTATCACCTGCTGCACTTCCTGTTCAGTTAAAATTCTTTCTGCCAATCTGTTCTTCGCTTTAGGGGACTTAACTAGTATTCCCAAGTTAGAGGATATTACCCCCAACTCTTTGGCGAAGGAGAACAGGCTTTTAATCGCGCCCACCGCCACACGCTTGGAGTTATTTGAACATGATTTGGTCATCACCCACATTTGGATATCCATGAGAGTGACATCACTTAATGGTTTAGCTTCGATACGACTCAAGAAGCGTTCCGCATAGCGACGATACCCATCAACCGTGTTCTTGCTCTTGCCGTGCAACCAGAGGTCGATGAGTTCGGAGTTAGTAATGGTGGTGGGAGAATTCAACATTTACGTACTAATTTTGTATAATTTTTAACGCATCTCAAGCATCCTGTCTTTCCCTAACTTCCCACAACGCACCTCTAGCCCCCCACTGCTTGCAGTAAAATCTCTCAAATCCAAATTAACTGTCTCAGCCCGCCTTAACCCAGCACCGCGCAAGATTGCTATAAGTGCTGCATCTCTAGCCCCCAGCAGCGCAGCATCTTCCATACACACCTGCATCAGTGCCGCAATTTCATCACTTCTGATGTTATATCTATGGTCATCTTATGGTAACCAAATGTCAACTTTTGGTAACCGAAAAGATGAATATTTGGTCTTGACAGTGTTATGCTCGTGTTTACCACCGTGGGAAACAAATTGAATTTAGGAATGATACATGCATGAACACAGAAGAAAAAGCAGATAAACGCTTGGCTGTGCGTGTCACACAGTCATTGAAAGACGCGTTTAATGAAAAGGCAAGACAGCTTGGCAAGACAGAATCACAAACTTTAATGGCACTAGTGTTGCAATTCGTAGGTGGAGAGATTGCGATTGAAAACGATAGTAATATCAAAGATCGCTTACAAAGACTTGAAGAAGAATTTGCAGCACTCAAGCAAGCCAGTTCGGGGGAATTTATCGCCTCAGGGACGAGAATCGCTTCCTGAGGCAAAAACTTGACTCCATTCTTAGACTGGCAAAAGAAAGCCCGCCTCCACCGTCAAGGTAAGGCGGGTTTGTCATTTAACATCCATCTATTGTAAACCAGCGGTTACCGTGGTAACCTTAAAATGCACATTCCTCAAGCGCATCGCCCAAAGGTTACACCAAGTGTGGTGTGTATGTTTACTCATTCATACTTGAACCGGATAACATTGTTGTCCATTGCCAAGTGCGTAGGCTTAGCCCGTCGTAGACATCGCTTGCCTTCTAGTTGAAGGATCACAACAACGGGGTGTATCACCAAAACTGAAACTTGAGGGGAAGCCACGACTCGTACAGTTCCCTACGAGATAGGCTTTTCCCTTATTTCAGCCCTCTGTACCAGAGTGCGATCTTGCAATTGCGATTCAATTGCATACATCTAACAGACACGCACAAATCAAGTTCAGCAGAGACGAAAAAGCCCTACTGTCAGTTTCTCAGGCTTACCAGTAGGGGGTTTTAAACAAAAATATTTGAAAATTTCATGACTCAAATTATATCAGATTTCTCATTCCCTTGCATAGAACAGGGTTTTGCGAACTCCCAACAAGTCTCCTTTGAGTGGATACAAAGTTTACCTCCAGAACAGAAAGACGCGGCACTGTTCCGATTTTGTAAAACGATAGAGGCAAGACCAACACTAGTAGAGTCATTCAGCCTCAGCCAAGTGTTGTATCGCACCATTTCAGGCAACACATTTACTGAGTCCGCTGACAGTGTTGCTGAGCGTACTGGGTGCGACAGAAAAACCATCCTTAAGGGCTTGTCCATTGCAGTCGAACAGAATATCCTAGAGAAAAATGAACGACCAGGAACCAGCACTGAGTATTCCTTCAAACGAGTAGAAGAATGGTTGCCTGAACCAGTAGTCCGTATTAAAGACATCCGTACAAGGAAAATAATAGAGTTTCCATCATCACATAATAATGACTCAGTAGAAGATGGGCAGCAACTAACCAGCGACCATGAGGTAGTCCTTACTACGGACTACTCTGAAACTGAACCGCAATTAACCAGCAACTTGGAGGTAGTCCGTCTCGCGGACTCAAACAAGAATACTGTTGTTGTTTCTTTAAAAGAGTTAGAAGAACAACAACAACTTGATGTTAGAGTCCCCGCGACGGATACCCCCAAATCGCCTTGGAAATATGTGGGTCAGGGACTACCCAGAGTGTATGTAGCACCTGAGCTTGACGCTTTGACTGGGAGCAAGATTGAATCAATCCATGAAGCAACATCTAGACCGCGCCAAGGGATTATTAAAGAAGCAGTGGACTTGCTCTATAACCAAATGAATCGTATTCCATCATTCCTAGAAGAAAAGCCAAAACCCAAATTCAACTCAGTTGGGTCTGTAATTCCATCGGCTGTTTGTTCTGGCATTCCGGAATTGGTGTTTATTGCGCTCCAGAATGCCGGGATTGACCTGGGGCTTTCTACGGCTGAGCGGTTGTGGGTGAAGTATAGTGACAAGTTTTCTGAGGCGATTGCTTACACGATTACCCAGGACGTGGCTGGCAAGATTAAGCAGAGCAAAGAAGGATTTTTCCGCAGAAGCTTGTCCGAGGGCTGGAACTTGACGATAAAACCCCAGGTGCGTGATACAGAAGTTGAGCCAGCTAAAGGCATTGATGAGCCTAGTGCTGAGGAAATGGCGTTGATTGATGATGCTATAGCGAATGGTCGGGCTAGGAATAAGTACTATGGGACGTATGGATGGTTGGTGATTAGATCCTCTGGGCATTCGGAATCGTGGCGAGATTTTCTTTATAAGTAGCGATCGCCACCCCCAAGCACAATAAAAGATAACTGGTCTATCATTTTGCATGACCATTGTTCATCAACTGTTATTTCCCACAAATATTCGGTTTTGTGATTTTGATAGCGCCCTAAACCAAGTCTTCGAGCAAGGCTGTAATTTTCCCCTGTGCCTTAGCACGATTATCGTCGTAAATCATCAGAGTGTTAAGATTGGCAACAAGGTGAAAGTTTTTGCACGCTCCACTTACAACTTAAAGGGTGCCAAATTCGGTGGTGGTTTCGCTGGTACTGGGGGAACCCAGTCAGGTGGTACTTTCAATGACTACTCATCAACTGATGCAGTGAATACCAACACTCCTGCCAAAACAATCCTGATTCTAGCAGCAAATCCAACAACTACCTCTCGGCTACGACTAGACGAAGAAGTCCGAGAAATTGACGCAGGACTACAACGAGCTAAAAAGCGAGAACAGTTCGACTTAAAACAACGGTGGGCTGTTCGTATCCAAGAGGTTTACCAAGCACTACTCGACTTCAAACCCCAATTCGTCCACTTTAGCTTAACCCTGCTGAGAATACTGCTTGTAGAATTGGTAGTACTAGCTTTGAAGGATGGCATTGTCCTAATTGTTATTCTATTTTAAAGCGCTCGCATATTAATTTAAGGGCTTATATTAGTTGTTTAACTAGTTTTAGCTTGTGTAGTAAATGCAATGAAGTAACAGTCAAAAAGGTAAGTGAAACTCTCAAAGAGCCAACAGAGTCTGAAGAGGGAGAAGGTGTAGATATTTATCGATGCTGCCATTGTTCGCACGAATACAGAAATTATTATAGTATTCCACGTAAAACTTCAACTTCGGATGATGGTGGTTATGGTGATGATAGTGGTCATGGCGATGGTTTTTAAGAATTTAGGAACTGGTTGAGATTTTTAAGAAGTAACGAACAGGTCGTACATTATTCTACATCGAATCGTAGTTTTGGTGAATGCCATCGCTTATTTAATATTCTTGCTATCTTATAAATGGTTCCTTTGTCGCACTCAGGCGAAAGACTTAATGAGGGTGCGATCGCTATTAGCCGAACTGGCTCGTTGTATTTGATTTGTTGTGCAAATGGTCTTTCATCTACCAAATTGTCATAATACCTTGTGAGTTGCTGGATAATATACCTATCCTCATCATTTTTAAGCTCTATAATTACCAGTTGTTTATTTTCATCAAGTGCCAAAATATCGCAAAATTCCAGTTGCATTTTTTTAAACGCGAACAGCCGGCGGCAGCGCTTCGCTATCGCGTGGTTAATTTGCTCTCTGGACAGTTCTGCTATCACCTTCGCAATCAGAGTTTAATTTTCTAGTAACGCCAAATTTAATGGGGCGATAAGCCTCTGGCTTGACGCAAAGCGTATCGCACATCCTAAGAACGGACAATCCCATACCTCA